>JAUXNJ010000041.1 GCA_030682795.1 Sphingobacteriaceae bacterium
CTTATCAACGTGAAACTGCCATTTTAACAAGGAGAGAAAGCCTCCAAAAATAAGGCTCTGTGTTAAAAAAAAAGCCCTACAACTTCGAATTGTAAAACGACCTTAACTATTCACGCCGCATGTTTTTACTTGGCTGTGTAACAGCCATCTGTGTTCCTTCGAGCCAAGCCTCAACCGAGGAAAGGCCTCCTCTCCCTACTTTAGCCGCTTCTAGCACCCCATCAGCCTTTTCAACGTGAAACTGCCATTTTAACAAGGAGAGAAAGCCTCCAAAAATAAGGCTCTGTGTTAAAAAAAAAGCCCCAACCGTTAAGTTGAGGCTTTCCTAGAGGTTTTTTAATGCTTTATTTCGCTTCTGGAACGTTGTTCAAACCATTGGTTTTGCCAAACAACTCCATAGACTTCTTATTGTAAGCAACAGCAGCTTCTTCAGGCGTGTTAAACAAGCCTAAGTCCATGCGCTCTTTGTTGAAGAAAATGATGGCACGGAATTTCTTGCCGCTTTTTACCACACCACGGAAACCAAACTGGTTTTCGGTTTTGGTAGTGTTCCTTACCACTTTGGCGCGAATGGCCCATTCGAGGTTAGCTAAGCGACAATCCAAAGGATTTCCGTTCAACAAATTCACCAACAAACGCTCAGGTGACTCATGCTTAGGAATGAATTTCTCTGCAATAAGTTTGTGGAGGTAGATGGTTTCGTTTTTGTAAGCACCATCGCCCAAAGGCCAGTTTTTTTGGAAGAAGGCATAGCCGCGTGAATGCTTACGCAAATTCGCTACAAAGCCAATCTTCTTTAAATAAGGGTTTTCCGTGAGGAATTCATACACATGATCGTCAACAATGGCAGACTCATCTGTGTTCTTGAGGGGGATTTTTACTAACATGGTCTCGACTTTTTTTTGTGTTTTCGTCAACTAAATTGAAATATTGGATGCAATATAGAACATTCAATAATCAATGTCAAGTCCAAAGGCATTCACAAAAGTCAATAAATGTGGGTTTTTTTCAGCCATTCGGCCAAATTTGTCGGCAGATGTTACAAGTTTTATAGCTTCTGCTTCTTTTTCTAAAATAACATACTGAAAATCTATCGAAAAATTTCCTGTCCAATGCCGAATTTTTTCTAAAATCTCTTGCTTTTCAGGATCAAAAATTTGTTGTTGGGCCTCACTGTGGATGGCAATCTGAAAACATTGTGCCTCATTGAGCACTGGTTGCGCTTCGTTTAAGATCGAAAAGAGGTAGTCTTTACGAGCGGCCTTGATCTCTGCCAACACCTTTTGCCAAGCTTCTGCAAAGGAGAGATTGCCCTGCTCCAATACTGCGGAAGTAGCTGCATCAGCTTCGTCCACTTGCGCCACCGCAGTTTTGATGCCGGCCAAGTTTTTACCCACCTTGATCATGCCACCAGCCATGGTTTTGGTGCCTTTTGTGGAGGCCGTTGCCGAGACAGGCACTTTATTTATGGCAATCGTTGAAGCAGCAGGACTTGTTTGTTCTGTTTGGTGGGTGTTGGCATGCTCCAAAGCTGCGCCAGCTGCTGTTTCAGTTTTTTGGGGAGGATTTGCATCAGCTGAATCAGGGTCAAGCGGAGGGGGGGGGATTGGAGCTACCGGAGCCAGGGGTTCCAAAGCTATGGCAGCAGTTTGAGCAGCTGCAGGATGACTTGGATTGGCGGTAGTAGCCTCAACTATGTACGAACCGTTGCCGGCCGAACTGCCAACTCCTTGTATTTTAATTGCCGCGGGAGCAGGGATTTTGAAATCTACAACGGCTGGAGCGTCGGCACTAGACTTTTTTTTTACTTCCTGGGCCAATTGCTCAGGGTACAGCATTTGATTCAGAAAGCACATCTTCATCAGCGCCAACTCCACTAACAGCCGAGGTTGTTTGGCCTGTTTGTAATTCACTTCTGCGTAGGAGGCAAAATTGAGGGCCGTCAATAAAAAGCCTGCCGGAGCCTGCTGGGTTTGCTGCTGATAGCGTGCTTTAATATCGTCGCTCACCTCCAGCAACTTTACCGTACGTGGATCTTTGGTCATGAGCAAATTCCTAAAATGCCCCGCCAAACCAGTGATAAAGTTGATGCCTTCAAAGCCTTTGCTGATTACTTCCTCGAGCAACAAACTCACCCCGGCCAAATCCTGCATGAGCAGCGCTTCGGTGACCTTAAAGTAATAGTCGTGGTCGATGATGTTGAGGTTTTCGATCACCGCTGCGTAACTCAATTGTCCGCCCGAAAAGCTCACTACCTGGTCCATGATCGACAAAGCATCGCGCAGCGCGCCATCGGCCTTTTGCGCAATTACGTGCAGGGCATTGTATTCGTAGGTGATGCCTTCTTGCTTGCAAATGCTTTCGAGCTGCATGGCAATGTCTTCCACCTTGATGCGGTTGAAATCGAAAATTTGGCAACGCGATAAGATGGTGGGCAGAATTTTGTGCTTCTCGGTGGTTGCCAAAATGAAGATGGCATACGAAGGTGGCTCTTCCAGCGTCTTCAAAAAAGCATTGAAGGCCGCGGTGCTGAGCATGTGCACCTCATCTATAATATAGATCTTGTATTTGCTGCCTTGGGGAGCGTAGCGCACTTGCTCTACCAGGCTGCGAATATCGTCGACGGAGTTGTTGGAGGCGGCATCGAGCTCGTGAATGGCCATGGAGCCGCCGCGGTTAAACGATACGCAGGAGTCGCAGCTGTTACACGCCTCCCCATCTTCCCCCAGCTGGGTGCAGTTGATGGTTTTGGCAAAGATGCGCGCACAGGTGGTTTTGCCTACGCCTCTGGGACCGCAAAACAAAAAGGCTTGGGCCAGCTGCTGTGTTTTTATCGCATTTTTTAAGGTGCCGGTAATGTGGTGCTGCCCCACCACCATGTCGAAACTGGCGGGACGGTATTTCCGGAACGATACGATATAGTTCTCCATTTCACAAAAGTAAACATTTCAAGGGCCAGCGCATCCCCATTTTGCAAAGCTTTTCCACAACTTTGCGCATAAAAAAAGGGAGCCAGGCTCCCTCTTTTATTAGATGCTGTTTGTGTTTAGAAGCTGACTTCTCCTAAATCGGTGACATTGCCGATGGTAACTCCCACATTATTAATCGAAAGGTCACCCAAGCTGCCTCCACCTTGCACCACTACATTGTAGCTGCCAGCTGGTAAGCCTTTTAATAAAAAGCGACCGTCGGCAGGAGGGATGGTGCCAAAGGTGTCGGTACCGGCAATGGCCATTACGTAAACGGCTGCGCTATCGGGACGGGCATGCCCACGAATGGCCCCACTTTGTGCATTGGTGAATACGCGAATCACAGGCTTGAGCAAGTAGCCGCCATTGCCTTGCCGTACAATCGAACGACCGGCGTCGAAATCAAGCACAAATTGATAATTAACGCCAGCCACCAAATCATACTGCACATTGAGCTTGAGTCCGCTCTGCTGTGCCGATGGTGTTGCCAGGGCAAAAGTATCTCCATCAACCACTACCGAATTGTTGTTGCCTAAAATGAGCCGAACCTGGTTCATGCGGCCTTCAGGCAAATCGATGTCGGCCAACAGGGTGTCGATGCCGTTGGTAAAATCGAGCAGGTTGTAAACACCGGGCCGAACTAAGTTCACGGTGAAAGGGGCATCGCCAGCAATTACTTCGATGGAGCTGATGTCAATCAATACGGCATCATAACTGCCGGGGGCATCGGTAAGTCTAAACTGTACACTGGCTGTTTTTTCTTCCTTGCTGCAGCTTGCCATTAACAAGACTGCAAATACGAATGCTAACTTTTTCATAAGATAAAATTGTTGATTAAAACCAAAACATGTGATAGTAAAACATCAATATAAGCTTTTTAGTGTCAATAAGCAAGCTAAATCTTTTTGGCGGGACAGGTCTTGTGTAGAACATGCTGATGCTAACTTCTTTTTTCTGCTAATTGGCTGGATTACTGAAGATGATTCACTACCTTTGCATTCCATTTTTTAACCTAAACTGAAAATTAATGAATCAGTACGAAACCGTATTTATCATGACGCCGGTGTTGACCGACGAGATGGTAAAAGACGCGGTCGCGAAGTTTGAGAAGGTGCTGAAGGAAAACGGCGCCGAAATCGTTCACCAGGCTAGCTGGGGCCTGCGTAAGTTAGCGTATCCTATCCAGAAAAAATCTACCGGATTCTATCACCTGATGGAGTTCAAAGCAGAAGGCACTTTGGTTGACAAGCTCGAGCTCGAGTTTCGTCGCGACGAGCGCATTTTGCGTTTCCTCACTGTGGCACTCGATAAGTATGCCATCACCTACAACGAATCACGTCGCAGCAATGCTTCGAAAAATGTAAACCAGGAGGCTTGATATGATTAGTAATAGCTTTGCAGCCATTCCCGTTAAGGACGAGAACCGCAAGAAATACTGCCGCTTCAAGAAAAACGGTATTAAGTACATTGATTATAAGGATGCAGATTTCCTCTTGAAGTTTGTAAACGAACAAGGAAAAGTGTTGCCACGTCGTTTGACTGGTACCTCTTTGAAGTTCCAGCGTAAAGTTGGTCAGGCCGTTAAGCGCGCCCGTCACCTTGCCCTGATGCCTTATGTAGCCGACGGAATGAAGTAAAAGGAGGAGAGAATCATGGACATTATTTTAAAGCAAGATATCAAAGGACTCGGCTACAAGTATGATGTAGTAAAGGTGAAGAACGGTTACGGTCGTAACTACCTCATCCCCGAAGGCCTCGCCGCTGTAGCGAACAAGTCTACCCTCAAAGAGCGTGACGAAAACGTAAAACAAGCTACCTTTAAGCAAGAAAAACTGAAGAACGATGCAACTGCATTGGCCAATGGTTTGAACGAACTTACCCTCAGCCTCGGCGCGAAGGTGGGTGAAAAAGGTCGCATCTTTGGTGCCATCACTACCCTCCAGGTAGCCGATGCATTAAAAGCCAAAGGTTTTGATGTTGACCGTCGTCGCATCGAAATCAAAGCCGACATCAAGGAAGTAGGAACTTACACTGTTGAAGTGGACCTGCACCGCGAAGTAAAGGCGGAATTTAAAATTGAAGTGGTTGCTGAATAAGCTGCCTCACCAATAAAGCGAAGGCCGCATATCGAAAGGTATGCGGCTTTTTTAATGGCTAATTTATAGCTTGATGCTGGCAGGCATGCGTACTTGAATAATGCCAGCCGAAAGCAGGGTGAGTCCGGCAATGAAGTAAATGGCTACGTCTACGCCAAAGGCATCGGCAAGGAGGCCCGACAACAAAGCGCCGATGGCATAGCCCAGATCGCGCCACAAGCGAAAGGTGCCAATGCTCTCAGCCCTTTGTTGCGGCGAAGTGGCTTGCGCAATGCTGGTTAAAAAAGTAGGGTATACCAGGGCAGTTCCGAGTCCCAACACAGCCGATAAGCCCGCCAATACGTAAAAATTACTGCTTCCGGGCAACCACAAAATGGCCAAGCCCTGAAGCAACATCCCCCAAAAGAGCATGGCTTTTTTGGAATAATGGTCCGCCATTTTGCCTGTAAACAGCTGTCCAATGCCCCAAACCGCAGGATAAATGGCGGTTAGGAGGCCTATTTGTTGGTTGTTGTAATGCAGCGAGATAAGTACTATGGGGAGCAGCCCCCAAATCATCCCGTCGTTGAGGTTGTTCACCAAACCGGCCTGCGTAACCGAGCTTAGGGTTTTGTTTTTGAAGCTGGTTTCTAGGAAGACGTTCTTGAGCTGCGGACTGTTGTCAATCACGCTTTCCTGTTGCACAAAGGCCCGGGTATCCTGCACCCAAAACCAACTGAGGCCAAGTCCGACCACAGCAATGCCCATGCCCAGGTAAAAAGGATAAGGAGTGATGCCGTAGCGATTGGCCAGGTAGCCAGTGAGAAAGGCCACGAGTCCAACAGCAAAATAACCCGCAAATTCGTTCAAGCCCATGGCCAAGCCCCGGTTTTTTTCGCCCACCAGGTCTATTTTCATCACCACGGTGCTGCTCCAGGTAAAGCCCTGACTGATGCCCAGCAGTACATTGGTGGCAATTACCCAGTTCCAGTGCGGGGCGTAAAGCAGCATCAAGGGTACCGGCAGGGCCAACATCCAGCCAAAAACCAGCAAATTGCGCCTGCCAAAGCGGTTGGCGAGCCGGCCTGTGAAATACAGGGCCTTGCCCAAGCCAAAGGCGGTGATGAACGACAACAGGGCGGTTTTGGAGGCCAGCCCAAACACTTCCTCCGCAAACTGGGGTAGAATGCTGCGCTCCATACCAATCA
Organism: Sphingobacteriaceae bacterium; assembly: GCA_030682795.1. GTDB lineage: Bacteria > Bacteroidota > Bacteroidia > UBA7662 > UBA7662 > PNNG01. Next base: position 6,253 of record JAUXNJ010000041.1, read on the forward strand.
TGCCCCCTACAAAGGCGTTTACGATCACCAGAATGGTGAATTGCTTCCAGTTTTCTTGGAGTCCGAGTTGTACTTGCTTTGCTGCCTGAGCCATGTTGCTGCTTTGAACTACAAAGCTCCGCAGCGCAGGGCGTGCTTCTTTTTACATATGATAAGTAATCAAACGATTTCGGCCCGAATGCGGCTCAGCGATACCTGGGTGATGCCGAGGTAAGAGGCAATGTATTTGAGGGGGATTTTTTGCACAAAGTCGGTGCTAGCGAGCAGCTCTAGGTAGCGCTCTTTGGCGGTGTTGAACTGCAAACTCTCGAGCCGTTTGACGCTGTTTACATACTCCCGTTCGATGATTCGCCGAAAGAGCCGCTCCAAATCGGGCTGCTGGTCGAAAAGCTGGAATAATTTTTCTGAGTCGATGGCATAGAGGGTGCTTGGCGAGATGGCCTGGATGCCTTTGGAGGTGGGTTTTCCGGTAAACAGACTCTCGGCGCGTACAATGAGGTGGTTTTCGAAGGCAAAATGCTCTGTGATGTCGGTGCCGTCTTTGTAATAAAAGATGCGGGCACAACCACTTTTAACCCAATACACCGTGCGACAACTGCTGCCAATGGTTTGGATGTGTTCGTTTTTGCCATAACTTTTTTCCTGGATGATGGCCACCAGGGCAGTTTTGGCTGCAGGGGAAAGCGGCTGTAGACTGTTGAAAAACGCGAATAATTCCACGGCTGTAAGGTAGGGGGAAGATTTTAATCGGACAAGGATGTTCGATGATTGCTTTTTTTAACGGCACAAATCGCATACACCATGGGTATTTTATCTCCCAAATGAGCAATGCGGAATTTGCCTGGGGCAATGGCTTCGGTGCCTTGAAAACAATTGTAGGGCGAGTAGTCAAACTCCTCAAAATGGGTGATTTGGAGCCGCAACCGTAATAAACTGCTCATTACTTCTCCCAAACCATGGTTCCAGGTAACGGAGGTAAGCTGCACGGGGGCATGGGTATCGGCATAGCTGCCGGTTTCGGTTTCTACAATGGGGTCGCTTTTGAAATAGCGGTAGACAATGCTCTTGAAATCGTTCGAAAACATCCACACCACCGGATGAAACTCCACAAACACCAACTTCCCGCCGGGCTTTAAAAAATGAGCAATGGTTTGCGCCCAACGGTCCAGGTCGGGCAGCCAGCCAATGGTGCCATAGCTGGTAAAAACCACATCAAACTGCTCGTTGAGTTGCTGGGGCAGCTCGTACACATCGCAACAGATAAAACGTACATCGCTTTGCAGTTCACCGGCCAAACGCTGGGCGTGGGCAATGGCTTGGTTAGACAAATCTACGCCGGTTACCTGCGCGCCGAGACGGGCAAGCGAAAGACTGTCTTGCCCAAAATGGCACTGCAAATGTAAAATCGATTGGCCGGTTACATCCCCCAATAAACCCAATTCAATGTCGTTAAGCGAAGATTTCCCTTCAAAAAGGCTTCAAGCCCGTAAAACTCAGACTTTAAATGCAGCTCGGTACGCTGGTTCCAGGCGTCGCGGTTTATTTGGAGGTAGTTTTCGGTAGATGACACGGCATAAACTTAAGCAATTGAACGCTTAAAATTAGGTTGTTCGAACAGGTATACGGTTTTAAGTTTGGTATGAGATGGCACAATATGGCTCACAACTATACTGCAACTAAGCGGAGGAAGGAAAGCTAGTTTTTATCTTGAGGTCACAATTTGTGACCTCAAGTGAGCTGTTGGATTAGACAGGTTGCTGGACTAAGCCGGCCTAAACAAAGCCAAAATCGCCTCGGCCTTCAACAAGCACTCCTGCAGTTCGGCGGCTGGCACCGAGTCGTGGGTGATGGCGCTGCCGGTCATGAGGCTGAGGTAGCCCGTAGCAGCATTGTACTGCAACGAACGAATCACCACATTGAAGTCGAAATCGCCATCTGGGGTGAAGTAACCTACCGCGCCTGAGTACAAGCCGCGCTTGCTGCTCTCGAGCGCTTCGATAATTTCCATGGCTTTGATCTTGGGCGCGCCAGTCATGGAGCCCATCGGAAAGGCGTGGCGGATGGCCTGCACCGCCGATTGCCCAGGCAACAGCTCGCCTTTAACGGTGCTGATCATTTGGTGCACGGTTCTAAAACTGTACACCTGCATGAGGTTGGGCACCTGCACACTGCCTGCCACACAACTGCGCGAGAGGTCGTTGCGCACCAAATCTACAATCATCACGTTTTCGGCCCGCTCTTTTTCGTCGCTGGCGAGTTGCTGCATGCGCTTTTTATCGTCGGCGGGCAGCTCGGCACGGCCAATGGTGCCTTTGATGGGCTGACTGAGGAGTTCTTGGCCGGTTTTGCGCAAGAAACGCTCGGGACTCGCACTCAACAGGTAGCGGTCTTGCGCCTTTAAATACACCGAAAAAGGCGCCTTGGTATTTTTATTCAAACGCCGGTAGGTGCTCAACAAATCGAGCGCTGGCGCCTTGGCATGCCACTCCATGCAATAATTGAGCTCATACACGGTGCCTTCGGTAATGTGCTGCCGAATGGCATCTACGGTGCGCAAATATTTAGCATCGCTCACCTGTCGCTTGAAATGCAGCTGGGGCAACACACTGGCTTCGGTGAGCGGGGCGGCCAAAATGCCGGGCAAGGCGGCTGCAAAATCTAGTTCGTCGCGCTGCAGCACGATTTCGCCTTCGTGACAGCTGATGAGCAACTGCGGCCGAAAAAACAACATGGGTGCAAAGCCAATGCCGTCGGGATGGGCAGAGTGCAGTGCCTCGAGCTCGTTTTTTAAATCGTAGGTCAAAAAGCCCACATAATGATCGGGCGAGCCGCTCACCAAAGTCTCCAAAGCATCAAAACAACCGCTTTCGGGTGCAAAGGCTTCACCATAACTCACCGCCAGCTGCCAGCTAATTTGCTGGTAAGCCTCGGGCAGCTGCTGATTGGGCAAAATATTGCTGTTAAAAGCCACCACATAAGGCGCCTCCCTAAAATGAAACAGCAGTTGGTGGAGCGCAAACTGTTCGCGCTGGGCAGCAATTTTTATACGGGTGCCGCTCAACGGTAGAGGGTCTGGGTGCGATCGGGACCAACCGAAACCACTTTGATGGGTACTTCTAAATGCTTTTCTAGGAAGGCGATGTAGTTGTGCAACTCCACCGGCAATTGCTCAATGGAGGTCATGCCCGTTAAATCTTGCTGCCAACCCGGCACCATCTCAATCACAGGCTTGGCTTCCGCCAAATCAAACGGCAACACATCGGTTAAACCTTCGGCGGTTTGGTAATGGGTACATACACCAATCTCCTCAAAACCACTCAATACATCACTTTTCATCATAATAAGCTGGGTGGCGCCGTTGAGCATGATGGCGTATTTCAATGCAGGCAAATCAATCCAGCCGCAGCGGCGTGGTCGCCCGGTGGTAGCACCAAACTCGTGCCCCAGCTTGCGCAGCTCTTCTCCCGCTTCGCCGTGGAGCTCGGTGGGGAAAGGACCGCTGCCCACCCGGGTGCAGTAGGCTTTAAATATGCCAAATACTTCGCCAATGGTTTGCGGCGCAAGACCTAAGCCGGTGCAAGCACCCGCCGTAATGGTGTTCGAAGAAGTTACAAAGGGGTACGAACCAAAGTCAATGTCTAACAAAGTACCCTGGGCACCTTCCGCCAATACCCTTTTGCCGGCTTTGAGGGCTTGGTTGATCACTAATTCGCTGTCACAAGTATGGTAGTCGCTTAAAAAAGCCACCGCATCGAGCCAGCGCTGCTCTTTTTCGGCCAGCTCTGGGTCGGTATAGTCGAGCAAACGTAAGGTTTGCAGGTGTTTTTCACGGATGTTGTTGTAGGCGGCTTGGAAGCTGCTGCCGCCAAGGTTGCCGACGCGCAGACCAGAACGGCCAATTTTGTCGGCATAAGTAGGACCAATGCCCTTTAAAGTGGAGCCGATTTTAGAATCGCCCTTGGCCTTTTCATAGGCGGCATCCAAAATAGGGTGGGTGGGCATGATCAAATGGGCTTTGCGCGAAATGTAGAGGCGGTCTTTTACCGGCACACCCAATTTCAGCAAATTGGTGATCTCGCGCTGGAGGGTTACGGGGTCGATGACCACGCCGTTGCCAATGATGTTCATGGCGTGTGGACGGAAAATGCCCGAAGGAATGGTGTTCAACACCACCTTGGTACCATCAAATTCTAGGGTATGTCCGGCGTTGGGTCCGCCCTGAAAACGGGCAATAATGTCGTATTTGGGCGTTATTACGTCTACAATCTTGCCTTTGCCCTCGTCGCCCCACTGGAGGCCCAATAGCACATCTACTTTCATTTACAGCTATTAAAACCCAAAAATAAGGGGTTTTTAGATGTTTTTTAGTTTTTGTTGAAATGTGGACAACTGCCCTCGGCTTTTTGGAGGTCGCAACTGGCGTATAAGTGCAAAGAATGGTGTTTTACGCTGTGGTGAAAAAAACTACCCATGTCGCTGCGGATCTCCTGGATGCGGGGGTCGCAAAATTCCTCTACCCGCCCACATTCGATGCAAATGAGGTGGTCGTGCTGCTTATAACCGTACGCCCGCTCAAATTGGGCCATGTTTTTGCCAAACTGATGCTTGGTAACAAGGTCGCAAGCCAGCAGCAGGTCGAGGGTGTTGTACACCGTGGCCCGACTCACCCGGTAATTGCGGTTTTTCATTTGGATGTAGAGCGATTCCACATCAAAATGGTCGTTGCGCGAATAAATCTCCTCCAAAATAGCGAAGCGCTCGGGGGTTTTGCGGTGACCATGTTCTTCGAGGTAGGCCGAAAAAATGAGCTTTACTTCTTCAACGAGTGTATTGACCGATTGCATAGTGGCGTTTAAACGAATATCAACATTATTTCTGAAAAGGGGTTCCTTTTTTAGTCGGGATGGGAGTCGAAGCGGGTGACCTTGAGCACGCCCTTCACCTGCAGCAGCTTGCGCATGAGGGTGTCGAGGTGCTTGGTATCGTTTACAAACACCATGATGGTGCCTTCAAACATGCCGTCGTTCGACAATACGCTGATTGAGCGCATGTTTACCTTGAGGTCGGTGCTGATTACCTGCGAAATGCCGCTGATGATGCCGATGTCGTCGAGCCCTGTGATGCGAATGCCGGCCAAAAAGCTTACTTCGGAGGCTTGGGTCCATTTCGACTTCACCACCCGGTAGCTGTATTTGCTGAGGAGGTGTACGGCGTTGGGGCAGTTTACCCGGTGGATTTTGATGCCCTCGCTGATGGTCACAAAGCCAAAAATCTCATCCCCGGGAATGGGGTTGCAGCAGCTGGCGAGGGTATAGTCGATTTTGCTGATTTTATCGTCGATAATGAGCAGGTCGTCGGCGGCGCTGCTGTTGCTGCGTACCAAATTGCCGAAGTTTTTTTCGTCGATGCGCGAGCTGGCGCGACTTTCGGCGGCTTTGTTGGGCTCAAGCACAAAGGCCTTGAGCTGGGCCAAGTCGATGCGCTCGGTGGCAATGAGGTAGTGGAGGTCGACGGGTGACTGCAGCTTAAACTGGCTCAGGATTTTATTCATGAGCTCCTCGGTAATTTGTGTTTTCCACTGCTTCATCTTCTTTTCAAAGATGTCGCGGCCGGTGTCGGCCATCTCGCGGCGGTAATCCTTGATGGCCTGCTTGATTTTGCTCTTGGCCTTGGCGGTGGTTACAAATTTGAGCCAGTCGCTTTTGGGTTTTTGGATGCTGGAGGTGAGGATTTCGACCTGGTCGCCGTTTTGCAGCGGGTAACTCAGCGGCACAATTTTGTGGTTTACCTTGGCGCCGATGCACTTCATGCCGATGTCGGTATGGATTTCGAAAGCGAAGTCGAGCGCTGTAGCCCCTGCTGCCAGTTTAATAAGGTCGCCTTTGGGGGTGAAGGCAAATACGTCCTTGGCGTACAACTGCAATTTGAAGTTGTCGATGAATTCGAGGGCGTTGGGCTCCGGGTTCTCGAGCACCTCGCGGATGCGGGTGAGCCAAGCATCGAAGGCATTGTCGTTGCCGCTTTCTTTGTACTTCCAGTGCGCAGCCAGACCTTTTTCAGCAATTTCATCCATGCGCTTGGTGCGGATTTGTACCTCCACCCAGCGGCCGCCAGCGCCCATCACGGTGGTGTGCAGCGATTCATAGCCGTTGGCCTTAGGTGTGCTCACCCAGTCGCGCAGGCGGTTGGGATTGGGCTGGTACATATCGGTAACAATGGAGTAGGCCCGCCAGCAGTCCGATTTTTCGGTTTCGGCCGGACTCTCCAAAATGATGCGGATGGCAAACAGGTCGTACACCTCGTCAAATTCCACCCCTTGCTTGCGCATTTTGTTGTAGATGGAGTTAATGGATTTGGGACGGCCTTTGATTTCGAAGGGCAAACCCAAAGCCTCCATCTCTTTTCGGATGGGGACGATGAAGTCGCGTATAAAGCGGTCGCGCTTGAGCTTGGTTTCCTGCAAGCGGCGGGCAATGTCTTTGTAGATTTCGGGGTCGGTGTATTTTAGCGACAGGTCTTCGAGCTCCGATTTAACCGCATACAAACCCAAACGGTGGGCGAGGGGGGCAAATAAAAAGCTGGTTTCTGAAGCTATTTTCAGCTGTTTGTCCTTCGGCATGCTGTCGAGCGTGCGCATGTTGTGCAGCCGGTCGGCCAGCTTGATCAAAATTACCCGCACATCGTCGGCCAGGGTGAGCAACATCTTGCGGAAGTTCTCGGCTTGGTCGGAAGTATTGGTGCTTTTATTATAGAGTCCAGATATTTTGGTCAAGCCGTCGATGATGCGGGCCACCACATTGCCAAACTCCTTTTCTATTTGCTCGAGGGTAATTTCGGTGTCTTCCACCACGTCGTGCAGCAAGGCGCAAACCACGGAGGTAGTGCCCAAACCAATTTCTTCTACCACAATGCGGGCTACTTCAAGGGGGTGGTAGATGTAGGGCTCGCCCGACTTGCGGCGCATGTCTTTGTGCGCATCCAAGGCCATGTCGAAAGCCAGGCGCAATTGTTTTTTATCGCCTTTTTTCATGAAGGGCTTCACCGCCCGCAACAAGGCCCGGTAGCGCCTTAATATTTCACCACGTTCTATTTCTTCCCTGCTGGGTGCTGCTGCTTCCATAAAATCACTGAATTCGAGGATAAAACTAAACAAATTGTGCTACGAAATGATTCGTTTCCGCTGATTTGGGCTAGATTTTCGAAGAAAGGTTAAAGACTTGGCTATTTGTATAAAAAATAGTATTTTTGCAGTCCTTAAAAGCCCACGGTTTTACCTGCGGCAAAAGGGCATACGACAAGGCGTGTCGTTAAGCGGATGTGGCGAAATTGGTAGACGTGCCAGACTTAGGATCTGGTGCCGCAAGGCGTGTGGGTTCGAGTCCCTCCATCCGCACAGAATGATTTAGGATTTGAGATTTATGATTTCAGATTTATGATTTGGATTGGCGATTAGCGATTTTGGATTAGCGATTGGCGATTAGTGATTTCAGAGTGGCGATTTCGGATTAGCGAGACGTAAATTTGATAGCGTAGGCGTTTTTTTGGTGCTTAGAAAAATCGGATATCAGCCACTTATCATAAATCCCAAATCGGAAATCTTCAACCATAAATCACAATTCTCCGTGACCTCCGTGACCTCCGTGTTTTAAAAAAAAATCTCCGTGTCCTCCGTGACCTCCGTGTTTAATCATAAAGCCCAAATCGGAAATCATAAATCCTAAATCGGAAATCATAAATCTCCGTGTCCTCCGTGACCTCCGTGTTTAAAAAAAAAATTAAATCCATCATACCGTGAACATCACCGCAGAAGCAGTTAATTCCCTTGAAAATAAAGTCATCATCAACATCGACCAAGCCGATTACGCAGGTCGTTTAGACGAGGCCATCAAACAATATCGTCGCAAAGTGAACATGCCCGGCTTCCGCCAAGGCATGGTGCCTGTGGGCATGGTGAAAAAAATGTACGGCAAAGCTTTGTTGTACGAAGAGCTCAACAAAATGGTGCAAGAAGGCATCAATGGCTACCTCGAGGAAAACAAACTCGATATTTTTGCCCAGCCTATGCCAGAAACCGATAGCGATCCGTTTGGCGACAGCGACGCGCTCGACAAAAGCTTCACCTTCGAATTCAGCATCGGTCTCAAGCCCGAAGTAAACATTGCAGCACCTGCCCAAACCTTCACCAAATACCAGGTGGAACCAGCGCAGGAAATGCTCGATAATTACATCAAAGACCTCCGTTCACGTCATTTCGAAAATGCCTATCCGGCCATTTCAGAGCCGGGCGACATGGTGTTTTTGCGCATCCGTGAAATAGACGAAGCCGGCGAAATCAAAGTTGGCGGTCTGGTTACCGTTAGCATGGTGAAATTGGCCGACTTAGCCGATGAGGCTTTACGTGCTGAGTTGACAGGCATTGGCAAAGACTACGCCACCCGCACCCAGTTGGAGCTCATTTTTGGCAACGATACCGCTGCCATCGCCGCAGGCATCAAAAAATCAGAAGAAGAATTGGCCCTCATCAACCGCACAGTTGAAATTACCGTGAGTAATGTCATGCGTGAAGGTTTGGCCGAACTCGATACCACCTTCTTCAACAAAGTATTTGGCAACGAAGACATCAAAACCGAAGCCGACTTCACCGAGCGTGTGAAATTGGAATTGGGTCGTTCACTCCAAGTAGAAGCTGAACGTTATTTGCGCAACCAGGTGATGGAAGCTTTCTTCCAAACCGACGGCATTGAATTGCCCGATGGCTTTTTGAAGCGTTGGTTGTTGTCGAATGCCAAAAATCCGGTTGACGCTCAAACCCTCGAGCAGCAGTATCCAGAGTATGCCAAGCAGTTGCGTCGCGATTTGTTGATCGACAAAGTGTTGGAAGCCAATAACATCGAAATCAAAGGTGAAGACATTATTGAAGAAGCCAAAGGCTTGTTGTACCGCCAGTTTTCGAGCTACGGCATCCCGATGGACGATCAAACCCTCCAGAAATACGCCCTCGATTATTTGCAGAAAGAAGATAATTACACCAATGTGTACTACTCGATGAAGTACCGCAAAGTGGAAGATTTTATCCGCGAGCAAGTACAGGTAAGCGAGGCGCCAATGTCTTTTGAAGAATTTGAGAAACTTACCAAAGAAAATGCTGTTTAATAAGTAAATTTCGCCAATGAACTTTCAAACAGAATTTAGGAAATATGCCGTGGGCCATTTAGGCCAAAGCGGTACAGCCATCGATGGCTATGTAAAACACCAGGTCAATAATTTGACCCCATACATCATTGAAGAGCGCCCGATGAATGTAGCCAGCATGGACGTGTTTTCACGTTTGATGATGGATCGCATCATTTTTATGGGGGTGCCGGTGACCGATGAGGTGGCCAACATCATCCAGGCGCAGTTGTTGTTCCTCGACTCGGTAGACAGCAGTCGCGACATTCAGATTTATCTGAACAGTCCCGGTGGCTCGGTTTACGCTGGTCTCGGCATCTACGACACCATGCAGTTTGTAGGTGCGGATGTAGCTACCATTTGTACAGGTATGGCGGCCTCTATGGCAGCGGTATTGTTGTGCGCTGGTGCTGCTGGCAAACGCACAGCCCTCAAGCACGCGCGGGTGATGATTCACCAGCCGATGAGTGGCATGCAAGGACAGGTGTCTGAAATGGAAATTGCGTTGAAAGAGACCTTAAAAGTGCGCGATGAGTTATATTTGATTCTCGCAGAGCACAGCGGTCAGACTTTCAGCAAGATTGAAAAAGACAGTGACAGAGATTATTGGATGAGCGCTACCGAGGCAAAAGCTTACGGCATGATCGACGACGTGTTGGTGCGCAGTCCGAAAAAATAAACAATGGCAACTAAAACCAAGGTACATTGCTCTTTTTGCGGCAAGGACAAGGAAAATACGAAGATCCTAGTAGCAGGACTTGAATCGCACATTTGCGACAGTTGTATTGTGCAAGCGCACGAAATTATGCTGGAGCAGGCGAGTGCCGAGAAGGGTCAGGGCACTGCGAACTATCGTAAGTACAACAACCTCAAGCCACAGCTGATCAAAAACTACTTAGACGAGTACGTGATTGGTCAGGATGAAGGCAAGCGCACCTTGGCAGTAGCGGTGTACAACCACTACAAACGCATCAACCAACAGCAAGAAAAGGCTGATGTGGAAATCGAAAAATCTAACATCATCATGGTAGGAGAAACGGGCACGGGTAAAACCTTGCTCGCACGAACCATTGCCAAAATGCTCAACGTTCCCTTCTGCATTGCCGATGCTACGGTATTTACCGAGGCAGGTTATGTAGGAGAGGACGTGGAGAGTATTTTGAGTCGCCTGTTGCAAGCTGCCGATTACGATGTGGCAGCAGCGGAGCGCGGCATCGTATACCTCGACGAAATCGATAAAATTGCGCGCAAAGCCGACAATCCTTCCATTACCCGCGATGTATCGGGGGAAGGTGTACAGCAGGCTTTGCTCAAAATGCTTGAAGGAACGGTGGTAAACGTGCCGCCGCAAGGAGGCCGCAAGCACCCCGAGCAAAAATTCATTCAAGTTGATACCAAAAACATCCTCTTCATTTGTGGAGGCGCTTTTGATGGCATCGACCGCATCATTGCCCGCCGTGTGAAGCTGAACGCTATTGGCTTCGGCAATGCAAAGGAGCAGAGCATCGATAAACAAAACTTGTTGCAGTATGTGATGCCGAACGACTTAAAGGCTTTCGGTTTGATCCCCGAATTGCTTGGCCGTTTGCCGGTGGTGGCTTTTTTAAATCCGCTCGACAAACCTACGCTTCGTGCCATCCTTACCGAGCCTAAAAACTCGCTTTTTAAGCAATACGAGCGTTTGTTTGAGCTAGAAGACATCGTGCTCGTGATTACCGAAGAGGTGATGGACTTCATTGTAGACAAAGCCATGGAGTACAAATTGGGGGCGCGTGGACTACGTTCTATCGTGGAAGCCATTTTGATGGATGCCATGTTCCACCTACCAACGGCCGAACCACGGGTGAGTCGCTTTGAGGTGGATCTGAATTATGCAGAAAATCAATTTAATAAATCGAACATTAGCAGGCTCAAAGCTGTTAGTTGATTTATGAATTATACCATCGTTGCGAGCACTAGTCGCGACCAATCTGTAAGCAGTCAGGTAGCTGCTCAGTACCAAGAAATTTTAGCCGAATTAGGCGTGCAAGCCCGTGTTTTAGACTTGCAGGACATGCCTATTGATATTTTGGAGACTACCCTTTACAAAAAGGTGAAACAGCCCAATGCAGCATGGGAGCAAATGCAGGAGGTGGTGAACGCTACCGAGAAGTTTGTATTTGTGATACCGGAGTACAACGGCTCGTTCCCGGGCATTTTAAAGGTTTGGGTTGATGCCTGCAAATTTCCAACAAGCTTCAAGCATAAAAAAGCCGCCTTACTAGGCATTTCTGATGGCACCCAAGGTAGCGCCTTGGCCATGGGGCATTTCGCCGATGTGCTCAATTATGCAGGTACTCACACCCTGGCTTTACGTCCACGCCTGATTCAGATCAGCAAAAACATGCAGGACGGTCGGATTACCAATGTCGAGTACCTGATGTTTATGCGCCTACAGGCCGAACAACTGCTTACTTTCTAGGGGATAACCCGACCAGCCTGGCATGCCACCGCTGTGCAGCCACAAGCAACTTTCTTCTGAGTTTATTTTGCCGGTTAAGAGGCATTGGTGTAGGTAAAGTAGTAGTGCCGCATCGTAGATGGGGTCGGGTGCCAAGCCTGTTTGTTCGAAACAAGCTTTGCTGATGGCCAACATGGCGGGGCTCAACTTGCCCAATCTTATTTTTTCGGGATGGGGGGAGAGTTGGCTGAAGGGGTAGCGAGATTGAGCCTGAGCATTCAATTCGGCAAGAAAGCTCGGGTTACTGATCACACTCACCCCATGCAATTGCATTTGCTGCTTGCGAGCGCCTAGACCTGCTGCCAAGGCTAAAAAGGTAGCACCTGTGCCACAGCTCACCAATAAATGTCGATAAGGGAGCGGTTGTTCATCTAACAACTCCGCCAAGCGGTTGGGATTGGGCAGCGGGTGGCCTCCTTCGGGTATTACCAAGGCCTTGGGGTGTTGGGTGCTTAAATAGGCATACAGACTGCTTTTGTCGCGGTATGTTTCGCGCGGGAGCTTCATAAGCTGCATGCCTAGTTGCCGCAGCCAGCGTTCATAGGTGTTTTCTGAGCGATGTTCATCGCCGCGCAGGTACCCGTAACTGGGTTTATCGAGGGCCTTGGCCAGACTTGCCACTGCTAACAAATGATTTGAATAAGCGCCACCCAAACTTACCAAGCTGTCGAAATCAAGCGCTTGCTCTACAAAGGCCGCTAGTTTACGCCATTTATTGCCGTTAATTAGCGGGTGAAGGAGGTCATCGCGCTTTACGGATAGTTGGATGTTGGTGCCGAGGTAATAGAACTGGAGCACATCAATCCTACTCGGGAGTTGTAAGCCGAGTGTTTGAGTCAAGCTATTGAGAGCCAAAATTACCGAATCACAATGCGCTCAAAAAGCGGACCACGACTGCTTTCTAGCTTTACCTGGTACATGCCAGTGGGCAATGCCGGTAGCTGAATTTGATAGGCGCTGTTGTTGGGTTCAAGATTTGTTTGCATGACGGTACGGCCTTGCATATCGATCATGCTGAGGCTATGTAATTGAGCTTCGCCGCTTCGAATGTTCAACAGCTGTCCTGCCTCCAATAAGCTAGGGTACACTACTACATCCTGGCGCTTTGGATCAAAAACCGAAACGCCATAACCTTGGGTTGTGGTAAACGTTCCTACCTGACTTGGCCCCACGCAAGTCCAACCATGGTTGTAAGGACGAATGGTATAAGTGTAAGTAAGGTTTGGCTGCAATAAACTAAGGGTAAATAACCGGGTGGTGTCGGTGGTTATAAACTCGGTAACGGGTAGATTATTTCTACGAATACGCACATAATAATGCGTGGCACCTGCAGCCTTGGTCCACCTGAAAAAAACAAAGTTTGCAGGAGAGGGAGGATCGTTGGCCAATGGTTCTAAAGGTGTTACATTACTTGTAATGGTATCCCAGGCAGGCATGGGAAATACGGTCAGATAGGCCCTTGGCGCTTGTGAAGTGCCGCTGCTACGCACCGTAGCACGCATGGTATTCATTTGCTGCGGTGAAAATTTATTCATGCAGAAGTCTGAGGAATAGGACATGAAATAGCCAGCATCAGGTTGAAATACATCTCCATTAAGATCTGTATCTGTTCGGGCCATGCTGTTGCAATTCCAGCGGAAGCCATAAATATCGGCAGGGGTGTCGCAATAGCGATCGCCAAAGTTGTTACAATTGGCCGAAAAGCGTGGAGCCACTTCATTGGGATTGCGTGTGACGCGTTCTGCAAATGGACTCAGCGGATCGGTACTGCTTCCATCAAAAGTATGTGGGAGGGCAAGATAATGTCCCATCTCATGGGCCAGGGTGGTATTGCCCACTTGCGAACAGCTAATACTCATCATCAAGCCCCCATCACGAAGTGGGCCTCCAGGTCCTGAGCCAGGGAAATAGGCATAACCGCATAAGCCGATGGCGGAAAGGTCAACGAAGTACGTATTGATGCTTCTGATGACATTGTGCTCATTCATCAGGGCAGTACCGGTAGCATTTGAGGTGTGGCGAAAATAGAAGGAGTTGTTGATCACATTTACGTCACCGCGCATGTAAAACTGTATGCCGCTTGTTGCAAATTTTTGATTAAGCTCGCAAAAAACAGTTAGTAAGGTGTTGTAGTCATATTTACTGCCGTTGATATCGGTGACAACATGAAATTTAATAGGCAAGTAGATAATGCCATTGGAGTCGTTTTCAACATCCAATCCAAAGCGTTCATTGATGCTTTCAATATATTTGAAATGCGCCTCAGTAGGTTCCTCTGTTCCGCATACGGCATCAGGGGCAAACTGTGCCATGGCTGGTTTGGCAAGGAGAAGAGAAGCCAAAAGAAATAGGAAAAGGTAATTTTTCTTCATACCTCCAAATTATCATTTTGTCGCCAAATTTTCACATTTAATACCAGTTGAGCGACTGAAAATGCAGTATTTGAATATTAATATTTTTAATCAACTGATATTCAGTGAAATAAATATATTTTTACGGTATTTTTTTGAAAATATTAACTAAACTTAACCAAAACAAGCTGTTCAATCCGTCAAAACAAGCTTGTGAAAACTTCGGTTTCCAGCTTGTTCGAGCTGCAATAAATACAAACCTGCTGGTAGTAATGGCATTGGCCATGACAGTTTCTCCTCTTCCACAAGGAGTGTGGCCTCTTGCAAAACGCGCCCTTGAAGGTCTCTTAATTGTAACAACAAAGGCATACCAATGTGCAATTGGTCGATGTACAATACAGCATTTTGATCAAGTTTAGTAGGGTATACGCGTAGGGCTTGCTTGGACACTATTTGACTGGTGTTTAAGGCCAAGTTTGAGCTTTCAAAGTTTATTCTTCCGCCAAATGGGGTGCACAATTGCGCCCCAGTGATGGCCCTTACTTCCCAGCTGTGCGTTCTGTTGGGACGTATGTCACGTGTCCTATTTACATAAAAAGTGTCGGCCGTAAAGGTATCTACAACGGCGAAGTTGAACAGATAAATTTTGATTTGGTATAAGCTTGCGCCTGGAATACGCTGCCAACTGAATACTGCTTGATTGGGAATAACAGTATCGCCGTTTGCCGGTTGCAATTGTAAGGGAGCGTTGGAAATGAGGGGATAATTGGGCATGGGATTGATGCGCAAATAACCTCGCGATGCGTTGGTATCAACCAGAGTAGTGCGCATGGCGGTGATTTGCTGGGCTGAGAAGCGACTCATGCAAATATCGCTTGAGTAGCTCATGTAGAAGCTCGAGTCTGGCCTGAAACGATCGCCATTGAGGTCTAGTTGTACCCTTCCTGAAGGACAGCTCCAGCGATTCCCGATAAAATCAGCAGGTGTATCACAAAAGCCGTCACCTTCTAGATTACAGTTGGCACTTAAACGGGGTGCAATTTCGTTAAAATTTCTAGTAACCAGCTCAGCTTGAGGGTCTAACGGGTTTGAAGATGTGAAATCGAAGGTGTGAGGTAGATTGAAAAAATGTCCTATTTCATGGGTAAGGGTAGTACCAGTAGGTTGAGAGCAAGCAAATCCCATTACTACCGCACCATCGTTTTGGAAACCGCCAATTCCTGAATTAGGATAAAAGGCAAAGCCACAAAGTCCCATTTGAGAGAGGTTAGTATAGTAGATATTGACCGTTCGAGGGACGTTGTTCGAGCTGATCATATTGAATAAAGGAGCATAATTGGGCGCGTTATAATAATCATCATCGTTGATGAAGTTTATAGCTTGTGGCACGTAAAAAAACATGCCAGCGCTGGCCATTCGTGTATTCAAATCACATATTGTGAGGTAGGCTTGTGTTTCGTTGAAGCCGCCTCCACCATTGCTGCTCCGGATGATGTGAATGGTCACCGGGATGTTGATGGAGATGGTGTCTTCGGGACTAGAAAGGGTATAATCTAAGTTCCGGAGGTAATCCATATTGGCTTTCGAAGGCAATCCTGTACCACAAGGCTGCAGGTCTGTTTGGGCTTGGATAAAAAAAGGACTCACCAACAAGGCAAGTCCCATATAAATTGTTTTGATCGACATACGCACCGGTATTTATGGCATTAATAATATTTTCTGCGTTTTGCTTTTACCCACATTGTTTTGTAATCGAATGAGGTAAGTACCTGCGGGCAAATCAGCAGGTAATTGTACGGCGCGTTCTTCTGCTGTTAATAGGTGTGTGAACACCACTTTACCTTGCAGATCATGCATATAAAGATCCATGGGTTCGTTGTTTTGGCGAAGAATGTTGAGCTGATTGCCTTGCTGTATTGGGTTGGGGTATACAGTTATGTCTGCTATTTCGTTTTCGAATACGTTTGTGGCGGTTCTGGTGCTGGTTCTGAAGTCATGCCAAGTAATGGGCTTTACAACAAAATCGTTTTCATGATAAGGGGTAACAGACCACTGAAAATCGGTATTGATGTTCATTTTATTGTCGTACACAGAGAGAAAGGTGCCAGCGACCACTGTGTCTTTAATCATGGTTGGGATGGCCGCACGTTTAATGCGTACATGGTAGAAGGTGGCACCTGGCACAGCGGTCCAGTTAAAATGCGCGAAATTAGGCTGCACATCTGTGGCTCCAATGGCTGGGGTTAAGGGCATGGCTTCGACGGTGATTGGACTCGTGCTCGGTCGTTGACGCGCTAATAAATAACCACGCGATGCACTTGTTGAGGCTAAGGTGGCATTCATTGCATTCATTTGCTGCTCGCTAAAAATATCACGACAAGTATTGGCCGCATAGGACATGATCAAACTCGAATCGGCAAAAAAGCGATCACCATTGATGTCGAAAGTGGCTGGGTTGGATAAACACTGCCAGCGTGCGCTGTATGGATCGGCTTTGGTATCACAGAAAAAATCACCAGAGGTATTGCAATTGGCTGGAAGGCGTGGTGCAGTCTCGTTAAAATCGCGTGTAACACGCTCTGCTGTTGACGCAGCGGGATTTCCTGAAGTGCCTTGGAAAGGATGTGGAAGTGAAAAAAAATGACCTAATTCATGCGCCAGTGTGCCAGATTCTGGTCCTGAACACGAATAGCTCATCATGGCTGCACCGCGAGAGATTGGGCCGCCAGGGCCGCTATTGGGGTAATAGGCATAGCCGCATAAACCCTGACTGCCTAAGTTCGTGAAATAAATGTTTACCACTCTGTTGAGGTTAAACGAGTCAATCATTAAAGTGGCAATCTGTTTGTCGGGTGGATTCGACCAAATTTGATTGATGATGTAGCGAGGCATGCCTGCTTGGTAAAACTGAATTTTGGCTGGGGCAAAGCGACGGTTGAGCACTTGAAAAGAGCGCTTTAGGCTGTCTAGCGTGATGGCGGGAGCACCAGTAGGGGCATGTACCAAAAAGATTTGTGCCGCTAACCAAATGGTGTCATTAGAAATATTTTCTGCCGATAGTTGCGCATGGTCAAGCTTTTGAAGCCATTCGCTCAATTCTGGAGGTGTATCGCCGGTGCCACATTCATCCAGTAGCTGCGCTTGCGCTAACGGATGCCAAAGGCAAAAAGCGGTTATAAGCCCACTAAATAGGAGTTTTTTCATCTTTAATTTATCGCGTGATCACGATTTTTTGATTGTGTGTTTTTTGACCTTGTTGTAACTGCAAAAAATAGGTGCCATTTGCAGCAGTCTGCATGGGGATTTCATAGGCCCCGCCACCTAAGTGCTCAACTTTACCTTGCTGAAGTGTGCGGCCCTGTAGGTCTTTCAGTTGGTAAACCAAACTTTCGTTATGTTCTTCGGCAATTTGAATTTTAATAGGCGAGTAACTTTGAAGTAAACTTGGATAAACTTTAAAGTGGTTGGCGGCAACTTCCGCAACGTTTACACCATAGCCTGTGGTAACGGTGAAATTGGTTTCGGCACTATACGGACGACAAGTGACTTTGTGGTTCAACGGCATGACAGATATGCGGTATTGAATGCCAGCTGTGAGGGTGTTTTTAGTGTATAAAAAGGAAGTGTCGGCAGAAGTGAGTAATAGTTCGTCAACGACTGTGAAGTTTCTGCGAATGCGCACAACATACATATTGGCGCCAGGAACACCTCTCCATCTAAAAAACACCCAGTTAGCTGGGTGACCTGTACTGTTGTCGGCAGGTTCCAAAACACTCGTATTGCCCGTAATGGTGTCATAGGCAGGCATAGGTGGAATGAGCAAATACATGCGTGGACCATTGATGTTTTGACCGGTTGGCGACTGTGTTACAGAAAGTGTAGACCTCATGGCCGCCACTTGCTGTGGTGAAAATTTGTTTTGGCAGCCGTCGTTTGCATAACTCATATACAGTGTGCCGTCGGGTTGGAATAAATCTCCGTTAAAATCCACTACTGAGGTATTCGGACCAGGGCAATTCCAGCGATCGGGACGGAAATCGGCTGGGGTATCGCAAAAACGATCTCCTGCCGTGGTGCAATTTGCCGAAAAACGGGGTGCTACTTCATTCGGGTTTCGGGTTACGCGCTCACTTGTAGAGGCAGCAGGTGCATCGGAAGTTTGATCGAATGGATGCGGAAGGCTTAAAAAGTGACCCATTTCGTGGGCGAAAGTGCTATTGCCTGGGCCAGAACAGCTGGGCGCCAACCAAATGGCTCCTTGACGATTCGGCTCGTTCGGAGAGCCTGTATTTGGATAATTGGCAAAACCACAAGCACCTACTGCAGATAAGTTAGCGAAGTACACATTTACTACACGATTCACATTGTATTGGGTATTGGCAGCACCAGCAGCAGCAAATGAAGGGAGGTTGTAGATGTTGGTATTGTTGATGTAATTGATATCACCTCTAATGAAAAATTGTAAGCCGTGGGATTGGAATTTTTGATTCATTTCGCAGATGTTGGTCATTAAATTAGCCAAACTGTAGTAGCCTAAACCTGCATTGGTTCCAACAATATGTATTTTCAAGGGTATAAAAATGGTATTTTGAATATTTTCAACGTCGATTTGGTTGAAAATTCCATTTTCGTGGAGCATGCTGATGTATTCTAAACTGGCTTTTGGTGCAGGACCAGTGCCGCAGGGGGCGTTAGCTTCTTGAGCGAAAATTTGGCTGCTACCAAAGAGTAAGCTTAAACCTAGAATTAATTTTTTCATATGTAAAAGGCAGTGATAAGATTGTGGTTTGGACGTTTTGCTTTTAAATCAATCCACAAGATAAGAAAAAGCGGTTTGAAATCCTTATTTTTGGGCGTCAAAAAAAACTTTCCAATATGAAAATCACAGTTGTTGGTGCGGGTAATGTAGGAGCTACCTGTGCAGATGTAATTGCTCATAAAGAGCTTGCAAACGAGGTAATTTTGGTGGATATCAAAGAGAACTTTGCCGAAGGCAAGGCCCTGGATATTTGGCAAACGGCCCCGGTAAATATGTATGATACCCGTGTAAAGGGTTCTACCAATGACTACAGCAAAACAGCTGGCAGTGAGGTGGTTGTGATCACCAGCGGCTTGCCACGCAAACCGGGGATGAGTCGCGATGACTTGATTTCAACCAACGCCGGCATCGTTAAGTCGGTAACTGAAAATATCCTCAAGCACTCTCCTGATGCGATTATCATTGTGGTATCCAATCCACTCGACGTAATGACTTATTGCGCTTATTTGGCTGCTAAGAAGGATTCACGCAAGGTTTTTGGTATGGCTGGCGTACTTGATACCGCGCGTTACCGTGCCTTTTTGGCAGAGGCTTTGGATTGTTCACCAAAAGACATCCAAGCAGTACTCATGGGTGGCCACGGCGACACCATGGTGCCTTTGCCACGCTACACAACAGTTGGCGGCATTCCAGTAACTGAACTTATCGCTGAAGATAAATTGAATGCCATCATCGACCGTACCAAAAAAGGCGGTGGTGAAATCGTGAATTTGTTGGGCACCTCGGCTTGGTACGCACCAGGCGCTGCTGCTGCGCAAATGGTAGAAGCCATTGTGCGCGACCAAAAGCGTATTTTCCCGGTTTGCGCCTTGTTGAATGGCGAATATGGCCTCAAAAACATTTACCTCGGTGTGCCTGTGAAACTCGGTAAAAATGGCATTGAAGAAATCATCGAGCTCCAATTGAACGAAGCTGAAAAGCAATTGCTCAACGAGTCGGCCGCCGCTGTTAAAGAGGTGATGGATGTGCTCGACAATATGAAAATGTTTTAATTAACACCCTGCCTTATTTGAAAGACGATGTTCACCGCATCGTCTTTCTTTATTTATAGATGAAGCATAAAATCCCACTCCAACTCGTAAAACTCGAAGCCGAGGGCTGCCATTTGCTGCTTAAGGCGCGCTGGCACGACCGCAAACTTACTTTGGTGCTCGATACGGGCGCTAGTAAGACGGTGTTTGACGCTGCCCAGCTACAGGAATGGTTTCCCGATTTGGCCTTGGAACGTTCGGAGCAAAATTCCGCAGGTCTCGGCACCACCGAAATGCAGAGTCATACTTTTGAACTGAAGTCGTTCAAAATCGGCCGTTGTCGCATTAAAAACATCACCGCCGCCGCCCTCGACCTGCAGCACATCCAAGCCACCTACGCCCAGCTGGGTTACGGTCAGCTTGATGGCATTTTAGGCGGCGATGTGCTTCTGAAATACCACGCCCGCATCGATTATGATAAGTTGCTTTTGATTTTGAAAGATGACCAATGAGCTCGTTTTGCGCTTTCAAACCGTGCTTCGGCAGCAACTGCAACTGCAGCCGGAGCAAGGGATATTGGCCGCGGTGAGTGGTGGGCGCGATAGTGTGGTGCTTGCCCATCTGTTAAAAGCTTCCCAACAAAAATTCGCCATTGCCCATGTAAACTACGGTCTGCGCGGCGAGGCTTCAGACACAGATGCTGCCTTTGTGCGAGAGTTGGCCGCTGATTTAGAGGTGCCTTTTTTTGAAAAACGGCTCAATCCCCTCGATTTCAAACAAAATTTACAAGAAAAAGCCAGGGAAGCGCGCTACACCTGGTTCACCGAACTCTGTGCCGAACATGCTTTGGTGGGCGTGATGCTGGGGCATCACCAGCAAGACCAGGCCGAAACCGTGCTCATGGCACTTTTGCGGGGCAGGGGCAGCAAGGCGGTGCAAGGCATGCAGTTGAAAAGCGGCAACCGACTGCGACCGCTGCTTGGCTTTGGCGCAGCCGAATTGGCCGCTTATGCCGAAGCCGAAGCTTTGTCATGGGTAGAAGATGCCAGCAATCGCAGCGATGCTTACGAACGCAATTTTCTACGCTTGCAAGTCAAACCCGTGCTCGATACGCGCTTTAATCAATGGGAGGCATTGGTAGCGCGTCAGGCGCAGCAGTGGCAGCTCTACCAACAGTTACTCGCCGCGCAAATGCCAGATTGGCGGGCTAAAGTGGTACAGGTTCGGGCGCCGCATTGGCATCAGTGGCATTTGGCGCCCTTGGCTGACTTGCCGTATGCCGATTTGATATTGGGCGAATTGGCCCGTGCGTATGACTTAGGTCAACAGCTCACCGAAGCCCTGCTTTCCTTACAGCATTTGCCCGCCGGTAGGCAGTTGGAGGCAGCTGAATGGCTGGTTACCCGCACGGCTACCGGCTTCGACTGGCACCAGCCAGCAGTTGTTCAGCCTTTTTCGGTGCAAATCGAGGGTCCTGGTACCTACCAACTCCCATTTGCTACCTTAGAAGTGGCAGTAGGGACCAACTTTGATGCCTCTTGGGAGCTGTTTGATGCAGAACATGTCAATTTCCCCTTGCAAATCCGCAGCTGGCAGGCTGGCGACAGGCTTTTTCCCTTGGGCATGAGTGGCAGCAAAAAGCTCAGCGATTTGTTCGCCGACGCCAAATGGAGCGCCTACCAAAAGGCCGCTGCTTTGGTTTTGGCAGATGAAACGCGCATTTATTGGGTGGTTGGGCTAAGAAGAAGTACTTTTGCACTGCGAACGGCCGGCACACGCACGCTGCTCGCCTATAAAATACAGCATGACTGATTACACAGACGCTCCTGAAGAACTTTTTGACGCAGAAGCAGCCAACGAACAAGATGATTTGTTCGAACACCACCGCCTCAGCGTTGACAAGGGTCAGCAAATGGTGCGGATTGACAAATTTTTATTCGACCGCCTGCCCGCCACTTCCCGCAATCGCATCCAAAATGCCGTAAAAGCGGGCTCGGTGCTGGTCGACAGTCGCCCCGTAAAAGCCAGCTACAAAGTCAAGCCCGGCGAGGTCATTCAAGTGATTTTGGCCTACCCGCCGCGCGATACCACCATTTATCCCGAAAACATTCCGCTCAACATCCTCTTTGAAGACGAGGAGCTGCTGATTTTGAACAAACCGCCTGGCTTGGTGGTGCATCCGGGTCACGGCAATCCGAATGGCACGTTGGTAAACGGACTCGTGTACCACCTGAGCAACCTGCCGACTTACCGCAATGGTGAAATTAGGCCAGGACTGGTGCATCGCATCGACAAAGACACCTCGGGATTGCTGGTGATTGCTAAATCGGAATACGCCATGAGCCATTTGGCCAAGCAGTTTTTCGACCACAGCATCGATCGTACGTATTGCGCCTTGGTTTGGGGGGATTTTGATGAGGACGAAGGCACCGTAAACGCGCACATCGACCGGCACCCGCAAGATCGCATCAAAATGGCCGCCTATCCCGAAGGCAACAAAGGCAAGCATGCCATCACGCATTACAAGGTTTTGGACCGCCTGGGCTATGTGAGTTTGCTCCAGTACAAGCTCGAAACTGGCCGCACGCACCAAATTCGGGTACACAGCGCACACATTGGTCACCCCATCTTTAACGACTCCACCTACGGCGGCAACCGGGTGGTGAAGGGTACCACCTTTAATAAATACAAGCAATTTGTAGAAAACTGCTTTCAAATCATGCCGCGGATGGCTTTGCATGCCCAATCGCTGGGCTTTACGCACCCTACCACAGGCGAGCGCTTGCTATTTGAGTCACCTTTGCCCGACGACATCCAGCAAGTAGTCGAAAAATGGCGCCACTACATCAAGTTTAAGCCTACCGAAGAAGAAGCATGAGCGAAGTAAAAGAACTGTACATCATCCGCCATGGCGAAACCGAGTTCAATCGGCAGCGCAAGGTACAAGGGCAGGGCATGGATACCGACCTCAACGAGGTGGGATTGGCGCAAGCCGAGGCTTTTTTTAAGAAATACCACACGGCTGGTTTTGATTTTGTGTACACTTCCCGCCTAAAGCGCTCACAACAAACGGTGGCGCGTTTTATTGATGAGTTGCAATTGCCCACCAAAGCCATGTACGAGCTCGATGAGTTTCGGTGGGGGATTTTTGAAGGCAGTAGGTTTGATGATTTTAATGCCGATTACGAAACCATGGTACAGGCTTGGCGGGATGGTAATTATGAAGCCGCACCCTTGCTGGGCGATGCACCGGCGCGGGTGGCGATTCGTCAGCGCCGGGCCATTGCCGATATCCAGGCCAATCCAGCCAATAAAATATTGATTTGCATGCACGGGCGCGCCATGCGCTTGTTTTTGTGCTTGCTGTTAGACCGTCCTTTTTCGGAGATGGAGGATTTTGAGCATGCCAATTTGAGTCTGTACAAAGTACGACTCAGCGGCAACAAAGCCGTTTTAGAGCTGGCCAACGACCGCTCGCACCTCGATTAAGCTAAAATTTTGTGTAAAACCGTGCTGATGAGCCGGTCGATGGTTTGCTGCGGCTCGCTGCTGAAGCTGCCATGCACCCGATTGGCGATGATGGCGTTTACTGACAAGGCCTGGTGACCGAGCAGGCGCGCGAGGCCGTAAATGCCCGCTGTTTCCATCTCAAAATTGGTGATGCGGTGGCCGGCGTGCGCAAAGCCATTGCAACGCAAGGGTAAAGCCTCCATGCTTGGCTGGTAGCGCAACTTGCGACCTTGGGGCGCGTAAAAGCCGGAGCAGGTGAGGGTGATGCCTCTTTTAAAGTTTTCTTCTTCAAAAAGCGACAGCAAATTGGCGTCGGCTTCGAATACATAGGGTAGGGCGCAGGCTTTGATTTCGGGCAAAAAGGCTTCAAAAGCTTCCTTCAGTGCTGTTTCTTCGTGTTTTTGCTCGGCTTGGTAAAAGGGCATGAGGCCATCTATTCCCAAACCATGCGAGGAGCAAACCAGCGAGTCGACCTCAATGTCGGCTTGCAGCGCGCCCGAAGTACCCAAGCGAATGAGGCGAAGGGAGGTAAGTTCGGTTTTAGGCTCGAGGCTGATCAGGTCGATGTTAAAAAGCGCGTCGAGCTCGTTGAGTACAATGTCGATGTTGTCGGTGCCAATGCCCGTGCTCACCACCGAAACGGGCTGACCGTGCATCATGCCGGTATGTGTGATAAATTCGCGGTGTTGCACCCGGTACCAAACGGCGTCAAAATGGCGGCTTACTTGCGCTACCCGATCAGGGTCGCCCACCAAAAAAATGGTAGGAGCAATTTGTTCGGGCAGCAGGTTGAGGTGGTAAACCGCGCCGGCTTTGGTTAAAATAAGCTCTGAGGGTGCAAAAGGCATTAGAGGTATTTCGATTTGATGACGTCCATGTGGTGGATTTCGTGCCCGGTGATTACCCGGCCAATCGATTCCACTGTGGCTTCGGTTTTATTGGCCGTACCGGTGCGGGACAGCATTTCGGCATCAAAAGTTTCGTAAAGGGCAATGCTGGCGTCGCGCACACAGGCAAATTCACGCATGAGCGAGTGCATGCTGCGTTTGTTGGCATGGGCCACGGCTACGTAGTCGTCTTGCTCAAAGCCGGTCAATGGCGTTTCGTCGGCCCGCGCAAAACGCAAGGCCCGGTAAGCAAAAATGCGTTCCGAATCAATGAGGTGCTGAATGATTTCTTTGATGGTCCATTTGCCCGGGGCATAGGCTTTTTCGGCATCGGCATCAGAAATGCGGCTGAGTATAATTTGAGTAGTGTCGTGGGCTTTGCGCAGGTTGGTAACCAAGTCGCCTTCCGACAAACTGATGTAATAATTGTAGTAAGCCGGGAAGGCTTTAGGGGGTTGTGCTTTTGACATGGTGGAGGTGATTGAACGTAAATCTAAAAAAACCTGCGTTAAATAGCCGTGAATTTCGCTGATTTTTCGCAGAATTATTTCACCCATTTACCAGCTTGCTGAGCGATGGCTTCAAAATTTTGCTGCTGCATGCAGTTAAAATGGCCTTTGGGACAACTGCTGAAGCCTATTTTGGAACAAGGCCGGCAGCTCAAGCCTTTCACCTCAAAGCTGGCCGCATGTTCGGGATGCTGCGGCAAATAGGGGTACATGCCCAGTTCGGGGATGGTATTGCCCCATACGGCAATGGTTTTTTTGCCGAAAGCCGCGGCCATGTGCATGAGGGCGGTGTCGTGACTGATCACCACCGCTGCCTGTTGCAGTAAACTGGCCGATTGGTTGATGTTGACGGCGCCGCAGCTCGACACCATGGCTTGACCAGGACAGCTGGCCACAACGGCTTCGGCTACTTTTGCGTCTTCTTTGCCGCCCATGAGCAAGATGGGGTGCGGAATTTGCCGACAAATAGCTGCTATTTTATCTTGTGGTAGCTTTTTGGTTTGATGTTGACCGCCAATGGAGAAGGCAACGTAGGCTTGGGCGAGGAGGGGACTGAAGTTGGGAGCCGCCAGTTGGCTGTCTTCAGGTATGAAATAATCGAGGCCTTGCCCGTCGTTTTTCACGCCCAAAGCCTTCACTGCATCTAAATAGCGCTCCACAATGTGTACCCGCGGCAGCACGTCGATTTTAAGTTGCACCCGCAGCCATTTGGCCCAATTGAGCTTGTTGAAGCTGTATTTTTTGCCACTGAGTGCCCGTTTGAACTTCCAGCTCCGCAGGTTGTGGTGCAGGTCGATCACATAGTCGAACCGCTCTTTTTTCAGCTGGGCTATTACTTTATCGGCCTCTACATCCAGCAAATGAATTTTGTGGATATAGGGATTGGCCCGCAATAGCTCGTAATTGGCGCTTTTGGTAAGGTAGTGCACTTCCGCATCGGGCAGCTGCAACTTGAGGCAGCGAATCACCGGGCTGGTGAGGATCACGTCGCCCATGGAGCTAAAGCGGATGATGAGTATTTTCATAAAGTCGCATATAGGCGTTGCCATTTATGGCAACGCCTATCTATCTTAACGGATATACTGATGATCAAACTCCAAGCGCGCCTGTATGCGGTCGCCTTCGAGCAGGTTTTTGGCCAATTTGTAGTGCTGGTACAAAGGTCCTAGCTCTTGCTCCACAGCACTTACGCGGGCGGCACCAAAGCTCTCGAGGATCATTTGCAACTGGTCTTTTTGCTCCGGCAAGTTTTTAAGGCGGTAGCCTTCGAGTTTGGCCATACGCGCGGCGCATGCAATGGCGTCTTCGAGGTCGCCAAGCTTGTCAACCAAGCCAATTTCGAGGGCTTGGGCGCCGGTGTACACCCTGCCTTGCGCCAAGGCATGCACACTGTCGGTACTCAAACCTCGACCATCGGCCACCACTTTCACAAAATCGTCGTAGATGCGATTCACCATCTGCTGAACAATGGCTTCTTCCTCGGCCGTCATCGGACGGTTAGTGTTGAGCAGGTCGGCATATTGGCCAGTAGTTACCCGGTCGAAAGTGATGCCCGTTTTGTTTTTAAAGAAGTTCTGGAAGTTTGGAATCATCCCAAATACCCCAATCGAGCCGGTGAGGGTGTTGGGTGAAGCAAAAATGCTATCGGCCGCCGCGGCAATGTAATAGCCGCCCGAAGCAGCCAAATTGCCCATGCTTACCACCACCGGCTTTTCGCCTTTGGCCAGCAATACTTCCCGCCAAATAATGTCAGAAGCCAAGGCGCTACCGCCAGGCGAATTCACGCGCAGTACAATGGCTTTTACTTCTTTATCTAAACGAGCACTGCGAATGGCCGCCGCAATGCGGTCGCTGCCAATGGTTTGGTCGTCGCCCTCCCCCGAATTGATGTCGCCAATGGCGTACACCACCGCGATGCGATTTTTTTCTTTGAAGTTGCGATCGCTAGGCAGACTGCTCACATAATCTTTCAAACCAACAAAAGCAATTTTTTGGATATCCTTCTGCTCGGTTTCTTTGGCTAAAAGCGTCAATACTTCATCGCGAAAAGCCAATCGGTGCACCAGGCCTTTGGCAACGGCATCGGCAGCAGAGCGGATTTGCAGCTCGTTGGCCATGGCCCTAAGTTCGTCGGTGCCTTTGCCGGTGCTCGCGCTCAAATCGGCCAACATCTGGTCGTTTAAGCTTCCCAAAAAGCTTTCGATTTGATAGCGGTTTTCGTCGCTCAAATTCTCCCTGATAAAAGGCTCGCCGGCGCCCTTGTACTTGCCTACGCGAATGAGTTTAACGTCGATGTCTAACTTATTCAACATCCCCTTGAAAAACATGGGGGTGCTGGCCAGACCGTTGAAAAGCATATCGCCGGTGGGGACCATAAAAATGCTATCGGCCACGCTGGCCATCAAATAAGTGCCTTGGGTATAGCCTTCTGAGAAGGCATAAATGAATTTGCCGCTGGCTTTGAAGTCTACCAAGGCCTTGCGGATGGTAGAACGCAACACCCCATCGGTTTCGATGGTCGATAAATCGAGGAAGATGCCTTTGATGTTGTCGTCCTCGGCCGCCGCACGGATGGCTTTGAGGTAGTCACTCACCGACTGTTTGCTATTGTTCTCGAAGGTCATGAAGTCGATGTTCTCAAACGGATTGTTCGAGCTGCGGTCGACGATGGCCTGCGAAAAATCGAGGTGCAGAATGCTGTTGGCTTTTACTTTAATTTCTTTTTCTGAAGAAGAAGCGAGTCCTGCTATTAAAGCTGTGAATAACAGCATGATGACCACCGATGCCAGTAAAAAACCGAGCATGGAGGCAAAAGTGAATTTAAAAAACTGGCGCATAAGAGTTAGGTTTGTGCTGCTAAATTAGAAGCAATTTTGGATTTACAGGAAGCGGGACTCCTTTTAGGGGCAAATTTGGGCAATCGTTACCAAAACTTAACAAAAGCGAGGTTTTTTTTGGAAGAAAGACTGGGCCTGGTGCTGCGCGCTTCCTCGGTGTACGAAACGGCAGCCTGGGGCGGGGTGAGCACGGCGGCCTATCTCAATCAAGTGCTTGTTTTTGAGACGGAGATAGCGCCCGAGCAGCTTTTAGCGCATTGCCTGGAGGTGGAGCAGCTGTTGGGGCGGGAGCGCAAGGAGCGTTGGGGCGATCGGGCCATGGACATCGATGTTTTGTTTTACGGACAGCGGCAAGTGCAGCTGCCCGAGCTGGTTATTCCGCACCCGCGCATGACCGAAAGGGCTTTTGTGCTGCAACCTTTGGCGGAGGTAGCCGCTGGATGGCAGCATCCCGCCTTAAAACAAAGTGCAACTGCCTTACTGGCGCAATGCAGCGATACCCTGGAAGTGAAAATTTGGGAAGGAGCGGAGCGCGTATGAACCGTTATTTGGTAGTAGAAGGCAATATTGGTGTGGGCAAAACCACGCTCACCCAAATGCTGTCGAAGGCCTGGGAGGTGCCTACCCTCTACGAGCGGTTTTTGGAGAATCCTTTTTTGCCGCGTTTTTACGAGGACCCCAAGCGTTATGCTTTTTCGGTGGAGACCGCCTTTTTGGCAGAGCGTTATCGGCAGATGCACGACGAATTTGAGGGGTTCGACCTTAAAAAGACGGGTCTGCTGGCCGATTACAGTTTCTACAAATCCCTCATTTTTGCCCGCCGCAATTTAGAAGCCGACGAGTTCCGCTTGTTCAGCGAGTTGTTTGGCATAGTAAACAGCAAATTGCCGCAGCCTTATTTGTTTGTGTACCTCAAAACCGATACCGACAAACTGCTCCGCAACATCGCCAAGCGGGGCCGCGACTTCGAGCAGCAAATCACCGCCGACTACCTCGAAAAAATAGATGCTGGCTACATCGATTTCATGCAAAACGCCAGCGGACTGCGTTGTTTGCTGGTGCATACCCATCAAATCGACTTCGTACAGGAGCCCGAGCACCTGCATTTGTTGCAAAAATTGCTGGAGGCCGATTATAAGTATGGGATGACAGAAATTACAATACGTTAAAAAAATTATCCACTTCACATAAACTTAAAGCCAAAGTGCTGGCAATTTGGTTAAGGTTAGTTAGTTTTACCACCCGATAATGGCGATTGTATTGAGACGACTTTACCTCCTCCTGATTTTACTTCTGACCAGCCAAATGGTGCTCGCGCAAAAAACGGGTATAACGGGCACGGTAACGGATGCAAACGATAAATTACCCCTCATTGGTGTAAACGTTATCATTAAAGGTACCACCTTTGGGGCCTCCACCGATTTTGACGGCAAATACCGCATTGTGGATGTGCCGGCAGGTACTTACAACATTGAAGTGAGCTATCTGGGCTACGAAAAAAAGGTGTTTACGGGCATCAAGGTCGAAAAAGGACAAATCCGAACCCTCAACATTCCCCTCGGCCGTAGCTCGCTCACCTTTGATCAAGAAGTGGTGATTGTGGGCGACAAGCCTTTGGTTGACATTGAACAAACACGCACCGAACAACGTGTTTCGCAAGATGCCATTGAAGCGGCACCCGTGCGGCAGCTGCAAGGCGTACTCAACACCCAAGCAGGGGTGGTGCTCAATCCCGAAGGCGTGAGCATTCGCGGAGGACGTACCTACGAAACAGCCTTTATCATTGATGGCGTTTCGGCCACTGACCCCTTGGCGGGTACGGGCTTTGGCATCGACCTCGGCACCAACTCCATCGAAAGTATCGACATTACCACCGGTGGCGGTGATGTGGCCTTTGGTGATGGTACTTCGGGCATCGTAAAAACCAAAACCCGTTCGGGTGGCGATCGTTGGGAGTACAGCTTTAACCACCGCCGCGACAACCTTGGCTTCAACAGCGGTTGGGGCTCGGTGTGGAACAACTCCAATTATGAAGGTACCGTGGGCGGCTCTATCAAAGGCCTTGCCCCCAAGCCCATTCGTATTTTTAGCTCGTTTAAGGCAGGTTTCGATGACCAGTACTTCCGTACCCCGGCCAATCAGGTGACTTCCTCGCTGTACAACAATCCCCAGTTTTCGCCTTTCCAAGACAACCGCTGGGCAGGGATGCTGAAGCTCGATTATGAGTTCAAGCCTGGCATGCGCTTGAGCTTTACCTATTTGCGCTCGCTCACCATCAACCAAGACGTGAACATGCTGCGGATCATTGGCAACGACGTGCCGTTTTTGCCGGGCTTCCAGTTTGAGCACATGCTGCAGCCCGATAACGCAAATACCTATACCCACGATACCAATTTAGGTACCTTGAATTTTACCCATACGCCATCTAACAAGTTTTCATACACGGTAAATGCCTCGCGCTTGTTCGTAAGGCTTCGGGCCGATGCCAATGGCCGCGACTGGCGCCCACAAAACGTAGACAGCGAGTTTGACCCGACGAGCATCGTAAATTTCCCGGTGACCTATTTTAATCCGCAAGACAGCCAGGTGTTTGTGCAGCCTGGTCCCGGTTTGTTCAACAACGGCGGTATCGGCACCTTGTGGCACGACCACTACGTAACCGAATACAGCACTCGATTTACTGGTAATTATTACTACAATTCGCGTGGCGACCGCTTGGTGTTTGGTGCCGAGGTAAAGGCGCAAGACATGCTTTGGATTGATATTATTCGTCCTTGGGTGGGTGCCCCCATTCCTTTGCCAGATGGCAGTGTGAGTCAGAGCTTCCGTTTGGGTGATTATAGCGACGTTTGGCAGGTGAGTCCAACCCGCGGTGCCTTTTACGCCTCCAACAAAATCAAATACCGTGGTTTGATTGCCGAGTTTGGCGGTCGCCTCGAATATTGGTTCCCTGGTTCCTTCGTCGACGAAGCCATTGCCGACCCACGTTCGCCTATTCGCGACGAAATCCGCGAAAACTACAAGAAAAACACCCTCAATATTTTTGGCAGCAGCATGAAAATGCGGTTGTTGCCTAAAATTTCGGCTTCCTTCCCCATCAAGGAAAACCAGGTGATGTTTTTCAACTACAACCACTCCATGATTTTACCGCACCCAAGTTGGGTGTATCAGGGGTTAAATCCTTTGTACCAAGACCGCTCTGTGTTGTCGCGGGTGGGTAATCCCGATTTGAACCCGGAGGTAGACATCTCCTATGAACTAGGTGTTCGCTCGCAATTGGGCAGTAACGATGCCTTAACGGTATCGGCTTACTGGAAGGATAAATACGATTTTATTACCGCCGCCTCGGTACAAATTCGCGACTTCACTGGTCGGGAAGTCACCCGAACCATCCGCATCAATGCCGACTATGCGCGGGTGCGGGGCTTGGAAGTGACCTATTTGAAGCGCATTGGTAAGTGGTTTGTGGGACAAACCTCGGCTTCTTACATGGTAGCCACGGGGCAAAGTTCCTCCGCCAATGAAGCACTCAACCAAATTTTGAACACCGGCAACCGCGAGGACACCCGCGAAACCTTTTTGGCTTGGGACAGTCCGTTCGACATCAAAGGCAACGCCACCTTCACCGTTAACAACAAAAGCGGTTTGTTTGGGGTGAAGGCATTGAACCGCATTTCGTTTTATGTAGAAGGCGTTTACCGTACGGGCCGCCGCTACACCCCCTTCATTTATCAGGGTGACGAGCCGATTACGGGGAGGCCGATTTACGAGCGTGACCCTAACCCGCAGGCTTTGTGGTCGGGTTTGGGTGCGAGTCAAAACTGGGTCGACATCAACCTGCGCAAATGGTGGCAATTGAACAAGAAGGTACGGGTGGAGGCTTCTTTCCAGATGACCAATGTATTCAACGTGCTCAATACCATCATTCCGAATCCGGTTACGGGTGAAGCCTGGAGGCCTGGCGATCCGGTACCCTCGAACTGGCGCGATCCGCGCTTTTTAGATC
This sequence comes from Sphingobacteriaceae bacterium, assembly GCA_030682795.1. Classification (GTDB taxonomy): domain Bacteria; phylum Bacteroidota; class Bacteroidia; order UBA7662; family UBA7662; genus PNNG01. The sequence continues at coordinate 37,814 of JAUXNJ010000041.1, forward strand.
CGCGTGACTTCCGTTCTCGGGGCACGCCGCCTGATAATCCTGCCCGTTATTTGGCAGGGCGCCACATCATGTTTGGCTTAGGGTTGAAGTTTTAAAGAGAGGCAGGAGCGCATCCTGCCTTTTTTATTGACCGAGCTGTTTGTAGCATTCCCACATCAATATCCCCCCGCAAATACTTACATTGAGTGAATGTTTGGTGCCGGCTTGGGGGATTTCAATCGCTTCGTGGCACAGGCTTAGGGCTGCTTCAGATACCCCTTCTACCTCATTGCCAAACACCAAAGCATATTTTTTATGCACATCAAATTTGTAAAGATGGAGAGGAATGCTGCCGGTGGTTTGTTCGATGGCCACCAATTGGTAACCAGCGGCCGCCAGTTCCTCCAAAGCCAGTTCGGTGCTGCTAAAATGTTGCCAATCAACGCTTTCTTCCGCCCCCAAAGCCGATTTGTGGATGTCGCGGTGCGGTGGGGTGCCGGTATAGCCGCACAAAAGCAATTTCTCGAGTCGAAAGGCGTCTGCTGTTCTGAAAAAAGAACCCACATTGTTGAGACTGCGGATGTTGTCGAGCAGGGCCACAACGGGTATTTTTTCGCTATTTTTGAAGCCGTCCGCATCGAGGCGGTTGAGCTCATCCATGGATAGTTTTCTCATAAAGTAAAAAGCATTGGCAAAATCAAGTACCGCAAAGGAAACGCCTTTGATGCAACAATACAACAGCATCAAGGCCAAACATCCGGGGGCCATCCTTTTATTTAGGGTGGGCGACTTCTATGAAACCTTTGGGGAAGACGCTGTAAAAACGGCGGGCATTTTGGGGATTGTGCTCACCAAACGCTCCAATGGGGCCGCGGCCGACATGGAACTGGCTGGTTTTCCGCACCATTCGCTCGATACCTATTTGCCCAAGCTGGTGCGGGCAGGTCAACGCGTAGCCATTTGCGAGCAGATGGAGGATCCCAAAACGGTTAAAACCATCGTCAAGAGAGGGGTAACCGAAATGGTGACGCCTGGGGTGGCTTTCAGCGATAAATTACTCGACCACCGTTCGAACAACTATTTGGCGGCGGTATTTTTTAAAGAAGACAGGGCCGGGGTATCGTTTTTAGACGTGAGCACCGGCGAATACATGGTGGGTGAGGGGCCGCTGGCCGAGATTGAAAAGCTGATGCAGAGTTTTAGGCCGGCTGAAGTCCTCTACCAAAAAAGCATGGGCAAGCAGTTTTTGGCCACTTTTGGCGAAAAATGGTATGCGCATCCCATCGACGATTGGGCATTTACGGCCGATTATGCGCGGGAGACCTTGCTCAAACGCTTTGAAACCAGCTCGTTAAAGGGTTTTGGCATCGAAAGTTTGACCATGGGCGTGGTGGCTGCGGGCGTAGTGCTGCACTATCTAAACGAAACGCAACATCCACAAACCGACCACATTGCCGGCATTTCGCGCATCGATACGGCCGATTATGTGTGGATGGATCGTTTTACCATCCGCAATTTGGAGTTGCTCGACCCGGCGCATGAAGGCGGGGTGCCGCTGATACAGGTGCTCGATCATACACGAACGCCTATGGGCGCGCGCATGCTCAAGCGCTGGTTGGTGTTTCCGTTGAAGCAACTCGATCGCATCAAAGACCGGCAGGAGGTGGTGCAGCACTTTTTTGCACAGTCGGCCTTTGCCAAGCAGCTCGAAGAGTTGTTAGGACCGGTGGGCGATTTAGAACGCCTGATTTCTAAAGTGGCCGTTGGCCGCATCAATCCCCGCGAAGTGGTGCAGCTGCGTCGTTCGATGGGCTTATTTGAGCCTTTGCGCCAGTTGTGTGCGGGCAGCGGACTGCCGCAATTGCTCACCATTGCCGAGCAGCTCAATCCTTGTGCCCTCATTCGCGAACGCCTCGAAAGGGAGCTGCAAGACGATGCCCCCATGCTTTTGAACAAGGGTGGGGTGATGGCCGCGGGGGTAGATGCCGAGCTCGATAAGCTGCGGTCGATTGCCTATTCGGCCAAAGATTACATGGCCCAGATGCAGCAGCGGGAGATTGAACGCACGGGCATCACTTCCCTTAAAATAAGCTTTAACAATGTGTTTGGCTTTTATTTGGAGGTTACCAATTCCCACAAAGACAAGGTGCCCGCCGAGTGGATCCGCAAGCAAACCTTGGTGAATGCCGAGCGCTACATCACCGAGGAGCTCAAGGAATTTGAGGCGCAGTACCTCACCGCCGAGGAAAAAATAGGGGCTTTAGAAGAGAAGCTGTTTGCCAGTTTGGTGACGGCCTTGCACGAATACATCCAGCCCATTCAGCTCAATGCGCAATTGATGGCGCGGCTCGATTGTTTGTTGTCGTTTTACACCTTGGCCGAGTTGCGGAACTACAGTCGGCCTGAGGTAGACGACAGCGAGATCCTGCACATTGAAGGCGGCCGGCACCCGGTGATTGAAACGCGCTTAGCAGCTGGCGAAGGCTATGTGCCTAACGACATCTACCTGGATGCCAACAGTCAGCAAATTTTGATGATTACTGGTCCGAACATGGCCGGTAAATCGGCTTTGCTGCGACAAACGGCCCTCATTACCTTGCTCGCGCAAATTGGCTGCTATGTGCCGGCCAAGCGGGCGCAGGTTGGTTTGGTCGATAAAATCTTTACCCGCGTGGGAGCAACCGACAATATTTCGTCGGGCGAGAGTACGTTTATGGTTGAGATGAACGAAACGGCCAGCATTCTCAATAACATTTCGACCCGCTCGCTCATTTTGCTCGATGAAATTGGGCGCGGCACCAGCACCTACGACGGCATCAGCATTGCCTGGGCCATTGCCGAGTACCTGCACGAGCACCCTGTGTACCGCCCGCGGACGCTTTTTGCCACGCACTACCACGAGCTCAACGAGATGGAGGCGCAATACGACCGCATTCACAACTTCAATGTGAGTATCAAAGAGCATGGCAATAAAATCATCTTCCTGCGCAAATTGGTGAAGGGGGGCAGCGAGCACAGTTTCGGTATCCACGTGGCCCGCATGGCTGGGGTGCCGCAAACCGTGGTACGCAAAGCCGATGAGCTGCTGGCGAGCCTCGAAAAGGAAAAGGCGCGCGGTAATAAAAAACTGCAACGCTCCCGCAAGGAGGAGTTTCAGTTGTCGCTCTTCGAAATAAACGACCCGCAGCTGGCCCAGGCCCGCGAATTGCTCGAAAAAACCGATATTAACCGCATTACGCCGGTGGAAGCACTGTTTTTGTTGAATGAGCTGAAAAAGGTGATTGGGGAAACAAGTGTTTAACAATCAGCAAGCTTGTCAGCTCGGCGCAATCAACGGCATAGGGAGTCGAAGTCGTAAAAGCGCCTCTTTAGAAAGGCCTCAATATGCCCCATTGTTGGAAAATAGTCCAATTTGTAGATTGAATATCGAGCTGGGATTGTCTAATTTCGCATTCTTTAAGCACTGTAGTGGTTTTTAGGTATTCGGCATGTTTTTTATTAAAGCTACCCATATTAGCACATTGTATTTCGCCCACATGAGGTTAGCATTACTAAGTATTTTATTTTTGGCATCAACCCTGGCGGCATTTGGTCAAGGCGATATTGAGTTTATTACTGCAACCACCTACAATGGTGGAGGAAATAATGTTGGAAGTGCTGTTTTGCCTGCCCCTACCGGAGTTGAAGTAGGTGATGTGATGGTAGTTCAGTTAACGAGGAATGATAATGGCATCCCAACAGGAGTGCCCGCGGGTTGGACTTTTATTACTTCTCAGAATAATGGCAACAACATTTCTCAACAATTTTACTATAAGTTTATTACAACTTCTGAACCTGCAGATTATACTTTCTCCTACGGAAGTAATGTTCGCACCATTGGACATTTGTTGGTTTATCGAAATATAAATGCAAAAAGTCCTTTAGTCAATAATGCTTCTACTTCTGGAAGTGATAACGGCAACAATAACCTTGTTGCACCGTCTGTGAATGCGCTAACTACGAATACATATTTATTAGCATTTTTATCTGCACGTTCACAAAACAACGCAACCGATGTTTATATCGATGGGAGTCTAAGTACAAGGGCTTCAGGAATAATAACTGGAGCGAATAACAATCGTATAGTTAACATAAATGGCGATGAACCAATTGCTGGCACAGGTAATACAGCAACCAAGTCAGGGGGATATACGCCAACAGGTAATACCCAACCATGGGTCGCCACCAGTCTCCTCCTTCGTCCCTCCAAAATCTTTTACGCTTACCAATCGGGCCTGTGGTCGGAGCCAAACAGTTGGACCCGCGATCCATCCGGCACCACGCTTTTGAAACCAGAAGTACCGACGCCTTTTGATAGTGTGGTGATTTTGAACGGCCGGGTCATTACACTCGGCGCCAATGTTACAACAGCTTCTCTGGGCATCAACATCCAGGCCGGGGCCACGCTGAATTTGCAGAATTTCACCTTAAATACCCTTACAGCCTTGAGTGGTGCTGGGGTACTTCGGGTAACAGGTGCCACCGCTTACTACCCTAGTGTAAGTGGTACCAATAGTTTTGTGCAAGCAGGAGGCGGTACGGTAGAATACGCCCTCAATGCGGCAACCATTGCCTTGCCAACAGGGCCTTTCAACAACCTGGTGTTGCTCAGAGAAAGCTCCAGCGCTGCCACTTATCAACTTACCAATGACCTCACGGTTTTTGGTAATTTGAGTATTCAACGAACAGGATCAGCAAATGCTGTTTTGTTAATAGGTAACAGCACAGTAGTGAGAAATTTGGTGGTTGGCGGTAATGTAAGCGTTGCAGCAGGCTGCAGTATTACCACCGTAAACGCCAATGCCATCCACAATTTAGAAATTGGGGGAGATTTGGTTAACAATGGTGTGATTCGGTTTACCAATCAAGGATCTCCTAATTATACAGTTGCAACCACTACAGGGGCAGTAAACGTAACTTTCACCGGTAATAGTAGCAATAAAATCGACTGTTTTGGCACCACCGATTTTTACCGATTAGTACTTAACAAAGGGGTAGATCAAACCTTTGTGTTGACAGTTAATTCCACGAATGTTGCTAATTTCGGATTGTATGGTCCCAACAACCAGTCCAACACAGGTGTAGATCCTAATCCAACCATTCTCAAAGCACTTTGGATACAAAATGGCACCTTGCGACTGCGGGAAAACATCAGCGTTCCTTCTTTGACGTCTGGTGGTAACGACTTTTTTGTGCCCTTGAATGGTGCTTTGTGGGTGGATGGAGCAACCGTTACTTCTACCAACATAGTTACGGGCAATACAGGATTTACAATTATCGGAAAACTTTTAGTTTCGGCAGGGGAGTTAAATTCTGCGTCATCAGCAGGTATTGTTTACCGGCAAGATGCGCAGATCATTGTAACAGGAGGATTGGTTGATATCGGGCAGTTTCGTAGATCTGGTGCATCTGGAAATTTTCGTGCCTCCTACAATCAATCTGGTGGGTTAGTGATTGTACGCGGTGGGGAAGACAACAACGGGTTTGCCCGTTTTGGATTACCCGATGCTGATTGCGCCTTTACCATGTCGGGCGGCGAATTACGTATTAGTAGCCCTACCACCCTAAATCCCGGTGGTGCCTTTGGCATTCAGGTGTCCCCCTTGAATTATAATGTCACAGGCGGAACAATCCGCATCACCTCCAATACCGCCAATTTAGCCCGCATAAATACAAGCGGACCGATTTTTAACCTGATTTTAGAGCGCACGGGCAGCGGTGCCAATTTCGAGCTAAATTCAGATTTAACCATCTTGAATGACATATCGATTAACACGACCGCCTCTAACCTTGTTACCAATAATTTTGCACTCAACATCCGCCGAGATTTTACCATTGCCGCTGGAACAACCTTTACGCCAGGCACCTCTACCATAACTTTTAATGGGGCGTCCAGGCAAGCTTTTACCATCAATGGGGCTATTTCTGGCACCATTCATAACTTAACCGTTAACAAATCGGCCGACACCTTACAGCTTTTAGGGAGCTTGTCGACCTTGGAGGTAAACAACAGCTTTTCGCTTTTGTCGGGGGTGTTGAACGACAATGGCAAAACTGTTGAGATTCGGGGGCCTTTAAACTTGAGCGGTATCCATATTGGGACTGGAAAATTACAGTTAACAACCGCGATATCGCGCAATATCAGCGGAAGTGGTAGTGGAGTGGTGCAAAACCTAGAATTATCGGGTCCTGCCTCCAATACCACCTACACCCTTCAGGCGCCGTTGCGCATTAAGGGCGCACTTACCTTCATTGCGAGCGGGGGCAACCAACGCATCTTAGATATCCAGTCTAATAACCTTTTGTTGGATACCAATGCAAGTGTTACTGGCAACAATACCACCCGTTTTATACGCACCAATGGTTTGCAGTCGGCAGGTGGCGTTACCAAATTCTACGACGGCAATACATTTACTTTTCCGGTGGGTACCACCACCAGTTATGCCCCAGCCACCATTGCTTTTGATGTAAATCCCGCTACGCGTGGAAGCATTACGGTGAGGCCGGTTAATTTTGAGCACCCTAACGTCACCATTAACAATCGGTCGCTCACCTATTATTGGCGGGTGACTCAAAATGGATTTGTATTGGGTAGCGCCAAGGTGATTCACAATTATACCTATCCGCAAGCCAATGTGGTAACCGGCACGGGGATTACAGAAGATGGCTATGTATCGGCTCGTTTCGATGCTAGCAACAATGGTTGGGTGGTAGGTACAAGTGCCGATGTAAACGAAACTACCAATGAAATTACCTTGGCATCTGCCACTTTTGAAACATCTATAACGGGTGATTACACAGCGGGCGACAACGCTCCTGACAATCCCTTTGGAACCGTTACGATTTATTACAGCTACCAAAGCGGTCCGTGGAACAACCTAAGTACGTGGTCTATAGCAGGACATACAGGTACCCAGGTACAACCGGTATCGATTCCCAACGCCAACAGCATCGTACGTATTGGAAATGGAACGAATGTTTTTCATACCGTGAACGTTACCGCAAATGCTGCCCTTTCGGGAAGTTTGGTGATTGCTTTTGGATCTACGCTTGATTTGCAACAAACAACAGGACACAACTTTGGAGCCATTGATGGAGAGTCTGTGGCGGGCAGCGGTCGTTTACGAATTGACAGGAGTGGGGCCACTTACATTTTTCCAAATGGCGATTTTGGCGACTTTATCGGCAATAATGGTGGTGAAATGGAGTATTACAACAGCACAACGAATGCTGTAAACTTGCCGGCAGCGCCCGTTCAGTATAAAAATCTCACCATCAATGCCCAAAATACAGGGATCATTACTTTTCCTGCTACCAATTTGGTGGTGTTAGATACATTAAAATTTAGCTCGGCCAGTACCCGACAAGTTTACTCATACAATACTGCGGCAGTAGGAGGAAATATCACCGTTAATAAAGATTTAAAAGTACAGGGCGGCATTTTTGAAATCCGCAACAACGGAAATGCCCGCAACATTACAGTGCTCAGGAATGTAGAAGTGGCCGCGGGCGCTATTTTTAGAATTGAAGGAGGTGGCACCGCCACGACGCATGCCTTAACAGTGGGAGGTAACATTACCAATAATGGCACTTTCGATCTTTGGCAATCGGCTACACTTCTCATTAATTTGTTGGTAAATGGCACCAATGAAGCCCTGTTAACAGGTACCAATGGATCGGCAACTACGGAGTTAGGTAATTTAACAGTTGATAAAGGTTTGAATTGTGCAAGCGGTTTTAGGGTGAATGTGTTAGGGACTTTCACCACGCAATCGAATAGCTGGCTGACCTTATCAAAAGGATATTTTGATTTTGCGCGAACTACAGGAGCAATTACGCTTACCAACACTGCGGTTGCTTTTGATATTCCTGCAAATACTTGTTTGATTTTGAGTGGTGCCGGTGCAACAATCAATGTAGGCAACGTCGCAAGCAATGATGCAGATTTAAATTTGAGAGGCTTGTTGCGCATATCAAATGGCACGTTTAACGTTGGAAATGCGGCCAATAATACGAACAACGATATTGAAATTGCTTCAGCTGGTAACCCAGAATTAGAAGTGTCGGGAGGGGGAGTGCTCAACGTAAATGGACAAATTCGTCGCTCCTTGGTTACACAATCAGGAGCGCTCATCTACAAACAAGCAGGAGCCAGTAATGTAACCATCCGTGGGCGCAACCACAACAATACCCGTGGTAAAATTGAGGTGCTTAATCAGGGTGCTTATTTTGAAATGGGCGGCACTGCCCAACTTAACATCAATACAGGAGGTGCTACCACTTATGCAGATTTATATGTAAGGCCAGACAGCAGCTTGGTAACGGGAGGCACTGTACGGCTTACGCCGCTCACTGCTGGTGGATCAGAAACTTTTACTTTCGATGTTACCTACAGCTTTTACAACCTCGAAATCATCAGGAATGGTGGCTCAGGTACTTCTACAGTGAATTTGTTTGTGAATAACCTCACGGTTAACAACGATTTTACACTAGGTGCAGGCGGCATCATCAACACCAATAATTTGAATGTACGAATCGGTGGTAATTTCATAAAATCGGCTACTGCAGCGCAATACAATGGTGGTACTTCAACGGTAACCCTGTTTGGCAATGCCGCCCAAATTAGTGGCGATTTTACCACCCAGTCGTTTCACCAGCTCACCATCGATCAAAATGCAACGGTTACCCAACAGGCATCGAGTCCCATTCGTGTGCTCAATACCCTCGAAATCAGAACAGGAGCTACCCTCAACGATAATGGAAATGCCATACAATTACGTGGCAACGTAATTAATAACGGCATCCACACTTCTCCTTCTAATAGTGCAAGTAACACCTTGGTTTTTGAAGGTGTCAATTTGCAGTCGATCACAGGAACGGGTGTTTTTGGTAATCTCGTACTCAACAACAGCAATAACTTATTATTGAATAATTCCATTACCATCAATAGGCAATTAAGCATGACCTTTGGTTTGATCGATTTGGGAGCTAATCGTATTAGTTTTGGCGAAAATGCTACCATAACGGGTTCTTTTAGTACTACGCGCATGCTCAGGTCTAATGGGGTTTTGAGTGATGCAGGGGTCACCAAGGCTTGGAATGGTACAGGTAGCTTTACTTTTCCGCTTGGAGTAAGCGGAAAATACACGCCTGCAACCATCAATGTGACGGCTGCTACTAATCCAGGGACAGTTAATATAAGGGTTGTGAATGTGAAACATCCAAGCACCCGCGATGCGGCTGATTTACAACTGAATTATTACTGGCAGGTTGATACCACTGGTTTCGCAGGCGGAGTAACCGCTACCCATACTTACACTTACGCGCAAAGTGATGTAACAGGTACTGAAGCCAATTATCGGGGAGGAAGATTTTTGTTTCCTAATTGGTCGCCGCTGCTCGGCATTGTTGGTGCAGTAAATGCAAGTACCAACGTAATTACTTTAACAGGTGTTAATTATCTTGGTGGAGGCTTTACCGCGGGTGAGAGCTCAGAGTTCACAGCGGTGAGTACTTATTACAGTCGCGATGCAGTATGTCCTGGGGGATGTAACTGGGAAGATGTGAATAGTTGGTCTACCACAGGTCATGCAGGTGGAGCAGCTGCAACTCCTCCCAATGGCGCTCCGGTTATTATTGCCACAGGACATACTGTAAATGTCACTACCAATACTCAATTGGCCGAATCGGTACAGCTCAATGGCACCGCAATACTTAATACCAATCAAACTTTCGCACATAATTTTGGAGTGGTAAGCGGTACGGGTACCATCCGGATTCGGGCCACGGGCAGTCAACAATTTGTTTTCCCAGGAGGCAATTACACGGCCTTTACCAGCAGTACCGGTGGTACTGTGGAGTTTTATAATGCCGGTAATGGCATTTTGCCGACCCAAACTACCTACAATAGGATTGTATTTAAAGATGCAAGTACACGTACTCAAGCCAATGTAGACTGGGTGATTAATGGAGATGTAATTATTGAGGCAGGTAATGTGAACAACACGAGTTTTAATAAAAACTGGGAATTAAGGGCTAATTGGAATAACCAAGTAGGGGCAGCAGGCTTTGTACCTGGCACAGGCACGGTAACATTCAATTCGGCTTCGGCTCAAACCATTACTGGAGTTACAAATTTCTTTAGAATGGCAGTATCGGGAGGTGGGGCAAAAAACTTAAACAATACCATTACAATTCAAGACCAACTCATATTAAACAGCGGTCGTGTTTATTTAGGTACACACGATTTAGTTATGGATTCCTTGGCCGGTGTGGGTGGTAGTCCAAATGCCTCCGCTATGGTGGTGCAAAATGGCACTGGTAGGCTGCGTAAAAATTTTCGTTCAACTTCAGGTGCCTTTACTTTTCCTATCGGAGAAGAGACTGGAACGGCGGAATACAGTCCTGCTACCCTCAATTTCACCGCTGGGACCTTCAGCAGTAATGCACAGGCAAGTGTACAAGTGGTAGATGCACAGTCGAGCGAATGCTCGGGAAATAACAATTATATTACAAGGTTCTGGACTTTTGCACACAATGGAATTACTGCTTTTACAGTTACCGCAACAGGACAATACACTGCTGCCGATGTGGTTGGACAAGAAGCGCAAATATTTGCCCGTATGTCGCGTCCTTCGCTTTCGTGTTTGAATGGAGCGGCAGCCAATCTAACCCTCAAAACCATTACCATTTCAGGCATTAATGTACTGAACATACTGTCAGCAGGAGAAGCTGCCGCACCAGAACCCACCATTTCAGCTACGCTCCTGACCTTTGCCAATGTGAGCAGTACTAGTTTGACCATTAAATGGACCAATGGTAATGGCAGCGGACGGCTAGTCCTCATGCGAGCAGGCAGTGCAGTGAACAGTAATCCCGCCGATAATGTATCCTACACTGCTGACTCTGTATTTGCTGCTGGTTCGGAAATAGGTACCTCAAACTGGGTGGTTTTTCAAAGCAGCGGCGACAGCGTGCGGGTTACTGGCTTACTCCCTGCAACGCAATATCACATAGCTGTTTTTGAGTACAGTAACTTTGGTATCGACATAGATTTTAAAATTTCAGCACCTGCCATTGGCAACCGAGCAACGCTGGCTTTAGAACCGACAACTCCTGCGGCTAGTTTGTCATTTAGCAGCATCGGTGTTTCGCAGTTTACATTAAATTGGAGCAATGGAAATGGTGCAGGTAGATTGGTGTTGGCGCGACAAGCAGGACCCGTAAATGTCGTTCCTGCTGATGGCATGGCTTATGCTGCCAACGCCTCTTTTGCCCAAGGTGCAGAAGTGGGGAGCGGAAATTTTGTTGTCTTTGCAGGTAGTGGAAATACTTTCACAGTTACTGGCCTCAATCAAAATGAACGCTATCACTTTAGTGTATTCGAATATAATGGCGCAGATTCGCTACGCAATTATTTAGCTACCGCGCCTGCAGTTGGTAATCAGCATACTTGGCTCAGACTCCAGATGAAGGCACATTTAGAAGGTCCCTACAATAAGGAGAATAATCAAATGATACAGAATTTAACTGGTATTATTCCGCGACAACATCCTTATAAAAACAGCCCTTTCAATTTTTCAAGTTACGATAGTATCCAAGTTTTACCAGCAGGGGCTTTGATTGATTGGGTGCTTCTAGAAGTGCGAATGGCAAGCGCAGCTGCAAATGCAACAGCCGCTACCATCAAAGCACGTACTTTGGCTTTTATTGATAATCAAGGCAATTTGGTGGATACCGCGGGCGGCACAGCAGGTGTTGTGTTTCCAACCGATAGCAATGGGCAGTTTTACATCACCCTGTACCACCGTACCCACATTCCTGTGATGTCGGCTTTAGCAGCGACTCCACCTGTGGATCAGGTGAATGGCGCTTTTAGTTACGACTTTACAACGGCAGTTAACCGGGCTTTTGGTACCGATGCCTTGATTGAAGTAGAAAATGGCGTTTGGGCATTGTACGCGGGTAGGGTCGAAAATGCCACGCCTTTTACGATCGACCAGGCAGATCGCAATGCTACTTGGAGCGACCGTAACAAACTTGGTTACGAGGCCAGTGATGCTGCTTTAGAAGGAACGGTGGATGCTACCGACCGGTCGTTGACCTGGAATAACCGTCAGCGAGCCAGCCAAATCCCTCAGTAATTTTTTTCTTTCTCTGATTGGCATAATTGGTTATTAGCTGCCAATTCAGTGGGTTGAGTGTCAAACAACCTCCTATTTATTATCTTCGTGCCATGATTCAAACTGCAGAACGCTCTTCGGCCCAAAGTGCCTCCGAAAACCCGATTTACCAGCGTCACATCATCGCTTACCTGGAAGCTGCCAAACGTATCAGTGGTGCCTTGTTGGAAGTGGGTTGTGGTGAAGGCTACGGAATCAGCATTTTAGGTCCACATTGTAGCAGTTATTTGGGCATTGATAAATTCCCAACCAGTGCTACGGTGCCAGCGCATGGGCGTATCCTGCAAATGGAAGTGCCGCCATTCAAAGGCATTGAAGATAACAGCTTCGACTTTGTAGTGACCTTCCAAGTCATTGAGCACATCGAAAACGACTTACTGTTTTTACAAGAAATTAAACGTGTGCTTAAGCCAGGCGGGAAGTTGATTTTAACCACTCCAAATCGCCTCATGTCGCTTAGCCGCAATCCTTGGCACATCCGCGAATACGTGCCGGGCGAGATGAAAGGCATTTTGGCCGAAGTTTTTGGTGCAGAGCAAGTTGATTTACAAGGCATCTTCGGCAACGAAAAGGTGATGGCCTACTATGAGAAAAACAAAGCCTCTGTGCGTCGCTTCACCCGCTTTGATATTTTTAATTTGCAATATAGATTGCCACGTAGGGCATTGCAAGTGCCTTATGACCTGGCCAATCGCCTCAACCGCATCCTCCTTAAAAAAGAAAATGCAGGTTTGGTAAGCGATATTGTGGCTTCAGACTATTTTGTGGCACCTATCAATGAGCATGCGCTCGACTATTTTGCCGTTACTACCAAAAAATAAACGCTTTCTACAGGTTCTCGGGTAGCAAAAATCAGGGAAAGAGGGGATGGATTGGTATGGAAAGAGCTTCTAGCTTTGTTCAAAAACCAAATGAAAAAGCTTTCCTTACTCACTTTTGTTCTGCTGCTGGCTGTGGGCTATGGCTGTAACAAAGAGGACAATGGCGATTGTCCTACCACTGAAAACCTTTGTGTAGAAATGGGCGACCAAAAAATTGCCGGTCCCGCCAGCTGGTATCGCATACCTGGCCAAAATCGTTTTCGCATTTTATGGGAAGAAGGACAGGGAACCACCTATCGCAACATCGAAATAGATGTGTACACCGCCGATTCGGTCTTGACCGCAGGCACCTTCAATTTTAACAACAGCCGAGCAGCAGGCAGTGCCACCTTTCAATGGTACGCCAGTCAAACACCTTGGTACGGCAATGCTGGCAGCTTGGTGCTTGAAACCGTCACCGCCACGCAAATCAGCGGCACCTTTACAGGTGTAGTAGCTAAAGATGGTACGGGAGAAACCCTTAACGTGAGCAAAGGAAAATTGCAATCGGTTCCTAAACAGTAACCCGGGAGGGGAGCTGCCATTTCTGGCAGGTTTTGTGGAGAGCCGCTTCGATTATCGGAGCGGCTCGTTTGTTACTTCAACGTAGGCGCGGTAGAGTTCGCCGCCAACGGGTGGACTAAATTTGCTGATCCGCACCCGAATGGGCGTGGCAGGAAAGTGTCCTTCGAGATCTGCTAAAATTAATTCAGCCAAATGTTCGATTAATTTCACCGGACTTTGCATTCTTTTGGCCACGGTGGCATAAATAATTTCGTAGTTAGCCGTCTTTTCAAGCGCATCTGCATTGCCTTCAAAGGCATAATCCAGGTACACATCGGCCATAAAACCGCCTCCGGTAATACTTTCTTCCCGGTGTACGCCATGATAGGCATGAAATTTCATTCCCTCCAACACAATTAGCCCCATAATGGTTATTTATTAATTCGGTTTAAACACCCGGCTAAAGTCTTAAATTTGCAGCACTTTCAAAACATAAACATGAGAACTGATCGATTTCAACATCCCGACCACTACTTAATGGACGAATTGCTCACCGAAGAGCATAAATTAATCCGCGACACCGTGCGTGCGTGGGTAAAAAAGGAGTTGAGCCCAATTATAGAAGATTATGCCCAGCGTGCTGAATTTCCAAAGCACATCATCCGTGGTTTGGGAGAAATTGGGGCCTTTGGTCCTTCATTGCCCGCCGAATACGGTTGTGGGGGCATGGATCAAATCAGTTACGGCATCATCATGCAAGAATTAGAGCGTTGCGATTCGGGTATCCGGTCTACTGCCTCGGTACAAGGATCTTTGGTGATGTACCCTATATATAAGTATGGCAGCGAGGAACAGCGCCGTAAATATTTGCCCAAGTTGGCGAGTGGCGAAATGATGGGTTGCTTTGGTTTGACCGAGCCCGATCATGGGTCGAACCCAGGCGGCATGACCACCAATTTTAAAGACATGGGCGACCATTACCTGCTCAATGGTGCTAAAATGTGGATTTCGAACGCCCCCTTTGCCGATATCGCAGTGGTTTGGGCTAAAAATGAAGCTGGCAAAATACATGGTCTCATCGTAGAGCGTGGCATGGAAGGCTTCACCACCCCCGAAACGCACAACAAATGGAGCTTGCGTGCTTCGGCAACCGGCGAATTGGTTTTTGATAATGTGAAAGTGCCTAAAGAGAATTTACTGCCGAATATTTCGGGCTTGAAAGGACCGATGGGTTGTTTAGATTCAGCCCGTTACGGCATTGCTTGGGGTGCCATTGGTGCCGCCATGGATTGCTATGATTCGGCTTTGAATTATGCCAAGGAACGTGTTCAGTTCGACAAGCCCATTGCCGCTTTTCAGCTTACTCAGAAGAAATTGGCGGAGATGCTCACCGAAATTACCAAGGCGCAGTTGTTGACCTGGCGTTTGGGCGTGTTGAAAAACGAAGATCGTGCTTCAACCCCGCAAATCTCCATGGCCAAACGTAACAATGTGGAGATGGCCTTGCACGTGGCCCGCGAAGCCCGTCAGATTCACGGCGGCATGGGCATCACCGGCGAGTATCCGATTATGCGCCATATGATGAACCTCGAGTCGGTAGTGACCTATGAGGGTACCCACGACATCCATTTATTAATCACTGGCATGGACATAACAGGCATGCCAGCTTTCAGATAATACAAGTGATTTTAGCTCCTTCTATTTTAGCCGCCGATTTCGGCAACTTGCAACGAGATGTGGAGATGGTGAACCGCTCGCAAGCCGACTGGTTCCACATCGACATCATGGATGGTGTATTTGTGCCGAACATCTCCTTTGGATTTCCGGTGCTCGAAGCCATTCGCAAAAAGGCCGAAAAGCCGCTCGACGTACACCTCATGATTGTGCAACCCGAGCGCTACATTCAGGCTTTTGCCGATGCAGGAGCTGCGGTCTTAACGGTTCACCTCGAGGCCAGCACCCACCTGCACCGCAGTTTCCAGGAAATCAAAAAGGCAGGCATGCAAGCAGGAGTAGCCCTCAATCCACATACGCCCGTGCATTTGCTCGAAGACATCCTCGGCGATACCGATTTGGTGTGTTTGATGTCGGTGAACCCGGGTTTTGGGGGACAAAAGTTCATTGAACGCACCTACGATAAAATCAAGGCCTTGGATGCCATGCGCAAGGCCGGCGGTTACAATTTCAAAATCGAAATTGACGGCGGCGTGAATCAGCTAAATGCGCCTTTATTGCTTGCAGCTGGGGCAGATGTGCTGGTTGCTGGCAACTTTGTTTTTTCGGCTTCCGACCCTTTGGCCACCATTGCGGGCTTAAAAGCGCTTTAAAATACTACGGTTGGGGCTCCTGCGTTTTGGCATAGTGTTACGATGGATTGGCTTTGTGCTTTTATCGGGGATGCTGTGCATACAAAGCGCCGGAGCCCAAGCTACCAATGTTTTGCTGCGCGGTAAGGTGGTAGATGAACGAGGCCAACCGCTCGAACTGGTGAGCGTGTTGATTTTAGAACTCAATACGGGTACCGCAACCAATGCACAAGGGATTTTTGAAATCAGTCTGCCTGCACCCAAGGTCTATAGTTTTAGGTTTCAGTCGCTAGGATACGAAACAGCACAAAAAACCATCCGCCTCAAAGCAGGCGAAACACCACCACCCCTGGATGTGGTGATGAAAATGGCCATCTTTAACATAGAGGGGGTTTCGGTAGAAGACCGCATGGAGCGTAATTCCAACCTCATTAAAATCGACCCCAAAATCAGTGCTTCTCTAGCCAACCCTTCTGGTAATTTTGAGATGATCTTGCAAGGCATGGGTGCCCGCTCGTCGCAGGAGCTGAGCTCTCAATATTCGGTGCGCGGAGGCAACTTCGACGAGAACCTCATATATGTAAACGACATAGAGATTTACAGGCCGGTGTTAATGCGCTCGGGGCAGCAAGAAGGCATGAGCTTTATCAATCCCGACCTCGTAGGCAGCATACAGTTTTCGGCTGGCGGCTTCGAGGCACGTTATGGAGATAAAATGAGCTCGGTACTGGATGTGCGTTATCGCCGTCCCGAAGCTTTTCGGGTAGGGGTGCAAGCCAGTTTTTTGGGTGGCTCTTTGTCGGTGGAGGGCGTCGACAGTAGCAAAAAATTCACCTATTTAATAGGTACACGATACCGCACCCTCAGCTATCTCTTTGGATCCTTAGATACGCGGGGCGAATATGACCCAGCCGCAGGCGATGTGCAAGGGCTATTTACCTTCACTCCATCCAAAAAATGGGAATTCAGTTTTTTGGCGAATTACAATCAGAACGACTACCGCGTAACGCCCGCGAACCGCGAAACCGTTTTTGGTACGGTAAAGGAGGCGTTGCAATTGCGGGTGTTTTTTGATGGGAGGGAGCAAACTTCTTTCAAAACCTTTACTTCGGGACTTACCGCAACCTACCGCCCCCATTCCTTGCTGCAGCTCAAGTTCATCGCTAGCATGTACACCAGCGACGAGCGTGAGAACTTCGACATTGAAGGCGCCTGGCTACTGAACCAGCTTGATACAGAATTGGGGTCGGAGAATTTTGGTAAGGTGGCCTTTACCCGAGGGGTAGGGGCCTTCCAGGATTTTGCCCGCAACCAACTTACCACCCAGGTGTATGCCTTCGATCACAAAGGCTATTGGCAGTCGCCGGTACTGGGCTATGTACAATGGGGCTTGCGGTTGCAGACCGAACGCATTGAGGACCGACTTTTTGAATGGAGCACCAGCGATTCGGCGGGATTTGCGGTGCCGACTTGGAGTCCGGGCGACTCGGTGGTGCGCCTACGCGAGAACATCTTTGCCAACAACCAAGTGATTGGGCAGCGGATTTCGGGCTATGTGCAAGACAGCTGGCTGTTGAACGATGCCTTGAATATGAATTTAACGGCTGGTGTGCGGTTCAATTACTGGACCTGGAACCAGGAAATGCTGGCGAGTCCACGGGCGGAGCTGTCGTTTAGTCCACGCTGGCAGCGCGACTGGGTGTTCCGGGCCGCTGCTGGCATGTACGGGCAGCCTGCCTTTTACCGAGAGCTGCGCAATCAGTTTGGGCAACTCAACAGGGGCATTGTAGCACAGCGGGCCATCCACTATGTGGCGGGTGCCGATTACACCTTCAAAGCCTACGATCGACCGTTCCGTTTTGTATCGGAAATCTATTATAAAGACTTGCGGCGCTTGGTGCCCTACGAGCTCGACAATGTACGGGTGCGCTACCTAGGCGAAAACAACGCCAGGGGCTATACCACCGGCATCGACCTGCGCATCAATGGTGAATTCGTAAGCACCTTGCAGTCTTGGGCCAGCCTTTCCCTCATGCGTACGCGTGAGATTGTGGAAGGCACCTTCTATACAGATGCCAATGGCAACCTCACACCAGCGGGCTACATCCCGCGACCAACCGACCAAGTCGCCATGTTCAACATCATGTTCCAGGACCTCATTCCCAGCAACCCTACTTATAAGGTACACCTGAACATCGTATATGGTACGCCTTTACCGTATGGCCCGCCCGATTACGACCGTGGTCGCGACACCCTGCGCATGCCGGCCTACCGCCGCGTGGATATTGGCTTCAGCAAATTGCTGATTGGTGAAGGCTCCAATTGGGGCAAGCAGGGCTTTGGTAAACACTTCAAATCGCTTTGGATCAATGCCGAGGTATTCAACCTGCTTCAGGTCAACAATACCATCTCCTATTTGTGGGTGCTCGATACCGAGGGTTTCCTGCAAAACATCCCCAATTATCTTACAGGTCGGCTGCTGAATATCCGCTTGGTGGCGGCGTTTTAGGAGGGAAGCGCTGCGCGTGCTGCAGTCGTTTAGTTGCCTTGAGGGGCTCAAAAGGGACTATTTAGGATGCTTTCAAAAAAACTTTCAGGAAAAGCCTTTTGATAATGAACGACTTCCGAGTTTTTGGTGATTTTTTTTGAAAGAGGCCTTGCTACAATTAAAAAAGTATCTACCTTTGCTCTCCCGTCGCGAACGGGTGTTCATTGAGAAAAACATTTTTGCGGGAATAGCTCAGTTGGTAGAGCACAACCTTGCCAAGGTTGGGGTCGCGAGTTCGAGTCTCGTTTCCCGCTCACGGGCCCAGGTGGTGAAATCGGTAGACACGCAGGACTTAAAATCCTGTGTCCGTTGAGGACGTGCGGGTTCAAGTCCCGCCCTGGGTACGAGCTTCAAAAAAATTAATTTTTTTGTTTGCAAAAGTGAAATTAAAAGTTGTACCTTTGCAGCCGCTTCGAACGACAGATGGTCGGGAGTTGAGGAAAGCAGAGGGGAATTTTGGAGAGCGAAGAGATCTTTTAGAGAGATAAGTTCATTGACATACTGGATACCATTTATAAACAAG
>JAUXNJ010000002.1 GCA_030682795.1 Sphingobacteriaceae bacterium
GCGCAAGGTGTATCCAGTGCCGGCCGATCAGTTTGTTAATTTTGACTTTGGTGCCCAGCAGGGTAGTGGTGCGTTGGAGCTCCGTGATAACTTAGGCCGTTTGGTGTATAGCATGCCAATTGACCTGAGCACTGGCTCGAAACACGAAGTGAAAACGGGCAACTTGGCTGCTGGTGTGTACAACTATCGCTTTGTGATGAACGACAAGGTACAATACGGACAAGTAGTGGTTCGCCGATAGGTTTCTTAATAATTTCAATGCTAATAAGGGCTGTTTTGTAAAAACAGCCCTTATTTTTTTCTATCCAATGAAACAATTATGCCATTAGAATTTATATGGCACAGCGGCAGATATACGTTTGCCAGAACTTCTAACACCTTGTGATGGTGAAAGCTTGTTTAGAAGAGGTCTTGTAACTTTTTAGTTGTGCTGGTGGTTGCCGGTTTCGGCTCTCCACAATTGAGCCTGATGCTCATATTCGCTGGTGCTTCGAAAGGTTGTGGACTTAATTTGAGGCGCGGATCTGCGTAGATGCGTTTGAAAAACTCACCCCAAATTGGTAATGCAGAATTCGCGCCACCACCCAAGGCAGTGGTTCTAAATCGCACTGCACGGTCATCGGCGCCCACCCATGCCCCCGCTGCCAACTCAGGTGTTATGCCAATGAACCAACCATCGGAGTTGTTTTGTGTGGTGCCTGTTTTACCGCCAACCTCATTTGTTAGTCCGTACCGAAAACGAATGCGCCGTCCGGTACCTTTGTCAATTACCCCTTGCAATAGCTTGACCATGGCATAGGCCGTTTCTTCACTTAAAGCTTCTTTTGTTTCGGGGAAAAATTCAGCCAAAATGTTGCCGTTTTTATCTTCAATGCGGGTAATGAATACAGGCTGCGTCCATACACCTTTGTTGGCATAGGTGGCATAGGCTCCTACCATTTCATAAACGCTCATGTCAAATGAACCCAAGCATAAGCTTGGAAATGGCTGCATATCGCTGGTGATGCCCATGTTTCTGCTTAGTTCAATCACAGATTCAGGCCCAACTTGTTTCATCAAATAAGCCACAATGTTATTGATAGAGGCCGCCAGGCCTTCAAACATATTTAAGGAACCTCCATTTTTGCCATCGTAATTTTTGGGCGTCCAATTTTGGAATTGCTCAAAGGTTACTGGCTGGTTAGGGATTTTTTGACAAGGGTCAAAGCCATTGTCAATGGCTAAGGTGTACACCAATGGCTTGAAGGTTGACCCCGCTTGACGTTTGGCCGTGGGATTTACGTGGTCGTATTGAGCAAAATCGATGTCAATACCGCCAACCCAAGCCTTTACATGCCCCGAACCAGGCTCCATGGCCATAAAGCCAGTATGGAGGAATTGTTTGGCATATTTAATCGAATCCATCGGGCTGATTAAAGTATCAATCCAGCCATCCCAACTAAACAACCGAAGGTCCATGGGGGTATTAAAAACCTCTAAAATCTCCTCTTCGCTGTAACCATCGAGCTTTAACGCCCGGTAACGGTCGCTACGCTTCATTCCTGAAATCAGAATCTCCTTGTGCTGTCCCCAAGGCTCCTTACCATTCCAGTGCTTGAAAAAGGTGGCTTGGAGATCTTTCATATGCGTTTTTACAGCGGCTTCGGCATGTTCTTGCATGCGTGAATCCAAGGTGGTATAAACCCTTAATCCATCTTTATACAAGCTGTACTTACTGCCATCGGGTTTAGGATTGGCGGCAATCCACTTGTTGAGTTCCATGCGTAAATATTCGCGGAAATAGGTGGCCAAGCCAGCGGAATGAGATTGTGGTCTTAAATTCAATTCAATCGGAATGGCTTTTACACTGTCGCCTGCCTCTTCACTCAAATAGTCGTATTTCACCATTTGATTGATTACGGTATTGCGACGTTTGATGGCATTTTCGGGGTTTCGAACCGGTGAATAAAGTGTAATTCCTTTTAAAATACCCACTAGCATCGCCGATTCTTGGATGTTTAACTTGCTAACATCTTTATTAAAATAGGTGCGCGAAGCTGATTTAATGCCAAAGCTGTTGTAACCAAAATCGACTGTATTGAGGTACATGGCCAATATCTCGGGTTTGGTATAGCGGCTTTCGAGCTGAATACTGATTACCCATTCTTTGAACTTCTGCATGATGCGCTCAGGCTTTGAAGTGGCCCGTTGGCCGCTGAATAGATTAAGTGCCAATTGCTGGGTAATGGTGCTCGCGCCGCCTTTTTTTCCAAGAAAAAGGATGGCACGCATGAGTCCCCGAGGATCAATGCCCGAATGCTTTTTGAACCTAACATCTTCAGTGGCAATCAATGCATCAATGAGGTATGGAGAAAGCTCCTCGTACTTGGTAAAGGAGCGATTTTGAATGTAATACTTCCCTAACACAACACCATCCGACGATATCACTTCGGTGGCTAAGGAGCTTTTGGGGTTTTCAAGGTCTTCAAAGGTGGGGAGTTCTCCAAAAACACCAGCGTTGATTGCATAAAAAAAACTGATTGCGCCCAAAATGGCCAAGCCAAAAAATGACCACAAAATCAGGATGTATTTTTTGAAAGGGGTAGAAGTGGGGCTGGCCATGTCGCTTATTTCTTGGTGGTGGCGTATTGTTTGTCAAAAAACAACATGTACTCGCGGAGTTGGTTGTTTTTGTAAAGATCGTTGAAATTGTCTTTTGCCGCTATAAAGCTGAGGTATTTTCCTTCGGGAAGCTCTTTGAGCAACTCTTTGTTGGCATGAGCTACCGCTAAGTACTCTACCGCTTTGCGTTCATTGGGCAGTTCGCGAACCACCAGGAGCTGATATTCCTTGCCGTACAGCATATTGGTGATCCGCATTTTGTTGTTTCGGAAATTCGTATCATTAAAATTTGCCAATTTCAGCTGTATCTCTTTGTTTTGGCTAAATACACGTAAATCAATAGCCAAAATGTAATAATGGGCATCGTCAGGCTTTTTCTTGAAGATTTCTTTCTCCACTTTGCCCAGGAGCTCATCCCGTTTGCGAGGATCCATCAGGTCGACTAGTTCTTGGGCTAATTTGCTAATATCATGGTCGGGATAACGTGCTACCAAGGCAGATAAGGCCGAAACCATGGCTGTAGTGTCGGCTGCTTTGCCCTTGCACATGGCTGCCATAAACTCAAAATTTGGCATTAAGGCATGATTAGGATACTTCGCCATGGCCAGCTGTGTTTGTGACACCACTTTGGTTAAGTCTCCTTTTTGATAAGCAGCATAGGTTTCGGTGTATAATTGCTCGCAGGCCTTGTTATCGGCGCTATTTTCGCTAGCATCCCCCAAAGCGGAAGGATTTAGTAAAAGTTTAGTGTAATTCGATTCGGGGTATTGGCTCGTTAAGCGGTTGTGCAGCTGTGTTTTTTTGTCGGCATTGTTCATTAACTCGTATACCAAGCCTAAACGATACAAGGCCTCATCTTCTTTGCTGTAGCCAGGATAAGATTTGAGTAGTTCTTCGTAAAAACTAATCGATTTAGGGTAGTCATCAAGTTTTTCCCGATAAATGGCCCCTAAGTTAAACAAGGCGTCTTGAATGAGGGTGCGGGCCTTTTGTTTGCTTTCTTCGGTTCTTGGGATCCGCGCTAAGTACTTTGAGCGGGGATCGGCCGCATCAAGACTTTCATCCAGGTCAAAATCTCCACCGCCAGCACCACCTGATCCATTTTCCGACAAGGCCTTTTCTTTTTTGCTGCGCCGCCAGTTATCCGAAAGCTCCCTATTGCCCCACTGCTGCAAAAACTGACCGTAACCCATGCCTGCCGCTTGTTGGTTGTAGAAATACCAGTCGTTACCACTGCCAGCACCGCCACGGTTGGTGCCCGGTGTTTGGCCAGGAGGCATGAGTGGGTTGGTGTTGGTATTTTCTTTCTCAAACCGTTCCTGATCTTTTTTACGACGGTCCTCTTTAATGGCTTTATCGATTATTTTATTGAGCTGACTTTCAGGTAAAGCAGCTAGTTTTAGTAGGCTGTCTTGTTCGCTGATGGTGTCTAAATTTTTAACCAATTCACCCAAATAATCTTTTTTGCCCTGCACCTCACGGTATTTGGGATGGTCCTTGGCCAACACACTGTAGGTGCTGTCGTAATAGGCTTGCGAGCTTACGTAGGCGGCTTGCTTAAAATACAACTCGGCAAGTGCCAGGTACGACTTGGCCTTTTGTTTGGTGTTTTTGGTGCTGCTAGCGGTAGATGCTTTCAGGTAACTTATTCCCAGCGCCGTATTTTTGTCCTTGAAGGCCAACATGGCCAATTCGTAATATATTTCGTCGAAGTAATCTTTGTTCTTTTCGTCTTTGAGTAAACGATTGAGCTGATTTTTGGCTTGTTTTGCCGTTACATTTTTGCCATCATACAAGCGTGCTAAATTCATTCTGGCTTGAAATTGCATCTCGTAATAGGGTTTACGTTTCAGACTTGCACGATATTCACCACCAGCCAAACGCTGGTTACTGCTGGTGTAAATTTGTCCTAGTATAAAATGAAACCGGGCTTGTTGGTGTCTTGGGAAATGATATTTCTGAACTTGCAAAAGCGGCTCTACTGCTTGGTCGTAACGTTTTTGGGTAATGTAAAGCTCTGCACGTAGCGCTTGTAATTCTCCTTTGTATTTTTCAGGGAAGTTCTTGTTGCTGATGATCAAATCAATACCTCCTTGTGCTTTGGCATATTGTCCGCTGGCAGTGTAGGCCCTAATCAACCACAGCAAAGCTTCATCGGCAATTGGCTCTCTTTTCCAGCGCGTGTACACATACTGGAAGCTTTCGATGGCCTCAAAGTACTCGCGCTTCATGAAATAGGCTTTGCCTATGAGTAAAAAACAATCGTCGATCCACTTGCTGATATCGTGGTTCTGAATCACATTGGAGCACTTCTTAATTACCTCATCAAACTGAGGGTAGAAGTTGGCTGCGGCAGCAGGACTCCCATACACATACACCGGAATGATTTCTAAAAAATCATCTTTATGTTGGTTTCGAATGTCTTGAACGGCTTCTTCATATTTGGTAAGTGCATTGAAGTAGCCATTGAAGTGCGCCGTAGTATTGTGGTAGAATTTTTTAAACGACGTCTCCTTGCTGCAACCCATCAGGCCCAGCCAGGCAATAGTAAACAGAAGCAAACGCGCTTTTAACTTCAAAGGGAGGGCAATCTTCAATTGATTATAACTGCCAGGCTGTAAAAATATTTCATTTCGGGCTTAGTTGTCGAATTATTCCAATAAATCGCCTGAAACTGCGCTCTAAAATTATCGAAAGGGAACAAATAATAAGAATTTGATTTACTTGGAAGAAGGTGGAACTGCCTTCTTTGGCTCGACGGTTAAAATGCCCCTTGTCAAGGCAACACGCACCACAGCAACGTATCTGAAAATTTTGCATCCTTTTAACGATTTCTTCTTCGGTAATTGGGTAGGCATTCCAAATGCAATGCTTACTTTTGACATTCCTGATGGCGAAAGCGAAAGACATCCTTCAAAAACTGCGCGATAAATATCGCTTGGTAATCCTCAACGATAAAACCTTTGAGGAGAAGGCTTCCGTGCGTTTATCCCGGCTGAACGTTTTTATATTGTTGAGCGTGGCGATTGTGCTTTTTACCGCAACCATCGGCTCGTTGATTGTGCTCACACCCTTACGCGAATACATTCCTGGTTATGCCGATGTGAGTATGCGTAGGGATTTGGTTGATCTTTTTCGGATGGTAGATTCTTTAGAAACCTCTGTACGCCAACGGGATGCCCTCTTGGGGAACATACGTCAGGTAATAGATGGTAAGGTCGGAGAAGCTGCAAGCGAGTCGAAGGACTCTTTTCCTACGCCAGACGTTGGCATGCGTTATGAAGTTGACATTTTAAATATGGTGGCGCCATTTGATTCGCTTTTACGTTTGCAGATGGAGCGTGAAAACGTGGAACTTAGGTTGGGTGCCCAAACCGACAACCGCCGATTTGCTGGGGTAACGTTTTTTAGGCCTGTTGAAGGGCAGCTGGTACGTCGTTACGCACCTCAGCAACGCTATCATGGCGTTGGACTGTTGCTAAGTAGGGAGGAGGGCGTAAAGGCAACGCTCGATGGAAGTGTAATCTACACGGGCTTCTCTTTTAATGAGCAGCACGTGATTTGCGTTCAGCACGCTAATAATTTGGTAAGCTGGTACAAGCAAATGAACCAGTCGCTCAAAAACACGGGCGATTACGTAAGGGCAGGAGAGGTGATTGGTATCGGCGGCGGTACTAACAGCGGCACCCGGCCCATTCAGTTTGAATTTCAACTTTGGTACAACGGATTATCGTTAGATCCAGCCAAATACATTAATTTTTAGGCCATGTTAGGTAAACAAAAACGCATCGAAGAAAACAACAGCAAGCAGGGCATCAACCTCATTAATGAGGGCACACAGCTAGAAGGCCGCTTGGTGGCTACGGGCGATGTGCGCCTAGACGGACAATTGCAGGGCGACATTGTGACGGCAGGCCGCCTGGCCATTGGTGCCAGTGGCAAAATTGAAGGCAAAATACAAAGTGCCCATGCTGATGTAGCCGGCAAGGTCAAGGGCGATATGGTGGTGAGTGATACCTTAACCATCCGCAGCACGGCGCAAATTTTGGGGGATATCAAGGTGGGTAAATTGGTGGTTGAAGAAGGCGCTACTTTCAGCGGCAACTGCACCATGACCGGCAAGCTCAAGAGTGTGCAGCGCGAAGACTTGCTCGAAGCCAGTGCCTAAGCCCGCCAACGACTACCTGCGTTATAGCGGCATGGCCTTTCAGCTGCTTACGCTCATTTTTATAGGCGTATGGCTGGGCGGCAAGCTCGATGCCTGGCAGGCCAACGAAAAACCCATCTGGACCGCCGTGTTGAGTTTGGTATTTGTGTGTTTGGGGATGTATCAGATGTACAAGTCCATTTCCAGGTAGACCGCTCATTGGTCACTGAGCGCCGCATCAGCGGCAGTCGAAGGGCGCTCGCTTTACAGACCGGTCGCGTTGCTCCCTAACAGACCACCCTTCGACAGGGCTCAGGGACCATCGCTTCGCTCGTTCAGAGACAGAGCAGTCCCGAGCGTTTTTCAGTCTGCCCTGAATGATCATTTTTCGAAGATGAAATGATGTGGTTCATAGCAAATCCTAAATCGCCAATCGAAATCGCAAATCACCAATCAAATGCTTTTTTGAAACCCAGCTGTGCAAACAGCCGTCTGTGTTGCTTCGCGCCAAGCCTATGAACAGGAAAGGCAACATCTATGAACGCTGCCACTAGCTGCACCCTGAAGCATCAAACCAAGGGTGCTCAACATTTGTGCAGGCACCCCAAGCCTCCAAAGCTCGATATTCTCTGTGTTAAAAAAACTTCATCTCTTCAAGCCCCTTGCCATTTATCCGTAAGAGCCAAGTCTATCTGAAAAGGGAGCATCGCGACCGGTCTGATGTCTGAAAAGCGAGCGCAGCGAACGGTCTGAAAAGCGAACGAAGTGAGCGGTCTTTTCACTATCTTTGCACCACTTTTAACCCCCATGCAGCCACTTATTCGTTTTTCGCTCAGAATGTTAGCCTTTGCGGGTATTTTTGTGGTGGCGGCGGTGGTTTTGCAGCAAATGGCACCAGCTCGGTTGCACGATCACTGGCTGGTTTTGCTGCTTTCAACCTTGGCCATCAACATCGGCTGTTATGCAGTGGCGCAAGTCGTGGTAAAAAAGTTCGACAACGATCCCCAAGCCGCTACCTTTGGCCTCTTGGCGGCCCTTTCGGCACACTTCATCTTATACCTCTTTTTCCTGCTTACGTACTATTTGGTACAGGGCAAATTCAGTCCACTTTTCGCAGGTTCGCTACTCGTTTTTTACACTTCTTTTTTGGTGTTTGAAGTTGTGAGTTTATTGAATATCTTGCGCCCACTTTCAAACGAACATAAATAGCCGTTTTGATGCAATTTTCGAGCTTTTTCCGTTTTAACACACTCAGCGCACTGCTTTTTGCCGCCGCTTTTTCAATTTCTTTCACAGCATCAACCTCAGTTTTGGCAGCTTCCGAGCCCGCCGCAGCAGGGGAAGAGGCCGAGTTCAACGCCGCCGAAGTTATTTTGCATCACATTGCCGATGCACACGACTGGCATTTGTTTGACCTCACCAACGAAGATGGCAGTCTGCACCCGGTAAGCATTCCGCTGCCTGTGATTTTGCTCACCAATGGCAACTTAGACGTATTTATGTCGAGCGCCTTCGACCACGGTCATGCCGAGGTTACCAAAGGCGATCGCACCTACAAACTCGACCATGGCCATGTTGTAGAAACTTCAGGTGCGTCGGTCCTCGACTTTTCCATTACCAAAAACGCAGCTTCTATGATGCTGTCGATTGTGATTTTGCTGCTCATCTTTATAGCTGCAGGTCGTTCTTCAGCCAAAAACATGGGCGGCGCACCAACCGGCATTGCCCGCTTTATGGAGCCGTTGGTGGTGTATGTACGCGATGAAATTGCCATCCCCAATATTGGCGAGAAAAAGTATAAAAAATACATGCCTTATTTGTTGACCGTGTTTTTCTTCATCTGGATCAACAATTTGCTGGGCTTGATTCCTGCCGGCGCCAACTTCACCGGCAACATCGCCGTTACTCTCACCTTGGCCGCCATCACCATGATCATTACCAACGTAAGCGGAACCAAGACTTACTGGGGCCATATTTTTAAGCCACACGTGCCGTTTTGGTTGTATCCCATCATGATTCCCGTAGAATTAATCGGAGTGATTTCGAAGCCATTCGCCCTCACCATCCGTTTGTTTGCCAACATCACCGCGGGTCACATCATCATTTTAAGTTTGATTTCGCTTATCTTCATCTTTAAGACGGTGATGATTGCGCCAGTATCGGTAGGATTTGTGCTCTTTATGAGCGTCCTCGAATTGCTGGTGGCGGCTTTACAGGCTTATGTATTTACCTTGTTGAGTGCACTCTTCATCGGCCTGGCCCTCGAAGAACCGCATCACGAAACCGAACACGCTCATTAATTTTCACTTATATCGTTTAACAATTTAATTCATCAAATCATGACAATTACAGGTATTGCCGCTATCGGCGCAGGTATTGCAGTAGTAGGTGCTGGTATGGGTATTGGCCGCATCGGTGGTTCAGCCATGGAAGCCATTGCTCGTCAGCCAGAGGCTGCTGGTAAAATCCAGACAGCTATGATTATTGCTGCTGCCTTGATCGAAGGTGCTGCTCTGTTCGCAGTAGTAGTTGCGCTTTTGACAGCCTAAGCAACCGAAACAAAATGTAGGCTCGTCCAGCGGTTGGCTGGCAGCCTGCATTTTAAATCATGATTCACAAACGATCTTAACGACAATAGCAATATGGATTTGATCAAACCGGAAATCGGCTTAATTTTTTGGACAGGCGTATCTTTCCTGCTCCTGTTGGTGCTTTTGCGCAAATTTGCCTGGAAGCCCATCTTAGGTGCTGTAGAAGCACGCGATGAGAAAATTAATGAGGCCCTCAATGCGGCTGAACAAGCGCGCAGAGAAATTTCAAACCTGGCTGCCGAAAACGAAAAGTTGTTGGCTGAAGCCCGCAACGAAAAAGACCGCATCATTGCCGACGCCAAAAAAACGCGTGAGCACATGATCAGCGAAGCCAAAAACATCGCCGACAGTGAAGCCAAGCGCATGATTGAAACGGCGCGGGTGAGCATCGAAAACGAAAAGAACGCTGCCCTCACCGAGGTGAAAAACTTGGTAGCCAATTTATCGATCGAAGTGGCCGAAAAAATTCTCCGCAAGCGTTTTGAAAATCCTTCAGAGCAGCAAGCCTTCGTTCAAAAGCATTTGGAAGACATCAAACTGAACTAATCAGCATGTCAGATAACCGCATCGCTCACCGCTACGCCGCATCTTTGCTACAATTGGCCATTACACAGGGCAATTTGGAGCAGGTGTATACCGATATGAAGTTCCTGGCGGGCGCTATCAAGTCGAACCGCGAGCTTTTGACCCTGTTCAAGAGCCCGGTGGTGAAGGCAGAAGCCAAAATCAAAATCCTCAACAACCTCTTCAAAGACGGCAGCGATCCACTTTCGAGCGCCTTTTTGGGCTTGGTGGTACGCAAACGCCGCGAAGATGTAGTGCCAGCCATGGCCGTAAGCTTCGAGCGCCAGTACAACGAGTATAAAGGCATCGTAAAGGCCAAGTTGGAAACAGCCGGTGCCATCGACGAAACCCTGCGTGCACAGATTTTGAAGATCATTTCTTCCGAAACACACAAAGAGGTGTTGATGGAAACTACCGTAAATCCCGATTTGATTGCCGGTTTTGTACTCACCGTGGGCGACCAACGCTACGAAGCAACTGTAGCACGCGAGCTCAAAGAACTCAAGAAACTTTTTTCAGATAATCCTTATATCCAAAAATATTAAGCAATGGCACAAGTTAAACCGGATGAGATATCAGCCATTTTAAGAGAGCAACTGTCGGGTTACAAAACCGCAGCGGAGCTCGAAGAAGTAGGTACCGTACTTCAGGTAGGTGACGGTATTGCCCGTCTGTACGGACTGACGAAAGTACAGGCCGGTGAATTGATCGAATTTGAAGGCGGCACCCGTGCGGTGGTATTGAACCTTGAAGAAGATAACGTAGGTGCGGTAATGCTCGGCGATGCCCAAGGCATCAAAGAAGGCGATACAGCCCGTCGTACTGGTCTCATTGCCTCTATCAAAGTAGGTGAAGGCATGTTGGGCCGCGTGGTAAACACCCTCGGTCAGCCTATCGACGGCAAAGGCGAAATCAAAGGCACTTTATACGAGATGCCGATTGAGCGCAAGGCCCCAGGCGTATTGTTCCGCCAGCCGGTGCACGAGCCAATGCAAACAGGTATCAAGTCAATCGACGCCATGATTCCAATCGGACGTGGACAGCGCGAATTGATCATTGGTGACCGTCAAACCGGTAAGACCGCCATCGCGATCGACACCATCCTCAACCAAAAAGAGTTTTACGAAGCTGGCAACCCAGTTTATTGTATTTATGTAGCCGTTGGTCAGAAAGCCTCTACCGTAGCTAACATCGTAAAGGTGTTAGAAGAGAAGGGCGCCATGGCTTATACCGTGATTGTTGCGGCCTTTGCCTCTGACCCTGCGCCTTTGCAGTTCTTTGCGCCTATGTCGGGTGCAGCGGTAGGCGAGTACTTCCGCGATACAGGCCGTCCGGCTTTGATCGTATACGATGACTTGTCGAAGCAAGCCGTGGCCTACCGTGAGGTGTCGCTTTTGTTGCGTCGTCCTCCAGGTCGCGAAGCCTACCCAGGTGACGTATTTTACCTGCACAGCCGCTTGTTAGAGCGTGCGTGTAAGTTGAACTACAACGACGAGATTGTAGCCAATATGAACGATTTGCCAGAGTCGCTCAAGGGCATGGTGAAAGGTGGCGGTTCGTTAACGGCCCTCCCGATCATCGAAACCCAAGCGGGCGACGTTTCGGCTTACATTCCTACCAACGTAATTTCGATCACCGACGGTCAGATCTTCTTGGAATCGAACCTCTTCAACTCAGGTGTGCGTCCGGCCATTAACGTAGGTATCTCGGTATCGCGTGTAGGTGGTAACGCCCAAATCAAGTCGATGAAGAAGGTGGCAGGTACCCTCAAGCTCGACCAGGCTCAGTACCGCGAACTCGAGGCTTTCTCGAAGTTCGGTTCTGACCTCGATCCGGTGACCAAGGCCATCCTCGATAAAGGTGCGCGTAACGTAGAAATCCTCAAGCAGCCACAATATTCACCTTTCCGGGTAGAAGAGCAGATTGCGATTCTATACCTCGGCACCAAAGGTGCTTTGATGGATGTGCCATTGGATCGTGTGCGTGAGTTTGAGGCTGATTTCCTCGACGTAATGCGAGGCAGCCACAAAGATGTATTGGATGCCTTCAAAGCCGGCAAGTTCGACGATGCGTTGACAGGCGTGGTATTGAAAGTAGCCGCTGACCTTAAGTCTAAGTTCAAAGCCTAAAAATATGGCTAATTTAAAAGAAGTACGGATTCGGATCAGTTCGGTGATGTCGACCCAGCAGATCACCAAGGCCATGAAAATGGTTTCGGCGAGCAAGCTGCGGAGGGCTCAGAACGCGATCACGCAAATTCGTCCTTACACCACCAAGCTCAAAGAAATCATCGACAACCTGCAGAGTAGCATGGAAGGCGACATTGATTTGGCATTGTCGGAGGTGCGTCCTGCCCAAAATGTGGCGGTGGTACTCATGACTTCCGACAAGGGACTTTGCGGTGGCTTTAACTCGAACCTCATCAAAACCGCCCGCAGATTGGTGGAGGAGAAGTACGCGGCACAAAAGGCCAACGGTACGCTCACCCTCATTCCCATTGGCAAAAAAGGCTTTGAGTTTTTCCGCAAGGCGGGCTACCGCATCGACGACCGGCACCAGCATTTGTTCCAGAGCCTGAGCTTTGAGAACTCCTCGAAGGTATCGGAAGAGTTGATTGCTGCCTTTTTAGGCAAGCAGTACGATGTGATTGAGGTGGTGTACAGCGAGTTCAAAAACCCAGTGGTGCAGTTCTTCAAGAGCTACCAGCTGTTGCCCATTGCGCCGATTGAGGCACCTGCAGAAGCCAAGGCTTTGCGCCACGACTATCTGTTAGAGCCTGGCAAGGTGGAGATCATCGAAAACTTGATTCCGTCGTTCCTCAAGATCGAGTTTCACCGGGCGCTGCTCGACACCAATGCTTCGGAGCACGGTGCGCGCATGACCTCGATGGACAAAGCCACCGAAAATGCCGGCGATTTGCTCCGCGATTTGCGATTGCAATACAACCGGGCACGGCAAGCGGCCATTACCACAGAAATTACAGAGATTGTGGGTGGCGCAGCCGCGTTGGAAGGCTAATCAAAGTTGTAAATCATTTTAAGAGCTCGTTCGAAAGGACGGGCTTTTTTGTTTTAAAACACGGAGGTCACGGAGGACACGGAGCTTTTTTGAATTTATATTTATGATTTCAGATGTGTCCTTTGTCATTGCCTGATTTAGGTTGTCACATTTTCATAAATCTGAAATCGGACGTCATAAATCCGAAATCCCCAATCGCTAGGGCCAGTCTATCTGAAAAGGGAGCGCAGCGACCGGTCTGATGTCTGAAAAGTGAGCGCAGCGAACGGTCTGTAAAGCGAACCCAGCGAGCGGTCTTAACGTATTTTACCACCAACTTCTCCCGCCCACACTTATATTTGACATCTCGAAAATCTGTTACATGAAAAAGATTTACCTACTCGGCTTGTTGGCCATCGGTTTACTCGCTGCTGTTGAGCCAGCTACTGCCCAATCTCGCAAAAAGAAAAAAGCGCCCGAGGCACCTGCCGCAGCCGCTAAACCGGAGGAACCCAAGGCTGGAAAAAAAGCTACCATTGCCGCCAAAGTAAAATCGGCCAAGGCCAGCGAAGGCCTCATGACCATCTACCAAGATACCACAGATGGCAAGACGTATTTGCTGCTCAAAAAAGACCAAATAGGTCAGGAATTTATTTACTGGAGCTATGCCGAGAATGGTTTGGCACGGGTGGGACTCAACCGTGGTTCTTTCCGCTACAACCAGGTGTTTAAGGTGAGTCGCTATTACGATCGCATCGATTTTGAGGCGCTCAATACGGGCTTTTTCTTCGACCCTGCCAGTCCTTTGAGCAAAAGCGCCGATGCCAATGTAAGCACCGCCATCTTGCTCAGCGAAAAAATTGTGGCTGAAGATGAGAAAACAGGTGATGTGTTGATTGAAGCGGGCAATTTGTTTATGGACGAGAAATTTGACCGCGTGAAGCCGCCGCGACCAGAGGGGCCGATGGCCAGCCAGATTTTCTCGCTTGGCAATCTCAACAAGGGCAAGTCGAAGTATGTGAACATTCGTTCGTACCCCGAAAATACCGATGTGATTGTGGATTTGGTGTACGACAATCCTGCGGCCAGCAATGCCGGGGGCAAAGACGTGACCGATCCGCGGGCAGTGACTGTTCGCATCCAACACAGCATCATTGCCATGCCCAAAAACGACTTTATGCCGCGCCGCGACGACCCACGGGTGGGTTATTTCGGGCAGCAGGTGGATGTGATGACCAGTCCCGACGCCACCAACTACCAAGACGTGATCAACCGATGGCATCTGGTGAAAAAAGACCCAACCGCTGCTGTGAGTGAGCCGGTGGAGCCCATCACCTGGTGGGTAGAAAACACCACGCCGGTAGAATTCCGCGACATCATTGTGGCCGCGGGCCTCAAATGGAACGAGTCGTTCGAGAAAGCCGGCTTCAAAAACGCGGTGGTGATGAAAATTCAGCCCGACGATGCCGATTGGGACGCGGGCGACATCCGATACAATGTGCTGCGCTGGACCTCTTCGCCTTATCCGCCTTTTGGTGGCTACGGACCGAGCTTCGTGAACCCACGCACCGGCCAGATTTTGGGTGCCGACATCATGCTGGAGTATGTGTTTGTGTCGAACCGCCTCAAGCAGTCGGCCCTCTACAATAATGCCGGCCTCGTAAATTTGAATGAAGTGGATGAAGACGCCGGTGATCACCTCACGCCGCACGACCACAGTGCTTGCCGGGCAGGGGCTTTCCTCCAGCACAATTATTTGCTGGGCATGCAGTTGCTCGAAACCACGGGTGCCAGTGCCGAGCGCAAACAGCGCTACCTCGAGGAGTCGCTTTATTATTTGGTGATGCACGAGATGGGGCATACGCTGGGCCTCAATCACAATATGAAAGCCAGTCAGCTGCACCTGCCCAAAGACCTCCACAACATGGATGTGACTGGGGCGGTGGGTTTGGTGGGCTCGGTGATGGACTATCCAGCGGTGAATTTGAGTCTCGATCCAGCCAAACAAGGCCATTATTTCACCACGCGTCCTGGTCCTTACGACGACTGGGCCATTGAATATGGCTATTCGCAAGCAGAAGTAGGTGCCGATGCCGAGGAGTTGCGTTTGCGCAGCATTTTAGCGCGCAGCACCGAGCCACAGCTCACTTTCGGCAACGATGCCGACGATATGCGGGCGCCGGGCAAGGCCATTGACCCACGGGTTAATGTGAACGATTTGAGCGGCGATGCCATTGCCAACAGCGTGGACCGCTTTCAGCTCGTGAACAAAATGTATGGCGATTTGCTCGAGAAATACAGCAAAGAAGGCCAAAGCTATCAGGAATTGCTGCAGGCCTACAGCATTTTGGGCGGAGAGATGATGAATTCGGCCAATACCATCAGTCGTTACATCGGCGGGGTGTATGTAGACCGCGCCATGGTAGGCCAAGCGGGCGGCACCCAGCCCTTCACCCCCGTGAGCCGCGCCGACCAGCAACGTGCCATGCAGGCACTCAATACCTATGTATTTGCGCCCAATGCCTTTGATGCGGCAGCGCCTTTGTACAATTATTTGCAGATTCAGCGCCGGGGGTTTGGCTTTTTTGCCCAGACTGAAGATCCGAAAATCCACCAGCGTGCCATGATGGTGCAGGGGATGGTGCTGGCGCATGTGCTGCACCCAACCACTTTGCAGCGCGTTACCGACAGTCGTTTGTACGGCAACCAATACAGCACGGTGGATATTTTCAACGAGCTCACCGATGCTGTGTTCAAGGCCGATATGGGGGGCAAGGTGAACACCTTCCGTCAGAATTTGCAGGTGATGTATGTGAACCGCTTGATCGACATTGCCGATTTGAATCCGAAGTCGCCAAGCCGTTACGACTATGCCGCCCAGGCCCAAGCCGTGGCGCAGCTCACCAAGCTCAACGCGCAGCTCAAAGTGGCCGGGGGTGATGCCGAAACCAAGGCGCACCGCGAGCATTTGCGGTTTAGGATTGAGAAGGCGATGCGGGATTGAGGATTTGCGATTTCAATTAGCGATTTCCGATTTTTTCCACCGCACCGGCCCCTGAGCGTAGCGGCAGCGGCAGCGGTTGCTGAGTTTATCGAAGCATCGAAGGGCGATTTTAGATTTGGGGCGAGGGTGCCAAATCAAATCTTTGAATCATTGAAAAGGCCGTTTTTCGAGAGGAGAGCGGTCTTTTTGATTTAGGATTTGCGATTTCGATTAGCGATTTCCGATTTTTTCCATCGCACCGGTCCCTGAGCGTAGCGGCAGCGGCAGACGAAGGGCGATTTTAGATTTGGGGTGAGGGTGCCAAATCAAATCTTTGAATCATTGAAAAGGCCGTTTTTCGAGAGGAGAGCGGTCTTTTTGATTTATGATTTTAGATTTCCGACGTCAGATTTATGATTTGTCCTTGCCAGATTTAGGCATCATCACATTTTCATAAATCATAAATCTGACGTCATAATTCCGAAATCTCCAGGGCAGGATCTGTTTCTCAGCGAGCAACCGGCGAGCGGTTGGGATTTGCGATTTGGGATTTCGATTGGCGATTTAGGATTTTGCTATCAACCACATCGTTGTATCTGCTAAAAATGATTGTACTGGGCAGTTTGACAAACGCCAGGGCAGGCTCTGTCTCTTAGCGACCGAAGGGAGCGGTCTGTGAACGAGCGGAGCGAGTGGTCTGTTAGCGAACCGTAGGTGAGCGGTCTGTAAAGCGAGCCGCAGGCGCGCGGTCTTACAGCAGGCTCGCCATGTACAACAGCTCCCGTGCAATCTGCCGGCAGCGCTCGGTGTAGCGAGCGGCTTCTTCCGGCGTATTATCGGCTTCCTTGGGGTCGCGGTAGGGGAGCGAAAAGCGGTCGTCGGCGCCGAATACAATCGGACAAGCCTCATCGGCATCGGAGCAGGTCATTACCGCACCAAAGCCGCTTTGCGGATTGGCTGGATGGGCGTAATGCTTCGAAAAACAAGCGCTGCCGATTTGGTTTTCGGCCCATTTAACCGTATATATTGGGTTTTCGCTGCCTTCAGCTGTGATGTCGAAACCTGCTTCGCGCATGGCTTTTACGGCACGGGGATTAAAAGCTGTGACTTCGGTTCCTCCCGAGTAACTCTCGATGCCCGGCTTGATGCCGTAAAAATCGACCGCGGCCGCTGCCCAAAGCTGGGCCATGTGGCTGCGGCGACTGTTGTGGGTGCAGATGAAGGTGAGGGCAGCTGCTTCGCCCGCTTGGTTTTTGGCGCGCACAAAAGCGGCCATTTCGGCCAGCACTTCTTTGCGTTCGGCCGAAATTTGGTTGAATTCGGTGCTAATCGATTGTAAATATTGCTGAATGGCGGGGTAAAGCATCATAGAAGTTTTTGCCGTGTTGGATATAGAAATACTTGCTGCGGTAGAAGTGGCGGTTTGGGCTTGCACCGGCTGCATCAGGAGCAAAAAGGCGCAGGAAAGGGCAATTAGCAACATCCGGTTTGCGGGTTACAAGCGTTGATACCAGCAGCCAAGTCGGCCATATTTACCTTGATTTTAGGTTTAGCAGCGCCTGGCTTCTCCCCATAAACCGTAATGCTGAAGATGCCGGTTTCGCCTGCTTTAAAGGCCGCAATGCCGGGGGCGTCGAGGTAGCGCTCTAAAATATCGTCGGGAATGGTGATGGTTTTGACACGTTGAACCGTGATGTTCTGAAAGCCGGCTTCTTGTAAGGTTTGCAGGTAATCGACTTTTTGCATGGCGCCGCTTACACAACCGGCGTACATCTGCGCATCGTGTCGCAGTGCCTCGGGTAAATCGCCTTGCAGCACTATGTCGGAAACGCTAAAATGGCCACCAGGCTTGAGCACTCGGAACATCTCGCCAATAACTGCGGCTTTGTTGGGCACGAGGTTGAGCACACAATTGCTCACCACCACATCGGCCGAGTTGTCGCCAACAGGCATTTGGTCGATGTCGCCTTCGCGGAACTCCACATTGTTGTAGCCTAGTTTATCGGCATTTTCGCGGGCTTTGCGGATCATGGCGGGGGTAAAGTCGATGCCAATCACCTTGCCAGCTGCTCCAGTGAGGTGGCGGGCTACAAAGCAGTCGTTGCCAGCGCCTGAGCCGAGGTCAATCACCGTATCGCCTTCGTGGATGTGGGCAAATTCGGTAGGCAGACCGCAACCCAGGCCCAAATCGGCTTCTGCGGCATAACCTTGCAAATCGCTGTAGTCGTCCATCATGATGTTGTACACTTCTTTGGAGCTATTGGTGGCGCCGCAGCAACTCGAGGCATTTACGGCTTTATCTTGGAGGGCAATTTCGCTGTATTTTTCACGAACGATTTGCTTTTTTTGGTCGGCTGTCAACATGATTTTCTTATTTAATTGTAATATTACGATGAATACTTCAGTCGCGCAAATTTTCTCTTCTAAAATTTTTAAAAAGCAGCCGAGCGCTTGACCTTTTTGATGGGAGACAAGTCGGTCCAAAGCATCCAACGAAATATTTGCTATACATCCCTGTGTTGTTGACTGAAAGCGAGCTGCAAACACATCTGTTTTTCGAGTTAGGTAGCATTCGGAAATGATGTTGTTCAGAACATATGAGCTTTCTTTATATAGGAAGACTGGGTAGCAGGGGAGGCTGGGTAGACTGCTCCCTCTTTAAAACCGTTATAAATTTTTCACAATTGGCTTTTCTGTCGCCCCGAGGTCAATATTTTTCTATATTTGCGGATGTTTTGCTAGTTAGATTTATTGCTATTAGACCAAACTATCCGCTTTTATGCGTGTTATTAAAGGACAATGGCAATTCGAGTAGCATCAACCAATAGAAAAATACAATTGATAACCTATACGATGAAGTTTCAATACTTTTCTGTCGATAAGTGGCTGCCGAAAGTGCTGCTTACGGTTTTACTTGCACTAAGTGCCACATTCTCAAATGCTCAGCCTACAGGAGCTGAATTGTACAACAACAATTGTGGTGCTTGTCACCGCATCGACCAAGACCTCGTTGGTCCGGCCCTCGGCGGCATCCTCGAGCGCAGAGACGAAGCTTGGTTGATTAAGTGGATTCGCAATTCACAAGCGGTGATTGCCAGTGGTGATCAGTACGCGGTAGACCTGTACAATAAGTGGAACAAAGTAGCCATGCCGGCTTACGACTGGACCGACGATGAGATCAAGTCGGTGCTCGCCTACGTAAAAGAGCAAGAAGCTGTGGTAGCCGCTAAAGCTGCTGACGGTGGTGGTGCTGCGGGAGGCGGTGGTGCAGTGAAGCCCACTGGCTTTGGTAATGGCCCCATCGTAGTTTTGACACTCATTATGCTTGGGGCTATGTTGCTGTATGCTGGCCGTGTGGTTTCGTCTCGTTACAAACTCAAAGGCATTCGCTTATTTAACTGGAACAGCATTAATGGTATACTTTTCATCGTATTTATGGTGGTTGGTTTTGCTCTGGTAGCACTACAGTTCATCAAATACATGAAGTTCACGCTGCCAGTGGCGGCTTCTGAGCATGGTGCCATCATCGACAGTATGTTGGCCATTACTTTCTGGCTCACTTTTGTGGTTTTTATTGCTACTCACATTTTATTGTTCGGATACGCCTTTTTATACCGTGACCAAGGGGATGGTAGAAAAGCGCTTTTTTATCCAGATAACCACAAACTAGAGTTCTTCTGGACGGTAATTCCTGCCATTGTATTGACAGTGCTCGTATTATACGGTACCAAAGTATGGCGTGAAATCACCCAAGGTGAAATCGAAGAAAATCCGGTTGAGTTGGAATTATTCGCCTATCAGTTTGGCTGGCAGGCCCGTTTTCCGGGTGCTGACAAAACTTTAGGTGCCCACGACTTCCGCATGATCAGCGCTACCAACAGCATGGGTATCGACGAAAGCGATGCCAACGCACAAGACGATTTGTTAGTGCCGGAAGTATATCTCCCCGTAAATCGCCAGGTAATCCTGCGTTTACGCGCTCGTGACGTGATTCACTCTGCTTACCTGCCACACTTCCGCGTACAAATGAACGTGGTGCCAGGCATGCCAACGCAGTTTGTGTTCACGCCAACCATGACCACCGATCAAATGCGTGTAACCACCAACAATTACAACTTCAATTACGAATTGGCCTGTAATAAGATTTGTGGTGCTGCCCACTTTAATATGCGGATGAAGTTTGTAGTGGTAACCGAGGCCGAATATGAGGCTTGGTTGGCTAAACAGCGCACTTACTTCCGCAAGGCCGAAACACAAACGGCTGCCATCAATTAAAAATAAGCTTTAACGGTTCAGAAATATGTCGCAAAATCACGAACACCACCACGACCATCATCAAGAGAGCTTCATTTCGAAGTATATCTTCTCGATGGATCACAAAATGATCGCCAAGCAGTACCTCATTACAGGTATGATCATGGCGGTAGTTGCTGCACTCATCTCCTTGTTATTTCGTTTGCAGTTGGGTTGGCCTGACCAAACCTTTCCTTGGCTCGAGAGTTTGCTCGGCGATTGGGGCAAAGGCGGTCGTTTAGATCCGAATTTCTACCTCGCCCTCGTAACCATGCACGGTACCTTGATGGTATTCTTCGTGCTCACCGCGGGTTTAAGTGGTACTTTCTCTAACCTGTTGATTCCATTTCAGATTGGCGCCCGCGACATGGCGTCGCCTTTCATGAATATGTTGAGCTACTGGTTGTTCTTCTTGTCTTCGGTAATCATGTTGGTATCGCTCTTTGTTGAGAGTGGTCCTGCTGCTGCTGGCTGGACGATCTACCCGCCATTATCGGCCCTCCCGCAAGCCGTTCCTGGCTCCGGTTTGGGTATGACGCTCTGGTTGGTATCGATGACCCTCTTTATTGCTTCGTCTTTGATGGGCTCGTTGAACTACATCACCACCATTTTGAATATGCGTACGGTGGGTATGAAAATGACCCGCTTACCTTTGACCATCTGGGCCTTCTTAACTACCTCTATTTTGGGTGTGTTGTCGTTCCCAGTATTGTTGGCAGCTGCGGTATTGTTGATTTTCGACCGCAGTTTCGGCACCAGCTTCTACCTCAGCGACATCTTTATCGCGGGTGAGGCGTTGAACCGTCAGGGTGGATCACCGATTTTGTTCCAGCATTTATTCTGGTTCCTCGGTCACCCCGAAGTATACATCGTACTCATGCCAGCCTTGGGTATTACCTCGGAAGTAGTAGCCACCAATGCTCGTAAGCCTATTTTCGGCTACCGTGCCATGATTGGTTCGTTGCTTGGTATTTCGTTTTTATCGTTCATTGTATGGGGTCACCACATGTTCGTAACCGGCATGAACCCATTCCTGGGCAACGTATTTATGATTTTGACCTTGGTAATTGCCGTGCCATCGGCGGTAAAAACCTTCAACTACTTGGCCACGCTGTGGAAGGGTAACCTGAAGTTTACCCCAGCCATGTTGTTCGCCATTGGCTTGGTATCGCTCTTTATCTCAGGTGGATTAACAGGTATTTGGTTGGGTAACGCTGCCCTCGACATCAATTTGCACGATACTTACTTCGTAGTAGCTCACTTCCACTTGGTAATGGGTTCGGCTTCGATGTTTGGTATGTTGGCTGGTGTGTATCACTGGTATCCTAAGATGTTTGGCAAGATGATGAACGCCAAATTGGGTTACTTACACTTCTGGTTAACTTTCGCTGCGGTGTACCTCGTATTCTTCCCGATGCACTTCATGGGCTTAGATGGCGTACCACGTCGTTATTACAACTTCACTGGCTTTGAGTACATGAGCGAGTGGATGGATTTGAATCGCTTTATCTCTGTATCGGCTATACTTGGTAGTGCTGCCCAGTTGATTTTCATTTGGAACTTCTTCTACAGCATCCGTAAAGGCAAAGACGCGCCAGTGAATCCTTGGAATTCGAACACCCTCGAGTGGACGACCCCAGTGGAGCGCATCCATGGCAACTGGCCGGGCGAAATTCCACACGTACACCGTTGGCCGTATGATTACAGCCGTCCAGGTGCGCCTGAGGACTTCATCCCACAAACTGTGAAGGATGATGAGCTGCCAGAAGAACTGCGTTCACCTAAGGTGAAGCCAGTGCCTGAGCGTGCTGATGCGCCTGCAGAGACTGTAGTAGACAAAGTATTATTCAGCCGTTTCTTGAACTTATTTGGCCTGAAAAAAGCCTAATTGAGCATGACAGAAAAGGTCAGCCACAACAGCGGCCGTGAGCGCGTTTATCTCTTGGTAAGCGCCATCACGATCGCTGTTGTTTTTTTATTGATTTTGGTCGGAGGCGTGGTGCGCAGTTCGGGGGCGGGTATGGGTTGTCCCGACTGGCCCAAGTGTTTCGACCAATGGGTGCCGCCCACCGATGTGTCGGAACTTCCGGCCAATTACCAAGAAATTTATGCCCAACGCGGTTATGCCGATACCAGCTTTAATGCGGTAAAAACGTGGACTGAATACCTCAATCGGTTGTTGGGCGTGCTCACTGGCTTGTTCATCATTGCCAATTTGGTGACGGCTTGGCGCGCTTATGCAGGTAAGAACAAAAAGGTAGTAAGGCTTTCTGTGGCAGCGCTCGTAGCAGTTATCATACAAGGTGGCGTAGGTGCCTTTGTGGTGTTTACCCATTTACATCAAGGCATTATTACCATTCACTTG
The DNA here is from genome assembly GCA_030682795.1 of Sphingobacteriaceae bacterium. Classification (GTDB taxonomy): domain Bacteria; phylum Bacteroidota; class Bacteroidia; order UBA7662; family UBA7662; genus PNNG01. The sequence goes on from JAUXNJ010000002.1 coordinate 22,542, forward strand.
CTCATTGCTTTGCTCATTGTGTGCTTGTTGATTGCTGCACGCCTCTACAGCAAACCGGTGTCATTTGGCGAAAGTTTGGCTGTGCTTGTAAAAACGCGCTGGCAAACTTTAGCGGTGTTAGGCCTGCTGTTGGCACAAATCATCATGGGCACCCAAGTGCGCGAAATGCTCGATACTGTTAGTGCCAGCATGGGTGGGGACGATAAACGCGCGTGGCTCAGGGCACTAGGAACGGTGTATAGCATCCACAAAAGCTTTTGGATGGTAGTGACTGTGGGAGTGGTTTACCTAACTTATGTACTTCAGCGCGATTTTGAGTCGAAAAGCTTAAAAAACTATGGTATTTTTGCACTGCTTTTAACCGGTATGCAGGTGTTTACGGGGGTAGCGCTCAACCAATTTGGGTTGCCAGCTGTGCCGCAAGCCTTGCACATTGTGTTTAGCTCGATGGCTTTTGCTGTATTGTTTGCATTATTGCTGCAATTAGGCAGGGGTCTCCGGCAGGCGAATTTAACTCAGGTGTAATGTCTAACGCAAGCACCACTTTCATAACCCAAAGGCCAAGCAGCCTCAGCATGCAAAAAGTAAAGGATTACGCGCAATTTTTGAAGTTACGGCTCGCCTCCCTTGTGGTGTTTAGTTCGGGCTTGGGCTATTTGATTGCCGCAGGTAGTGCTTGGGATGGCATGCAGTTCGCTTTGCTTTTGCTCGGAGGCTTTTTGATTGTGGGGGCCTCCAACGGCATTAACCAAATTATTGAGCGCGAAAGCGACCAATTGATGAAGCGCACCAGTAACCGTCCTGTGGCCACCGGCCGAATGAGCGTGCTCGAGGCGGTGATCATAGCCCTGGCTACCGGCATAGGTGGCGTGGTGATCATTGGCATGAGCACCAACACCCTCAGCGCCATGCTTGGATTGATGGCTTTGCTGAGCTATGGCTTCGTATATACCCCGCTTAAAAAGATTAGTCCGGTTGCTGTATTCGTAGGTGCTTTCCCTGGTGCCTTGCCCATTTTGATTGGTTATGCAGCCTTTGAAGGGCACCTCAATTTGGAGGCTGGTCTGTTATTTTTAGTACAGTTTATTTGGCAGTTCCCGCATTTTTGGGCCATTGCTTGGTTGTTGCACGAAGATTACAACAAAGCAGGTTTCAAATTGCTGCCTACAGCGGCGGCACCCGACAAGCGCACTTCTTTTCAAATTTTGTTTTACACCATTTGTCTCATTCCTGTGAGTTTGAGTCCTTGGTGGTTTGGCTTTGCCGGCGGCTGGGCGTTTGCGGTGTGTGTGATCAGCGGTTTGGCCTTTTTGTGGCCTGCCATTCAGTTGTACCGCAGCGGAGAAAGTAGCTGGGCGCGCAAACTCATGTTCGCCAGCTTTGTTTATTTACCAGTAGTGCAACTGGTTTATTTATTTGATAAAATTTAGAAAGAAATGGAAGCAGCAGTCCCACAACCCAGCGTTGTTAAGAAGCGTCAGAAGCTTCATCCCAAAGAGTTCCTCATGTGGGCCTTTTTGGTTAGTGTGTTTATGATTTTTGCCGGCTTTACATCAGGTTACATTGTGCGTCGTGCCGATGGCAACTGGTTAGAGTTTGTGCTGCCAACAGGCTTTTTGTGGTCTACCATTGTGGTGTTGCTTTCGAGCATCAGCATGCAGTGGGCGGTGAACATGGCGCGCAAGGATAATTTAGACAAAGTCAAAATTGGCGTTGTGCTTACGATTTTACTAGGCATCGGATTTATTTTTGCGCAGTTTAACGCCTATAACCAATTGGTTAACATGGGGTTGTTCTTGGTAGGTAATCCATCCAGCTCCTTTTTGTACATCATTACCGGTATGCACGCTTTACACATAGTAAGCGCAATTATCGTCTTGTTCGTTATATTTGCGAACGTATTCCAATACAAAGTCCATTCAAAAAGCATGCTGGGCATCCGGTTGGCCTCCATCTTCTGGCATTTCCTTGGCGCTTTATGGGTGTATTTGTATGTGTTTTTCTTGATAATGAACTAATTAACACCTGAATAATAACCATGGCATCTACTACTGCACTTACTGGTAAGAAGCACATCTGGGACGGTGGCGCGGAGCCTTACGGCGCCAGCTACGGAAAACTCATGATGTGGTTTTTCTTATTGTCCGACGCATTCACCTTTTCGGCGCTTTTGCTGGCCTATGCGGCCCTGCGCTTCAGTGCTCCAAGCTGGCCTGTGCCGGATGATGTGTTTGCATCCATTCCTTTTGTTCACGGCAACCACTATCCTTTGGTGTTTGTGGGCATCATGACCTTCATTCTCATTGCCAGCTCTGTTACCATGGTATTGGCGGTAGAAGCCGGTCACCGTGGCGCTAAAAATGAAGTGGTGAAGTGGATGATTTGGACCATCGTAGGTGGTATCGCTTTCTTGGGCTGTCAGGCTTGGGAGTGGACGCACCTGCATCACGACGGTGCTTGGTGGGGTAGCAATCCTTTCCTGAATGCCGATGGCACGCCAGGCATGGTGAACTTTACCAATTTGTTCTTCACCATCACGGGTTTCCACGGCTTCCACGTATTCAGCGGGGTGCTCATCAATGTGATTGTGTTGTTCATGACCATGAATGGTGTATTCGACCGTCGCGGTACTTACGAAACCATCGAAAAGGTGGGATTGTACTGGCACTTTGTAGATTTGGTGTGGGTATTCGTATTTACCTTCTTCTACCTCATTTGATCGTTTTAAAGCATTAGAAATGTCACACGAAACAGCATCTTTCCAGAAAAAAGACATCATGCGGGTGTTTTGGGTCCTCACGGCCATCACCGCAGTGGAGTTTATCATTGCCTTGGCAATTCCGTCATCTTTTATGTCGAAGGACATCAAAAACTTCATGTACATCGCCCTTACCATTTTGAAGGCCTTCTACATTGTAGCTTATTTCATGCACTTGAAATTCGAAAAAATCAATTTGATTTATAGCATTTTATTGCCATTGGTGTTTATCATTGGGGTAATTGCAGCGTTGATGAATGAGAGCAACTATTGGTCTATCGTTCGTTAATCGATGTTTAAAAAATTCGGATTACTCTTTTTGATGCTCGGCTTACCGGTAATTATTTACCTGGTTTATGTGAACATCCAAGAGAATAACTACCAAAAGCTTCCTGTCTACGGACCTAAGGAAGCTTTTTTTGTAACGGCAGGACAGAAGTATGCCGATACGGCCTATACCCGTCTTACAGTGCTCGAAAAGCAGGTAGAGAGACAAGCCAACAAGGTATTGGTGGTGAGTTTTTTCAGACCAGGGGATCTTACCAATAACCGTCTGCGTTATCGTCAATTGGCCCGTGTAGAGGATGTTTTTAAGAACAATCCGCTCATTTGGTTGTTGAATTTCCATACACAAACCGACAGTCTTTTACCGACCTACAGCAAGCCTTACGACAAGCGCATTACCTTTGAGGATGCCGCGCAAGTGAAGCTAATTGGAGAGCTCGAAAAGGCCTTGTTCGTGTACATGCCTGAGTGGAAAGCCCAGCATCCGGAAATGGATATACGCGATTTGAGTGTTTTGGTTGATAAGCAGCTGCGGGTACGGGGCTTTTATCAAACCAATTTGCGCAAGGAAACCGACCGGTTGATGGAAGACATTCGTACTTTGATTGTAGAGTATGCCAATACCGAGCCTAAGCGCCGGGGACGGAAGTAAAATAACGGCTGTATAGCCAAGCGAGTCATGAAAGAAAAAATTGCCCTCAGAACCATTTATATCGTTTCGGCCATCGTATTTGTGGCCGTGGTGATTTTGTTTAATCTCCCTAAGCAGGAGACCATCCCCGGTTTTGTACGTTTCTTGCCTAAGTTAAATGCGATTATCAACGGTACTTGCAGTGTGTTGTTGGCCATCAGCTGGGTGATGATTGCCCGCAAACAAACGGCTTGGCACAAGCGCTTGAACTTCACAGCTTTTGGCTTGTCGGCTTTGTTTTTGGTGAGCTACATCATTTTCCACGCTTTTGGGGTGGAAACACGCTTTCCTGCCGACAATCCTAACCGTGGCATTTATCTGTTCATTTTAATCAGCCATATCATTTTAGCTGCAACTGTTTTGCCTTTGGTGTTGTTGAGCTTTTATCGGGCACTTACTGGCCAAATAGAAGCGCACAAACGACTTACCCGTTGGGCCATGCCTATTTGGCTGTATGTGACCACCACTGGCGTGATTGTGTACCTCATGATTTCGCCTTATTATACCTTTTGAGATGAAAAAGTGGATGATGATTTTGGCCGTTGTGGTAGGGTTGACAGTTATTGGGGATGTAGCTTTGGCGCAGTGCCCTATGTGCAAGACTTCTTTGGAGGCCAACCGTAAGAACGATAAAAACCGCGTAGGCAACGGCATCAATAACGGTATTTTGTATTTGCTGGCCATGCCCTTTATTGCGGTAGGTTCGGTGGGTGCTATTTACGTGTACCGTCAGCGGAAGGGTTAAGATGGCAAAAGTCCCCCTCAAAACCGCCCTGGCCGAGTGCCGCTGTCCGCAGTGCCGCACTGGTGCCATGTTTAAGTACCCAGCTTTACATCTTCACAAAGCCACGGCCATGCACGAAACTTGTCCCCATTGCGGCTTCAAGTTTGAAATTGAGCCTGGTTTTTTCTGGGGTGCCATGTACATCAGCTATGCCTTTGGAGTGGCCATTTCGGTGATTTTTGGCGTTTTGGCCAATTACCTGTTCAACGACCCTGAAATATGGGTGTACATGGTCATGATTTTTACGCCGCTGTTGTTGGTATCGCCCTTGAGCATGCGCTACAGCAGGGTGTTGATGCTGTACTTCTTCGGAGAGGTGAGCTATCGTCCGGAATAAGACATTTTCCGGATATCAGCTGTTTTTGCTGGTTGTTTTATTGCCTTAGTTTTATCAGATTACTTTTGGCTTTTCCCGCTGATGATGCGCGAAATGATACCAGGTGATTTGGTGAAATCGGCTAAAAGCACCCCACCAATGTGCAAAATCATATAGCCCACGAGGTAATAGATGGAGAGTTCATGGATCTCTTCCATGGGAGCTTTGATGGATTTAGGGCCGAATTCGATGAGCAGACCGGTGGTTAGCGAGACCGCCACGAGCGCGTAAAAAATCAAATAAATGCTGTATTGGATTTTGGTTTGACGATCGAGTTGGGCGTTAAACGGACTGCTAAAGGGCATCTTGCCAAACAGCGGCAGCAGCATCCGCAAGCTGTACAAGCCAGTGAGGGCATAGCCTAAGTAGATGTGCCACTGCCACATGGGCTTGCGAATTTTTTTAGCCAGGAGGATGGCATCGTCTTGCGATAGCGCCACCCCTTTTTCGCCTAAGAAGTCCTGAATAATGGCCGCCACATGATTTTTCTCGAGCCAGGTGAGGCGTAAAAAAATGGTGAACAGCAACAAAATCATACAAATGGCAATGGACCAGTGTAGGATACGATAGAGGGCGGTGTAAGGACGGTATTGCATAGGGCTGTAATCGTATGCAAAGCTAATTAATATGTGTTGCGCTCTTTGGTATGGAGGTTTTTTTATTTGCTACGTGATTTTAAGCTGCGTCGTTAGATTTCGACGGGAAAAGGGTCGTTTATTCCTTTTTGTGCCTCAAAAAGCTTCATTTCATAGCTTTGCAGCAGACATTTCTCTAGCTCGGCTGTGATTTTTGTTTTTTCAAGGTCTTGTCCAATAAACACCAATTCGTTTTGCCGGTCACCCCATTGTTTGCTCCATTTACCTTCGATATAGGCTTGGTTTTCGACAAAGGCTGGGTACTGAATGCGGTCTTTGTAGGGCATGCTGCACCACCAAACGCCAGCTTTTTCGAGTCGGGAAGAGCCGCCAGCCTGTGAAAAGTTGAGTGCGTCGTTCGGACGGGAGGCCAGCCAAAACAGTCCTTTAGCCCGCAGGATGTTATTGGGATATTGCGTTTGTAAGTAATTCCAGAAGCGTTCAGGATGGAAGGGGCGTTGGTCGCGAAATACGAAGGAGCCAATGCCGTACTCCTCAGTTTCGGGGGTATGGCCATCTGCTTCGAGCTCTTTTTGCCAACCTGCTGAATTTTGAGCTTCTTCAAAATCGAACAAACCAGTGTTGAGCAGCTCGTGTGGCGCTACTTTGCCAAATTGGGAGGCAATGATTTTAGCACCGGGATTCAGTTTATGGATGGCGGCTTGCAGCACACCAACCACTTCTGCTGGCACCAAATCGGTTTTGTTGAGGATGATGACGTTGGCAAACTCAATTTGGTCGGTGAGCAGATTCACAATGGTGCGGTAATCGCCTTCCATATCGGTGAGCTGGCGGTCTACCAAACGTTCGGCACTGCCAAAATCATTGAAAAAATTGAAGCAATCTACCACCGTTACCATGGTGTCGATGTAACTGAAGCGGGATAGGTCGATGCCTTTTTCTTCATCTACAAAAGAAAAAGTTTGCGCTACAGGTACGGGTTCGCTGATGCCGGTGCTTTCGATGAGCAGGTAGTCGAACCGACCTTCGTTCGCTAGTTTTTCGACTTCAATCATGAGGTCTTCGCGCAAAGTACAGCAAATACAACCGTTACTCATCTCCACCAGCTTTTCTTCGGTGCGGGAGAGGGTGTGTTGCTCGGATACGAGGCGGGCGTCTACATTCACTTCGCTCATGTCGTTTACAATGACGGCTACTTTGAGCCCTTCTTTGTTGTGTAGGATGTGGTTGAGCAGGGTGGTTTTGCCCGCGCCTAGGAAACCGCTGAGTACGGTGACGGGTAGTTTGCTGTTGTTTTTCATGCCTATGTTAGCCACATGCAGTTTTAGATACTGTGGGCGAACAAAGGTAAAGTAAATTTTCAATTATGCAACATTGTTGCAATGTTGGCTTTGAGCTTGAAGGATGTTTGTTTATTGCGGCAGCTTTTTGATTTTAGCCTGACTGGCGGCATCGAGCATGGGCCACAGTTCGGCGTTGTGGTTGTTTACGTAGAGGAAGTGGATGTTTTTGTCGGGATACTGCTTTTGGTAGTTGCGCATGCTCTTGAGGAGCTTGCGAGAAGGACGAATCATGAAGTCGTTCCACATAAGAATGGCGTAATAATCGGCTTTGGGTAGGGTTTGTAAGGAGCCGCTAGCCGGAGAAAGGGGCAGCAAATGGGGCAAGAAGAAGTCCATCGGCAGTAAAAAGTCGTTCAGCTGGGCGATGTCGTTGGCTGGAGGAAATTGGTCGAAACTGCCCGCCACATTCCAGCGCATGGGGATGGGCGGGTCGAGGTAGCAGTTCACGAGTTTGAAAAGGGGGGTGCCTTTGGCATCGTAAAAACGAATTTGAACAGGCTGCAAATCGTCGTTGAGGCCTTTGCGGAGGCGCTTTTGCTGTAGACTGTCGGTAGCGGTTTTTGGCAAACTGCCGTAGCCTGTGCGGTAAAAGGCGATGGTTGCTTTATAAAACGAGGCGGTATCGAGCACATACGACTGTGCGGCAGGTAGCTTTTGACGCTTGAAGTCGCGTTGTACTTGCTCGCTGCTTTTCCAGGAGGGCGTGCTGTCTACCCCCAGTAATACGCGATAGGCGATGGAACAGCCGCTGGCGGTGAACAAAATGAAAATGGCAAGTAAGCCTTTTAGTAAGTTGAACCGCTGAAGTTTGGATGGATGCAGATTCCTTGCCGTTGGTGTGTCGTTCTTATGCATAGAGCATATTCGTCATTTTTTGGCGCTTATCCAAGAGGAAGTATCTTGGAATGCACAACTAGCCAGGCTCAAAGACTCAGCGGCAAAAACAGCCGTACTGTTCCTGGCGAGAAGCGCACCGCATCTACATGCCCCATTTTTTGGCGGTCTTTGGTGATGAGGTGCAGGTGTAGGAAGGTGTCGTGGTGGGTAAAGACGGCTTGGTGCTCGGTGGAGAAAAAGCCTAAGATTTCAACTTCTTCTTGCTCTAATGCATAATTGCGCTGACCGCGGTGGGCTTGCTCGGGCGAGCTTACCTTGCTGCCTTTGGGCAGGTTAACGATGTGGATGGTGGCGCTACTTACGCTGCCTTCAAGTTTAAAAAAGAAAGGACGTAGCGGCGACTGTCTTTGTGCTTGCAGCCATCGCTCAAGTTCCTCTAAGGTTACGATGCTGTCGGGCAGCGGCTGCTCCTCCCATTCCGCAATGTGACTGTAACCAAAAAAGGGAGCTTCTAGCGCAAACGTTTCTTCTACCAATATGCCACCTTGGCGGGTCACGCTCGCTTTGTACGCCTTACCGTCGAGTACTAAGATTTCACCAGAAAGGTAAGCCAGCGGCCCTAATCCATACAAATGCATTTGTGGGAAAAGGGTATCGAGCCTGATTTTACCCTGTAGCTGGCCTTTCCACATCACATCTTTCATTTGGCCTATGATGTTGACCTGTGGCGTTACGCCCGAGGCTTGAGCCAAGGTATCAATGGGGTTAACCAGGTTGAAGGCAAAGGACAAAAGACCGAGGCAAAAGCAACTTAGTTTGCGGTTGAAGTGCAGTTGAGGCATGTACAAAACTAAAGCATTGGCTCCATAATCGCAATATGAGGGTCAATTGGCCGCAATTTGAAAAAAAAGCGGCCGCCTGCATGGGAGCTTAGGCGGCCGCTAGTGGGTTGAGGGTTGAAATAGCCTTGCAGGCTTAGTGCATTAGGGTTGGATGCTGAGTGTATTGCTGATGTCCTGACTGCGGATCATGAGGGAGGTTGACAGTGCCGCCAGCGCCAAGCGGTGCTCTTCGCTGAGGCCTTTGCGGATCCAAACTTTTCCGGCGTTGAACACTTGTACGGCCCCAATCGATTTGTTTTCCTGAATATACTCAAAGCCGAGGTTGTCTAAATTCCACACCTTGCGGTCGTCGAGTTGGGTGATGCCCTGTATGTCGGCTTCGAGACCAGGCCCTTTGATGAAGCCATGGGTGCGGCGAAAACGGGTGTTGGCTTCGGGGTTATACACCACAAAGTCGTAGTGATGGCCCGTGGCGGGGAGATAAATGGTGCCCGCGAAGTAGAATTTATAGTCGATCGGAATGCCGAAAAACTCCCCCAATACGGGTAGTTCCTTATTGGTGAATTTGCTAATGGCGAAAACCTCTGCGGTAGTACCCTGCTCGTTGAATTGGTTGAAGGAAAGCTTCTCGCTGGCACCTTCAAAACGGATGAAGAAGGGGATGTTGTAACGTTTTACCCAGCCACGTTTTACGCGGTCGGTGCGGAACTCGCCATAGCTCACTTTTTGGTTGAGCATATTGCCTTGACGACCTTTTACGGGCATTTGTTGGGCCTCGTCCCGCATGTCTTGGTCGATTTTGATGTTGTAGTCTTTGCAAGCCACTGCGCCTAGCGCCAGCAGCAGTACTAATAGGGATTTATGCATGGAATGAGTTGATTTCACACCTGCTTTTAGGTAAATATCGTGCCAAAAAAGTTGGGTTAGGGGTTCTTTTTTTAGACAAAACGCGACAATACCTTGCCTTCTAGTAACAACCCAGCCAAGCGAAGCAGACTATTGGCTTGGGTGTCGTTAAACGCTTGTGGTTATTGCAATGGCGTACAGCGAAATAGTCGATTTCTGTAATTAATAGCCATCATAGTATAACATTAACAATGTGTTTTGCAGCTAGATTTACTTAAACGCTGCGAAAGCGCCCTTATAGCTAAGCTAGTCAAACCGTGCATTCGCTTTTGAGATGATTCGCAGCTAATATCCCTCAATTAAAAATGTACTCATGACCCATACCCCCTTAGCCGAAAGTTACGGCACCCTTTCTGAAACCATCAATGCCCTGGTACTATTGGGCTATACGCACGATTTTAATGTGCACCAAGACAGCCTTTTCTGCCACCAATCGAACAGCGTTTTGCAGCCAGCCGATTTTCAAATCGACAAGGTCTACCGCTTTGAAGGAGCCAGCAATCCCGACGATCAGGCCATTCTCTATGCCATCTCTGCCTCTAAATCTGATTTCAAGGGCACGCTGGTGAATGGTTACGGTTTATCATCAGATGCCTACACCAATGAACTCATTGAAATGCTGCAGACACAGGATGTAACTGTTTTATTGGCCGATGCACCGAGCAGCAGTGCCAATGAAATTTTGGCGGGACAAGAACCAGCGGGTGTGCTGCGGCTCGACTTGGGAGAGGCCATTGAGCAGCTGAAAAGCGACGCCCTTTGGACCAAAGGCAACATCAACACCGCAACCCTGTACAAGAGCGACAGTCTGCGCATTGTGCTCATGGGCATGCAGGCGCATGCGCAACTCAAGGCCCATAAATCGGATGGGGTAATCAGCGTGCAGCTCCTCAAAGGCAAAATCAATTTTATCACCGGCGAAAAGCAGGCGTTTTTAGAGAGCGGACAAATGATTGTGCTGGGCCCTGAGATTTTACACAGCGTGATTGCCCTCACAGAGTGTTTTTTCTTGCTCAGCATGGCCACGAATCCAAGCATTGCGAGGCTCAACTAAGCTAGCAGTTGCCTGCTTGCCAAGCTCGGCCATTGCCGCGTGCCTACTGCCAATAGCTTGTTGTCAAATCATTTAATACCAATACAATTCTTCCATCCTCTTAAACAAAAAAGATGCATCGAATGACCCTATTCAATAGCTTGAGCAGCCGTCCGCCCACCCTCCTCCGTTTGGCAAATTGGATGCGCCCTGGTGATTACAGTACTTTGCTCGGCCAACTTGATCTGACTGCTGCCATTGGGCGCTATAAAAGCGAGCCGAATTGGTTGGCAGGGAAAAAGGAAGGGCTAGCCTTGCATGAAGCAGATGGAATACGCATTGTTTTGATGGGTTTACGGGCCAATGCCATGCTGGATGCGGGTCAAGTTGACTGTCCCCAAAGCGTACGCGTGCTCGAAGGTAAAATCAGCTTCATCACCAACCAAAAGCAGATGATACTCGAAAAAGCGCAGGCCGTTGAACTAGAGGCCGATGTAAAGCACTATGTCGTGGCTTTGGAAGATAGTTTTTACCTGCTCATCATGATAATTAACAGTGCTGAAGAGAAGAAGCGCTGCCTACTCACCAAAATCGAGCTATAGGCAGGACAAGGTTTGAGGAAGCTGATCAGTTTTGGCATGCAAAAAGCCCTGAACCAAGGTTAAGCTTTCTTCCTGTTACTGCGAACCGGCTTGAAGGGGGGGGTAACGGTTCAGGCATTCATAGTTTTAATAAAAACAAATCCCTATTCAAGGAGCTTCGGTCGTACATAGCTGCTGCCGATACGGCTTTATAAAGCAGCTGTTTTAAACTACCAAAGTCGTTGGGTTTGGTAATGTACACATTGGCCCCGTGCCGAAAAGTGGCTTCCATGTCTTTTTCGTTATCTGAAGTAGAATAAATGGCGATAAAAATATCCTTCATTTTAGCGTTGCTTCTGATTTCCTGGAGGCATTCCAGCCCATTTTTCCGGGGCATGTTGAGGTCTAAAAATATAAATTGAGGAAGCTTGGTGGTAGCTTCATTGAGCCAATGCATGAGCATCACGCCATCTTCAAAAGTCTCTACCTGGGTTTCCAGCTTGAGTTCTGAAAAGGCATCTAAAAACAACATGCGATCACTTTCATCGTCATCGGCTAACAGAATGTTGTAAGGTTGGTTGTTCATTTTGTTTTGGATTTAGAATCGCTGGGAATGTAAATGTTGAAGGTGGCACCTTTGCCGAGTTCACCGCTGGCCGTGATTTGGCCGTGGTGGTTGTCGATGATTTTTTTGACAATGGCCAGGCCGATGCCAGTGCCGGCGTACTTTTGTTTGCCATGTAGTTTTTGAAATACCTCGAATATTTTGTGGCTAAAATGTTGTTCGAAGCCAATGCCATTGTCGCTTACGCTGATGTGGCAATAATTGGTATGAGGACTGAGGCCTTCTACTTGCAATGTATCGGAGTTGAGGTTGCTACTGTTGATGGTGATGCGGGGGGCGCGATCGGGGTCCGAAAATTTAAAGGCGTTGCTCAGCAGGTTGTGCAGGAGTTGCCTGAATTGGAACGGTACCACATATATTTCGCCAGTTGCCAGCACCTCGATTTTTGCCTTTTTTTGGGTAATGATGTCGGTAAAATCGGCTGTTACTTCCTTAATCAAAAGTGGAAAGTCGGTTTTTTCAAATTGCCGCTCGGCCACGCTGATGCGCGAAAACGACAGCAGGTCTTGAATAAGCTGTTGCATGCGCCCTGCCGATTGTTGCATGAGCCTGAAGTATTGCTTGCCTTTGTCCGACAGTTTTTCCTGCTCTGTATCTTGGATGATGCCCGCAAACATTTGCAACTTCCGCAGCGGCTCTTGCAAATCGTGGCTCGAAACATAGGCAAAGGCTTCGAGCTCTTTGTTCATATGTACCAAAATGGTGTTCTTTTCTTTGAGGGAGGCATTGGCTTCTTTGAGCTCCTGGGTGCGCTCGTTTACTGCTTTTTCGAGCTTTAGCTTTTCGGTTTTGCGTTCCCTTATTTCTTTGTTGAGCAGCTCCTTTTCAATGTGCTCTTTTTCTACAATCAGTCGCCGCACCTCGGTGATGTCGCTGATAACCAGCAAAATCAATTGCTCACGGTGGGTTTTTTGGATCACCCTACTTGCGTTGAGCGACATGATTTTTTGGCCGATGTTTAAAAAGGTGTGCTTGACTTCGTAATTGTAAAACTGGGCGTTTTTAGGGATGATGTCTTCGAGCAGCTTGCGCAAAGCCGGTATGTTCCACTGTTTATTGCCCAAATCGTACAATAGCACGCCCTCGGTTTGTTGTTCGCTTACCCCAAATATTTTGTAGAAGGCTTTGTTGGCGGAGCGCACGCGCAGGTCGTTGCCCAGCACCAACATGGGTTCGTGCATGGTGGCGATGATGGCACTGGAGTATTCATACGATTCGCTCAGCAGATCGTTGCGCGTTTGCAATTCTTGGTTGGTGGTGGTGAGCTCTTCGTTGGCCGACTCGATTTCTTCTTTGGAGGTCTCTAGTTCTTCATTCAAGGTTTGCAGCTCCTCATTACTCGAAACCACCTCTTCATGGGCGCTCTGTAATTCTTCGGTAATGGCTTCCTGTTCCTGTGAAAAAGCCAGGGCATCGGTATGGGCCGCCGCTAGCTCTTCCTCTAGCCGTTTAATTTTACGGTCTTTGGCTGAGGCAACCGCGGTACTGATGGGGGCTCCAATAGGTGTGGCGAATATTTCGCTGGCTTTTTGTTCGTGAAACAGCACCAAAAGCAAGGGTTCGTTCCATTCAATTTGCAAAGGCACAATCTCAAAACCCACTATTTTCTGCACACCTTTCAGGTTGAGCTCGATGTCGCTTTTTTGGAGGCGCTCCTTGCTTTTAATGGCTTTGGCAAGCCCATTGCGCAACTCAAAAATCAATTCTGGCCGGGCCATTTTGAGGATGTTGAAGCTCGCCTTGCCTTTGGGATGGGTGAGGAACACATCGGTTGTGCCTCTAAATTGCACGATTTCGAGCTGGTGGTTCACCACCACGCTGGCTGGCATAAAGTCGGTTACCAGCACATTGTCGATTGCGTTGTCAAGCCATTGTTGATTCATAGGGGTGGTCGGTTGAGATTTGAGCGGAAAGGTCAAGGGAAGGTGTTTGTCAGACAGGGAAGGATAGGCCAGTCGGGGCGTTAATTCGGGAAGTCGCTGGCTGCCGGCACTGTGCTTACGTGCGAAAATTTTGTGCTTGGTGTTCAATAGACTGAACAAATGGCTTGAGTGACTGATGTTTTCAGATTTGCCGAGCATCAAAAAACCTGCTGGGTGAATGGCGTAGTGAAAGGTGTTGACCACCCGTTTTTGCGCTGCCGTATCGAGGTAGATAAACAAGTTGCAACAACTCACAAAATCGAGTCGTGAAAAAGGTGGGTCACTCAAAATGTTGTGTTGCGCAAATACACAGCAGTCGCGCAGCTCTTTGTTTACCCGGTAGCCATCTTCGGTGCGACTAAAAAAGCGCTGCTGCCGTTTGGGTGAAACGCCTTCGAGGGCCTCTGCACTGTAAATGCCGAGTCTCGCCTTGCGGATGGCCTGTTCGCTGAGGTCGGTTGCGAATATCTGTACCGAAAGTTGCTTTCCAAGGCGCTCCTGAATTTCAATCAAAATCATAGCCAACGAATAAGCTTCTTCACCGCTGGCACAGGCAGGTACCCACAACCGCAGCGATTCACCTGCTTTTTTAAGCTCGAAAAGCTTGGGAAAGAGGGTAGCGCGCAGGTAACGGTGGGAGTCGGTATCACGGAAAAAACTGGTTACATTGATCAGCAGGTCTTGGTAAAGGATATCGGTTTCTTCTCGTGCCTCGAGCAATAAATCCGCATATTTTTGAAGGCTGCCGATTTTGTAGAGTGCCATGCGGCGTAAAATGCGCCGTTTGATGGTGTTTATTTTATACAGACTGAAGTCTACTTTGGTGTTTTTGAACAACAGCTGCAGGATGCTAAGCAAATGCGGGTCGTTGTTCGCAATTTCATCTTCAGGATGTGTCTTGGGTTTGGCAAGGGTGGTTTTGGGGAAGGGATGCTTGCTCAGTCTGCCCAATTCCAAGGCCATGGCTTTGGGTGACAAAATAAAATCGACCATGCCGGTGGCAATGGCAGATTGCGGCATGCTGATGAATTTGGCGCTGTCGTCCTGGGCAAAGCTGAGTCCCCCGGCTTTTTTGATGGCACTGATCCCCGCACTGCCGTCGCTGGCGCTGCCTGACAGGATGATGCCGATGGCTTTTGCCCGTTGATTTAAGGCCAGTGAGTTGAAAAGTACATCGATTGAAACGGCACTGCTGCTGTGGGACCGTGGCAAAAGTTGTAGGTAGCCCTCTCGTATTTCGATGCCTTTGTTGAAAGGCATTACAAAGAGGGTATTGGGCTCAATTTTGGTCTTTGGGCCTATTTCCTGCACCTTCATAGAGGTTTTTTGGGAGAGGATGGCGGAGAGCAGGCTTTTGTGGTCGGGACTCAAATGCTGCACGTAAATGAAGGCCATGCCCGTGTCGGGAGGCAGGTATTGCAGCAATTCCACCATGGCCTCGAGTCCACCCGCCGAAGCCCCAATGGCAACAATGGGGAAGGGACTAGCAGTTTTGGGCGGAGGGCGTTGCATGTCAATAAAGGAAAGGTGGCGAAGGTCGCGGGGCGTATGGACGCTAAAATCAGCCTTTGGCCAAAGGGAGCTCTGGGATTTCGGTATGTAGACCGGTAATCACAAAATTTTCTTGGTTGGGCATCGAGCGGTTGGGCATGCTGATCAGCAGGAGGGCTTCATAAAGCACTTTTTTGAGCATGCTGAAGTCTTCTGGCTTGCGGATGTAGTAGTAGGCCGCATCACGAAATACGCTTTTTACGGCTTTTTCATCTGAGGTGGTCGAAAAGATGATGATGGGCAAGTCCCACAGGCCTGTATTTCGCTTTATTTCTCCCAATGAAGCAAAGCCATTTTTACGTGGCATGTTGAGGTCGAGGAACAGTACATCGGGCAGTTTTTTCGATGCCTGAAGGGTTTCCATGAGTTGCTCCCCGTCGTGTACCACGCTGAGTTGCGCAGTGAGCGGCAAGGCCTCGAGGGCGAGCTTGAAAAGCAGACAGTCGGCCTGATCGTCATCAGCAAGCAAAATGCGGATATTGGCTGGGATCATGTGTGAAGCTACGCATTTATAAGGCGAGCGACTGTTGTTCTCACAATTATCTTTCATCTAAAAGCAAAGTAGGCAGCATGCCGTTGAAAAGGCGCTTTTAGCGGCAAAGCATTTACATAAAACGCTTATCGAAGGCCGTACGTATAAATGTGCATACCATCTGTATCCCAAAAATAGGTATAGAAGTGCGCTTCGGGGGCTTGGTGGGCAGGCAGAAAATACTTCCCCAAAAGATTAAATACGCCATCATACAGCAGTTTATTGTGTTGGTGGTCGATGATTTGAACGTAATAAGGCTTCTGTTGCAGCAGCTCCATTTGGTCGAGTTTGCGCTGGGAAGGAGACACGCATGCTTTGTTGTTGGCGGGGACTTCCCTCGGCGGGTAGGTTTTGAAGCGGGTGGAGTCTACGCCGGCATCCCGATAGCCACGGTAGCACAGCCTACTGGCGTTCAACGGTTGTAGGTAGGGGTAGTCGTAGGTGGTCAGCACATGGCTGTAGTAGTCTTCCGACTCAAGGTAAGGCTGGGTGGTGACGGGGATGTCGGTATTGCTGATGTACTGTCCAGGGAAGGCGAACGTATCGGTAGTGCCGCTGGCGGGGTCGATGAGGCTGAGGGCATGACTCAAGCCTTGGGTCATCACAATTTTACCTGCGGGGGTAACAAAATGGTTGTAATCGCTGCTGTGGAAGTACAGATTTTGGCGGTAGATGGGCGCAAAACTGCCGAGGGTTTGGCGGATGCGGCCACGGGTGTCGACTTCGGCAATCAGATTTTGGCGCTCGAAATGCTTTTTGGCAGCCTCGGGTTTGCGTAACATGTTGCGCTCCACGGGCGTGTTCGGAGCTACATCGAGGTAAAAGGCTTGCCGGGCCTCGCTAAAGTGAAAGTTCCGGAAACCCGACAGCCAAGTTTTTCTAAACATCGGGTTGATTTTGATGCTCCGCAGCAGCTGTCCTTGTAAATCGTACTCATAAATGTGGCTCATTTGGGCCGTTATCACAAATACCCGGTCGCTGCTCAGCTCAAAATTGTAAATTTTAAGGGCTTCCTTGGCATCGGACTTGGGCAGCAGCTGGGTCACTTGGCCGGTGCTGAGGTCGAGCCGTTGCAGCTGCCCCGTTTCTGCCACCAAAAAATACAACTGGTTGCCCGATCGCAGTATTTTGGCAATGGGGGTTTGCTTTTGAAAGAAGGGGGAGTTGCTCAAGGTGTAATGCACACTATCGAGCAGCACGAAGCCCTCGGTTGCTTGCGCATTTGCTGGGCCGGTGGCTAGACCAAGGAGCAGGCAAAGGAGGAGTAGGGCTCGGCTGGGAGGCAAGTGGCGGTAGGAGCGCATTGCTTTTACTTGCAAAAAGTAGTGAATAATTTGTTACGGTCTGCTTGTGCTAAATTATTAGAATCTTGTAGCTTGATCGAGTGCTTGTCGCGAAATGAAATCGTACTAATAAGATGCTTCAAAAGCCTATTTTTCGTTACGATTTACCATGGATATGAAATGTGATTTTTTCTTGATCTTCCATGCTCAGTAAACTTTTGGGGATTCGTAATCTGACCGATTTTGAAACGACCAAAACGAAGTAGTTGGGCCTTTCTTGAATGGTTTTAAAACTACTGAAGTCTATTTTAGATTCGTTCAATGCGTCTTTCAGAAGGAGGGAATTGTCTTCGATTTTTATTTCAACAGCTTCTGTTTTGTACTGATCAAGTCGAAACAATATCCACAAATAGGGTTTTAATAGCATGTAAATGCCGTAGAGGATGCAAAATCCGGCATAAGCCACCGTGGCTTTGTCAAGCCCCTGCTCAAATAAATGGAGTCCAATGAGTACTAGTGCCGGACCGCCTAGCAGTCTTAACAGCTTAATTAAGTTGCCATAACCAAAGTAATAATCATGTAAAAACATGCTTATTTTTTCTTTTCGCTGAAGTGTATGCATGATCAGGTGAAAATAGTAGTTGAACTGTTAGCATGCGCTTTTGGGTTGACTCCGTCGA
Source organism: Sphingobacteriaceae bacterium (assembly GCA_030682795.1). Taxonomy (GTDB): domain Bacteria; phylum Bacteroidota; class Bacteroidia; order UBA7662; family UBA7662; genus PNNG01. The sequence continues at coordinate 40,167 of JAUXNJ010000002.1, forward strand.
AAAAAAAGTGGAAATCAAATCCCAATTTACCATGCTAAAGCGGCATTTAGTTTATGGGTGAGTGTGGTGACGGCAGCGGCAAGGTTTAGCGTATTTTGGCAGACTTAGCTCGGCGAATGCTGGAAGCGTCAGGGGCAGCGTTTTTGGTGGGTACTTTTAAGGATATTTAGGGCTGGGACGCCTGCTTCCTTTCCTGCTCGTTCTTCTTGTTCAAATAGTACATCGCACCCATGCTCGCGCCCACGGGAGCAATGGTATCAATGCCGGTCCAAAGGGCCAACAATACTGCAGGAATGCCAGCCACCAGCGCACCCACCAATACCCAGCCCAAGCGGCGATAGCTGCTCTTTTTGACCGATTTTAGGGAAGCTTCGTTTTTGCTGAGGTGATCTACGCGGCCGTCGTTGACATAGGCCTCAAAATTTTGCAAGAATTCATCCCAAAGCGCCTCTTCTTTCACACTCGGCAATTGCGCAAAGGTGTTGATTTTGACCTGCACGCTCACTTCCTGCCCCTGGATGTCGATTTGTATTTCAGATTTCCACTTGAGCGGATTGAAAGTGTACATATTCGAAAGCAACGACCCGCGCCTAAAGCTGATTTGTTTATCGGCCAACGCACTCACCATCCGGAAGTTCGACTGGGTAAAATAGTCGATGCTCTTTAACCGCAAATCGCTGGCGCTGCTGGCACTAAAGCGGATCGATTTGTGAATCGTAGCATTGAGCTTGGGCTGGTAGATGATGGTGGACATTGGGACAGTTTTTGGTGGAGGCGGCTTGGATTTTTGAATAGATTTTAATTCTAAATACTGGATGAATTTCAAAAAATGAATTTTATTTTCCAAATAATAGAGGATTAAAAGCTCCTTGATAGGAGCACTTGCCCGAGCTATATTAGTTGACTGTTCACCGCGGGCCAATTGTAAAAGATGCTCTTTTGTAGCAAATGGGTAACAATCGGGTTGAATTTTTTAAGGCTTTTATTCAGGGTTTAAGCCCACAACTGGTTCCGTTGCTGGTTTACTGACTACTTACAAGAAACTTAAATGCCACATCCACCCAAAAAGCCAATGCCCGCACTGCTCGCTTTGAGAAGCCCGGACATTGGCACAGCACCGAAGCGCTTTTAAAAGCGAAAGCCGATATTCAAGGTGCCCACATACACCGCACTTTCGCCGGTGAAGTCGATTATGGGGTGTGGATTGCTTTTGGTCGCCACGTAGTAGAAGCCGTGTTGGGTACTGAGGTACGGACTAAACCTGGCGCTTTCCCTTCTTTCCTTTTTCAGAAATTCCCAGCGATAGCCGGCTAAAAGCCCAATTTCGTAATCCCAACTCGTATAATCCTTGCCGTCAACGGCATTGTTGCGATTAAAGCCCGGTCCAAAGGCATTGTAAAGCTCCAAATGCAAGCCTTCCCACACAAATTGGCGGTAGCCAAAAGTGAGGGCGTAGTTCGCAAAATCGCCTTCCTCAACCCTAAATTCGGATGGACGGATGTGAAAGCCAGCGAAAATATCGCCAGCCAACTGGTTTTGGCGCCAGGCCTCATAGGTAACCTGACCTTTGTAAATGTTGCCTGGGTAAATAGGCCATAGCAAGTTTACTTCTGCGCCCCACTTACGCGAGGGGGAGTTTTGGCCTTGAGCAGTGCTAGCCAACAGGGCTACTAAAACCAGGACCGAAAGGGTGATTGTTTTTTTCATCTCTTTTGAATTTGATGCTGGCAAAACTAAGCCAGGCGCTGGCTGCAATTCGTTGACCAAAGTCAATAAAGGAGGAGGGGACTTGAATCGATTTTCTTTTCAAACACACTTCCATGCCTTGGGCGACAACTCCCTTGCAAAAAAGACGTACGCTTTCCCGAAGCCAAACCCTAGGCGGCTGCACCTATTTCCGCGCCCGGATGCGACTCAAGGTTTCGGGCTTGATGCCCAAATAGGAGGCCACCATGTACTGCGGAATTTCCGACAGCAGCTTCGAGCCGCGCTTCACCAGCTGCTCATACCTTTCGGTTGGGGTTTCAAACATAAAGGCATCGAGCCGGTTGGCCACCACCAAATACAAGTTCTCGGCAATGAGCCGGCCCAATCTTTCGATGGTTTTGTGCTTGTTGTACAGTTGTTGCAGCTGCTGCAAATTGATCTTCAAAATCACCGCATCTTGCAAAGCTTCAATGTAGTGGTTCGAAGGTTTGTTGGTTAAAAAGCTGCGGTAATTGGTCACAAAGTCGCCCGCAAAGAAAAAGGCGGTAATGCTTTCTTCGCCCTTTTTCACCGTATAAAAGCGAAAGGCTCCTTCCTGAATGAAGGCAATAAAGTTGCATTTTTCGCCTTCCTCGAGCAGGAGTCCCTTTTTCGGGACCGTTTCTTTGCTCATACAGGCTTTAAAATCGTCCCATTCGGCATCGCTGAGTTGCACAAATTGGTTGAAGTAGGTTCGTAATGCTTCCATTTTGCTTGCTGGGATGGTTGGGGCTTTGATGGGAGGGATTTGTAGAATTGCTCACGGTTGATTGACCGCTTTAAGGAGTATTTGCTGATTCGTTCGTCTTGTACTTGTAGAGTGAACTAGTCGCATTTCAAATATAGCTCAATTGAAGATGTTAGTGCCCAAAAGCCTTGTGTGTTTCAAAATTTCGAATTTTCATACGTTTGCTCTAGTTCATTTTTGCTTTTTAAGGTTGTTATGAAAACTCTTATTTGGATAAACTGGCGCAGTAGGAATGTCCCTGGGTTCTTCCGCTATTTTTTTCTTTAAGAATTGAATGGCTGCTTCCAATTGTGCATCTTTTCCATTGAAAGTTTCGTAGGGTAGGTTATCTACTTCAATATCTGGCACATGTCCTATGCCTTCTACTAGCCATTTTCCCTCAAAGTCAAAACCGCCATGCATGGGTGAGGTGGCAATTCCATTATCTGTAAGCTGATTTCCTGTGTGTAGCGCTATAAATCCACCCCAAGTGCGCATACCAATTGTAATGCCCAAACCAAGTCTCCTAAAACCTTCTGCAAATACTTCTCCATCAGATCCCGTTCTTTCATTCACGAGCACTACCATATGGGGTATTCTTTCAATGGGCTGGCCAGTTCTGTCAATTCTGTGCATCCAAATTTGCCTCATTAGCATTTGAAGCATGATTTCACTGATATAGCCTCCTTCGTTGGAGCGCATGTCGATAATGAGCCCTTTTTTATTGGCAACAGGAAAGTACTCCCTGTAGAAGTGAGCAATGTCCCGATCATCATTGGCACTTTGATGAAGGTAACCTATTTCGTTTTCGCTATCTTTTTCAACTTTTAGTCTGTTTTTGTATTGCCAGTCACGGTAAATCAACCAATATGGATCGGCCGATGTTTGAATTATAAAATCCTTAATTACTGTACCCCTTTTGATGGATAGCCTTACTTGTTTTCCGGCTTGATTAACCAGCAACTCGCCAATATCCATCGCTAGTAAAGCATCTTTACCATTTACTTTGGTAATGATATCGCCCTCTTTGATGTCGAGGTGAGGATCATCTAATGGCGATTTTCTCTCAGGAAAATCAGGGTCGGGCCTGTAGATGTAGTCAATTTTAAATCCTCCGTTCTTTTCATCCCTGCTGGTTTTAGCGCCTAAATTGCCAACGCCAATGCTTTTATCATCACTAGGCACATCACCCCCATATACATAAGCGTGAAGCACCGATAACTCTCCGATTAATTGAGCCAACACGTCATTTAACTCACTTCTGGTAGTAATGCGGTCAATAAAGGGCAGGTACTTCTGGTACATTGCCTCCCAATCTACACCATGCATGTTTTTGTCATAAAAATAATCGCGCTCCATACGCCAAGCATCTTTGTAAAGCTGTTTCCAATCCGCTCGTGGGTTGAAAGCAAACTGACAGCTACTTAAATCAATTTCATCAGTTAGCGTTAGGATGTTTGTTACAGCATCGACCATGTAGTAGGATGGACCTTTTTTGATGAACAACTTTTTGCCATTTGGCGTGATGTCAAAATTATCAATCTCAGAAGCGATCGTAGCTAGTTCCATTTTGTTGCGTGAAATTTGTGCCGCTTTTAGATGAGGGTTGGCCATTGAGCCATTTTCGTTGGCTAATAGATAAATGGCCTGTTCGGTTACTTCAAGTTGATAGTAATTTCCAGAAGCAATAGGCACGGCCATCGTTCGGGCTTGAATGTTTGCGCTGTCAATGCGAACTACTACTTTACTTGCAGGTTGATCGTTGGTGGCATGCTCCTGGTTTAGCTCGTCTAATGCCCTGAATGGAGATAAAACCCCTTTTGTTAAGGCAACATGATACAATTTATGCACTTTATCCCATCCCACCCCGCCAAGTCTTTGATTACGAGGACTGCCAGTTAAAGTGTTAAAACCCCTGTCAGATAAGAAATAAATAAATTTACCGTCAGGACTCCACTTCACATTTGAATTGTTGGATCGGTCGCTGGTTAAGTCAAAAACAGCGCCATCGTTAACATTGTAAACTTTAATTTGTGTAAATCCAGTGAAGGCCTTTTGCACAAAAGCCAGCCACTGACTGTCTGGCGACCACGCAAAATCTCGGATGCCTTGTTCGTTGGTGGATATTTTTTTTCGTTCTCCTGTTTGTACATTGAGCACGTACATATGTTTATCAATGTCATCAAAAGCTATCCATTTACCATCAAACGATGGGATACCTTCATAGCTCAGGGGCTTTAAGGCCTTGGATATGGGTTTTACGCTGCTGGAGCCATCTGCCGCAAAGTGTACAAATTCGAATTCTCCACTTGCATCTGAAAGGGCGATGATGTTTCGGCCATCCGCTGAAAAAGTCGCATCTCGATAGCGAACAACGGCGTTGCTGGGGTCTGAAAATGCAATCGTTCTGCCTTTTTGAACAGGCACTACAAATACGCGTCCCCTTACGGTTACTGCCACTTTTTCGGGAGTGTTCACTAAACTGTGTCAAAGGTAATGAGCGGTAGCCTTCCGGGGGGTACCCCCCGGAAGGCTACCGCTCAAATTTATGGATTTGTAGCCGCTCCCCAAATATTATGTTAAGCTGGGTCAAGGTTTGCCCCCAGTTTCTTAACGGCATGGTCCATTTTTCTTGGATGCGCTGAACTACCAAGTACACCAATTTCATCAATGCCGTATCAGAGGTAAATGCCCCTTTGGTCTTAGTCACTTTTCTTACTTGACGATGAAAGCCTTCGATTGGGTTGGTGGTGTAAATGAGTTTCCTGATTTCACCATCGTATTCGAAAAAGCTCGATAAGTTCTCCCAGTTTTTGAACCATGACTCAATAGCAACGCCGTATTTGGTGCCCCATTTGGTCTCTAATAGCTCCAGCTGCCGATATCCTTCCTCTTTTGTGCTTGCGGTGTATACAGGTTTTAAATCGGCCATAAACGCCTTCTTATCCTTATGAGCAATGTACTTTAGGCTGTTGCGGATTTGATGCACTATACACAGCTGTATTTGAGTCTTGGGAAAAATACTGGCGATGGCCTCTGGGAAGCCCTTTAAACCATCAATACACGCAATTAAGATGTCTTGTAATCCGCGATTCTTGAGGTCAGTGAGCACCGACAACCAAAACTTAGCCCCTTCAGTCTCTGCTGAATACATGCCAATTAGCTCTTTTTTCCCTTCTATATCAATACCCAATAGGTTATAAACAGCCCTTGTAACTACGCGTCCATCCTCTTTTACTTTGTAATGGATGCAATCCATAAAAACAATCGGATAAACGGCATCTATGGGCCTTGAACGCCACTCCTGCATCGCGGGTATTACCTTGTCTGTAATGGCTGATAATTGCGCCGCAGATATATCCATCAAATACATCTCTTTGATGTACGCTGATATCTCACGTGTTGATACACCCATGCCATACAAGGTGATTATCTTCTCTTCTAGCGCATCATTGATGATCACCTGGCGTTTGGGTAAGATCATAGGCTCAAAGCTTCCCAGACGGTCACGGCCACTCTCTAGCTCAAACTCGCCAGCCAAGCTCTTGACTCTTTTTTTGGCTTTACCGTTACGCCTATTATCCTCTCCCTGGGCCTTTGATTCCTGTAAATGCGCGTCCATCTCTCCAGCTAAGGCAGCCTCTAAAAAGTGCTTTAGCAAAGGAGCTATGATCCCTTTTTCTCCACCGAAGGTCTTGCCTTCATACATCTCTTTGATAGCTTGTTTTTTGAAAGCTTCAAAGTCAAACTTCTCTGTTGTGTCCATTTTTTAACTGATAATCAAGTTTACGAAAATTTAAACTTGACACAGTTTAATTTACACCCTC
>JAUXNJ010000003.1 GCA_030682795.1 Sphingobacteriaceae bacterium
CAAATCAGTACCACTAGAGTACATAGGCCATGCAAAAAATTGCATGGCCTTTATGTTTGATACAGACGTTAATAATCGTAGGTATTTTATTGAAATGACAGAGCTCGATCACGACTTGTATGTGGTCAAGTTTTACCCAAAACAATATCGGCACTCAGAAAAAAAATTCAACCTAATTGCTAATGATCATAATAGCTTTAAGGTATTGGGAACTTGCATTAATGTACTGCTAACAGAATTACTTCTTGCCAAGCCTGATTCATCGTTTCTATTTCATGGAGTGCCTAAAGCAAAAAACTCCAAACACAACTTTCTTGTAGGAGATTACGAAGATACCCAGAGGTTTCGCATTTATAAGTACATCATTATTAATAGACTTGGTAGACAAACGTTTGCCATGAACCATGATCCAAAACTAAGTCTAATGTGCGTCCTTCGCCGATCTAAATTAAATGATGAATTCGAAGAATATGTGTTGAATGTAGCTAGAAAATTGACTGAAGAGCTTGGATCAGAACCCGTCTTTAGTGCGATTGATCCTTAAGCTTATCTCCAACTGCCCTCTCCAATACATTAGCCGCCGCCTGCTTGCGCTGCTCATCTACATTATCGTAAGCCATAGTTGTTCTGATATCCGAATGCCCCAAGTATTCCTTGGCTGCATGCAAATCGCCCAGGTGTTTTACTACCAGCGTGGCGCAGGTTTTGCGGCCAATGTGGCTGGTGAGCTTGGTGCCAAGCCCTAGCTTTTCGCCTATACGGCTCAAGCACCGGTTGCCTACCTGCCTAGCCGGAAAGCGGAACATATTTACACCGCCAGTAATGGCCAGCTCTTCCTTAAATATACGCACGGCCGTGGCTGGCAAATTGATGTTGATGATTTTGCCTGTGCGCTGAGTTTTTTGAGGGACATATATAAGGCGTCCATCTACCACCCAACTAGGATCGATGCGCATTTGATCGCTGATGCGCATGCTGGTGAGCAGGCTCCATATAAAGCGGCGAAGCACGCGGCGGTGCTCTTCTTTTTCGCACTCATTATAATAAGCAATTACCTTGGCCACTTCTTCTTCGCTCAGCGCCCTGTTTTTTGATGGGGTAGAATGAAAGCGGAAGCCTTTATAAATGCCAGGCACATCGTGCCCGAGCTTGATGGCCTCATTTATATAGGTGCGAAATACCCTGTGAAATTTGAAGATGGTATTGATGTTGTCGTATTGCTTGCGCAGGTAGGCATCGAACTGCTGGGGTGTGGTTTTGTTTAGGTCGCTAAACATGAGGTTTGGCCGCCAGCCCATAATTTTAACCATGGCCAGCTTGTGATTGGTGTAGGTTCCGTGGCTCAGCTGGTTTTTTCGGTACTCTACATGCGAGCTCATAAAATCGATAAAGCTGGCACGGTTAAAATAATTGAGGTACTCTTTGCGGAACTGGTCCAAGCTCAGCGAGCGGTGGCTGATCCGGTAGTGCAGTAGAATGTCGTTGGCTTTGCCAATGGCCGCCCGTATTTCTAGGTTATGATCATTTGCTTGGGTATCGCCTTTGAACCGCGGCTTGCAAAAGCCGGTCACTTCATCCCAATAATCCTCGAGCCAGCGAAAGCCTAGGTTCATTTTGGTTGACTCGCGATTGATGATGATTCGAATTTGGATGTCGCAGCTGCCATCCTTGTGCTTGCGATTCTTGCGCAAGAGCACTTTTATGGATGAACTAAACACCTCTCCCCGCTCCCTTTTTAGGCTTGGTCCAACTTTGGTCCAACGAATGCGCTTTTTCATATCTTAAAAACCTTAAAATACAAAGCCCCCAAGGGGCTTTTGGGCTCCTTGGGGGCTTAAATTGT
>JAUXNJ010000011.1 GCA_030682795.1 Sphingobacteriaceae bacterium
AGACAACGGAAGGTTGTCTGAACCATTAACCAATGGTGATTATAGCGTAGGTGAGCACCTCTTCCCATTCCGAACAGAGTAGTTAAGCCCTACAGCGCCGATGGTACTGCAGTAAAATGTGGAAGAGTAGGTCGTTGCCAGATTGGTTTAGCCCCGGTTATCGTAAGATAATCGGGGTTTTTTTATGGCCGGGCGGTACGGTGTTTCTTGGGTATGTAGTATTTTAGGTTGCTTGATCAAGGCTGTAGCGGCGCAATCTGAATATGCTGACGATGCTTAAGTTCAATGTAACTGCTATCTCCAAACGGAACGTTGTTTACAGTGCCATGATAGCTCACCCAAATTGGCTGATTGTCGCGCAAGGGGACGGGCAATCTATAGGTCGTGTAAGGGGATTGGTTAATGTCAATTAACAACGGCCCCATTCTCCAGTAGTTATTGAGGTTGTAATTGAATTGTATGATTTGGCGCGTGCTACTGGGTAGGAAATGAAAGTCTATCAGACCAACAGGTACAACGGTATCCCGTACGGTATACTGTTGATTCAAGGCATTGTCTTGTGCTTCAAGCAAAATGAAGTCATTATAAATGTATTTTCTTGTTTGAAGTAGGTAACCATCATCGATGCATCGCAAAGCATATTGGTTGCCAGGGTTTTTGAAGATTTGTTTTTTGGGTACACGTTGGCTAAAATACCCTAATCCATCGGTTTGAAACTTTTGAAAATCAGGAGCATTCCACCATCCCCCGCGTTCTGGGATGAATTGAAGATGTACGAAAGGTGCACCTCTATTGTTGAGATCGTCCCAAAGCCGGCCTTCTAAGATGATGCAACCGCCATCAAGACAAGGATCTATGGGTTCCTTCTTGCAGGAAGCGAATAGTAGTAGCAGTAGTATTGCAAATGTAACCCTGTATGCCATTTCTTTATGTTTGATAAGTTGAATATAACAATTTAATCATTGTTGGCAATTTTATCGTAGGGTTTGGGCCATCAATGCATTTCTACCTGTCTTCATGAAAGTGATAGTATTTTGGAACTTGTTCTGCTAGTGAAAATTGTATTAAGCTATATTATTTATCCTTCTTAAACGTATGAATTGAGGTTTTAATGAAACAGTACCTCTAAGTTAGGCATGAAAAAACCCCATTAGCCAGGCTAACGGGGTTTTGTAAAAGGATGCTTTGCTAACGTTACATCGAAAACTCAGCCGTATTACTCATTTCATGTGGACGTAAACTGAGTACTGGAATAGGAGCACGGTTAATCATTTGCTGGGCAAACTCACCCATAATCAAACTGCGGATAGAAGGCTCCTGCTCGGTCATGATGCTGATTAAATCGGCGTTCACTGCCTTGGCATATACCATGGTGGCATCGGTGATGTTGTTACCAAAGGCTTCATTGAGCGTATGCGCAATGCCACGATTGCTTAAATACTCTCCAACTTGTTTGGTGATGATGCGCACATGGTGCATGCTTTCAGCATCGTCTTCTACCGATACGCCAAAAACATGAACATGGGCAGCAAATTTCTCAGCTAAATCAGCAGTTAAACGCACCTTTTGACGCGTATAAAAGCTGGTATCGATGGGCATCACGATGGTAGCATAAGAATGCGTATACAAATCCTCGTTTTTCGGTACTGTAATTACAGGACAAGGAGCTGTGGCACAAAGACGGAAGGAATTGCTGCCGATGAGGAATTCCTCAAAGCCAGATTGGCCATGTGCGCCCACTACAATAAAGGCCGCACCGATTTCCTCGGCGGTATTGGCGATGGTTTTATGCACCGCACCATAATCAATGCGATATTCAGCAACGATACCCTTTTTATTGAGCTCCTCAGCTCGTTTTTTCAAACGGGTTTCTACCAATTGGTAAATGGCGTTTTCACGTGAATCGCTGTGCAAGGCTAGATCGGCCAAATTGAAGCCCGAAAAATGCGTTTCAATAGCGTGCATGAGTACAATTCCAGTTTGATAAGTGCTCGCCAACATGATGGCATGCTCTAAGGTATGTTCGGTACTAGGCGAAAAGTCTACAGGTACCAAAATGGGTGCGGATGATGTACTCATGGCTAAAGGGGTTTAAGGTTGCATTTTATCTACAATATCCTGACTGATGCCGGTATATGAAAAACCACCATCGTGGAAGAGGTTCTGCATGGTTACCATGCGCGTAAGATCGGAGAACATCACTACACAATAGTCGGCGCAAGATTCGGCGCTGGCATTTCCCAAGGGTGACATTTTATCGGCATAATCGAAAAAGGAGTCGAAGCCTTTTACGCCTGAACCGGCTGTTGTGCGGGTAGGACTTTGGGAAATCGTGTTTACACGAATTTTCTTCGCTTTTCCAAGGTGGTAGCCAAAGCTACGTGCAATGCTTTCGAGCAAGGCTTTGGCATCGGCCATATCGTTATAATCGGGGAATACCCGTTGCGCGGCAATGTACGACAGGGCTAAGATGGAGGCGCCTTCGCTCAAAGTATTGGTTTCGAGCGCTGCCTTCATTACGCGGTGAAACGATATTGCTGAAATATCGAGGCCTTTGTGGAAGAAATCATAGTCCATATCGGTATAATGACGGCCCTTGCGTACGTTCAACGACATGCCAATGGAATGCAGTACAAAGTCAATTTTACCACCCAAAAGTTCTTCTGACTTGGTAAAGAGCGTCTTCAGATCGTCGTAATTGGTGGCATCTGCACCAATAACTTCGGTATTGCAGGCCTTGGCCAGCTCATTGATTTGGCCCATGCGCAAGGCAATAGGCGCATTGGTTAGCGTAAAGGTGGCACCAGCGGCATAGGCTTTTTCAGCTACATGCCAGGCGATAGAGTTGGGATCGAGGGCGCCAAAGATGATGCCGCGCTTCCCATGAAGTAAATTATGAGACATAATTGGGTGTTTGTATCAAAAATAATGAAATATCACTTATGCAAGAGCTCTTTTGCTTGACGTAAAGCAGTTTCTCCTGCACCATCTCCCGCAATCATTTGGGCAATGGCACGTTCACGGCCCTCATTATCAAGCACATCAACTCGTGAAACGGTACGCCCGTCCTCGTTTTTTTTGCTGATAAAAAGATGCATATCTCCCTTGGCAGCAATTTGCGGGAGGTGTGTTATGAGGATTACCTGGTGTTTATCGGCCAACGAACGCAGCACTTTGCCCACTTGCAAGGCCGTTTCGCCAGAGATACCGGTATCGATTTCATCGAAAACCACGGATGGGAGGCGTACTTGACCATGTAAGAGGCTCTTTAAACACAACATGATGCGCGACAACTCGCCGCCGCTGGCTACTTTTTGGAGCTCCATGGCAGGACTGCCCTGGTTGGCGGTAAACAAAAAGCGGATGCTGTTGAGGCCTTGACGGGGACCAATTAACTGTTCATGGGCTTCAATTTCAATCTTGAATTGCGCGTGTACAAGTCCTACCGCCGGCAATAAAGCCTGCATTTGTTTGTGAATGCCCGGCAACGCTTGCTGCCTTTTATCAGATATGTCCTTGCCTGTTTTCAGGAGCCATTTTTCGAGTGCCTGTATATCTTTTTCGAGTTGCTCAGTTTCACTGCCTGATTTCTCGAGTAGCGCTACCGAGGCAGATAATGCTTCCCAACGCTCCAGCAAGGCGCCCAAATCATGCACACGGTGCTTGCTGAGTAAACGGTTGAGTAAATCAACCCGGTTGCTGATTTCCGACAATAAAGCGGGGTCGGCTTCAAAACTGCCTACCAGGCGTTGACTGTCGCGCGATAATTCGGTGAGTTCAATTTGGCTGTTGTGCAGTCCTTCATACAAACGCCCCAACTCTGGATGTAGCTCCTTAAACCCATTCATTTGGGCACTCAACTGCTGCAGTTTTAAAATCACGGCCTCCTCGGCTTCTTGCAGCTGAAAGCTCACTGATTCGAGCGTTTGGCGGATTTGCAAGGCGTTTTCCTGTACTTCTAGCTGTTGCTCCAGTGCTCCCAGCTCGTCGGCTTGTTTGAGGCCAGCTTGCTCGAGCTCGTCGCATAAAAAGCGCTCTAAATCGAGTTGTTGCAAGCGGCTAGCTTCTGATTGACGCAAGGCGGCCAAGCGGCCTTTGAGCTGCTGCCATTGCTGGTATTTTTCTCGGAATAGTGGAGCCGCGTCACGCAAACCGCTCATTTCATCTATAAAATCGAGCTGAAAACGGGTAGTATGTAATTCTCTGCTTTCGTGTTGCCCGCTGATGTCCATCAGCCATTCGCTTAAAGCTTTGAGTTGTTGAATGCCGGCAGGACTGTCGTTGATAAAAGCACGCGACTTGCCGGTGGGCATAATTTCGCGGCGTACCAGCAAAGGCAAGGTGGTGTCAAATCCTTCTTCAGCAAGCCAAGTCTGCAACTCGACCGCCTCCATGTCATATTCTCCTTCTACGATGCACTTTTCGTTGGCATCAAACAAACTGCCCACATCGGCACGTTCGCCTAGCAGCAAACCCATGGCGCCTAGTACAATGGACTTTCCTGCGCCGGTTTCGCCGGTGATTACCGTGAGGCCTTTGTTGAAGCGGATCTCATGCTCCTTGATGATGCCGTAATTGCGGATGTAGAGGCGGGTTATCATACTTATTACTGCAAATCAAAGGGAGAGGAAGGAAAGAAAAAAGACTAGGGGGAATTTATTTTTTGATACTGCAGGATGTTGGGAGGATCAATCTCGGATAACATCGTGAGCACGTTCGATTTTTCGGCTGGGGTAGCTTTTGAATAGATGCCGATAATTTCTGTGAGCTTGCCGTTTAGGTACACCTGCTGCAGCATCGAACCAGGTTTGGTTTTGTGTACATTATGCATTTTGGTAATGGCAGAGGTGATTTGTTTGCGTGCCTCTATCATGTTTTCACTGCGGTGCATGATGTCGAGCCCTAAACGATGGTAGAAGTACAAACTTTCCCGAAAGGGCTTGAAGGCACTGTTTAGTAAGTTTTCGTTGAGCCAGTAACGATTGCGTAAATTTTGGTTTTGACGCCAACCGGGTTCAACGGCATTCTGAGCATTTACTACTACTTGCTGTGCACGTTGGTGGAATTCAGTGCCGCCTAAAAGCGAAAAACTGTCGTAGTCGAGTCCGATGATGGTAAAAGCATAAAAGGCGAGCAGACTACTCAAATTATTTAAAAACGAATTATCGTTGAATTCGAGTGGCTGAAATTCGACGTATTCAAACACCCAATCTGGATCGGTATGGTTCAGCATTACGGCATTGTAGCCAGAGTTGTAAACCGGACGGGTGCTTTGTATTTGTACGGTAGCTTTAAACTGATTGGTGCTGATTCTTTCCTCAAGCATGATGGTGATGTTGCACACAATGCGTTCTTGCTGTTGGAAAATATCTTCCGTCCATTTTCTGGTATTTAAAAATTCAGAGATGGTGGTTTGCATGGCCTGATACAGCTGCTGATCGGCTCCGCCAATTTTGTTGAAGTTTACATTTACGGTAGCCTGTAATTCCTGTGCTTTTGTGCCACTGAGCGAAAAAAATACTGCGAAAAAAAGACTGATGACGTATTTCATAAACGATTGATCAGGTATTGAACGATTTGCTGGGCAATTTCTTGCTTGCTGGCCAAGGGAAGTTTTATCTGTTCGGTAGCGCTAATGAGGGTTACTGCGTTGGTGTCGTGACCAAAGCCTGCACCTGCTTCTTGTAAGGAGTTGAGCACAATTAGATCTGCATTTTTGCGCTTTAATTTGTCTTGGGCATGTGCCAATTCATTGTTGGTTTCGAGCGCAAAACCTACCAACAGCTGTCCCATTTTTTTTCGCTTACCCGCCTCGGCGAGGATGTCGCGCGTGGGCACCAATTCGATGGCCAGCGCTTGGCCGTCTTTTTTGATTTTCTGTACCGCGCTTTGTGCGGGCTTAAAATCAGCTACTGCCGCGCTAAAAATGGCTAAATCTGCCTCGGCAAATACAGAAAGGGAGGCTTCATACATTTCTTCGGCCGACTCTACCATTTGGCGTTGCACGCCTTCGGGACAAGTCAAGGCGCTTGGGCCGCTGATGAGCTTCACCGAAGCACCTAAAGCTGCCAATTCGGCTGCCAAGGCATAACCCATTTTACCCGTTGAGCGGTTGCCAATAAACCGTACCGGGTCGATGGCTTCGTAGGTTGGACCGGCGGTCATCACTACTTTTTTGCCTTTTAACGGCAATTTTGCGCTGAAAAAGGCTTCCATTTGCCCCTGAATGTCTTCTGGTTCTGCCATGCGTCCTTCACCACTTAAGCCGCTGGCCAAGGGGCCTGTGCCGGGCTGAATGAGGTGGTTGCCATAGCTTATCAGTTTTTGGATGTTTTCCCGGGTGGTAGGATGCTGGTACATATCGAGATCCATGGCCGGCGCAAACATCACCTCGCAACGTGCCGATAAATACACAGCCATCAACAGGCTGTCGCACTGACCATGGGCCATTTTCGATAAAGTGTTGGCTGTGGCTGGTGCAATCACCAACAAATCGGCCCACAACCCCATCTCCACATGGTTTACCCATTCCCCTTGTTCGTTTTTCAAATATTCGCTGTAAACAGGATTGTTCGACAGGGTGGATAGGGTGAGGGGGGTAACAAAATCGAGGGCTGAGCGCGTGGCAATAACCCGCACTTCAGCCCCCGATTTTACCAGCGAACGTACTAGGAACGCTGTTTTATAGGCAGCAATGCTTCCGGTTATCCCAAGAATAATCTTTTTGCCGGTGAGCATGGCTTTCGTTTTACTTCAACAATTTCTCTTTCGCTGGAACGCGGAAATAGGTATTGCCCTCATTGTACTCTTCAATGGCTTGCAAGGTAGGCTTTGGCATGCGCTCGTAATGCTTCGAAATTTCGATTTGCTCACGGTTTTCAAATACCTCTTCCAAATTGTCACTGGTAGGTGCAAACTCGGCCAATTTTCCATTGAGCTCCTCTTTAATCTTCACAGAAATCTGGTTGCTGCGCTTAGCGATGATGGCTACAGTTTCGTAGATGTTGCCAGTAACGGCATCCATGGCGCGAAGGTTGCGGGTTTCAGTTGTGTTTGACATATGTGCTAGTTTTTAGCGATTGATTGTGAAATTTTTATTCTTTCTTGGTCCTCTGCAGCCAATTTGGCCATGGCCTTGGTTGATTTATCGACCATCAGAGTACTTTCTTTGAGGTATTTGCTTTCTGGAAAATCCTCTTTTAATTCCTGCATGGCCTTGATACAAGCCTCGTAGCGCTCCATTTGTTTGTCGCGGATGCTGTTTTCAGCCAACAAAAAGTAAGATTTCCCGATCAAAAACACCAGTTGTTCGCGCTCATTGATGTCGGGAAATTCCGACAAAGTGCGCCGAAGCATGGTAGCGCTTGCCCGATAATCTTCCATTTGGTAAAAAAGCATGGCGCTCTCATAGGCCTTACGCTCTAATTTCGCCCGTAAATAATCCATCATCCGATTTGATTCAATGATGCGGGGACTATTGGGGTATTTGTTGATGTACAACTGCAATGCTTCGAGTGCTTTGAGGGTGCTCGATTGGTCTAAAGCAAAGCGCGGCGACTCTAAATACAAGCAATACGCATACATAAAGTCCATTTCTTCGGCCTTTCCGCTGGTTGGAAAATTGGTAGTGTAATTTTTAAAATGGAAACTGGCTACCAAATAATCTTTCATATGGTAATCGCAGTAAGCATAAAAATAATACACTTCTTCAGCGCGGTCAGAGCCACGATAAGCCGAAATAAGTTCTTCTAGAAGTGGTTGGGCCTTGTAATAGCTGCCTTCGTAATAAAACTTCTTGGCCATCTCGAATTTGTAATTCAAGTCTGGACTCTTCAAAATCTTATTGTACGGGTCGCAAGACTGTGTTAACCACATCCCTGACAAACCAATGAATAGCAAAAAGAGGCGAAACCGCTGACTTTTGAGCATAGCCTGCAAAGATATGGATTTCATTAGAGATAACAACCAGTTTTGGATGAGAATAGTATGCAAATCACGCTTTTGTATTTTATTTTTTTGTCATCTGCTGAACTACTTTAACTTTGTCTGATAATTTTACTAAAAAACATTTACCGTGGATTTATTAGATAAACTCAAACAGCGTCGTGGTCCATTGGGACAACATGCCAAAGCCGCTGAAGGCTATTATATGTTCCCGAAATTGGAGGGAGAAATTGCGAGTAAAATGCAGTTCCGGGGCAAGGAGCGCTTGGTTTGGAGTTTGAACAATTACTTAGGATTGGCCAACCATCCTGAGGTGCGCAAAGCTGATGCAGATGCTGCTGCTGCTTTCGGTATGGCCTATCCCATGGGGGCCCGCATGATGTCGGGTAACTCCAACTACCACGAGCAATTGGAGCAAGAACTGGCAGCTTTTGTGGGTAAGCCTGCTGCCATGCTATTGAATTTTGGCTACCAAGGCATTTTGTCGGCCATCGACGCCTTGGTTGACCGTCACGATGTAATTGTATATGATGCCGAGTCGCATGCCTGTATTGTAGATGGGGTTCGTTTGCACCAAGGCAAGCGCTTTATGTACAAGCACAACGATATGGAGAGTCTCGAAACCCAACTCAAGCGTGCCACCCGATTGATTGAAGAAAATGGCAATAAAGGGGCTATTTTGGTGATTACAGAGGGGGTATTTGGCATGTCGGGTGTACAAGGTGATCTGCGCGGCACTGTGGCCTTGAAGCAAAAATACCAATTCCGTTTGCTGGTAGATGATGCCCACGGCTTTGGCACCATGGGGGCAACGGGCGCAGGCACAACCGAAGCACAGGGTATAACAGAGGGGGTTGACATTTACTTCAGCACTTTTGCCAAGTCGATGGCCAGCATTGGTGCTTTTATCGCTACCGACGCTGATACGGCTGAATTTTTACGTTACAATACCCGCTCACAAATTTTTGCGAAGTCGCTACCGATGCCTTTGGTGATTGGTGCCCTCAAGCGTTTGCAATTGCTCAGAGAGGAGCCGGCTTTGCGCGAGCAATTGTGGAGCGTGGTAAATGCCTTGCAAAACGGCTTGAAAGCGCGTGGCTTTAACTTAGGCAAAACCATGTCGCCGGTAACGCCAGTGCTTTTAAGCGGCTCTTTGGGCGAAGCAACGGCACTGGTAGTCGATTTGCGTGAACGCTACAATATTTTTTGCTCGGTGGTAGTATACCCGGTAGTACCGAAGGATGTGATCATGTTACGTCTTATTCCTACAGCGGCTCACAGCTTAGAAGATGTAAAATATACCCTCGATGCCTTCTCAGATGTGGCTGAAAAACTGCGCTCTGGCAGCTACCAGCGAGAGGGTGTTGTAGCCATGAGCTAAAAGAAATTGCAGATAAAGTTTTTGCATTTGATTGAAAGTAATATTTTTGGGAGGTAAAACCTTAATTAATTGAACCATGAACGAATTTGAAGCAATCAAAAGCATGCTAATGTCTTTGGAAAAAGACTTTGAGAAATTCTACGACAAGGGTAACAACGCTGCTGGTACCCGTGTACGCAAAGGACTCCAGGACTTGAAAAACAAGTGTCAGGAAATCCGTTTGGATGTACAAGGCCGCAAAAACGGTTAATCACATCCCTAAAATTGTAGCCCTGCTGGTTTCAGCGGGGCTTTTTTGTGCATAATAGGTGCACGAATAAATGTGGTGCCAACTCGCTTTTGGCCATTTCATCGCCTATCTTTGTCTGAAATTTTTGGAGATTGAGTTATACCGATCAGTTTGAGCAAAAGGATGAAAAGCGCATGTCGTTTTTCGATCATTTAGAAGAACTACGCAAACACCTGATTCGCTCGGCGATCGCCGTTGTTGTGCTAGCTTTGGCCGCCTTTTCTTTCAAAGGCTTCATATTCGACGACATCATTCTGGCGCCTAAGAACCTCGATTTTCTGACCTACCGTTTTTTTTGCAAGTTAGGTGAGACGTATAGTTTTTTAGGAGGCTTGTGTATTGAGCAAATCGGCTTTACCGTTGCGAACATCGATATGACAGGGCAGTTTATGCAGCATTTGAGTGTTTCGTTGTATGCTGGTATCATCCTGGCTTTTCCTTATTTGGCGTTTGAATTGTGGCTTTTTATAAAGCCTGCCTTGCATGTGAAAGAGCGCAAAGCAGCCAGTGGTATGGTGTTTTACATCAGTATTTTGTTTTTCATGGGGGTGCTTTTTGGCTATTATGCTTTGGCTCCCGTGAGTATTTTGTTTTTGGGTTCCTACCAGGTAAGCGCGGAGGTGGCCAATCAAATTACCTTGCGGTCATACATTGGCACCTTGAGTACCATGGTGTTGGCAGCTGGATTGATTTTTGAACTTCCCATGCTCGCTTATTTTTTAGCACGCGTAAACTTGGTGAATTCGGCTTTTTTGAAGAAAAACCGCAGGTTAGCCGTGGTGGTAAACATGATTGTTGCCGCCGTGATTACACCAAGCGATGTGGGTAGCATGATATTGATGTCGATTCCCCTGTTTATTTTATACGAAATTAGCATATTGGTGGTGAAACGCGTAGAACGCAAGCGCGCTGCCGCTGAACTCAATGAATGATATGAAATACCAAACCCAAAAAGTGAGCATTGGTAGCGACCATGCTGGCTACCTTTTAAAAGCCAAGCTGGAGCAGCTTTTAGTGGCTGCCGGATTGTTGGTTCATGACCAAGGGCCCCATACAGCCGATTCGGTAGACTATCCAGACTATGCACATCCAGTTGCCAAACAAGTTGCACAAGAAGGCATACTGGGCATACTCATTTGTGGCAGTGGCAACGGGGTTTGTATGACTGCGAACAAACATGCTGGCATCAGAGCAGCACTCTGTTGGAATAAAGAGCTGGCCATGTTGGCTCGCCAGCACAACAACGCTAATATCTTATGTATTCCGGCACGCTTTGTTTCGGAAGAAGTGGCCATCGACATGGTGGAGGCATTTTTAAGCACGGCCTTTGAAGGGGGCAGGCATGCAACGCGTGTAAATAAAATCATATGTTGAAATTCGGCTTGAGCCTTGTACTGTATTGCTGGCTGCCCTTGGCAGGTCTGGCCCAATTACAGAGCACCCAGTTCCCCCCCCATAAATTGAATAAAGACACCATGCTCTTAGACATGAGTAGGCTCACCTCTCGCGATTTTGCGGGAAGGGGGACTGGTCACGAAGGGTATCAGCGGGCTGCCGAAATGGTGGCTGGGAAACTCGCCGCTTTCGATTTTGAGTATTTCGAACAGCCGGATCGGGCACCCGACCATAATCCTTATTTTTTATCTGTGCCCTACAAAGGAGAGCAGTTAAGGGATGCTCATTTTAAAGTGGGCAAGGCTGCGTTTGGTTTTGGAACAGGTTTTTATCCTGGCAGCAGTCTGCCCAAACAGCCCCTGCAGTTTGGCGAAATTGTTTTTGTGGGCTTTGGGCAAGAATCGGTTCATTATTCCGACTTTAATGGTACTTCTATAAAAGATAAATGGGTAGTGGCCATGCCGGGTAGGGTTGACAGCTTAGGGAAGTGGCAGGTGGCTGAGTTGCGGCAGCAATACCGCAGTTTGATGCAAAAGGGTGCCGCTGGAGTCATTTTGGTTAATCCGAATTTCGATAAAGAGGTAAAGGCCGTGGTGAGCAGGTTAAAACACGAACGGGTTTCTTTATTAGAAACGGTAGATGAAAGCGGTGAAACAGTGCGTCAGCCAATTCCGCTGCTTCTAATATCTCCAAAAGCCGCCAAAAAGCTGTACAAACAAATGCGCATAAATGCTAAAAAGCAGTACAAGCAGCGGTTAAAAGACAAAGGTGGTAAGCCCGTTGCGGCCATAATAGCGGGTAGTTTGGAAGTAGATCAATACGTTCGTTCATTTGATGCCCCTAACGTAATTGGTTTTGTTCGTGGCGAAGAAAAACCGGATGAATATGTGCTTTTGAGTGCTCACTTGGATCATTTGGGAGAGCATGACGGGGAAATATATTACGGAGCCGACGATAATGGCTCTGGTTCTGCCGCTTTACTTTCGATTGCACGAGAGTTGAGCAGCTGGTTACAGGCGGGTATTCGGCCGCGCCGAAGCATTGCCATCGTGTGGTTTTCGGGAGAAGAAAATGGCTTGTTAGGCAGTAAATGGTTGGCCAATCATGCGCCAATGCCAACAGACATGATCACCACCAATATCAATGTTGACATGATTGGTCGGAGTGATAGTCGCCATAAGCCTGATCAAAAGTACATTTATGTGATCGGTGCCGATCGTATCAGCCGCGAATTGCATGAGGTAGGAGAGGCGGTAAATGAACAATGCTGCCAGCTGGAGCTGGACTATACTTATAACGACCCGAAGGATCCAAACCGCTATTATTATCGCTCAGATCATTATAATTTTGCTAAACAAGGGATTCCCAGCGTGTTTTATTTCAGTGGTGTACATGCCGATTACCACCGGCCAACGGATACCATGGATAAAATTGATTTCAATCGCATGTTGTACCTCACCGAGTACATCCTTTATACCGGCTGGGAGTTGGCCAACCGGGCAGAGCGTTTAATCATAAACTAAGATGGAGCAGGCAAACGTTTTTCTTCAAAAAACAACCGACAAGCCTTTTGATTTGGAGCATCGTCGCAAAATCAGCTTCAATATGTCGAAGTATGATTTGGCGGTTGGAGCTGGCAAAGGACGCTATGCCGATTTGGAGCTGGCCCGAGAGCGTGCGAATCACTTGAAGTGGAAGTCGCTAGAGCAGCTAGAGCAATATTTGCTGCAGTTCGAGACCAATTTTACGGCCAATGGCGGCAAGGTACTTTGGGCCAATGATGCGGAAGAGGCCCTGAAAGAGGTGCTGCACATCTTTAAAAAGGTGGGTGCACGTTCGGTGGTAAAGTCGAAAAGCATGGTAACTGAGGAAATCCACCTCAATCCTGCCCTTGAAAAAAACGGGATAGAAGTGGTGGAGACCGATTTGGGCGAGTTTATTCAGCAGCTCGATGAGGAACCTCCTTATCACATTGTGACCCCGGCCATGCACAAATCGAAAGAAGACATAGCCGATTTGTTTCATCGCAAGCTTAATACAGCCCCTAATTTATCGCCAGAAGAGCTTACCAATATTGCCCGGCAATTGTTGCGTGAAAAATATGTAAAGGCCGATGTGGGCATTACTGGCGGTAATTTTATCATTGCCGACACGGGCAGCATTGCCATCACCGAAAACGAAGGCAATGCACGTTTGAGCATGACTTTCCCGAGGGTGCACATTGCCATCGTGGGCATTGAAAAGGTGATTCCTTCGATCAACGACCTGGATTTGTTTTGGCCACTGCTGGCGAGTCACGGCACGGGCCAGCACATGACGGTGTACAACAGCATTTTGAGTGGTCCACGCCAAGCCGGCGAAACCGACGGTCCACAAGAAATGTATGTGATTTTGCTCGATAACAACCGCACCAACATTTTAGCCGATACCGAGCAGCGACAGTCGTTGTACTGCATCCGTTGCGGGGCCTGCTTGAATGCTTGTCCAGTTTATAAAAACATAGGCGGTCACAGCTACGGCACTACTTACAGCGGTCCCATTGGCTCGGTCATTACCCCGCACCTGCAAGGCATGGCCGAATTCAAACATTTGAGTCAGGCTTCGTCACTGTGTGGCAATTGCACGGCGGTTTGTCCGGTTAAAATTGACCTCCACGAGCTGCTGCTGGTAAACCGCAAGCAAGCGGTGACCGAACAACTGCAGCCCGCTGCTGAGCAGCGCATGTGGAAATATTGGAAGAAGGGCATGATGAGTCGCCGATTGATGGACATCGTAGGCGGCGCTCCCAAAAACTTCTTGCTCAAATACCTCTTTAAAGGCGGCTGGGGACCGAGGCGTGAACTGCCTTTGGTAGCGGTCAAATCCTTCAACAAACAGTGGCGCGAACGCCATCCCAACAAATAAGTCTGAATTTTTATGCAATTCGATCGTACGAATTACAGCGACGAGCAGCTGCGCTCGATGTACGCTGCCTTGGTGCTTCCGCGCCTGATTGAGGAAAAAATGCTCATTTTACTGCGTCAGGGTAAGGTGAGCAAGTGGTTTTCGGGCATCGGCCAGGAGGCCATTGCTGTGGGAGCCACTTTGGCACTGCATCCCGACGAATATGTGATGCCCTTGCACCGCAATTTGGGGGTGTTTACCACCCGGCAAATGCCGCTCAATACCCTCTTTGCACAATTGCAAGGCAAGGCGTCGGGCTTTAGTCAGGGCCGCGAACGGTCGTTTCACTTTGGCAGCAATGCGCACCACATTGTAGGCATGATTTCGCATTTAGGTCCACAAATGGCCATTGCCGATGGCATTGCCTTGGCGCATAAGCTGGGGAATGAAGCCAAAATTTCGGTGGCCTTTAGTGGAGATGGGGGCAGCAGCGAAGGCGATTTCCACGAGGCATTGAATGTGGCGGCGGTGTGGGACTTGCCCGTGATTTTCATCATCGAAAACAACGGCTATGGCTTGAGTACGCCATCGCACGACCAGTTTCGTTGCAAGCAATTCATCGACAAAGGCATTGGCTACGGCATGGAAGCGGTGCAGGTAGATGGCAATAATTTGCTGGAGGTACATCGTACGGTGTCGGCTTTGGCCGAATCGATGCGTGCGAATCCCCGGCCGGTTTTGCTTGAATGTATGACTTTTCGCATGCGCGGGCACGAGGAAGCCTCAGGGGTGAAATATGTACCTACCGAATTGCTCGAGACCTGGGCGAAAAAAGATCCCGTAAAAAACTACGAGGAATTTTTGCAGCAGCAGGGCATTTTGAATGAGGAGCAAAAGACCGAAATCCGTCAAAAGCACCAGCAGGCCATTGACGTGGCCCTGCAAGAGGTTTTTGCGGAGCCGGAGATTGTGGCCGATTTGGCCAAAGAAATGGGCAGTGTGTATGCACCTTATCAGCAGCAAGTGGTGGCAGCACCCGCGGGAGGGGTCGAAAAACGCTTGGTGGATGCCATCAGTGAAGGCTTGCACCAGGCCATGGAAAAGCATCCGAATTTGGTGTTGATGGGACAAGACATTGCCGAATACGGTGGGGTATTTAAAATCACCCAAGGTTTTGTGGAGGCATTTGGCAAAGCCAGGGTGCGCAATACGCCTTTGTGCGAGTCGGCCATTGTGGGCGCCGCACTTGGTCTCTCCATAAAAGGCTACAAGGCCATGATGGAAATGCAGTTTGCCGATTTTGTAACGGTGGGCTTCAACCAAATTGTAAATAACCTTGCCAAAATCCATTACCGCTGGGGACAAAATGCCGACGTGGTGATTCGCATGCCTACAGGCGCTGGGGTAGGGGCTGGGCCTTTTCATTCGCAATCGAATGAGGCTTGGTTTTTTCATACGCCAGGACTTAAAATCGTATATCCCTCCAATCCCCACGACGCCAAAGGCTTGTTGCTGGCGGCTTTTGAGGACCCTAATCCATACCTCTTTTTTGAGCACAAAGCCATGTACCGAAGTGTAAGCGGATTGGTGCCCGAGGCCTATTATACGGTAGAAGTAGGCAAGGCATGCGTGGTGCAGGAAGGCAGTGATGCCACCATTGTGACCTACGGCATGGGGGTGCATTGGGCTTTAGAGGCGGCCAAAGAGCTGCCAGATGCTTCCATTGAGGTAATAGATTTAAGAACTTTGTTGCCTTGGGATGAGGCCACGGTATTGGCTTCGGTGCGCAAAACTGGCCGTGTGATGGTGGTGCATGAAGACACTTTGACGGGTGGAATTGGGGCCGAAATTGCTGCTGTAATAGCTGAAAAGGCGTTTCAGTCGCTCGATGCACCGGTGATGCGGCACGGGTCGTTGGATAGTCCAGTACCCTTTGCCATCCCCCTCGAACAGCAGTTCCTTGGGGTGGACCGTTTTAAAATACAATTAAATCGACTCCTCAAGTTTTAATGTTGCGTTCGAATATCTTAAATTAGCGGATTAACATATACGGTTGCGATGACGAAACGTTTAAGTTTACTAATAGTAAGTGTGCTGTGGGCAGTTGCTGCCTATGCTCAGCCTACCAATTTACCTGCGGGTGTGAGTGCTCGGTTTTTTACCTCTTTTGAAAACCCGAATCCCTTTGATAGTACCACTTCTGTTGGGGTGCCAGGCTGGCAGTCTAATACAACATATCAATTTCCTGTTGGTTCTGGAGGAAGGTCAGTTGTTGGCCGTTTTGATCCGAGCCAGGGAAACACCCTCACCACCGCACCTTTTTCAACTTTGGGACAGTTTAAAGTTTGGTTAGACTTTGCACATATCTGTAAAATCGAATTAAATGACTCCGCCGTAGTTCAGATTTCGGTGGATGGAGGCATTACTTGGCAGCCGCTAACGGGTCAAAATTGCCTTTATTTGGGTGGTTCCGCTGATTTTCGGAATAGCGGGCGTTTTTCTCACTTCAGTTATCCTGCTGATTGGGCCCCTGCAACTTTGTTGACCATTCCCACAGCTACCTGGTGGAAACAAGAGCGGTTCGACATCACCAACATCGCCAGCAACCAAGCGGATGTTCGCATTCGATTTAGAATGAGGGACAATAATAACAATGGTATGGGCAATCCATTACCTGGTGGTTTTGGTTGGATCTTAGACAGCGTATTAGTGACGTCCGCCTTTTCTGAAATCATACCACCAATCATTACACATACTCCTCTTACAGGTCTACAATTCAATATTGGTCAAAACATTAGTGCAACCGTGCGTGATAGTTTTGGTTGCGATTCATCGGGTGTTTTAGATGCTTGGGTATTCTATAAAATCAATGGTGGAGCACTCGATTCGGCCCAAATGGTTCGTCAGGGCACCACTTTGACTTGGTCTTTCAACCTCGATACCAGCAGGGTTGTGGATGGTGATACGGTTCAATATTATTTACGCGCCCGAGATTCGTCTCCTCGTCAAAATATCCGTTATTTCCCGAACATGGCAACGCCAGGCGCAACTTTCATAACGTATTTTGCGTCTATTTTTCCTACCATCGCAAACCATACGCCTATTGTCGGTCAGCAGTTTTCTGCCGGTCCGTTCGTGTTTAGCGCCAACATTTCAGATGCATCGGGTATCGATTCAGCCATTTTGCATTACCGATTCAACAATGGCCCTTGGCAGTTGCGTCGAATGCCGTTGATCAGTGGCATTTTGTATAGAGACACCCTCCGTCCACTTGACGGTGATACGGTAGATTATTACATCGAGGCCGTTGATAATTCGATCCGTCGTTTTCGCCGAGCCATACCTGATACAGCTACTTCATGGCGTTTTATTGCATCGGGTAAGCCTACAGTAACGTGGCCAAACAGCTCTGCGCAATGCGATGTGTTTTTGGGCGCTTTATTTGAACTTGGTCCATTTAACATTGGCGTGAAAGCTGAAGATGGCAGTGGTATTGATACGGTGATGTTGTATTACCGCGTGAACAGTGGTGCTTTTGACTCGGTGGGCATGGTGCGTAATACGGTCGCGGGTGCCTTCTGTAATTGGATAGGAACCATACCTGCGGTGAGCGACAGCGATACAGTAGCTTATTATGTGCGCGCCATTGATGCTTCTTCGCGCAGAAATTTCAGGATTGATCCTGATAATGGACAATTCAGACAATTTGTGGCTTTGGCGGGTATTCGCTTCCCTTATGTAGATGGTTTTGATGCTTCGGATGCGTGGAGGTCGTTTATTGCTAGCGGTACGAACCTAAATAATCCGGTTACTGTGCCAGGAGGTTGGGTTCGCGGCACACCAGCCAAATCCATCCTCAACAGCGCCCGTTCAGCACCAAATGCCTGGATGCCAGGGCCATTGAATGCGAACTACGACAACAACGCTTGGTTTATTTTAGAGACCCCAGTGTTTGATTTTGCTACTGCACAAAACGCTACGCTATCGTTTTGGCAGTGGAGAGACATCAACAATGGTGGGGCCTCTACATCGCCTGGCATTCCAGGCAATGGCGATGGATTTTGGATTGAATACACCACGCAAGTAAATGCTACTGCTCCGGTTTGGAATCGTTTGGGGAATGCAAATGCTGCCGATACGAATCAATCGGGTTGGTACAATCGTTCCAACATCAACGGGTTGGCTGGTGCTTTAGGTGGTGCATGGGATGGCCAAAGTAACGGCTGGGAACGTTCTGTAAGGAGGTTGATTGAGCCGGCTTTCCAAGGGGCTAATGGTGCTGGACGTATCCGTTTCCGTTTTGTTTTCCGTTCAAATGCGACCATTCAAGCCAATGGTGTGGCCATCGATGATTTTAGCATTGTGTTGCCTAAGCAGCGCGATTTGGCGGTAACAACCATTGCCAGCAATGCGCAAAGCACGCCTATACAGCCGAGCAACAATAACTTCCAGGTGATTGCGGGTGACCCCGTTGTTGTATTTGCTCGCTTGAGAAACTTTGGATTAGCGGTGTTAGATACCATCGTGCCGATAGTGGTTGAAGTAGGTAGCTATAGAGACACTACTTTTTTAAATACAGGCGCCATTCAGCCCAATGCATTCACCTTTAATTCACTACGGTTAGATACGATACCTGCTGCACCAGCGCGCTGGTTTACAGTGAAGGTTTATTCTATTTTACCTGGCGACGAAGATCGTCTCAATGATACTTTGGAAATTCAGATGTACGGGGTACCGCAGCTCAACGTTCCACACTCAGATAACTTTGATGGGGTTGATAACTGGTTACCGCTTGCAACAGGAACCAATCCGATTGTTTGGGAACGGGGTGCACCCACTGGTACACAATTAAGTGCACCAGCATCGGCGCCAAATGTTTGGGCCACTGGACTTACAGGCAATCCTGCCAGCAATATTTCTGGTTATTTGCTCTCGCCTCTATTTAATTTTAATAACTCCGTTAATACCACCCTTCGCTTCAAAATGAACCGACGTATGCTACCCGGTGCTGGTGTGCGCATTTCATTTGCGGATGGTTTGTTTACCAACTGGCAGGTTTTGGGCACAGTAAACGATGCAGCTGGTATCAACTGGTACAATGCGCCTACTGCATCGATTGTTGGTGTAACGGCTGCTGCCTGGACTGGCTTGTCGCCTGCTTTCATTCAGCATACCTTAGAATTACCACCTGCCTTCAACTACAGGGCTGGTAGAGGTGTTCGTTTCCGTTTTGATTTCCAAAACAATCCAACTGGTGGCGGTGAAGGTGTGATTATTGATGACTGGGAGATTTTGCCCCCACCACCTCGTGAAATTGGTTTGTTAGGTTTTGTAGGTCCGGTTGCTTGTCCTGATAGCGTACGTGCTATTGACACCATTCGGGTGATTATTCGGAATTTTGGTGGAGATACTTTATACAGTGTGCCATTCAACTACACCTTTAACAACGGTCCTTTGCAGCTTGCGAATGACTTTATATACAACGATACCATTCCGCCAGCGGCTACCCGAATTGTGACGATTTTGCCAGGTTTCATTTCTCCACAACCAGCGGCCAATTACGATCTACGTGTGTTTGCGCGCCTATCGAATGATGCCAGAAGGGCAAATGATACCATTATGCGCTGTATCAAGACAATCCCGCCGATTGATTTGTTAATGGTGCGGGCCATTTCGCCACCTAACTCTATTTGTTTCCCAAGCGGACCGCGGGAGGTGAAATTTTTGATTAGAAACATCGGTAATAGTGCATCGAGTACCTTCACTGCGGGATATCGCTTAGATTCTCTTCCTGCCGTAACGCAAACCGTTAATTTGGTAATTCCGCCCAATGGCTTCGATACCATTACCATGACGGTTCCTGTGAACATTCCCAATGGCACCAGTCGTTTAAGGATGTTTGTGAATGCCTCTGCTGACCCAGTGCGCAACAATGATACCCTATCGGTACAAATTACAGGTCGTACACCAATTACGCTCACGCATATCGACGATTTTGAGCGCAATACGCCTTTGCAGTACTGTTTGTTTTCGGGCATCAATGCACGCTTGGAGATACGTGATAATCTGGTACCTTTTTCGAATAACCCAAGCGGCAAAGTCCTATTTATGGGTTCTTTTGCGGCGGGCACATCCTTCAATGTTAATATCCCTACTAATCCATGGGTAGATACTTGGAATGGCCCATGGCTCTCAACGGTAGCTTTCCCGGTAGAGACTTCGAATCGCGACAGTATTCGCATCCGTTTCCGTTTATTGCAAATTGCTGGTAGCAATAATCCTGGCGATCGTATTTCCTTGTTCCGTGTGGTGGCCAATGGTCGTCAAATAGGTGCAACGTTGCAACCGATTGCAGCTACGCCTGCTAACCATCCGTATGTGCAATACGACTTGCGCTTAGATACCGTGTACAATGCGGGTGAACCACTCTTGATTGAGTTTCAGTCGAAAACACGCTACACTTTATCTACCACCGGTGCACAACGTAATGGTAATTTGGTTGACGATGTGATTATTTACAATGCGATGCCGAATGGTGCAGAGGTTATGGAAGTTTCTTATACGCCTCCATTCCCAAGTGCTAATACGCCAGTAACTGCATTGGCACGTATTCGCAACAACGGAACCAATGTTTTGAATACCGTACAGCTAAACCTGGTGGTGAATGGCACAACCATTCAAACTGTAAACGCGCCATTGAATTTGCCTTTCATGCGCGACACCTTGTATGCCTTTACTACCACCTTCAACCCACGTTTAGGTTCTAACGACATCTGCGTATTTACTGCCAATCCGAATGGTCAGCCAGATGGTTTTCCTTTAGATGATACTGCTTGTACGGAAGCCATCGGTTTCCCGGTGATTAGTAATTTCCCTTATTGTAATGATTTTGACAGTAACTTGCCAGAATGGTTAACTCGAAATCCATATACGCTGCGAAATGCCGGAAATTCGTGGCAATTGGGCACGCCAAACAAAGGCTTTATTAATGGTACCGCAAGTGGTCCGAATGCCTGGTACATTGGGCAAGATAGTTTGTATGGTCCTTATGATAGCTCAGCTCTTTACACGCCAATTTTTGAAGTGGCATCGGGAGAATGTTATCGGATCAGCTTCAAGACCAAGTTTTTGGAGGATTTCTGGAACAATGATCCAAATGCGGCTCCTTTATTAGGGGATGGTGGCACATTGGAATATTCTACCGATGGTGGTGCCAACTTCACCAATTTTGGAAGGCTGGATACCTTTGCTTTTGAGTGGTACAACAACTCGGTGTTCTCGTTACGCGATTTCAACAGTACCCCGAACAGTTTAGGGCTCGGCTGGTCGGCTAAATCAGATTCGAGCTGGACGAGTATGCGGCAAATCTTTAATACAACTACCAATACCTTGGTGTTGTTTAGGTTCCGGCATGGTTCGGATGATGCTTTCCACGGAGAGGGTTTTGCAGTGGATGATTTTTGTTTTGAGATTGTACCTGGTCCTTGCGGTTTGGTAAATGTAGAAGAAGCCGAAATGGCAGGATTCCAGCTCAAGCAGAATTATCCGAATCCTTTTGCACAACGTACAACGGTGGAGTATGTATTGCCATCCCATGGGGAGGTGAGTGTGCATGTGAAAGATATGCTCGGACGCACCATATACGATAAACGTGAAGGTTTATTGGGTGAGGGGGTACATCGCACGGAGCTTGACTTGGCGCGCATGGAAGCGGGTGTGTATTTCTACACAGTAACTTTCAACGGTATGAGTCAAACTAAAAAGATGATTATCAGTAAATAATTGATTGAAATGCAAAAAAAAAGGGTGGCCAGGGCTACCCTTTTTTTTGTATATTCTTTTGAATTGCATTTTACTTGCCTATATTTGCAGTCCGAATAAAAGCATGGCCTAAATCATGCACAAAAAATAGATTATGAAAGAAGGAATCCATCCTACTAATTACAGAGTTGTTGTATTCAAGGACATGTCGAATGAATACACCTTTTTAGGTAGATCTACTGCTGAAACCCGCGACACGATTGTGTTTGAGGATGGCAAAGAGTATCCATTGATTAAACTGGATATTTCTTACAAGTCACATCCATTTTACACTGGCAAGCAAGTTTTGGTAGATACTGCTGGTCGCGTTGACAAATTTAACCAGCGTTACAAGAAGAAATAAGCATTGTGCTTTTAATTAGCCCCGCCTTGGCGGGGTTTTTTTATGCCTTTTGCGGACGATGTCGTATTTTTAGGGTTCAATAAAAAGATTTATGAAGGCTGTTTGGTTTTTGATTGTTGGGTTTGTTTTGAGTGGAAGCGCTGTGAGGTCGCAAGGGATCGACACTGTAACGGTAATGACCTATAATTTGCTCTATTATGGAGCAAATACGAGTTTTTGCACTACTGGGAACAATAATCTTCAAACCAAAAATGGGCATTTACGTACCATCATTAGTCATGTACAGCCCGACATTATAGGCGTGCAGGAGATGGCCAATAATGTGGGCACCACCCTCACCTTTTTGAATGAGGTTTTAAATTTTGGGGGTGTGAATCGTTGGGCACGTGCCAATTTTATGAATACAACTACCTCTAACATCTTAAGCATTCTTTATTACGATGTTAACAAGTTTGGTGTGGCGGAGCAGCAGCCTATTCAGACGAGTTTGAGGGACATTATGTATTACCGCCTTTTTTATCGTGAGATACCAGCTGCGGGGGATACCGTGTTTTTAAATGTAGCAGTGATGCATCTAAAGGCGGGCAGTACGGCAGCTGATGTAACGCAGCGGGGCCAGGAAACGCAGGCCATGATGAATTTTTTTAATACAAGAAATTTGAGGGAGAATCTGATCATTATGGGGGATCTCAATACAAACAGTAGCAATGAGGTGGCTTATGCGAATATGATTAGTCACCCTAATGCGAATATTCGTTTGTTAGACCCCGTAAATCGATTGGGTACATGGTGGAACAATGTGGCTTTTGCCGATTTGCATACACAATCTACGCGTGTAACTTCGGATGGTTGTAAATCGGGAGGGGGAGTAGATGATCGCTATGATCAAATTCTCATTAATGAGTTTGTGCGCGCTGATTCGGCCAGGGTACGTTACCTGCCCGGGAGCTACAGGACCATTGGGAACGATGGACAGCGTTTTAAGGGAAATCTGAACAGTCCTTTTAATGCTTCAGCGCCATTGAATGTAATAACAGCGCTTTTTGAAGCCTCCGACCATTTGCCAGTGGTGTTGAGGTTACGTATCAATGCCGGATTTGGGGTACATGTGGCAGAAACCCTTGTTGCTACTTGGGAGTTCAAAGTGGGTACTTTGGCCAGCGATGTTTTACACTACTTCGGCAGCATGGCTCAGGATGAGCAATTGCAATGGGAGATTGTAAATATGACAGGCCAATTGCAGGCGCAGGGGGCAATGGAGCTGGCACGAGGCGACTTTAGTGGAACGCTGTCGATACCAACATTACCGGCGGGTATGTATTTAATGCGCTTGCGTGATTTGGCAGGACAGCAGCGCTTTATTCGTTTTGTGAGGCAGTGATCTGCGCGCGGTAGGTTTCGTTGTTTTCCTTGATGAATTTCAGCATTTCGTCGCGTCCTTGCTGGTTAACCGAGGAGGTTTGAAAGATGGGAGGGAGCTCAGTCCACCACTTCAACATTTCACGCTTAAAAGCGGCGATGTTGGATTGCACGGTGGAGGCGCCTAGTTTATCGGCCTTGGTAAATACAAGTACGAAGGGTACTTCCATTTCTCCTAAGAAATTGGCAAATTCAATGTCTGCTTTTTGCGGTTCATGACGGCAATCGATGAGCAAAAAGGTATAAAGTAAGTTGGGCCGACCTTTGAAATACTTACGAATCATGAGCTGCCATTTTTCGCGTTCTTTTTTAGATACTTTGGCATAGCCATAGCCGGGTAAATCGACGATGTACCAGTTTTTTTGAATCAGAAAGTGGTTTACGGTTTGGGTTTTGCCTGGACTGCCAGATGTTTTGGCTAATTTTTTTTGTCCGGTCAACATATTAATCAGCGAGGATTTCCCAACGTTAGAGCGGCCTATGAAGGCATATTCGGGCAAAGTGGCCTTGGGCATGTCGCTAACGAGCACGCTGCTCTTTACAAAAACGGATTCCAAATTCATGCTGTAAAAGTAGGCTTTAAGCTTGGTCAAACAAAGGCGGCTTTCTATTGTCTATATTTGCAGAAATATTTGGCATGCAAGAAACGGTAAAACCCTACCCGGGGCAAGATGGAGGTAAGAAGGAGCAGGTAGCTTCAATGTTTGACAGCATTTCACCACGTTATGATTTGTTGAATCGTGTTTTATCGCTTGGTATCGATACCATTTGGCGTAAAAAAGCCATTAATTTATTAAAAGCAGATAAGCCGGAACGCATTTTGGATGTAGCTACTGGCACGGCTGATTTAGCTATTGAAGCTTTGCGCATTCATCCGAAGCAAGTGGTGGGAGTTGATATTTCGGCGGGTATGCTGGCCATGGGTGATATTAAGTTGCGTAAGCGGAAGCTGGAAGACCGTATCAAACTGGTTTTAGGTGATTCGGAAGGTTTGCCCTTTGCAGATAATGAGTTTGATGCGGCTACGGTGGCTTTTGGAGTTCGTAATTTTGAACATTTGCTGGAGGGCTTGCAGGACATTCAACGGGTATTAAAGCCAGGCGCGAAGTTAGTGGTGCTAGAATTTTCAAGGCCAAATGCTTTTCCTGTAAAACAGTTGTACAACTTTTATTTTCGTTTCATTTTACCGGTTGTAGGGCGTTTGGTGTCGAAAGACAGTGCTGCTTATACCTATTTACCGGCTTCGGTGCAGGTTTTTCCGGAGGGTCAAGCATTTTTAGGCTTCATGGAACGTGCTGGATTTGTGAATAATCAAGAGAAAAGATTAACTTTCGGCATATGTTCGATTTACGTTGGTCAAAAGGGTTAATAGTAGCCCTGCTGTTATTGTTTGCCGGCCAAGCGGCCGTAGCTCAAAAAAACAATCCTTATTACGACGATAAGCCCATTCACTTTGGCTTTTTGGTTGGTTTAAACTACAGTACATTGCAGATGCGGTTGAATGCACCGGCGGTGTATCGCAACGATACTTTGCAGTACATTGATCCCAATTGGGGGCCGGGTTTCCAGTTAGGTGTGATCAGCGACTTGCGCATGAATGAGCACATGACGTTGCGTTTTACCCCTACTTTGATGTTTTCACAGCGAAATTTGCAGTATTCGTTTGAGAATCCACTTTATGACATCCGCAAAGCAATTCAAGTAGCGAATGTGGACCTCCCTGTGAATATTAAATGGCGGTCGGATCGGGTGAACAACTACCGGGTATACCTTATCAGTGGTTTCAAGTACAGCATCGACATGGCTTCGCAGCAGCGGGTGGTAGAAGATGTGGAGCGTGTGAAGTTGATGCGGCATGATTTTGCCTATGAGGTGGGCATTGGGGTAGATTTGTATTTGCCCTTTTTTAAATTATCGCCTGAGCTGAAGTTTTCGCAGGGTGTTCGTAACTTAATGGTGCCTGAAGCCCATAAATATGCAGCCTCAATTTTAGGCTTGCAATCCCGTTCCATCATCATCTCCTTTAATTTCGAATAATGGAGCAGTCGCGCATTGCACTGATTACCGGCGCTACGGCTGGCATCGGGGAAGCTACAGCCATTCAGTTGGCGGAGGCTGGGTATCGCCTCATTTTAACCGGACGTAGAGCAGAGCGTTTGCAAAATTTGGCGCAACGTTTGCGAACGGCCTATGGGGTCGATGTATTGGAACTTTGTTTCGATATCCGCGACAGAAAAGCCACACGAGCTGCCGTAGCGGATTTGCCTGCTGACTGGAGGGCCATCGATGTGCTTGTGAACAATGCTGGTTTGTCGCAAGGCCTAGAACCCGTACATATGGGCAGTGAAGAGGATTGGGACACCATGTTTGATACCAATGTAAAAGGACTGCTTACCATGTCGAAAGCCATTGGTAAAATCATGGTAGAAAGAGGCAGCGGTCACATCATCAATGTAAGTTCCACGGCAGCCAAGGATGTGTATGCCAATGGTGCGGTGTATTGCGCTTCGAAGCAGGCGGTAGAGGCCATTACCAAGGTATTGCGATTGGAATTACACGTTTACGGCATCAAAGTGAGCAGCATTGCGCCGGGCATGGCCGATACAGAGTTTTCGGAAGTGCGTTTTAAAGGCGATCGCGAGCGGGCGGCCCAAGTGTACAAGGGTTTTGAGCCTTTGCATGCCACCGATATTGCTGAGGCCATTTGGTTTATGATTAACCGACCAGCGCATGTAAATATTGCCGATTTAATCATCATGCCTACTGCCCAAGCCGCTTCTGGGGTGGTGAAAAAACAGCTTTAAAATTTATTACGCCACATTTGTGAGGCCACAGGCTTTACGGTACGGACGTTGTATTTCGCGTTTTTCTTGGTGTTGTATTTGTTAATGATGTTGCCTTCTACCGAAAAGTAAATGAGCTGGCCGATGGGCATACCTGCGTATACGCGCACGGGTTGGGTGCAAGAAATTTCCAGGGTCCATGTGTTGCAAAAGCCCACGTCGCCTTTGCCCGCGGTGGCATGAATGTCGATGCCGAGGCGCCCTACCGATGATTTTCCTTCTAAAAAGGGTACATGTGCATGGGTTTCGGTATACTCTTCGGTTACGCCCAAATACAGCGTATTGGGTTGTAATACAAAGCCTTCGGCCGGAATGATCAGTTCTTCGATTTGGTTATCGGCGCGGGCATCGAGTACCCGGTCTTTATAGATAGCCAAATACCTGCCCAAGTGCACGTCATAAGAATTGGTGCCGAGGTTCTCGGGACGAAAAGGTTCGATGAGGATGTTGCCATTTTCAATTTCTTCGAGGATGCGGGCGTCGGTTAAGATCATGGGTGCTTTTTTTGTGCTGCGAAAATAGGCATTGTAGCTTGAACATTAAGGGATAAAAGCTGCTGATTTTTAGATTTTGTTGCCTTAAAAAATGAATTGATACATTATTCACATCTAATTTTGATTAATTATTTTTTAATGGTTATTTTCATCCAAAACGACAAGGAAGTGGATATTCTAGCCGAATTTTACAGCCGATGCAGGTAAAACATAATTTTGAAGGAAAGCGCATTTTAATGCTGGGTTGGGAGTTTCCGCCCGTACATGCTGGTGGCTTGGGCATAGCTTGTTATGGCTTGGCGAAGGCCACTCGTAATTTTATTGATGTGACCTTGGTATTGCCGAAATCGGACCCGCGCATGCAGCTCGATGGGGTTCAGATTTTTGGTTTAAATGAGTTGCCAGAATCGCTAACCATTACCGATCCTGAGTTGAACCGACTTAATGGCGGCATGCCTGAATTAGAATATTACCAATTGAGTGCGTCGGCTTGTGATTCGGTTCGCAAGGGGTATCAGTCGCAGTCGGGTTTGGGCCGCACCAGTTTCAAAGCGCTTTTCTCCGACCAGGAGGTGTACGGTCCCCAGTTATTGGCCAAAGTAAGCGCCTATGCCGAGGCTTTGGTGGAGGCATTTGGGGAAGGGGATTTTGATTTGATACATGCCCACGACTGGATGACCTATTTAGCTGGGGTGCGTCTAAAGAAAAAAACGGGGAAGCCCTTGTTGATTCACGTACATGCCCTGGAAACCGACCGTGCTGGTCGGGATGCACGCAATACCATGTATTACATTGAGCGGTTTGGCATGCAGATGTGTGACCGGATTATAGCGGTGAGTGAGTATACCCGAAAAAACATTG
Organism: Sphingobacteriaceae bacterium; assembly: GCA_030682795.1. Lineage (GTDB taxonomy): Bacteria > Bacteroidota > Bacteroidia > UBA7662 > UBA7662 > PNNG01. The sequence goes on from JAUXNJ010000011.1 coordinate 27,674, forward strand.
TGGAGTTGTACAATGTGCTGCCAGAGAAGATTGAAGCCATTCACAACGGCATTGATCCGCAGCAAGTATTTAGGGCTGAGCACCATGTGCCAGAAAAAATAGTGGCTTTTGTAGGGCGATTAACCCACCAAAAAGGGCCCTATCATTTGCTTGAGACTGCAGAAAAGGTCATTCGCCGCTTTCCCAATGTACGTTTTGTGGTAGCAGGCACCGGCGAAAAGATGAAGGAAATTATCGACTGGACTGCTTTTAAAGGCTTGAGCCGACATTTCTTATTTACTGGATTTGTGTCGCGTGAAAAGGTAGAGCAGTTGTTGGCGGTGGCCGATGTGTATTTTATGCCTTCGGTTTCGGAGCCTTTTGGTTTGTCGGCCCTCGAGGCAGCGCAGTTCAATGTGCCCTGTGTAATTTCAAAACAGTCGGGCGTAGCAGAAATGTTACAGCACGCTTTGCAAGCCGATTATTGGGATACCGATACTTTTGCCGATCATATTGTAAAGTTGCTGGCAGATGAAAACTATCACCGCGAGGTGTTGGCGGCCATGCAAGGCGATTTACAGCATATTTCTTGGGATGATGCGGCTACCCGGGTAATTAAAGAGTACCGCAAATTTTTACTCAACGAATAACTATGCCAGCGATTAGCCTCTATTTTCAAGTGCACCAACCTTACCGCGTAAAGCATTACGATTTTACAAGTATAGGGAGCGATCATCTGTATTTTGATGAAGTGATGAACAAGGCCATCCTCGATCAAATGTGTGATAATTGCTATTTGCCTGCTAACGAGGTACTGTTAGAGGCCATTGAAAAGAACCATGGTGATTTTAAATTGGCTTTCTCGATCAGTGGCTCGGCTTTGGAGCAGTTGGAGGCGCATCGGCCGGATGTGCTGGAGAGTTTTTTGGAGTTGAACGCTACGGGTTGTGTGGAATGGATTGGGGAGACTTACTATCATTCTCTGGCCAGTCAGTATTCGCGTTCGGAATTTGCCCGGCAGGTAGAAATGCATGCCGAATTAGTTGCTGAGCTGTTTGGCAAGCGCCCCACTGTTTTCAGAAATACGGAATTGCTTTTTAGCAATGAATTGGTGAATGAGGTGGTGAAAATGGGCTTCCAAGGCATCTTGGTGCCGAGCACAGAGAAATTGCTGAAACAACGGAGTCCCAACCATGTGTACAAAACCCCCTTGTCGAACAAGCTTTTGTGCATCCCCAAAAACAGCAGTTTAACGGCCGAATGGAGTCGGCATTTTTACCATGCTGAGCCCGATAATGTGCTTACGGCGCTCAAATTCACGGGCATGTTGGACGAGCTCAAAGAGGAAGCGGATTGTGTGAATTTGTTTATGGATTATGGGGCTTTGTCGAAGCAAGCCGATGGGAGTAATGGCCTATTGAGTATGCTAGAGCGTTTTCCGAAACTGGCCTTGGCGCATGGGCATCCCTTTTATACGCCTAGTGAGTTACTTACCAAAGTAATGCCCACTGGTAAATACGATGTTCCTTATCCGATTACCTGGTCTTACCCCGATTATAATTTGGGCTACCTTACGAGTAACGACATCCAGCAAGAAGCGATTAATAGGCTTTACGAATTGGAAATTGCGATTTTAGAGAAGGGGAATGCAGATTTATTGGCCGATTGGGGCAGGTTACAGGCGAGCGATCACTTTTTTTACATGACCCATAAGTTTGAGGAGAAGAGTGAGTCAAATATTTACTCGCCTTATAAGACGGCTTATGAGGCTTACAATTATTTTTTAAATGTGTTAACCGATTTAGAGTTGCGGGTACGCAGGGATTAATCGAGGCATTTCGGCATAAAAAAAGGGCCATCTTTTCGGAGATGGCCCTTTTTTGTGGGTGCTTTGAGGGTTATTTGGTAACCACCAGTTGACGGGCAATTTGCTCGAAACCGTTGAACATGCGCACATGGTAAATGCCTTCGGCCCAGCCTTGAACATTCAACTTAATGCTGCCATTGGTTACTGCTTTTTCGTTGATTTGTGTGATCATTTTGCCTCGGGCATCATAAACAGTTACGTTTAGGTCGCTTGGTGTTTGAAACTCATAAGCAATGTTGGTTTCTGCATTGCTCGGGTTCGGGTACATGCGGATGGCCTGGTTCAAGCTTCCCGCTTCAAATACACTAACGCCACAAGCTTCGCAACGACCGAAACATACGATGGGTATGGTGATTGTGCTGGTGTCTACCACAACAAAGCGGTTTCCGTTTTGTGCACAAGCAGCTGGTACCGATTCGTCGAAACCTGGTCCCCACTGATTGCCGTTGATGAATTTGTATTCATAGGTGGCATTGCGATCGAGCATGGCGGTGTAGGTGTAAATGCCATTGCCCTGACTAACCATTGGGGTTGTGTTGGGGCTCCAACCTTGGAAGCTGCCTGCGATGTGTACACCGTTAGCGGATACGGTTTCACGGCTCATGTCTACCCGGAAGGTCACCGACACTTTGGGTTGTGGCGTTACCACTGTACCGCCAAAGAAGACAGAATCGGCATAAAAAGTAGCACCAGTACCTGTGGTTCCAAATCCGTAGAAAATCGACAATACATTGTAGGTATTGGCAAAATTGATGGCTGCAGTACCTGTAGCTTGGTTGGCGAAATTAAACACCAAGGTTTGCCAGCCTGTGGTTGAAGTGGTGGCTTCGGTCTCAACTGAAATGGTAGGAACGCCCGCCTGTTCTGCTTTCAAACGAACAATGACCCCGCTAGCTGGTGCATGCACACGCACTGAAAGGGTAGTGGCACCTGCTGCAAAAGGAATGGGCGTGCCTAAGCCTGATACTGGGGTAATGGTGGTTCCTGCCCACGTTTCAGCACCAGCAGTCTTGATAGACCGCAAGGTTGTGTTGGTAGCGTTTGTTGGGGAAGGAGCCAAGGCCGAAACATTGCCGCCGAAATCGGTAAAACTATACGGAATAGCTGGATTATCCCAAGTGATAGGAAGGTTAACAGGTACGGGAGGTGGGCCAACCGGACCGCCACCGAAGAATACAGAATCGGCGTAGAAAGTAGCCCCTGTACCTGCGCTGCCAAATCCGTAAAAAATGGAGAGCACATTGTAGGTATTCGTAATATTAAGGGCGGCCGTGCCTGCGGCAGGGTTGGCGAAGTTAAACACAAGTGTTTGCCAGCCAGCTCCTGTGGTGGTGGCATCGGTTTCAACAGAAATGGTTGGTACCCCGGCTTGCTCAGCTTTGAGACGAACCAGGATGCCGCTTGCAGGCGCATGCACCTTTACTGAAATGCTGGTAGCACTTGCAGTAAATGGGATGGGGGTAGAAAGACCTGTAGCTGGGGTGATGGTGGTACCCGCCCAAGTTTGCGCACCTGCCGTTTTAACCGAACGCAAGGTGGTGTTGGTGGTATCGGTTGGAGAAGGTGCCAGGGCCGAGGCATTGCCGCCAAAATCGGTGAAGCTGTAGGTGATGGCTGCATTGTCCCAGGTGATAGGTAAATTAAACACAACGGGAGGTGGGCCAACGGGACCGCCGCCGAAGAATACAGAATCGGCGTAAAAAGTAGCTCCAGTACCTGCGCTGCCAAATCCGTAGAAAATGGAGAGCACGTTGTAGGTGCTTGCAAAATTGATAGCTGCTGTTCCAGTGGCTTGGTTAGCGAAGTTGAACTCGAGCAGCTGCCAGCCGGCCGCTGTAGTAGTGTCCTCGGTTTCAACTGAAACGCTTGCTACGCCTGCTTGCTCAGCTTTGAGGCGTACAATGATGCCGGCAGCAGGTGCATGCACCTTCACCGTAATTCGGGTTGCACCTGCAGCAAACGGAATCGGACTTCCGAGTCCTGTTCCTGGCGTGATGGTAGTGCCTGCCCAAGTTTGAGCTCCTGCTGTTTTAATTGACCGCAAGGTGGTATTGGTAGAATCGGTTGGGGATGGTGCCAGGGCCGATACATTACCGCCAAAATCGGTAAAGCTATAGGTAAGGGCGGTATTGTCCCAGGTAATGGGCAAGTTAATCGGTGGCGGTGGTGGTGCCAGTGGTGTGCCACCAAAAAACACCGAATCGGCAAAAAATATGGCTCCCGTTCCTGCATTGCCGAATCCGTAAAAAATCGACAACATATTGTAGGTGGTGGCGAAGTTGATAGCTGCTGTGCCTGTAGCTTGGTTGGCGAAATTAAAAACAAGCGTTTGCCAGCCTGCTGCTGTGGTATTGGTTTCAGTTTCTACAGAAAGGGTAGGGTTACCTGCGGTTTCAGCTTTCAAACGAATGGGAATGCCTGAAGCTGGTGCGTGTACCTTTACCGAAAGCGTGGTAGCGCCTGTAGCAAAGGGAATGGCAGTGGTAAGACCAGGAGGTGGGGTAAGGGTGGTGCCTGCCCAAGTTTGCGCGCCGGCGGTTTTGATGGTGCGCAGCGTAGTATTGGTAGAATCGGTTGGGGAAGGCGCTAAATTGGAAATATTGCCACCGAAATCGGTAAATACGTAGTTGATCGCTGGATTGTCCCAGGTGATAGGGAGGGCTGTTTGCGTAGGAGGAGGGAGCAGGTTCCATGTAGTTTGAACTATGATGCCATCAACTGTAATGTTTTGAGAGGCATTATACTGCCGCAATGCAATGTACTGCAAAGCGGCGGCATCGGCAGCGCTACCAGCTAATGGTCCAATAGCAGCGACGGCAGGTTCTGTAGCAATATTACTACCATCGGTAAATACATACAAGCTTACAGAATCGTTGTTGGCTCCAGGTACAAATTGGTATTTTACTACCACCAGATAGGTAACACCCGTATCGAGGTTGGTAGCTGTAGTGTTTGTGGTGGTTGCCAAATTGAATTCAAGCCCAAGTTTGTATTGTGCAGCGGTGGGGGCGGGTGCTATGAAGGTTCGAGCCCTGAAATTGCTACTGGTGAGAGTAAATACTGGGGTATCTACACTGGCATAAGCACCTGAATGTAGAAAAAAGCCTGCATTGGTTGTGGTTACGGCTCCATTTACACGCATCAGGAACGACATATATACATTGCCGGAAGTAACGCTGCTGCTAAATGGGCGGTTCTCATCAGAACCAGTATTGTTCACGGCGGCTGCATTGCCGATGCCGCTGCCAAGGTAAGGGGTAGTGGCCCAGCTCAATCCTCCATTGCGTACACGAATGGGGTTGGTGGCGGGTGCGCTGTGTGAGAACCAGCCGTTGCTTTGCAACAAGGAGTCAGCTGGGTAGTTAAAATGCTCAGTGAGCAGGGTCGTTTGTCCGTAGCTGGTAAAGTAGCCCAGACAGAGTAAAACTAAGGTGTAAAATCTTTTCATGCGGGTGGTTTTAGTACATTTTACTATAAACATAACGATAAAATCTTAAATGCCAAATTACCAGCCAAGATATTATGGAGATACCAGTTTGGTTTTGTTGGAGTTAAGCTGTTTTAAAGCATATTTAATTGGGGACATTTGCAGGTGATTTTGGTCTTTACATGGTCCTGAATTGCTCGAAAACAACAAAACCAGCACCAAGGCGCCAGTTTTGAAGTTGTGAATCACGCAAGATTCATTAAGCTGTTTGGTTATTTTTTTAACTACAGCTGATGTATTTCAACGGTGCAAAAAAATCAGCTGCGTTTGCGGGCGTCCCAGGCTTTTTTGGCACCGAGACCGGCACCAGCAGCGAGCAACAGACTCAAGCCGCCGTCGATGGGCACGGCTTCGGGGGATGCTGGGGGTTGAGGCTGCGCCATGGCTACCTGACTTATAACGATCAAGGCAACGATGGCCAAGCTAATGTGAAGGAACTTTTTCATATCTATAAGGTCGTTTATTGCTTAGAAAATAACTTTTACGGTTTTTACACTTGCGCCGCTCACCAACTGCACTACATAGGTGCCTTTGGCCAGG
>JAUXNJ010000012.1 GCA_030682795.1 Sphingobacteriaceae bacterium
GGCAGGGGTGCGCGATGCTACTGAAGCCAACATCTTCTTCTACCACTCCGACCACCTGGGCAGCAGCAGCTTCCTCACCGATGGTGGCGGCATTGCCACACAGCATTTGCAGTACATGCCTTTCGGAGAGGATTTAGTGCACCAGCAAAACACGGCGGCTTATTACACGCCGTATACTTTTAGCGGGAAGGAGCGGGACATAGAGACGGGCCTCAGTTACTTCGGGGCACGTTACTACGATGCGGGGCTGAGTATTTGGTTGAGTGTGGATCCGATGACGCATAAGTTGCCTTCGTGGTCACCGTACAATTATACGCTCAACAACCCTATTGGCTTAATAGACCCTGACGGAAGATTCCCATGGGGAGTAGTATTAGGAGGGGCCGCAGAAATTGCAATTCAAATTGCAAGCAACGCAGCAACAGGACAAAAATGGAATAGAATCGACTGGGTTGATGTTGGCATAGCTGCAGTTGCGGGTGGAGCAACAGGTGGGTTCTCGTGTGTTGCCAAATTAGGTAAATTGGGTAAGCTTATTAGTGCCGCCTCAGGAGTAACTGCTGGAGCTGTATTAGATGTTAAAACAGGAGGTGAAGGTTCAGTAGATGTTACGATAGAGGCCTTGGGTTCTAGGATGGTGTTTCCAGATGGTAAAGTTATCGAAATTTGTGGGCAGGTAATGGAAATCAATGCAAAAAAAACATCAGATGTGGGCATTGAACTTATGGCTGGAGGTATTGGAGATATTGCTAAAAAGGTATTAGGTGCAGCCCTTAATAAAGATATTGCTAAAAAGGCCGATGATATTACTCGCCAGCTCCGAAATTCCGCGACCGGAAGTAAAGGACATGCTAAAAGGGTAGATCAATTAAACCAATTGAACAGCGACATGGCAGGTAATCAGGTGACGATAGATAAAATAACAGACTTGAGCAAAAGTTTGTCCCTTGAAGATGTTAAACAACTAAATGAATAATCTTCAAATGTACAAGAAAAAGTGGTTTCAGAACTTCTTAGCAGTGTTGATTTTGGCCGCTATTAGTCTTCCCATTATCTTAATTGAGAGACATGATACAAGAAAGTTGCATGAGAATGGAGAAGAAACGATCGGGACTATTGTTGGTTTTGGTCGGAGAAATTCTGTTATCTGGGAATATATATTGGATGGTCGGATATATAAAATACGTGAGCAAGGCAGATTTATAGATGGTTTAAAAATAGGGGAACAATTTATGGCTTTAGTTAATCCGCAGGATACAAAAATGGGCATAATGCATTTTCACAGACCTTATTTTGAGGAGAAGGATATAGACAGTGTTTTAGTGTATAATTTTCCAAACGGTCCTCCACAAATGGATAGGGTAACAATAACATACCAATATGTCGTCAATAATAAAATATATGAGCGTAAACAAAGACTTCCATATGGATTGGAACGTGATTCCTTGGTAAATGCGAATAGCTTCTTTGTGGTATATTATGTAAAGAAGCCAGAAATAGGCTATATTTTTCCTTTATTGGAGCCTGAATGAAATAACTGCTTTGGTAAGTAGAGGTTGCTTCACTTTCGCCCGGTGTTGTTAAGAAGAGCACAGATTTAGCAGGTTTGGGTTTAATATGCTACAAGGAAGGAGAGAAATCTCAAGTGCCACACTCGCTTTGTAAGGTAATTCGTTAACTTGTGAGGAAGGACCTCACAAATGCCTGAAAACTCTAATTAAAAGCATCCGAAGAATAGGGGGGAACTCAGTATCCTTATGGATAACTCAATTCCCATATAGTAACACCATATAAATACAACGCTAATCTGCCTTTTCTAAAAATATTGCTGATTTATTTAAAGTTTTGAAAAAATCATAGGTATAAAATGCGCTAGGTACTTGACAAGGTGGTGCGAACTGCCTTAATTAGAGTTTCTTTACACTTCACGTTGCAGCTGATTTTTTAGGAAGGTCGTGCTGTGCGTCAAGCAAAACCAATTGTATGCGCCAACTAAAGATCAGTAAGCAAATCACCAATCGTGAAAGCCAGTCGCTTGACAAATATTTACAAGAAATTGGCAAGGTGGATTTGATTACGGCGGATGAAGAAGTGCAATTGGCCAAACGTATCCAACAAGGCGACCAACGGGCACTTGAAAAACTTACCAAGGCCAATTTGCGCTTTGTGGTGTCGGTGGCCAAGCAATACCAAAATCAAGGACTCACCCTCGGCGATTTGATCAATGAAGGCAATTTGGGCTTGATCAAAGCAGGGCAACGCTTCGACGAAACCAGGGGTTTTAAGTTCATTTCTTATGCCGTTTGGTGGATCCGACAGTCGATTTTGCAGGCCCTGGCCGAGCAATCGCGCATTGTACGCCTGCCGCTCAACCGCGTAGGCTCCCTCAATAAAATCTCCAAAGCCTTCTCCCAACTCGAACAGCAGTTTGAGCGTGAACCTACAGCTGCAGAGCTGGCTGAGGTGCTCGACATGACGGTAAACGATGTGGAAGACACCATGAAGGTATCGGGCAGGCATGTGTCGATGGACGCGCCTTTTGCCGATGGGGAAGAAAATTCACTGCTAGATGTGCTGCAGGACGATGACCAGGTGCGGCCCGACAACGGCCTCATGAGCGAATCGCTACGTCGCGAGGTAGAAAGGGCCCTGAGCACCTTAACCAACCGCGAGGCCGATGTGTTGCGGTTTTACTTTGGCTTGGGCGGCATTCCACCGTTGTCACTCGAAGAAATTGGCGATAAATTCAGTCTTACCCGCGAAAGGGTGCGTCAAATCAAAGAAAAGTCGATCCGTCGCCTGCGCAATACCAGCCGCAGTCGTGCCCTCAAGGTGTACTTAGGCCAATAATCAGGCGTTTTCCTCAGCATCTTCCGACACAATGATTTCGGAAGAGAATTTGAAACTCAATTTCGGGTTTTCGTCAATGGCCCTTTGGAGCATCCATAAACTGTCGGCGAGGTAAACAGGACGGTTGTCTTTGTCGTAGGCCAAATGGTCTTTTTTATAGCGGAAAAACTCCTCTACCGCAGCTTCATCCTCCGAATCAATCCAACAAGCTTTTAAATAAGGCAAGCCTCTGAAGCTTACTTTGGCGCTGTATTCGTGCAACAAACGGTGCTGAATAACGTCAAATTGCAGTTCTCCCACCGTGCCAATGATTTTGCGGTTACCGGGCTGCTGGGTAAAAAGCTGTGCCACCCCTTCGTCGGTGAGCTGCTTGAGCCCTTTTTCGAACTGCTTGGCCTTAAATGGATCGTTGTTTTCAACCATCCGAAACAGTTCAGGCGAAAAAGCGGGAATGCCTTTGAAGAAAAAGGCGCCGCCTTCGGTCAAGGAATCACCAATTTTGAAATTGCCCGTATCGTACAAACCCACCACATCGCCGGGATAGGCGGTTTCCACATTGGTGCGGTCGTTGGCCTGGAACATGATGGGCGTTGAAAAACGGTATTTCTTTTTGAGGCGGGGATGGAAGTAAAAGGTGTTTTTCTCGAATACCCCGGAGCAAATGCGCATAAAAGCAATGCGGTCGCGGTGGTTAGGATCGAGGTTGGCGTGTATTTTAAACACAAAACCGGAGAGTTTTTGGTCTTCCGGCTTTACTTCCCCCGTGCTGCTCAAACGCGGCCGCGGCTCGGGTGCTATTTCCACAAAGGTGTTGAGCAACTCCTGCACCCCGAAATTATTGAGCGCACTGCCAAAAAACACAGGTGCTACTTCGCCTGCCAAATAGGTTTCGCGATCGTATGCTGGGTAAAGGGCCGCCAACTCGGCTTCCTCACGCAGTTGCGCGGCATACTTGCCAATGATTTGGTCGAGCTTGGGGTCGTTGAGGTCCTCAAACGCGCTTACTTCATCTGATATACCGGTTTTATTGGGTGCAAACAGGTTGAGCTGCTTGCGGTACATATTGTAAACGCCCTTAAAGGTGGCGCCTTTGCTGATGGGCCAGGTGAGGGGCGTGACTTTGATGTTGAGTTTTTCTTCGAGTTCCTCCAACAAATCGAAAGGATCTTGGCCTTCGCGGTCCATTTTATTGATGAAAATGATCACCGGCGTATTGCGCATGCGGCACACCGCCATGAGCTTTTCGGTTTGCTCTTCCACGCCTTTGGCGGCATCCACCACCAAAATCACCGAGTCAACCGCCGTCAGGGTACGGTAGGTGTCTTCGGCGAAGTCTTTGTGACCCGGCGTGTCCAAAATGTTCACACGCCGACCGTTGTACTCAAAGCCCATTACCGAGGTAGACACCGAAATGCCGCGCTGCTTTTCGATTTCCATGAAGTCGGAGGTAGCCGATTTTTTGATTTTATTGCTTTTTACGGCGCCGGCCGACTGAATAGCCCCTCCAAACAGCAGGAATTTTTCGGTGAGGGTAGTCTTGCCCGCATCGGGGTGCGAAATAATGGCGAAGGTGCGACGGCGGGCGATTTCCTGGCTGCGGTTCATGGACTTATAATTCGAAGCCGCAAAAATACGCTTTTATTCTCGTTTGGGGAAGACAGCCGCGGAGGCAATTTCAATGAAAAAGCATTGGCTAAAGTCCCCGCATCTTTTACCTTTGCCCCCCATGAAAGCAATTTTCAGCACCATGGCTTTGGTTGTAGGGGGGATGTTGAGCACGCAGGCCCAAACCACTTTACTTGATACCACCATTGCCTTGCAAGATGTAGAAATAGCCGGGGAACGCATTCAAACCCCATTTTCTCAGTCGGCCCGCAGCATGAACATCCTGCAGCGCAGCGACATCGAACAATTGCCCGCGCAAAATGTAGCCGAAATTTTGAGCTATGTGCCGGGGGTAGACATCCGCCAGCGCGGTCCCCAAGGCGTGCAAGCCGATGTGGGCATCCGCGGCGGCTCCTTCGACCAAACGCTTGTGCTGCTCAATGGCATCAAGCTCAGCGACCCACAAACCGGCCACCATTTGTTGAATTTGGTGGTGCATCCCGATCAAATTGAGCGCATCGAAGTGCTGAAAGGTCCTGGCACCCGCATCTACGGTCCCAACGCCTTTGCCGGCGCCATCAACATCATTACCAAGCCGGGGGCGCAAAAAGGACTCAGCGGCAGCCTCAGCGGCGGTCAGCATGGCCTCTACCAAGGCAACCTCGCCCTGCATTTGCCGGTGGGGAAGTGGCAGCAGAGCCTTTCGGCAGGACTCAATGGCTCCTCCGGCTACCGCTTTAATACCGATTTTAGCATGGCCAATGTGTTTTACGACGCCCAACGGCAGCTCGGCATCCACAAAATATACACCATGGCTGGCTATAACCAGCGTGCTTTTGGCGCCAACGGCTTTTATGCCAACGAAAACTTCAAAGATCAATTCGAAAAAACCAAAACCATCTTTGCCGCAGCAGGCTGGAAAATGGGGGAGGGCAATTGGAAAAGCGATCTGCGGAGCTATTACCGCCAGCACGAAGACGATTATTTTTTCAACCGCGAACGGCCTTCAGACTTCCACAACCACCACATCAGCAGGGTAGGTGGGGTTGAATGGAACGGTAGCATCGACAACAAGCTCGGTACCTCCGCCTTTGGGGCGGAATGGCGCTACGAAAGCATAGTGAGCAGCAACCTGGGCATCCACCAGCGCCAAATTGGAGGTTTTTACGGTGAACATCGCTTGTCGGGTAAAAAATGGCAGCTCACGCCCGGCATCTACCTCAATGGCATCAGCGATTATGGCTGGCGCGCTTATCCGGGGGTGGATGTGGCCTTTTTTCCGGCTAAAGGACTCAATGTGTACGCCAACTTGGCCCAATCGTTTCGGGTGCCGACCTATACCGATTTGTATTATCAGAGTCCGGCCAACCTCGGCAACCCCAACCTCTTGCCCGAACAAGCCTGGACCTATGAAATTGGCAGCCGTTATTTCTACAAATCCTTCCTTTTGAGTGGGGCGGTGTTTGTGCGCGATGCTTCACGACTCATTGAGTGGGTGCGGCCCGACGCCTTAAGTCCGTGGCAGGCCAATAACTTCATTGAAGTGGTTAGCCGTGGGGCAGAAGCCGAGTTGCAGTACAAGCGCTCCAAAGGCCTGTTGCGCAGTGCACGTATTGGCTATACCTACATCAATGCGGGTTTTGCCATCCAGGCCGGCTTCCAATCGCGCTACATCCTCGAAAACCTGCGGCATCAAATGGTGCTGGCGGCGGTGTTGCAATTACCAGCCAAGATCCAAGCCAGCGCTACCCTCCGCATTTTCGAGCGCATGAACCAAAACGAAGCCTTTGCCATCAGCGATGTGCAATTGTCGCGGAAGTTATGGAAGCAGGGAGAGTTGTTTGTGCAAGCCACCAATGTGTTCAACACGCCTTACCGCGAAATAGGAACGGTGCCGATGCCGGGTCGTTGGTTGCGGCTCGGACTGCGTTTCCGTCTTTAAGCCTTCAACCAAGGAGCTACCAAAGCCTCGCTAGCGGTCCACAAGCCGTTGATCAGCGCGGGGTCGTTGCCAGCAGCGGCATTGGCCTTTACTTTTTGGCTTTTGTAATAAGCGCCCGATTGCAATCGTGCCGCCGGTTGGGTGGCCAGGTGGATGGTTGTGGCGGCGCCCTTGGCTGGGGTAATCAAAAAGGGCGTCATGAGCTGCCACATCCACTTCATCTTGCCCAAGCCATCGCCAAAGCCGGTATTTACCACGCCGGGGTGCAGGGCATAGGCCGTGAGTCCTTGCGATTGGTACTGCTCATGCAGCGCTTTGGTGAAAAGCACATTGCACAGCTTGGCATTGGCATAGGCACCGAAAGCACTCCAGCCGCTGTTGAGCTGCAGGTTTTGGAGGTCGATTTTGCCTGCGCGGTGCGCCTCAGAACTTACATTGATGACCTTGGCTTTGCTGGCCAAAAGCTGCGGCAACAGCAAATTTGTGAGCAGAAAATGGCCTAAATGGTTCATTTGAAGCTGCATTTCAAAGCCATCGGGTGTGGTTTCACGGCTGCTGGTGAGTCCCCCCGCATTGTTAATAAGCACATCAATTTGCGAAACCGTTTTTAAACCCGCTGCCGCCTGCGCTACGCTCGAAAGCTCGTTCAAATCGCAGGGCACAAAATGCAACTCCGCATTGGGATGTTGCTGTTTGAGTTGGGCAATTTGTTGGGCCGTTTTGGAAGCATTGCGGTTGAGCAACCACAGCGAATGGCCTTGTGCGGTTAAAATTTCGGCGGTAGCGGCACCAATGCCGGAGGTGCTTCCTGTAAGCAGTATGTTCATGGAGATGTATTGTGTGTGAATGTAGGGAGAGAACAGCGATAATAACTTTTGAGTTTACCACCTTAACAAACAATAGCAATTGAAGCCACGATCTCCCTTTTGTCATTTCCCCAGCATCCTTCTAGCCGCCGCCGCGCTATTGCCCATAATTTCCCTATTTTTGAGCGTTAATTGCGCAATATGACCATCGAAAAAATCCTCAAAGGAAGCATTGCCCTCGTGGCTATTTTTATACTTGGCTACGTTATCTATCAGAAAATCAATCCCGAAACCGGCATTGGCGAAAAAGGTCAGTTAGAAAAATTGCCAAGGTTCAAATTTCCCAAAATTGGGGGCACAGGCAACATCAGTAAATCGGATTTGCGTTCGGCTAAAACGGTGGTGCTGTATTTTAGTCCCGACTGCGAACACTGCCAAGCCCTTGGTGCCGACATTGGCCGGCAGTTGGAGCAGTTGCAAGACATCGATTTTGTGTTTGTAACCCGCTTTGACGAGGCCGATGCCATCCGCTATGCACAAAAGGCCAACCTTTGGGAGAAGCCAAACATCCACTTCGGCCTCGATGTAGACGCTGCTTTTTACGGCTATTTCGGCGAAATGTTTATTCCTTCGGCCTACATCTTCAATGCCAAGGGCAAGTTTTTACAGTCGGTGCATCAGAATGCCATGGTGAAAGACATCCTCGATGTGCTCGAAGGCATTCCCAGTGATAAAAACAAAAGTACCCGCTAAGCCGACTTAAAAATCCATGTCCATGCCGCCTCCGCCACCACTTGGCCGGCGCATGCGCTTGAGCAAAGACGCGTCAAACTCTCCAAAGCGATAGCTCACGGTGAAGCGCAAAAAACGGGTGTCGCGGCGGCGAATGAACTCCTGGGTAAAGAAGGGCGTGCTGTAAAACGCACCAAAGCGGCGGGTATTGAAAATATCTACCAGACTCAAATTCAGGGTCCAGCTTTTGGTCAAGGCTTTATTCACCGAAAAATCGGCACCATATACATGGTTGGTGCGGCCTTGCGGAATGATGCGCGGTGCCTCGTATTCGCCATTGAGTTGCAGGGTCCAGGCTTTCGGCAGTCGGTAAGAGGCAATGAGCTTGGTGTTCCAGCTAAAGCCCTGGTTGTTTAAATTGCCGATGGCATCGCCACCTTCTATGTCGGTGTAAAAAACGTTGGCATTCAAAGTCAGGTCAAAGGTTTTGATGGGCGAATATTTCACCGTATGCTCGGTGCCATAACTGTATTGGTTGTTGCCGTTGATGAAGCTGCTGACCAAAATGCTGGAGTCGGTTGGCAACACATACACGTAATTGGTAATTACATCCTGCGTTTGGCGGAAGTACAAGGAGCCTAAATAATTGCCTTTTTTGAAGATTTGGCTGTAATTGATTTCGGCGATGTTGAAAAACTCGGGCGCTAAAGCCGGGTTGCCAATGCGGAAGCTTTGGGCATCGGCAAACATGATGAAGGGCATCATTTGGAAAAAGCCGGGGCGGTTGACTTTGCGACTGAAATTGGCCTGAAACTCGCGGTTTTCGCCGTATTTGCGCGATAAAAAAACGCTGGGGAAGAGGGCTTTGCCCAAATTATCTAGCCCATCGGGATAAATGTAGCTGAAGTTCTGGCCTTTGTTGGTGATGTCGGCTACAAAATAAGTTTGTTCAAATCGCAAACCCGCCTGGTAATTCCACTTGCGGTAAGAACTGCTCATATTGATGTAGGCGGCATTGATGATGTCGTCGACTACAAAATAATTGGTTAAGGAGGTATCTGGCAAAAAGTCAGCCGCTCCTTGTTTGATGCGTACGTCTAAATCAGAGCTGTTTTGGCGGTAATTCGACCGCAGTCCCCATTCTAATTTGGTTTTTTCGGTCAGTGGGTCTACATAGTCGAACTGAAAAGTAACCACCTGGTTTTGGCCACCTCCATCGTTTTTCTGCAAACGCGGCATGCCTGGAAGTGTGTCCCCAGCAGGATTCAAGCTGTTGAGACTGTACAAAGCGTCGGTGCCGTTGCGCGAACGGTTGTAGGTAAGGTCGGTGGTCCATTCCTTGCCCGCCTTGGGTGCATTGTGCCTAAAAATTACCTGCATGCTGGAGTTGCGCCAGAAATTGGCCTGCTCGTTAAATTGGGTGCCGGTGCTTACCGATTGCCGGTTGCCATCGAAAGTGCTGAAGCTTTGGCGCTCGTTGTTGTCAAAATTACCTCCGCCAAAGTTTTGCGAAACGGTAAGTAAGTTGCGATTGGAGATTTGATAATCTGCCCCAAAACGCACAAACTGGAATTGTCTTCCGGAGGTGGCCACATTGTCTTGCCGAAAGCCACTCACCAATTGCTCTGAACTAAAGTTTTCGCGGTCGGTAAAGCCTTCCACATCAAAACGATTTACATTGAGGTTGTAGGAGGTAAATACGTTCACTTTGCCTTCTTTCACATTGATGTTGCCACCCACATTGTAACGGGTGTTGGTACCAATGCCTGCATTAACGGCCCCGTTGTAACCAGGCTTGGTGTTTTTCTTGAGTACCACGTTGAGGATACCGCCAGTGGTGGAAGCATCGTATTTGGCAGAAGGATTGGTGATGACTTCTATGCGCTCGATTTGCTCGGCGGGAATTTGCTCTAAAGTAAGGGTAGTAGGCCTGCCATCTACAAAAATGGTAGGGGAGGCGTTGCGTAATTTCACACCCCCGTCGGCATCCACCGTAAGGCCAGGGATGTTGCGCATCACATCTAAACCGGTGCCGCCCTGACTGGTGAGGTCCTTGTCTACATTGTACGTCCTGCGGTCGATACCTAAGGCCATCGTATTGCGCTCTTCGGTAATTTCTACCGTGGCCAATTGTGCTGCATCAATTTCGAGCCGCAGATTGCCTAAGTCCTGCTCGTACTTCTGAGGAGTAATGCTGACTTGTTTTTCGAGTGTTTTGTAGCCGATGAAGCTGATTTTGACACGGTACATGCCAAAAGGCAGTTTGTCGATGGCAAAATCACCATTGCTACGTACCAGGCTTCCGCCAACGATGCTGTCTTTTTTCAAAGCCAAAACCGTAACGGTGGCATATTCAACAGCAGTACGACTGCCTGCCTCGAATACCTTGCCGTATATTTTGCCAATTGCAGGCATCGTAGCGCGACCAGCGGGCGGAGCTTGCGCCAGCAATGTTTGAGTGGCCAAGAGCAACCCTAGCAACATCAAGCTTGTTGCCAACCAAAAAAACTTCTTCAATGTATGTGTGTGCTAAAAATATTACTTCAGGATCTCAACGGGTATTTCTACCGATGTTTTGTCCCAAACCATGGTCAAGGTACTTGACCTGCCTGCTTTGTCGAATTTGATGGTAAAAGCCTCCCAAGCTTGGTCAACAGCCTTCACTGGCACATCAAATCGCAAAACATCATTGGTTGCTTTGTAGTCATAATCTCCCCAAAGACCAACGTCTTTATTGAAAATGATGGTCCATTTAGTAGTAGTGGGAATGGCAAATATGGTGTAGGTACCTGCCTGCAAGGTTTTTCCGCCGATTTTGATTTTGTGCGTGAGGGTAATTTCAGTGGCCTCGTTGGCACCTAAGCGCCAAACTTTACCGTAGGGTACCAAACCGCCAAAAACTTCACGCTCGTTTTTATGCGGTTGTGAGTATAAAATGCGGATGTAGGTTTTGCCGGATTTGAGTTGGCTAACTGCCAATGGACTCTTACGTGGTTTTGGAGCTGCTTGCGCAGAAACTTCTGTGGCCAGGGCGGTTGTAAAAAGCACAAAACTTAGAAGGGCAAGGATTTTTTTCATAAGTATCAAATGTCGGTTTTCTGAAGCAATTAACACAATTTTTTGTAAAAAGACCGACGCATCTTAACCTTTTTTAAGGGAACATCGATGTTTAAACGTTGATGGTTGCGTTAAGTTGGTAGGTCAACAGCCAAGGGGTGGAGCCATCCAAACGATAGCCTATTTTCTCCACCAATTTGGCTTTTTTAGCCATTACTTGCCCTTCTCCTTTGTGCAATTTTTCGTAGGTGCTGCTGTCGATAACTTCCCTATTCGCGAGTTTTGCATGCAGTTGGATGTGGGCGGCAGCGGCTTGCCATTGGGGTTGCAATTCGCCCTCAAATACCTTGCTTTTGGAGCCGCTACCATAGGCAATGAAGCCCAGTTTACCGCTGATGGCTTGATCTTTTTGTGCCTCCAACCAGCTTGCCAAGGCTAAAAAGATGGAGCCGGTGTATAAATTACCTACCTGCATGGAGGCCAAATGTGCAGGGGCCAGTTTATGGGCAACAAAATCTTTATAATAGTCGCTTTTGGCAAAGGCTTTTTCATCGGCTGCTTCAACAGGAATGTCTGGAAAAAGACTCGACCAGCTCCCTAAGGCGATCAATTCACGCATCAAAGCGCTGCTGGCCATTCTTTTGCCTTGAAAAGCATAGGGCAGGTGGAACAGCAATCCTTGCCAACGCTCGCTCATTAAATCGGTAGCGCCGCTGAGTGTACTGAAGCTAGCCAAGGCACCTTGCACGCGGTCGAGGTAGCATTGGTTGGAGTATTGGCCATCGAAAACAGGTGTGTCGTCATGCACCTGCAAATCAGCATCTGCGTTGCCCAAAAGCGGTTGTTCTTGCTCGGCCAGGGCTGCTAGCACGGCGGCAGGATCGGCTGTGCTTTGGGCAGCGGTAAGTATGTCTTGCACCAGCTGACTTTTACGCTGACTGCGAATAGGCTTGTAAAAATCATGTACGCCAGCCGTGCTCACGCCCCAATATTTGCCAAAACTCAGCAAAGCAGGTTCATGCCGCAACAGCAGGGCCACCGCACCAGCGCCTTGGGTATATTCGCCGGTTGAATTTAATCGGTAGCGAGCCGTGTCTGAAGCCACTACAATGGCTTGTCGCGTCGGGTCGTTGGCCACCCAGTCGTTGCAATTTTGCAAGGCATCCACAGCACCAATGCAAGCAAAAGTGAGGTCAACCACATCGCAATGCTCAAAGCAATTGTGGCCGTATTGAGGGGCAAAATAGCTTTCTAACAGACTTAAAATATAGGTGGCGGTGGGCTTGGCACCGTCAACCGCGCTTTCTGTTCCGAGATAAAGACGACCAATGGCCTTTGGTGCGAGTTGCTGCTTGGTCATCAAGCCAATAACAGCCTGTGTAGCTAAAGTAACCACATCTTCGTTGGCATCGGGCACCGCCATGTTTTCTAAACCTAGTCCAAAACGGAGCTTATCGTATTCTAGTCCTCGTAAGGCAGCTAAATCTTTAATGGGATAAGAAAGGGCAGGGAGTGCCACTTCGAGGGCGTGTAATCCTACAACAGCTTGCTTCATATTTAATAAATCCGGGTGGATAAAAATAAAACGTTCAAAGCATTAACGCTTAAACTTAAAAAAGGTGTTAGGCCCCGCCCGAATTAAGCAATTTTGGCAAATCTTTCAGCAGTCGAGCTACTTCTTCAGCCGATGTACCGTCGTAAACGCCCCTGATTTTGCGGTTTGTATCCAACAAAATGAGGTGACCGCTATGCAAAAAGCCGCCGGGAGCGGTGCTGTCTACGGCCACATAGGACAAATAGGCTGTTTTTGCAATGTTGTAGACTTCAGCTTCGTCCCCACGTAAAAAAAGCCAATTGCGGTTGGTAGCGCCAGCTTGCTCGGCATAAGCCGCCAACACCTCCTTCGTATCGTAGGTGCCATCTACCGAATGCGATAAAATGCGTAAGCGGGGGTCGTTGCCATGCACCGCATATACTTTTTGGAGACTGCTGAGCAGGTCTTTACAAATGGTAGGACAGGTGCTGAAGAAAAAATCTACCAACAGCACTTGTCCTGTTAATGAATCAGGATTGACCACCAAACCCTGTTGGTCCTCAAAAGCAAACCAAGGGTAAGGTGCAAACAAGGTGTCGATGCTGCCGTCGCTGGCCTGCACCAATTCCATTGGCCCTAAAATCGGCAGGGGTTCAGCTGCTTTTTCGGTCCCACAGGCCGCCAAAAGCAAGCATACTGCTATGAATAACTTATTTGCCAAGGAGATTTTTGGCATCGGCGATGCTCTTTTCCATATTGGCCTTCACGGTTTCAATGCTTTCGAGCTGGGCTTGTACCAATGGCTCAAGCTCTTCCAAAGATTTTTTATAATCGGGTACTACATAGCCATGCATCCAATCTTTCATGCCTTCTTCAGCCACCATCAACGCTTCAAGTACCTGCTCATGAGCTGTGCGTGCATCGAGCTGGGTGCTGTCGAGACTCTCGATTTTGGCCTTGAGCTCACCTTTGAGGGCAATAATATCGCCCATCTTTGGCATCACCTCATCGTGGATGGCCACAGCTTGGTCGTCGATTTGTTTTACTTTGGCTTTATCCTGACCGCAAGCCGTTAAAAAGGCCGCTACAATTGCTAAAAAGAGTAATTTTTTCATATCGTGATTTTTCTCAAAGTTCGAACATTTGGCCTTTATTTGGAAGGATTGTTTCATATCCTTTCTCCACAAGGGCATCTTTAAAGGCATACATGGCCTCTAAATCGCCATGGGTAAGGAAGAGTTTTTTGAGTTTGGCGGGGTCCTGACTCCCCACAAATTCCATCAAGCCGTTGTGGTCGGCATGTCCACTAAACACATCTGTATAAGCCATGCTGGCATGCACCTCTACCCGGCGGCCCTCTATCGTGATGCTGGTGGCGCCATCTAACAATTTACGTCCAACCGTGCCCTCGGCCACGTAGCCAATAAAAAAGATGGTGGCTTTGTTGTTTTGCAGTTGCTGCTTGAGGTGGGTTTGGATGCGACCGCCTTCGAGCATGCCAGAAGCAGAAATGATGATGGCAGGGCGATAATGGTCGCTGATAGCTTTGCTTTCGCCAATGCGCTGCACAAATTTGAGCTGCTCAAAGCTGAACAAATCTTCGGTTTCGGCCACCATTTCGCGGGCTTCGTCGTTCATAAAGCGGTGCAGCTCTTGGTAGGCTTGGGTGCTTTCGATGGCCATGGGACTGTCTACATAAATGGGAATCTGAGGCAGTTTGCCTTCGATGCTCAATTTGTGCAGCACAAACAGCAGGGCTTGGGTGCGGCCAACGCTAAAGGCTGGAATGAGCAACTTTCCCGCCTGTTCTACACAAGCTTTTTGGATGATGTCGAGCAAAATGCCTTCTGCATCGCTGCCATCTTTGTGAAAGCGACCGCCGTAAGTGCTTTCGCTGATCAGGTAATCGACCTGCGGAATGGGAATCGGGTCGGGGAGCAGCGGATAATTCTTACGGCCCACATCGCCGCTGAAACAAATGCGTTTGGTTTGGCCATCTTCTTCAATCTCTAACAAAATATTGGCGGCGCCAAGCAGGTGCCCCGCTTGGTTGAAGGTGACGTGCACCCCCTTGCGCATCTGAAAACGCTTTTGGTAGCTGATGGGCACAAAGCGCTCGAGGGTTTCGTCTACATGCCGGTCGAAATACATGCCGGTAGTATCCATGTTCCCGGTGCTGCTTCCTTTTTTACGCTTCCGCGAACGGGGTGCGGCAGTATTCATGCGCTTGGCATTGAGCATGGCGCTGTCTTTGAGCAGCAAACCCGCCAAATAATAAGTTGGCAGCGTGGAGAGCACTTGGCCATCATAACCTTCTTTATAAAGATTGGGAATGTTGCCGGAGTGGTCCACGTGGGCATGGGTTAGCAAGACCGCATTTAAGCTGCTGGGTTCAAAAGGGAAGAAGCCTTCGTCGGAAGCGGGTTGTAGCTTGCGCCCGCGTTCGAGGTCATAGCCGCAATCTATGAGGATGCGATAGCCGTCGTTTAATTCGAGCAGGTACATGCTGCCGGTGACTTGACGACTAGCGCCGTAAAAAGTTAAATTCATCTGTATGGTCTTCGGGTACGCATACCCTGCTGCAAAAATAGCAGGCTTTTGTATTTTTATGAGATTAATTGAACAACGGCTGGATTTGATTGTTTTAAAGTAGTGAGCATTACCCGATACTTTGATCCCCGCACTGCGGAAGAATTGCGCATTCGCCATGGCATTGTGCGCAAATCGGCCATTGTGCGCTCGCTTGATTATAAAAAGCAATACCACGACTGGAAAAAGGCGGGATCCCACCGCGAAGTGATGCAGGCCTTTCAGAAAGCTTTTGAAGGTAGTTTCTTTTCGGAAACCGTTTGTCAGTGGCGCAACGACCAGCAGTTAAGCAGATTGGTGTACGAATTAACCGGTAGCGCTCATACTTCTGCCACTTTGTTTTTGCTCGATTTGCTGAAAGAACGTTGTGCCCAGCTCGATTTTGCGGTGGCCAAAGCCGAAAGTTGGAAAGCGCTCGACCCAGAGCAAGGGGTAGAGGTACACCAGCGTTATTTGTTTCAACCGAAATGTGCCTGGTGGAAGCGGATGTTGATGTCGCGCTTCATCAAAGGCGATTTGTTAGTGATAGAAGCCATTTACATTGAGCAAATCCGCACCCGACTCGAAATCCGCCTGTATCCCCATCCCAAAAAGCCAGTATATGCCAATGTTTTGGCGTTGATGACTGCCGTGCTCAAACAGCCGCTCTAAAAGCAAAGGCTTTTCCTCTTTTATCCACATTTTACGTGGCGCAACTTTGTTCGTTTAAATTTGTGGATTGAAGCAAAAATCATGGAAATACAAGGAACGATTCACAGTTTGCTCCCAGAAGTGAGTGGACAAGGCAAAAGCGGAAACACCTGGCGCAAGCGGGAATTTATTCTCGAAACAGAAGGACAATACCCTAAAAAAGTGTGCATCAGCGCTTGGGGTGATAAAATTGATACTTTTCCTTTGCGCGAAGGCACCAAAGTACAAGTGGCCATCGATGTAGAAAGCCGCGAATACAACGGTCGCTGGTACACCGAAGTAAAAGCTTGGAAAGTAGCAGCTATGGATGGTGCCAACAGCGGCAGCATGGCCGACGCCGCTCCCGATTACGGTCACTTTGATCCAGGCACGCCCGACGATTTGCCGTTTTAAGCAAATCAAAAGCATAAAAAAAGCACCTAGCGATAGGTGCTTTTTTTATGGACTTACTTTTGGGTCGGCCTAAACTACGCCGTGCATCAGCTTGTTGAGGCGCTTGCTCAAAATCATGATTAAGATAGAAATGCCTACCAACACAAAACCAATATTTGAGAAAACACTGAGATAAGTATTCAAACCTTCTTCAATGGTGAGGGTTACGCCTGCTTCTCCACCTGTGATGGCCGCAATCTTGCCTGCCACAAAGTTCGCGATGGCAAAGCTTAAAAACCAGCCACCCATGGCTGTACCCGCAATGTTGCGAGGCGCCAATTTCGTTACCATCGACAAGCCAATGGGCGATAAAAAGAGTTCTCCCGTAGTATGCAGCAAATAAAGCGCGACCAAAGTAATCATCGGTACTTTAAAATCTTCAGCAAACTGAACAGCAATGATGGTCACCAAAAAGCCTAATCCGAGTTGCAAAATGCCCAAGGCAAACTTCATAGGGATGTTGGGGTTTTTGCCGATTTTGGTCAGCTTTACCCACATCACCGAGAAAATAGATCCAAAAATAATGATGAAGGCAGGGTTAAAGAACTGCGTCATCGATGCGGGCATGATCCAACCAAACACCGAGCGGTCAACGTTGCGGTCAGCAAACAAGGTTAAAGAGGTACCCGCTTGCTCAAAACAAGCCCAGAAGGTTATGTTGATCAACATAAAGATCACCAGAGCAATCATGCGGTCTTTCCACACACCACCTTCTTTTACGCCAGCAGCAATCAAGCTGTATGCCACATAAGCAAAAATAGCCAGCAGCAAATAGTCCATGATTTGGTTTTGGCTGATTAAGAAGTAACAGAGTGGAATAAAGGCTAGTGAACCAATCACAATGAGGTGCAGTATGTTCAAAGGACCAGCTACCTTTTTATAGGCGGCCTCCCGAATGTCCAAACCTGCAGCATGTGCATAGTTGTTGCGGCCATTCCAAAAAATGAACATCCCCGCCAACATGCCGATGCCGGCCAAGCCAAAGCCATATTTAAAGCCGTAGGTTTCGCCGATGTAAGCTACAACCGTAGTGGCCAACAAAGCGCCAATGTTAATGCCAATGTAAAAAATGGTGAAGCCCGAATCGCGACGTGGATCGCCATCTTCGTACAGTTTGCCTACGATGGTGGAGATGTTAGCCTTAAAATAGCCATTACCTATGATGATGGCACCCATGCCAATGAGCAACCAGGTTTCGTTTCCGCCTAAAATCATAAACTCACCGATGGCCATGAGCAAAGCCCCAAGCAAAATGGCGAAGCGGTAGCCTAGGTATTGGTCGGCTAATTTACCACCAAGCACGGGTGCTGCGTATACCAAAGCCGTATAAGAGCCGTAAATCATGGAGGCCTCCGCATCACCCTTCATGAGCGATTTTACCAAATACAAGGTGAGCAAGGTGCGCATGCCGTAATAGCAAAAACGCTCCCACATTTCGGAGAAAAAGAGGGTGTACAAGCCGTTGGGGTGACCGCTGGCGTTGAAATTGGCCTCTGCTGCACCGAGCTTATTCTTTTTGATGTCTTTCATAAAGGGTTTTTAGGAATGAGAATCGTCAAATCTATAAAAATATTAAGTATTCGAGCTTGGGATGTGGAAAAATCAAAGATTGGCCTGTAAATAATTGGTGATTTTGGTGAAAAGCTGCAAACGGGTAGTGCCGCCGCCAATGCCGTGGTTTTTGTCGGTATAGGCCATAAAGTCGAACTGCTTATTGGCTTTTACAAGCTTATCGCTCATTACCAAGGCGTTTTGAAAGTGCACATTGTCGTCGGCGGTGCCGTGAATGAGCAGGTAGTTGCCTTTGAGTTTGTCGGCGTGCGAGGAAGGACTGTTGTCGTCGTAGCCACTAGCATTTTCCTGTGGGGTACGCATGTAGCGCTCGGTGTAAATGGTGTCGTAAAAGCGCCAGTTAATTACCGGGGCCACTGCTACGGCCGTTTTGAATAGGTCTGCCCCAACCGTGATGGCCAAAGAACTCATATAGCCACCGTAGCTCCAGCCAAACATGCCAATACGGGCTTTGTCTACGTAAGGGAGTCCGCCCAAATACTTGGCTCCGGCCATCTGGTCGGCAATTTCATACTTGCCCAGCTGCTGGTAGGTGCACTTTTTGAATTTAGCCCCTCTAAAGCCCGTGCCGCGGTTGTCGATCGATACCACGATGTAGCCTTGCTGGGTGAGGTACTGAAACCACATATAGTTTTGACCAAAACTGGCGTCGACGGTTTGACTGCCGGGACCGCCATACACAAACATCAAAACGGGATATTTCTTTTTGGGGTTGAAATCCACCGGCTTGAGCATATAGCCGTTCAAAATATCTCCTTCACCATTGTCGAAATCAAAAAACTCCTTTTTAGCGAGCTTGTACTCCCCAAGCGTTTTACGCAGCTCGGCATTGTCTTGCAGTACCCTAATTTGCTCCCCATTGCCTTTGTGCATGGTTACGGTTAACGGACTGTTGGCGTTGGTGTGGAAGTGCAGGTAATGACTGAAATCGGCACTGAAGTTGGCGCTGTTTTTACCGCGGGCAGGACTCAATTTGAGCGGTTCTCCGCCATTCAAATCGGCACTGTATACGGTGCGTTCCATCGGACTCGGGTAGGCAGTGCTGTAATAAATCCGCTGATTTTTTTGGTCGTAGCCATAAAAACTCGCCAAGTCGTAATCGCCTTTGGTTAATTGCTTGCGCATTTGGCCATCCATGCCATACAAATACAACTGGTTGTAGCCGCTTCTTTCGCTGCTCCAAATAAAGCTTTGGCCATCCTCCAAAAAGGTAAGGTCGTCGTGTATATCCACCCACTGCTCACTGGTTTCGGTGAGTACTACTTTACTTTGACCGGTTTTAGCATCTACAAATAGCAACTCTACTTTATTTTGATGGCGATTTACGCGCTGCATCCAAGCTGTTTGGGGGTCATTGGTCCAGCCAGCGCGGGCAATGTACTGGTCTTTTTCGGGGCCAGTTTCAACGGATAGATGTTTGGCGGTGGCCAAATCGAACAAATGCATGCTTACAATCGCATTTTTTTCGCCGGCCTTGGGGTATTTAAAGGTGAAATTGGTAGGGTAAAGGCCATCATACAGCGGCATTACAAACTCTGGCACCTGCCGCTCATCTATTTTGTAATAAAAGATGCTTTGACTGTTGGGCGACCAAAAGAAGGCGCGGGTAAAACCAAATTCTTCTTCGTATACCCAGTCGGTGCCTCCATTGATGATTTCGTTGTTTTTGCCGTCGAAAGTGATTTGGGCTTCAGTCATGCTCGCCAAATCCACCATAAATAAGTTGTTGTCGCGCATAAAGGCCACTTTTTTGCCATCAGGTGAAAAGGTGGCGTAAGCCTGCTTGCCATTGGGAGAGAGTGCATAAAGTCTCTTGCTACCGCGCTCGAAAATGTAATTGTTTTCGCGCGAAGAATAGCGGTAAATCTGCTCGGGTGCAGTGCTCAGCATCACCAAACTTTCGTCGGCACTCAAGCTGTAGCCAGCAAAACGAATCGGACTTTTGGCGCCTTCGGGAGTAAGCCAGGCTTGTTTCAGCAGGGTATCTACTGCCTCCCCGGTGCTGTAGTTATAAATAACGATGCTTGGCGAAGCTCCGTAAATGATGGACGCATACGTTTGGCCATCTTTCAAACTGTTGATGCCATAAACGGAGCGTTGTGAAAACTTGCCAGAGGCGAAAATCTCTTCTAAACTCAGATTTTTGGCAACAGGTTTTTTGCCTTTCCCGATGCTTGGGGAAGTTGCTAATCCGAGAATGATAAATAAGGTGACTGAAAGAAGTAAACGCATAGAGCTATTTTTTGCAGCCCTAAGGTACTTATTTCATCTGTTTATTGGATGTGTCTGCCGAAAAATGCAGCTTCAAAATTGCCGGCTTTTACTAGCGTTCATAGAGTGATATGCCCAAGCGAGCACCGAAGGCAATGTGCGGTCGCCAAAATTCCCCCTCTTTTTGATCTCCACCCCACCTGGGGTCGAAGAGTAAAGCACTGGGGAAGAGGGCACTGGCGTCATGGCGCAATACAACGTTTCGCACACCAATACCAGCAAAAACATCCAACATGAGGTAGCCACCTATGGTAAACTGGTAACCCCCTTTGATGGCGCCTCCAATTACTGTTCGATTGATATTTGAAGTTGTAAACTCATAAAGTACGTTGTTGCGGAGTAAGGTGCTGTTTTCACGCCGGTAATTTTCGGCTGTGAAGAAACCTTCTGCAGCGAAGTAATATGCTGCAGCTTCATCGGGCCGGCCAGGGTAAAATCTGAATTCGCCTCTATAACGGGTGGTTTTATGGTCGATTTTTCCGGTGTTGTAATTGAAAAACGACAAAGGGGCAAAAGGGATGTTGTATTCGAATTGTATGGACGCCGCATCAAAGGGCTGAAATTCTAAGCCCAAGGAAACACCAGGCGTATATGGGTCGAAGAGCGTCAGAGGGGCTAATTTTAGAATGAACATTTCCTGCCACTCGTTTTTCATTTGTGCCTGTGAGAAGGCTGTTTGCGAAATACACCCAATAATTAGTAAAATAAGTCGTCGCAACATGAAACAAAGGTCTGTATTTTTTCTGACAATTAGAAGTGTTCTTATTTATGGAATTTATCCCAAATAAAGAAAGGCCGCATCCTCCCGGAGCAGCCTTTCGCACACACATTTATTGAAATGAAATTAATCTATATGCAGATCAACTACAACTGGTGTAGCTGCATTGCCTGCTTTGTCTGTAGCTTCGAAGGTGATGTGATAATCCCCAAGTTCTGCATCAGCAGGAATGACAATGCTTTCCGTGAGGCTGTGCTCTGTTCCTGAAATGACATACACTTTTGCCCATTCCCAGCCTTCGCCAGTAATTTTGTGTCCATGGTCACCTGCTTTATGAATGTCGATTTTTGCATTTAACAAAGCTACATTGTCGGTAAGGAGGGCTGCTAAATTTAAAGTATCTCCTGGCTCTTTGTCAAGATGGTCTGAAGCCGGTGAAGTGACTGTAATCACTGGTTTTTGGGTGTCAGGGGTTTCTTCCTTTTTACATGCTGTAAAAAGCATACTCGTGGCGATTGATAGAAATAGGAGTTTTTTCATGTCTTTTAAATTATGCAACAAAGTTGCTAAATAATTTTTAAAGATGCAACATCGTTGCAAAAAAAAGACCTGCCTTTTTGGAGGCAGGTCTTCGAAACAGGAAAGAAGCTTACTTTACTTCCTCGTAATCTACATCTGTTACATCTTCGGTTTTGTTACCCGCACTTGCTTCTGGACCGGCAGCGCCTCCTTGTTCAGCCTCTTGCGTGGCTTTGTACATATCGGCCGATGCAGCTTCCCAAGCGGCATTCAGACTGGTCATCGCAGTTTCGATAGCAGCCAAGTCGCGAGCGGTGTGTGCTTTCTTGAGCTCTTCTAAGGCAGCTTCGATGGTTGTTTTCTTTTCTGCGGGAATTTTGTCGCCGTACTCTTTCAGCTGTTTTTCGGTACTGAAAATGAGGTTGTCGGCCATGTTCAATTTCTCTGCTTCCTCACGCATCTTCTGGTCGTTCTCGGCATTGGCAGCAGCTTCCTGCTTCATTTTTTCAATGTCTTCTTTGCTTAAGCCTGAAGAAGCTTCAATGCGGATTTTCTGCTCCTTGCCAGTTGCCTTGTCTTTAGCCGATACGTTGAGAATACCGTTGGCATCAATGTCGAAAGTTACTTCGATTTGTGGTACACCACGCTGTGCTGGCGGAATGCCATCGAGGTGGAAACGACCAATGGTTTTATTGTCGGTAGCCATGGCACGCTCGCCTTGCAATACGTGGATCTCTACCGATGGCTGGTTGTCGGCCGCAGTGCTGAACACCTGGCTTTTCTTCACTGGAATGGTGGTATTCGACTCAATCAAACGGGTCATTACATTGCCCATGGTTTCGATGCCTAAAGAAAGCGGTGTTACGTCGAGCAACAATACGCCGTCTACATCACCAGTAAGTACACCACCTTGGATGGCTGCACCGATGGCTACCACTTCGTCGGGGTTTACTCCTTTAGATGGCTTTTTGCCAAAGAATTGCTCTACTACTTCCTGAATTTTAGGGATGCGGGTTGAGCCGCCTACCAAAATCACTTCGTCGATATCGCTAACGCTGTATCCAGAATCTTTCAAAGCTTGCTTACAAGGCTCCAAAGTGCGCTGCACCAAACGCTCAGCCAATTGCTCGAACTTCGCACGGGTCAACTTCTTCACCATGTGACGAGGAACGTTGTCTACTACCGTAATGTATGGCAAGTTGATTTCACTCTCTGTGGAGCTCGATAATTCGATTTTTGCCTTTTCGGCAGCTTCCTTCAACCGCTGCAACGCCATGGGGTCTTTGGTAAGATCAACCCCTTCGTCGTTTTTGAACTCATTGGCTAACCACTCAATGATTACTTGGTCGAAGTCGTCACCACCCAAGTGCGTATCGCCATTGGTTGATTTTACTTCAAATACACCATCGCCTAATTCTAGGATAGATACGTCGAAAGTACCACCACCTAAATCGAAAACGGCAATCTTGAGGTCTTGTGTCTTTTTGTCTAAACCATAAGCCAAAGCTGCAGCTGTAGGCTCGTTTACAATACGGGCTACTTTCAAACCGGCAATTTCACCAGCTTCTTTGGTAGCCTGGCGCTGTGCATCGTTGAAGTAGGCAGGTACGGTAATTACAGCCTCGTTCACTTCATGACCTAAATAGTCTTCAGCCGTTTTCTTCATCTTTTGAAGGGTCATGGCTGAAATTTCTTGCGGGGTGTAAAGCTTGTCGTCGATTTGTACACGTGGTGTATCGTTGTCGCCCTTGTTCACTTCATAAGCTACGTACTTGAGCTCGCTGTTTACTTCTGAATGCTTGCGACCCATAAAACGCTTGATCGAAGCGATCGTCTTTTTAGGGTTGGTAATGGCTTGGCGCTTGGCAGGGTCACCTACCTTAATTTCGCCATTTTGCATAAAAGCCACTACCGAAGGAGTGGTTCTGCGGCCTTCGCTGTTGGGGATTACCACATACTCGTTGCCTTCCATTACGGCTACGCACGAGTTGGTAGTACCTAAGTCAATTCCAATAATTTTTTTCATGTTCGATGAGATTTTACTTTTGCCCGTGGGCTGCTACGTTTTTCCTTCTTCTGTCAACTAAAATGCCATACTTAAAATGTGCCCTGGTGCGTGGTCAAGATGGCAAAAGAACTGACAGGCCTGCGCATATCCGTCAATCGGTATGTCAGTTTGGCAGCCCTAAACCAAAAACGACCCGCTAGGGGTCGTTCTTGATGTGCTGTGGTTATTACCGCCAGGTTTAAGGAACAAAGTTCAGGTCAGGATATCGCATGCGCAAACTATCCGTACCAACACCTCCGAGTGCTTCCCGGAAAAAAGGACTGCTAAAAGGGAAGTTTGGTGTGTTTTGAATCTCTCTCAAATCAGGTACGCTTCTTCTGGCAGCAAAAATGCCAATGCCATTGGTGATATTGGTAAATGTGGGTCTTACGTCCACCAAGCTAGAACTCGGATTATTGATTTGTAAGAAGGTATTAAAGTCTTCATCCGCAAAATCAAAAAGAAACAAGGTGCCTCTCATGCGGCGGTTCAAGGTTTCGTTTTTTGGAATGGACGAATTCATAAAGGCAAACATATTTCTGCCTGGCACCCGTAATTGAGTAACACTGGTGCTGTTGATCACCGCAAATTGTTGGTTCACTTCTGCCTTATAATCCAAGTATTTGAGCTGCAAACCAGGGGTGTCGGTAGGTGTAACAGTAAAACGATTCCACTCATCGTAATAAATGCGAATGGTCATGTCAAACCTACGTGCATGGGTAGGTTGCGCTAAAAACACCTGCGGTACCTGATTGCTCCAATTGATACCAGCATAATTAGGTGGAGGCGTGGTGTTAGGCGGAATACCGTTGGGTAAATTTCGCGGAAAACCAATCGGACGCAATTGCGCAGTAACTTCTGAATTAAAAGGCGTATTTACTTTTAAACGATAAGTGCTGTTAACGTCTAAAAAAGTATCGGTGTTGAAACGGTAGAGGATGAGCTCGGGACTTGCAAAAATTCCTGGCTGTAAAATGGCTGTATCAATCTGGACGCAAGTGTAAGTTTCAACCACCGCATCACCTAATAAACGCTCAACAACCACACTTAAATTAGTGTAATACAGGGAGTCTTTGATTTGAGCCACCTCAAATGCTCCCCGCTTATCGTCTAAAAAAGCTTTGTGAATACGTATGTAATGGGTTTTGTGGTTGGTATTTAACAAGCCCAGCACGAGCGTGGTGTCTTTCCACTCCGCATTGATGTCAATATCTGTACTGCAAGCAGTAAAAAGAGTTGCAAACAAGCTGATCAGCAGCAATAACTTCTTCATAGAACCCCAAAGATAATTGAATTAATAAAACCTCCTAACGATTAAAGTCACGGAAATGTTAAAGCTTGTTTTCTGACAACCATGCTTTTCGCGTATTAATTACGACCTTTGTGTTTTAATGCTTTGCCGATGTCGGTACACAAAGACGTAAAAAAGGTTACCACCCAAACCTTGCGTGAGATGAAAGAGCGTGGCGAGAAGATTGCCATGCTTACTGCTTATGATTTTTCGATGGCCAGAATCTTAGATGATGCTGGTATTGATATTTTGCTCGTTGGCGATTCTGCGTCTAACGTAATGGCAGGTCACGAAACCACTTTGCCCATCACTTTAGATCAAATGATATACCATGCTGCCTCGGTAGTACGTGCGGTAAAAAGGGCATTAATTACGGTGGATTTGCCCTTTGGGTCCTACCAAGGCAATTCTAAAGAAGCCTTAAACTCTACCATCCGCATCATGAAAGAATCGGGTGCCCACGCTGTAAAGCTGGAAGGTGGTGCAGAAGTGATTGAGTCGATTGAACGCATTTTAACCGCAGGGGTGCCGGTGATGGGGCATTTAGGCCTCACGCCACAGTCTATTTATAAGTTCGGCACGTACACTGTTCGGGCCAAAGAGGAGGAAGAAGCCGATCGCTTAAAAAAGGATGCTTTGCTTTTGCAGGAGGCTGGTTGTTTCGCCCTGGTGCTCGAAAAAATCCCATCGCACTTAGCCGCTGAAGTAGCTGCTTCGTTACACATTCCTGTTATTGGCATTGGAGCAGGGGCAGGGGTAGATGGACAGGTGCTCGTGATGCACGACCTGCTGGGTATTACCAATGATTTTAGTCCGCGTTTTTTACGACGCTATCTTAACCTATACGATGATATTAAAGGCGCTGCGGAGCGCTATATTGACGATGTGAAACGTCAAGATTTTCCGAATAAAAAGGAGCAATACTAGTGGAATTACAGATTTTATTTGAGGATAACCATCTCCTCGCAGTGAACAAACCGGCTGGCATGTTGAGTCAAGGCGACGATACAGGCGATTACAGCTTGGTAGATGCGGTAAACGATTACCTCGTTAAGAAGTACGACAAACCGGGTGCAGCTTTTGTGGGCCTGATCCATCGCATCGACCGCCCGGTTTCGGGCTTGGTGCTCTTGGCAAAAACCAGCAAGGCTTTGGAACGGATGAACAAATTGTTTCACGACCGTTTGGTACAAAAGAAGTACCTGGCCGTGGTAAAAGACAAGGTGCTGATGGAAGAAGGCGTTTTGGTGAATTATTTAAAAAAGAGCACTGAGAAGAATTTGGTACATGCGCACGATCGGGAGGTAAAAGACAGTAAACGTGCTGAATTGAGCTACCGCGTACAAAAATATGGGGGTCGGTACAGCTTGCTGGAGGTTTCTCCAAAGACAGGTCGTCCACACCAAATTAGGGTGCAATTATCACACATGGGCCATCCCATCGTTGGAGATGTGAAATATGGCTATCCCCAAGCGAATAGTGATTATACCATCGCTTTACACAGCTGGAAGCTTTCATTTGAGCATCCGGTAACCAAAGAACCAGTGTCTATTAAATGTCCAGTACCTAATAAAGACTGGTGGCAATTGGTGCGTGACTAAAATAAAAAAACCGACAGTAGTGGAGCATTACACTCTTTTCCCGTCGGCTTTCGTCAAGCATGTCAGGCAAATAACGATTTAAAAAGCAAATCGCCTGAGCTTTACATCAGGTTTAATTGAATTTTAATACGGCTTTTGATTTATCGTCACAATCATGAAAAAAGCGAATGTACGTCCGTCCTGTTTCCTGATTTCGATCGTCTTGCTGCTTTTTGCATGCTTCTCGAGTGTGGGTGTATTTGCACAAACCGAATCCGACGAACGGGCCCTCATCAATGTAAAGGATGGGCTTAGTTTTTCGAAAGATTCATTGTTTTTGTTGAATTTGCGCTTCAGGATGCAGAACCGCATCGGTTTGCAAAGTTTGGCGGGCGACGACTTGAACGTAAGCCAGGTAGATGCCCGGGTACGCAGGTTGCGTTTGCGATTAGATGGTTATGTTTTAACTAAGAAGCTGCAATATTACATCCAGCTTTCCTTTTCAAAAGCCGATCAAGAGCTTGAAACCAGTCTTGTGCCTCAAACCATTCGAGATGCTGTTTTGTACTACAACGTTAATAAGCATTTGTATTTTGGTTTTGGTCAGGCTAAACTACCCGGTAACCGCCAACGGGTAATTTCTTCGGGTAACCAGCAGTTTGCCGATCGTTCGATTGCCAATAATGAGCTCACCGTAGATCGGGATTTTGGCTTATTTGGCTATTACACCTTGCCTACATCCCTGGGTGCTTTTAAGTTTAAAACGGCTTTAAGCACAGGTGAAGGCCGTGGCGCATCTCCAGGGGATGATGGCATAGCCTATACCTATCGCGTAGAATGGTTACCCAATGGTGATTTTAAAAATGCAGGTGATTATTCAGAAGGGGATATCGAAAGAGAACAAACGCTTAAGGTAAGTTTGGCTGCGGGCTATCATCAGAACCAGCGGGCGAAGCGAACGGGTGGACAGTTGGGACTAGAGCTGTACGAAGCGCGCGATATTGGCACTTTTATAGCGGATGCCGTTTTTAAATACAATGGCTGGGCATGGAGCACCGAGTTTTTAAATCGTTCTACCGACAACCCCCTTACTTTTTCTCCCGATAGCTCGAGCGTGAGGTTGGTGTATGAGGGCTATGGAGTCAATTCTCAGTTGAGCTATTTTACACCTTCGGGTTTGGAGTACGCGCTGCGTTACAGCATTCTCCAACCTGCCGCCAGTATTTCGGCCTATCGGTTGCCTACCGAAGAGTTGTGGTTCGGTTTGAATAAATACCTAAACGGTCACCGCATTAAGCTCCAATGGCATACTGGCTATCGTTGGATAAATGGCAATACCGCCTTAAATCAAGGTGGAAACCGTTGGTTTACCATGTTTCAGGTAGAATTTGGCATTTAAGTTTTCTGGTGCTTCAAGGCTTCTCTTTGCGTTAGCTTGGGAAGTGGATGTGTTGCCACAAAATCTCTTACCCAAATGCTGTTGGTGCGTGCATATTGCCGCAATGCCCAACCCATGGCTTTTTGAATAAAGAACTCTTTAGAATGAGCAAACTGAAGGCATAAGTCGGCCAACAAGGCAGCATCCGTTTCTTTTTTATACATCAGTTGAAAAAGTATGGCAGTGCGCTCGAGCCACAAAGCTTCGCTGTGGCGCCAACGCTCAACAGTAAGAACTCGCAACTCAGAACGATCTTGCAACCAACCGCCCACTCCGTGTACCGCAAGCGCATCCACCGTATCCCACCAACTTTTGTGGGTAATGCAATACTCCAGGGTGGTTAGCCAATCGGCTTTCCAAAGCTTTTTTGCCTTCAAGGCATAATCCATCCCAACGTACTGCCATTCGCGTTCGTGTTTGGCCCAACAAAAGCGTAAAATCTCGGATGGGTCGGCCTTGAGGTCGTTTAATTGCTTCAAAAAAGGTTTGGTAATTTGTACACGCAGCGGTTTTTGAATGCCGATATAATCGAACTTTTGCTTCATATAGGCCTTCATACCAGCAGCTAGCTCAGGATGGGCATGCTGCACCAAAACTTCTTCTAATTGATCAAGCACGGCAATGATTTCCTCACGCATCTGGCGAAAACGAAATGCTGCTCAAATCAATATGTCTGGCTACTACCGTTTCACCATAAAATAAACGAGCTTTTTCTTCGAAGATGCGCGCATCGTCGGTAGTTAAAAAACTACGACTTCCGCTTTTGCTACACAGGGCTGCAATTTCAGGATGACGCCGTAGATACAATTCGAGTTTTTTGGCTACTAAGGCGCCTTGGGCAATGAATTTGATTTTACCCTTACTGAGCTCTTCTAGACGGCTTTGTAACAAAGGATAATGTGTGCAGCCTAATATCACGGCGTCAATGGCTGGGTCTTTTTGAAGCAAGGCTTCCAAGTGCTTGGCGAGGAAATAGTCGGCACCCGGTCCCAAGTGCTCGTTGTTTTCAACCAGGGGTACCCACATGGGGCAGGCTTCCTGGCTGACCGTTAATTCAGGGTAAAACTTGGCGATTTCGATTGGATAGGAGTTCGATAGCACAGTGCCACTGGTGCCCAAAACCCCGAGGTGCCCACTTTTGGTAAGCAAACCGGCTTCTTCGGTGGTAGGACGAATGACCCCGAGCACCCTGCGCTGGGGGGCGATTTTGGGCAAGTCGTTCTGCTGAATGCTGCGCAATGCTTTTGCTGAGGCTGTATTACAGGCTAGAATGACCAACTGGCAGCCCTGGGCAAACAGTGCTTCTACACACTCGAGGGTATATTGATACACTGTTTCAAACGATCGGGTGCCATATGGAACCCTGGCGTTGTCGCCCAAATACAAATAATCATATGCGGGTAATTGGGTAGTGAGGGCCTTTAAAACGGTTAAACCACCATAACCTGAATCAAAAACACCTATGGGTCCAGCTTTTTTCACTTGCTAAAGATAATAGATAGTAAATTGCCACGAATTCCCTTTTTTACAAACATAATGAACTTTTGTGCATAAGAAAGGTTATTAGAATGATGTTTGAACATCGATTTGTTATATTTGCATCTATAATTTAAAAAATAATGAGCACAACTACAACCAAATGGAGCATTGACACTGCTCACAGTACTATCAACTTCAAGGCCAAGCACTTGATGATTACTACCGTTACAGGTACTTTCAAGTCATACACTGCCGAAATTGAAACCGTAGGTAATAATTTTTCATCTGCCAATGTTAAGTTTAGCGCAGATGTGGCCTCTGTTTTCAGTGGAAATGAGCAACGCGATGAGCATTTAAAGTCTGACGATTTTTTCAATGCCGAAAAATTTCCTCATATCACTTTTCAAAGTACAGATGTAACCCGCAAGTCTGACCGTGCCTTCATCCTGCATGGCAAAATGACCATCCGCGACGTAACGATGGACATTGATTTGGAAGTGGATTTTAACGGCGTTGTGAAAGACCCATGGGGCGTAACCAAAGCTGGTGTAAGCTTTCGTACCAAAATCAACCGCAAGGACTTCGGCTTGAAGTTCCACGTTTTGAACGAAGCTGGTGATTTGTTGGTGAGCGACGAAATCCGCATCGAAGCCGACGTTCAAATGTCTGCCATCGAGGCATAACAAAGATAGTGGGACGGATGAAGACGTCCAGAACAGAAAAGGCTTCCCGAATGTGTGGAAGCCTTTTTCTTTTTAAAGGAATTTGGATTTCGGTAGGTTCAGCCACTCGAGTGCAGCACCATGCAGCAGCATGTCTTTTTGCGATTGCGACCAAGGCATGCCTTGAATGAGCTTGGCAGGTTCAAGTTCGCCCAACGGAAAAGGATAATCGGTGCCCAAGGCCACGCGGTTGGCTCCTACCAAATCGGTTATGTAGGCCAGCATTTTCGGGTCGTGCACCAGCGAGTCGAGCCAGAACTTGCCCAGATAGTCCTTTGGATTCACCGGATTATCCACTGCAACGAGGTCGGGGCGGACGTTAAAGCCGTGCTCAATGCGACCGATGGTGGCAGGGAAGGAGCCACCTCCGTGTGCAAAGGCCACCCGCAGCTTGGGTAGTCTTTCGAATATTCCCCCGAAAATCATGCTGCAAATGGCCAAAGAGCTCTCAGCGGGCATACCAACCAACCAAGGAAGCCAATAATCTTTCATTTTATCCTTGCCCATCATGTCCCAAGGGTGCACAAAAATGGCCGCTCCTAAGCGTTCGGCCGCTTCAAAAAACGGAAAAAGCTCAGGAGCATTGAGGTTCCAATCGTTGACGTGCGAACCAATTTCAATTCCAGCAAAGCCCAATTCCTGCATGCAACGCTCCATTTCCTGGATGGCGAGGGCAGGGTCTTGCAACGGCACCGTGCCTAAACCCACAAAGCGTTTGGGGTTGCGGGTTACTGTTTCGGCCATGTGGTCGTTGAGGTAGCGTGAGGTTTCGAGGGCATCAGCACCCTTGGCCCAATAGTGAAAAAGTACCGGGATGGTCGACAGCACTTGCACATGCACCCCATGGGTGTCGCAATCGTTGAGGCGTGCATCGGCTTCCCAGCAGTTTTCAGCCACTTTGCGGAAAAAAGTATCGCCTTGCATCATGCTGGCGCAGCGTGGACAGCTGTCGAGGTGGTGTTCTAAATGTATGAAATTCCCGTAGCCAAACTTCTGCGCCCAGCGCGGCAAATGCTCGGGCATGAGGTGCGTGTGGATGTCGATGGTTAATTCGGAAGGACCGTAGGGGAGCTGAAAAGACATGCTATTGGCGAGGGTTTATACAAATCGGGGGTCTGTTTCCATTACATGCCCGCAATTTTGGCAGGTACGAAGGTCTTCAGATGCGTAATACGTTCTAAATCGGGGTAAAAAGTCGGTTTCTATGTTCTTAAGCTCAAAGTAGGCTTCATGCAATTTGTGGTTGCATTTATCGCAAAACCACAACAGGCCGTCGGTATAGCCTTTGCCAGCGCGAACCCGTTCAATCACCAAACCGATGGAGCCTTCGGAGCGCACTGGGGAATGGGGTACTTTGGCGGGACATAAATACATATCGCCTGGGCCCAGCTGCACATCCACAGCCTTGCCTTCGTCTTGAATGCGCACCGTAATGTGCCCTTCGAGCTGGTAAAAGAGCTCTTCCGTTTCGTTGTAGTGGTAATCTTTGCGCGCATTGGGACCGCCTACAATCATAACGATATAATCGGTGCCTTCTGGATACAGGTTTTTGTTGTTCACCGGTGGCTTGAGTAAATACCGGTTTTCATCAATCCATTTTTGCAAGTTGAAGGGGGCGCGTGCTGCCATGGCTTTGTTTTTTTGACTAAAATACGCTTTTTCTTGGCGATTGTCACAGCTTCCTTCAAAGCACCAAATGCTGCAGGCCAATGCTGAGGGCTTGGATACCAATAAGTCCATCTATCCCAAATACATACAGCCATTCTTTATTGCGCCGTAAACTGTACAAGCACAGGCCCATGCTGAAGGCGGTGCCAGGCAATAGCAGCATGGCATATGCTGGGAAACTGACGTTGAACAACACCCAATGCAGCAGGAGCAAGGCCAAAATCAGCCGGCCAAAATGGCGTTCCGACAGCAGCAGTGCCAAGCTTTGGATGTCTTTTTGCTGGTCTTGCTGCCGGTCGCGCCAATCAAAAGGCAAGCACAAGGCCGCGATAAAAAGCAGCTGGCTCAGCAGCCAGGGTAGCTGCGTGGTGAGGGGCTCCTGCAGGTGGATGAGCAAGAGCGCGGGCCCCATCCCCATCCAAACAAAGCCTATGAGCAGCGGTTTGAGTAGGCCTACCCATGGTAAGATGCCTTGCTTTTTGAAGCCTCCAAAAAACAAGGAGTACCCCAAGGCCACCATCACTAAAAGTGCCACCCAACGGATCACTGCAGTGGTTTGAAGGCTCAAGCAATAGGCTGCCGCGGCTCCTGATAGGCCTGTAAAAAGCACTAACGCGCCTTTGCGCTGCTGCAGCCATTGGAGTCTTTCTTGGGTACTTTTGGCAAATTGCTGGTATTCGAGCAGGCGGTCGAGGTTGTAATGGGCCAAAGTGGCAAAAAACACCAAGCCAATCAAGGGCACAGAAAGCGTGGTTTGGAGCAGTACACTGGCTTGCCAAAGCGCCGCCACTGCCAACAAGGCGATGTATACATTGCTGTATACCAAATGCCGGAGGCTGGTGGCTACCGATTGCAAATGCTGCGAAAATCGCATTTCTCACACTCTTTAAGGTCTTCGGTTTGGGTAATCGGACTTGCTGGGTCGAAGAGTTTGTTGATTAAGTCTTGTAAAGTGGCTTCAAAGCTGGCAAACAGAGAATCGTCGATTTCGCCATTTTTGATTTTGAGCTCGCCCGCACCCGCATTGAGCTGCCGGAAGCTGATGATGGCGGAAGCAATTTCGCTGCGATCATTGGTGCCGCGTTGGTACATCCAGGCATAAGC
The DNA here is from genome assembly GCA_030682795.1 of Sphingobacteriaceae bacterium. Taxonomy (GTDB): domain Bacteria; phylum Bacteroidota; class Bacteroidia; order UBA7662; family UBA7662; genus PNNG01. The sequence goes on from JAUXNJ010000012.1 coordinate 32,647, forward strand.
CAACAATTGAAAGGCCTTGCTTTTTTTGGGGTTGAGCAGGTCGTCTTTGAGTAGATCGAGCTCTACATCTGAATTTGAAAAAACGCCTGTTTTATAGTCCAGCACCCTCAAAGTGCCATCCAGCCGATCGATGCGGTCGGCAAAGCCTCGCAAGGTGTGTTGGCCGTAATTGCTGGCGAAAGGAGCACTGAGCTCGCGTTCTAGACCCACAATTTCTAAAACTTGCGTTTTACAAAGGCTTTTTTCGCTTTCTAAAAACCGTTTCAGGTAAGAGGCCGCCATGCGCTTCACCAGCAAATTGAGTCCAGTATCGAAGCTTCTTTCGGGATACTTCTCTTTCAAAACTGCTTCTAAGGTGCTTTCTCCTAATTTTTGCATGCTGGCCACATCTTGTGGGTGCAATTGTTTGTGAAGATAGGGCAGGTAGAGCTGCTCCAAGCAGTGGTGCAGGATGTCGCCCAATTCCCGGGCATCGGCATCTTCTTGTAAATCGTCTTGCGACTGGATGCGCAGCAAACGACTGAAGTAAAATTTGAGTTCGCAGCTGATTAAACTAATGAGCGCCGAGGGGGAGATGGGATGCGATAGGCGCTCAGCAATCAGGGCTTGTACTTCTTCGGTCTTTGTAATGACGATGGGTTCGTTCACCGCTTTGCCTTTGGCCGCTGGCAAATCGAGCTGTTCGTAGCGGAAATTGCCTTTTTCGCGACCAGGCCATTCGAGCTGCAGCTGGCGGATGTAACGCGAAGGTTCGCCCGCCCCCATATCGTCGGTACTGCCGCTGCACAGCAGCCAGGCTTCCTGGGCATGTTGCAACAGCCGGTAGAAATGATAGGCGAAAACGGCTTCTTTTTCGCGGGGACCAGGCAGGGAGAAGGCTTGGCGCAGACTGAAGGTGATGAACCCGTCTTGCCTACTGAGCGCTGGTAATTTGCCTTCATTCAAGCCCAAAACCAATACGTTTTTAAAGGCCAGTGCACGGGTTTCAAGCACGCCCATGAGCTGCATGCCAGCATAGGGTTCTCCTAAAAAGGCGATTTGTTCGTTTTTAACACTTTGCTGGAGTAGTTGCTTAAAAATTGTCCAGTTGTTGAGTGCCGGGTACTGCTTAATACGCCCATCCAAGCGTCTCAAGAGGGTGAGCATTTGCAGGCACATGCCCTTTTGCAGGTCATCTATTTTTTTGTCTTGCCCCAGCTTGTCGAGCATTTGCAGCCAAAGGGGAATCCAGTTTTCGGGTTGACCAGGACCGAGTGCCCACCAGCTAGGACCGCAAAGTTCATGCTCCTGCAGCAGTTCGCTGAGTTGCTGCTGCGAAGAGCGGATGCGGCCCGATTTACGCAGTTTTGAAACCGCTATCCGGCTGTTGTTGGAAGTAAAAAGCGGATTTTGAAGCAAGCGCAAGAGGTCGTGGTAATAAAACCAAAAACCATCTGCCTTTTCATGGGCTTGGGTAAGCACTTGGATGTGGGCCAGCAGGAGGGCGTAAATATGACTCGCTTCTAATGGGTAGCCAAGGGTAATGTTTAAAGCTTTGAGCTCGGGCGGCAGGGCCGCAAGGAGTGGTACAAGCAATTTTTCATCGGCCAACACCAGCACACAATCCTCGGCCTTGACCCCAGCCGCCATCCAAGCACTTACTTTTTCGCTAGCAAATTGCAGCTGAGCGGCTTGTCCTGTGGTTTCGATCACCGAAATGTGGCTATCACCAGTCGATAAATGCCCATTGTATAATAAATCGCGCCCCAGTTCTGGGTCTTGGGCATATTGTCGCATGAACAAGCCTGCCTCGTGCTCGGCCTGCATATAATAGGCGTCGGCCTCTAATAGTAAATGGGCTTTACCACTGCTTACGAGTGCTTTCATCAGACTGCTTTCGGCCTTGTTAAGGGCATTGAAGCCTGCAAAGAGGTAATGTTGGTATTGAAAGTGATGCGTTTGCTGCTGCAAGGCTTCGGCCAATTGGCGACTGAGTAGCGACTGCCAGCCTTCACCTTTGGCTTGCAAACGCTCGCGCAGGAGGTGGTAGAGACTACCGAGTTGACTGAAAAATGCCAGGTAATCTTGTGCCGAGGCACTCAAACTGTTGCCGCCAGGATTCCATAAATCGATGGCTTTTTCGCGGCTGAGGTAGCCAAAAAGCTGGTCAGCATCGAGCATATAGGCGTCGGTCTCGCTAAAATCGCGTAAAACTGCAGGTCCCCATTTTAAAAACGACTCAAAAGGCTCCTGCGGCACCAACTCCAGATAGGCTTCGTACAATTCGAATTGCAGTTGCACCGGATCGGCAATGCGGAGCTGGGTTTCGCGGGCGAGTAGGTCGGGGAGACTCATGATGGCTGGACTGAAGGCTGGTTTATCAAGTCTTTCGGCCAATTTCCTGCGCAAAATCACGCCTGCCCGCCGGCCAGGAAAAATCACTGCCGTTTTGTGCCATTGGCTAACGGGAATTTCCTGAAGTTTTTCGATGATGCGGTCGAGCAGCTGGGTCATTGTACAAACATAACATTCACAGTCCAAAGCCGCCCTGCTGTTGAAAACATTTCTAGCCAAGAAATAGGCCGTTCGGCTGCCGCTTTATCCGTAGCTTTGTGCCAAAGTTTATTAGATGATTGATTTTTTAGCCGCCTACACCGAAAAAGGCGATTTTTTTCTTTCGGCAGATGCTGATTTGGCCAGTTTGGTGAAGGATGTACCTGAAAAGCCAGGGGTGTTTTGCATTTACCGGCACGCACGTGGCAAGGTAGAGCTGGTATTTTTGGGTTATACCCACTTTAGAGGTTCTTTGAGAAAAACCCTTACCCAACAGCCGGGTAGTGGGGATGCCGCTGCTTTTTTGCGCAGCAAAATGCAAAAAGAGGGCATCGATGCGGTACAAATTCACTGGTTTGTAAGCCAGCGCAAAAATAAGATCGACGATCCCGAGACCCTGTTTCTTGAATTGATGAAGTCACACAAGCAAATGCTAGGTGGTTTCCCACACTGGCAACAATACTAAGCCGTGGTGATAAATAAAAAGAGCGACCTCAGGGCCGCTCTTTTTGTTTGTAGCCATGTGGGCCGCAAAATAAAGGATGAGCGCAGGAAAGTCACATGGGACTCGCCTGCGCTGTTTTTTATGCTGTGAAAGCCGCTCTGATGATGTTGAGCGCCGCACCTGCTTTGAACCACTCGATTTGCTGTTCGTTGTAGGTATGGTTTACGCTGATTTCATCCTTGCTGCCATCGGCATGGTTCAACACCACGGTGAGGCTCTTACCTGGCGCAAAGCTGGTCAATCCTAAAATGTCGATGTTATCGTCTTCCTGGATTTTTTCGTAATCTGCCTTGTTAGCGAAAGTCAAGGCCAACATGCCTTGCTTTTTGAGGTTGGTTTCGTGGATACGCGCGAACGACTTCACCAAAATGGCACGTACGCCTAAGTGACGTGGCTCCATGGCTGCATGCTCGCGTGAGGAGCCTTCGCCGTAGTTTTCATCGCCCACCACAATCGAACCAATGCCTGCTGCTTTGTAAGCGCGCTGTACCGCTGGTACTTCGCCATATTCGCCGGTCAGTTGATTTTTTACCTTGTTAGCAGTATCATTTACAAAGTTGATGGCGCCTATGAGGAGGTTGTTTGAGATGTTGTCGAGGTGACCTCTAAAGCGCAACCAAGGTCCTGCCATCGAAATGTGGTCGGTGGTGCACTTGCCTTTGGCCTTGATCAACAGCTTCAAGCCTTTGAGGTCGGTGCCTTCCCAAGCTTTAAATGGATCAAGTAATTGCAAACGCTCTGAAGTTTCTGATACAAGTACCGAAACCTTGCTGCCATCAGCTGCTGGGGCTTGGTAGCCTGCATCTTCAACGGCAAAGCCTTTGGTTGGCAAATCCAGACCTTTTGGCTCGTCTAACTTCACCTGCTCGCCTTTTGAATTGGTGAGGGTGTCGGTCATGGGGTTGAAGGTCAAATCACCTGCAATGGCCATGGCGGTTACTACTTCAGGCGAAGCCACAAAAGAGTGGGTATTCGGATTGCCGTCGGCGCGCTTGGCGAAGTTGCGGTTGAAAGAGGTGATGATGGAATTTTTTTCTTGCTTTTCGGCACCGTGACGGGCCCATTGGCCGATGCACGGACCACAAGCGTTGGCCAAAACCACGCCGCCCATCTGGGCAAAGGTGTTTAAATAACCATCGCGATCTACAGTAAAGCGCACCATTTCAGAACCCGGTGTAATGGTGAATTCCGATTTGGCCACCAATTGCTTATCTACAGCCTGCTGGGCTAAGGAGGCAGCGCGACTGATGTCTTCATAAGAACTGTTGGTACATGAGCCTATCAAGCCCACTTCCAACTTTGCTGGCCAGCCGTTTTCTTTTACTGCAGCAGCAAATTTGCTCAAAGGCCATGCTAAGTCTGGGGTAAACGGACCGTTGATATGCGGCTCCAATTCGCTTAAATTGATTTCGATTACCTGATCGAAATATTTTTCTGGGTTGGCATACACCTCTGCATCTCCATTGAGGTGCTCAGCAATGCGGTCGGCCATATCGGCCACTTGGGCACGTGAGGTGCCGCGTAAATAAGCAGCGGTGTTTTTATCGTAACCGAAAATCGAAGTGGTGGCTCCAATTTCAGCGCCCATATTACAAATGGTGCCTTTTCCGGTAGCTGAAAGCGATTGTGCGCCTTCTCCAAAATATTCAACAATGTGGTCGGTACCGCCCTTTACGGTCAAAATACCAGCCACTTTCAAAATTACATCTTTGGCGGAAGTCCAGCCGCTGAGCTTTCCTGTAAGCTTTACTCCAATGAGTTTCGGGAACTTCAATTCCCAGGCCAATCCGGCCATCACGTCGCAAGCATCAGCACCACCTACACCAATGGCCACCATGCCCAAACCACCGGCATTTGGGGTATGTGAGTCGGTGCCAATCATCATGCCACCAGGGAAAGCGTAGTTTTCAAGTACTACCTGGTGAATGATACCCGCACCAGCTTTCCAGAAGCCAATGCCATATTTGTTAGAAACCGAGGCTAAGAAGTCGTACACTTCTTTGTTTTTGTCGATGGCGGTATTCAAATCCTCCACAGCACCTACTTTGGCTTGAATCAAGTGGTCGCAATGCACGGTTGAAGGCACGGCTACCTGGGCACGACCAGCCTGCATAAACTGTAACAAGGCCATTTGCGCCGTGGCATCTTGCATGGCTACACGGTCTGGTGCAAAGTCTACATAGGTCTTGCCGCGCTCATGCGCCTCCGTTGCTTCGCCTTGCCATAGATGGGCGTACAAGATTTTTTCGGTGAGTGTTAAGGGACGATTTACAGCTTTACGCGCTGCTGCCACACGTGCAGGAAAGCGGTCGTAAACCTGTTTGATCATGTCAAGGTCGAATACCATGGATTATATTTTAGCAGGTTAATGAATTCTAGAATTGCACGCGAATTTACGAAAATGGGGCCTCATTTCGCGGGTAACTCTTAAAAAACATGAAGAAAAATGAAATAATTCCATCGGTATGCGAACATGCTGTATTTTCGTGACATGCAATTAAAGTGGTTCGACAATTTGCGCATTGCCATCAGCGCCATCATGGGGAATAAACTTCGAACCAGTTTAACCGCCTTGATCATCGCCATTGGCATTACGGCTTTGGTGGGCATTTTAACTTCTATCGACGCTTTGGAGAAGTCGCTCACCGACACTTTTACCAGCATGGGGGCTAATACCTTTACCATCCGCAACCGGGGTTTGAACATCAATTTTGGCGGTCCACGCCGCCGGGTCGAGAAAAAAGCCATCTCCTACAAAGAGGCAGAAACCTTTGCCAAGCGCTTCGAATTTCCCTCCGAAATTTCGCTTTCAGGGATCGTTTCGGGCGCTTCTACCATCAAGTTCGAGAATAAAAAGACCAATCCCAATGTCACCGTTTTTGCCAGTGATGAGAATTATCTCACCACTGCGGCTTCCGACCTGCGTTATGGTCGCAACTTTACAGCTTCCGAAATACGGGCAGGCAGTAATGTAGTGCTGCTGGGTTCTGAGGTGTCCGACTTTTTATTCGGCAATGAAAATCCTGAAGGCAAGCTGGTAAAAATAGGCAACGGCAAGTACCGCGTTATTGGTCTCATCGAAAGTAAAGGCTCGAGCTTTGGCAGCAGTGGCGACCGCAGTGTGGTGATTCCCATTACCAATGGCCGCCGTTATTATCCCGACCCCAATCGCTCCTATGTAATTTCGGTGCTCATTAAAGACCCCACCTTACTGCAGGCTGGGGTGGAGGAGGCTAATGGACTTTTTCGGGTGATTCGCCGACTGCGGGCCGAGCAGGACGATAATTTCGACATCCTTAAATCCGATAGCTTTGCCGCAAGTTTAATCAGTAACCTGAGTTTTGTTGGCGTGGCAGCCACAGCCATCGGTTTTATCACCCTTTTTGGCGCCGCCATTGGCTTGATGAACATCATGCTGGTGTCGGTTACAGAGCGTACACGCGAAATTGGCACCCGCAAGGCCTTGGGGGCAACCCAGCAAACCATCCGCCAGCAGTTTTTGTTTGAAGCCCTGGCCATTGGGCAGCTGGGCGGAATCGGAGGCATCTTTATGGGGCTGCTTGTGGGCAATGTTGTGTCTTTTGTAGTGGGAGTTGGCTTTATTATTCCGTGGTTGTGGATAGTAAGTGGTGTAATTTTGTGTTTGTTAGTGGGCTTGATTTCAGGCTATTATCCCGCCGCCAAAGCCGCCAGTCTCGATCCAATTGAAGCTTTACGCTACGAGTAGATACAACGAAAGATTTTCTCCGTATATTTGCAGTCCCTTAAGACGTAGGGGCATTTTTAAGAAGTTTCATTTCATTCATCGGCTGCCTTTTAGGTGGCTTTATTTATGGTCGGATGGCCGAGTGGCTAGGCAGAGCTCTGCAAAAGCTCCTACAGCGGTTCGAATCCGCTTCCGACCTCCAAGAGCTTTTTAAAATTGCATATAGTAGAGAGATTGCCCAGGTGGCGGAATTGGTAGACGCGCTGGTCTCAAACACCTGTGAGGTTACACTCGTACCGGTTCGACTCCGGTCCTGGGCACAATCCCGGTTAGTTCGCTAGCCGGGATTTTTTTGTTTTGGGCGCCGCGGTTTTTTTATGCAATTTTGATTGAAAATCAAATTTTGAGCACAGCTGTTTACGATCGTTTTTTGGATTGGGTTCCTGATCCTGTTTGGGTGCTCAACGCTGATCATCAGCTGGTTGCTTTCAATGAAAAGGCTACGCAATATTTTAGGGCATTTAACAATACAGAATTGTGCCTTGGCTTGCCTGTGCTCCAGCTTTTTCCAGATGCCATGCAGCTGGAATGGAAGGCTTGGACAAATCAAGCCCTTGCAGGTGAAGCGGTAATTCACCGACTGATCTATGACTTCCAGGGGGAGTTGTTGCGTTTTTTAATACATTTTAAGCCAATTACAGCAACGGCCGCCCATGGGCCTCAAGTATTGATTTATGCGCAAGATTTAACCAAGGTGCAGAAAGAGGTTGGGATGAACGATTTAGAGCGTGATTTGCTCGAATATACCCTAAGCAGCATTGAGGATGGTTTATTTGATTGGAATTTAGAAACAGGAGCAATCTATTTCAGTCATCGCTGGTGCGCCATGCTCGGCTATGCCGAAGCTGAAGTTGAGCCCAATCTAGAGCAGCTGTATCGTTTGATTCATCCCGAAGATTTAGAAGGTTTCCAGGTACAAATCAATCAAATTTTACGGCGCCAAGAAAGCCAGTTCGCACTAGAATATAGGATGCAATGTGCCAATGGTGGCTATAAGTGGATACTGGGGAGAGGTAGGACTTTAACGCATCACCCTGCGAAAGCGGGTCGATTTGTAGGCACACACATCGATATTACTGCAAAAAAAGCGCTTGAATTAGAACAAAAGCGTCATGAACGGCTGCTCAAGGCCTTGTATCAGGCCAGTACCTTATTGCTCAATCCCGCCACCACACTCGATGAGCGGATGTTGGAAGCCTTGGCCCTCATTGGAGACGCATCGCGTGTTCAGCGCATTCACCTCTTTAAATATTTGCCTAGCGGGGGCTGCATGCGTCGTTATTACTGGGATGCGCAAAAAGGGGGGGTGGTAAACCAATGGACCAAAGAAAACCAGCGCCAACAGTTTTTTGAATTACCTGAACGCTGGGCGACGCTTTTGAAGGAAGGCCAGGTGATTCAAGGGCGTACAGAAAAATTCCCTGATCAAGAGCAGTTTTATTTGTTGAAGCATGGTGTGATGAGCGTTTTAATGGTGCCAGTAATGGTGGCAGATGAAAATTGGGGCTTTATTGCTTTCGATGATTTGAGCTCCAACAGGGAATTTCTTGACGCGAACATACAAGTAATGATGAATTTCGGCATCGCCATTGGACATGCCAAAACACGCGACTATTTTGAAGGCCATTTTCGGGAATTGAATGAACAGCTTTCGCAAAAAAACATAGCATTAGAACAATCAATCAAAGAACTTGATCAATTCGCTTACATCATTTCGCACGATTTAAAAGCACCCTTGCGCGCGATTAACAATTTGGCCGATTGGATAGAGGAGGATTTGGCAGGGAAAATAGAAGCAGATGTGGCCGCACATTTACGTCTTTTAAAAGACCGCAGCATGCGCATGGGGCAGCTCATTGATGGTGTTTTGAAGTACTCGCGCGCCGGCCGCGAACAGTCTGATGTACAAACAGTAAATTGTGAGCAATTAATAGCTGATTTGCGCGCATTACTTGGCATTGAGGCAAACATCCAAATTTTGACGAAAAACTTACCGCTGCTCCAAACCGATAAGCTTAAACTACAGCAGGTATTGGCAAACCTACTTAGCAATGCTGTTAAATATGGTCGGACCGAAGGCGCGATTATTGAAATCTCCTATCAAAAAACAGGTGATCACGGAGTTTTTTGTGTGAAAGACAACGGGCCAGGACTCCCGCCAGAGTATCATGAGAAAATCTTTAATATTTTCACAATGCTCGATAAACCGAAGGATGACAGCACTGGTATCGGTTTGGCCATCGTAAAAAAGATAGTAGAAGAAAAAGGGGGCAGGGTTTGGGTAGCATCACGCCCGGGTGAAGGAGCAAGCTTTTATTTTGAATGGAAGGAATGATGGAAGATACAAGTTCAAAGGGCATCGGCCTAAAGTACATTATCGCTATGGTCATTATCATAGCGAGTTTGGTTTTTTCAGAATATTCGGTGCAAAAAAACCTGCGTAACCAGCGGTTTGACGCGGCAGAGGTGAATTTTTCAGGAAGACAACGCATGTTATCTCAGCGCTTAACTAAAAATGTTTCTTTGCTTCAGGAGGCCATTACAAAAGAGGAGGTGAAGCTGTATTTGAAGGAGTTAGCCCAGGATTTAGCCGATTTTAAGGCAGCACAACATGCCTTGATATATGGAAATACGCGTTTAGAGTTAGATGCCAGTGGCAGTGAAATCGTTTTAGGTTTATTCAAGGAGGCGAACATTCATTTTGAAGCCATTAATGGAATTGTAGGGCAAATTATAAAGGCTGGTGAGGATTCTACCCAGCAAGTGCAGCTGTTGGCGCGAAAACGATTACCAACTCTGTTAAAAGCCGAACAGGCTTTTTTGCCTATGATGGAAGACATTGTTCGGCAATTCTCTTTGGAAGCAAAGCAAAATAATGAGCATACTGCCCAGCTCAGCTGGCGGCTCACCGTGGCCGTTGTTTTACTAATCATATTGCAAGCATTTTTTGTTTTTCTGCCGGCCATTAGGCGACTGCATAGCGCGAACAAAGCAGTGATCGATTCTGTACACAAGCTCACTGAGCAAAATAGCATCCAAGGAGAGTTAAATGATGCTTTAAAGTTGCAGCAACTGGCCTTGGAAAAAAATGTGGCGATTTTAGAGCGTAAAAACAAAGAGCTAGATCAGTTTACCTACATTGCTTCTCATGATCTTAAAACACCTTTGAGAGCAGTGTCGAACTTAAGTGTTTGGCTTGAATCAGAATTAGGGTCATCGACTAATCCTGAAGTTACTAATCACCTCAAAATGATGCGTGAGCGAATCTTGCGGATGGAAAATCTCATCAATGGGGTACTAGACTATGCCAGCATCAGTAAACTTAATTTATCAGTCGAAGCGGTGAATTGCGACCGGCTTTTACACATGATTTGCGAAGAGGAGGTTATAGGAAAAGCCCGATTTGATTTCAAAGGTAAAATGCCTACCATCCAAACAGCCTCTTATATGCTAGAACAGGTTTTCCGGCAGTTGATCAGAAATGCTGTACAACACAATGATGACCCACAGCCGATGGTCGAAATTTCATACCATGGGATTCGCGAAAATCATGTATTTTGCATTAAAGACAACGGTCCTGGTATCCTTCCCGAATTTCATGAGAAAGTTTTTCAGATGTTTCAAACCTTAAAATCAAAGGATGAGCACGATGCTACGGGTATTGGCCTCTCTATTGCCAAAAAAATCGTGGAAGAAAGAGGTGGAGAAATTTGGATTGCCAATAGCGAATCCAAAGGAACTTCCTTTTGGTTTACTTGGCCTGAAGTAAGAAATTAAGCGGAACAACATGCATAAATTGATAAATATTTTGTTGGTGGAAGACGATGAGGTTGATGTAATGAACATCAAGCGTGCTTTCAAAAAAAACAACATCACCAATCCGCTTTTTAGAGCAATAAACGGATTGGAGGCGCTAGCTATGTTGCGTGGAGAGGACGGTGTAGATCCGATTGTACCCCTTCCTAAAATCATTCTGCTTGATTTGAACATGCCTAAAATGGGTGGTATCGAGTTCTTAAAAGTACTTCGTACGGATGAGCGATTGGCGGGTATTTCTGTATTTGTGATGACTACCTCGAATGAAGACAGGGACAAGGTGGAGGCTTATAAGCTCAATGTTGCTGGATACATTTTAAAGCCACTTAGTATGGATTAATTTATTTCAGCGGTAGCTACCCTAAATAATTATTGGCAACTCATTGAATTTCCACATAGCTTGTGAAGCTGTCTTTTGAACATATCAAGCTACTGCTGGTAGATGACGATGAATTGGATCGAATGGCTTTTGAGCGTTCCCTTCAAAAAACAGGGTTGTTGTATACCTTAGATACCTCTGAGAACGCATTGCTCGGCTTGGAAATGGCCAGAAAAAAAGAATACGATTGTATTTTTATTGATTATCTCATGCCCGGAACCGATGGTATGGGCTTATTAAAGCAGTTTCGGGAAAATGGCATTCTGACCCCAGTGGCGGTGCTTACCTCGCAAGGGGATGAAAAAATTGCTGTTGAAATGATGAAAGCAGGTGCTTTCGATTATTTTCCAAAATCAGAGGTTAATCCCGATAAAATTGCATCCACCCTCCGCCAAATCCGAATGCTTGGGTTGGTTGAGCGGCAAAGGAAACAGGCGGAGGCGGCTTTGCGTGAAAACGAACGCCTGCTTGAGATTGTATTTAAAGCGGCCACTGTAGGAATTTCGCTGACCAATGAAGCAGGTGTTTTTGTGAGGTTGAACCAAGCTTTCTGCGATATTTTGGGCTGGGAGCATGAGGCTTTATTGGGTCAGAATTTCACAAAAATATTCAAGAGTGATTTCCAGCAGGCTGCCTTGCAAGTGCATAAGGCGTATCTCAGGGGAGAAATAACGCCACCGGAAGAATGGGTGCTCAAACGCAAGGATGGGCAGAAAATTCACTTATCAACCAGCAATTCCCTCTATACCGACGAAAGTCAAAATCGCTTTGTGGTATCCGTAATTACAGATATTACAGAGAAAAAAAAGGCAGAGGCTGATTTGTTTGAAGCCAAAAGTGCCGCTGAATTAGCTGCCAAAGCCAAGGCAGAATTTTTATCGAATATGAGCCATGAAATCCGAACACCCATGAATGCGGTGATTGGATTGACAGAACTTTTGTTGCAAGACCAGAAGCCTGAGCTGAACAAAAAATATTTAGAATCAATAAAGTATTCTGCTGATAATTTGTTGGTTATCATCAACGATATCCTCGATTTTTCAAAAATCGAATCCGGTAAAATTACCTTTGAGAAAATCGACTTCAGCATTCGCAATGTTGTTGATCAGTTACTGAAAGCTTTTGCCTTTAAGGCAGAAGAAAAGGGCTTGGTGTTGCGGGCAGCTATTAACGATGATGTGCCAGAAGTTTTACTTGGTGATCCTTTTAGACTCAATCAAATGTTGCTTAATTTGGCAAGCAATGCCGTTAAGTTTACAAGGATGGGAAGTATTGAGATCGGTGCAGCGGTAGCCAAACAAGAAGGGGATCACTGCGAAATAAATATTTGGGTGAAAGATACCGGTATAGGTATTCGTGCAGATAAACTTGACGCTATTTTTGAGAGCTTTACCCAAGCCTATACCGATACAACGCGCTTGTTTGGGGGAACGGGACTGGGTTTGGCCATCACCCGAAACTTGGCAAGGCTTCAACATGGAGAAGTAAAAGTAACCTCAGAATACGGACGAGGATCAAGCTTTATCATTACTTTGCCTTTCCAAATTAGCAAGACCAATACCTTGCTTACGCACCCAGCCATATTAAGCCAATCGATCAAAGACTTTACCGGTCGTAAATTTTTGTTGGTAGAGGATAATAAAATGAATCAATTTGTTGCCAAACAAATACTTCAAAAGTGGCATGCAGAGGTGGTATTGGCGGATCATGGCGCGTCAGCTATCGCGCTCTTGCTTGAGCAGCATTTTGATTTGGTATTTATGGATTTGCAAATGCCTGTAATGGGTGGCTTTGAAGCCACTGCTTGTATCCGAAATGGCCAAGCAGGTGAGCACAACAAGCACATTCCCATTGTTGCCTTATCGGCCGACGCCTTCCAGGAAACCAAACTTCGGGTAGTGGAGAGTGGCATGAATGGCTTTATTACCAAACCACTTGATCAGGACGATTTTTACAGCAAAACAGCGGCAGCGCTCGACGCGCAACAATAAAAAAGCCTTCTCCGTTTAAGAGAAGGCTTTTTTAATGGGCACTTTAGGTTGTTTATTTCAATAGATGCTGCCAAATGTCGTTGCCAAAGGCAAATACCATTAAGGAGATTACCAGGATCATACCTACATATTGCGCAACCAACATGACTTTCTCACCTACAGGTCTGCGAATCACCATCTCAATCAATAGAAAAACCACATGACCGCCGTCCAGGGCCGGTATAGGAAGGAGGTTCATAAATGCCAAAATCATCGACAATAAACCAGTAGTCATCCAAAAGCGGTACCAGTCCCAAACGCCGCCATACATTTTTTTGGCAATGGCAATGGGCCCGCCGAGTGATTTTTCAACTGGAATATCGCCTGAAAAGACTTTTCCAAAGCCCTTAATATTGTCTGCTACCACGTTCCAAGCCAAAGTGGCACCGGCTGGAATACTCTCGAAGAAGCCATATTTTTTAAAGGAGGTTTCCATGGCTTCCAATTCTGGGTAAAAACCAATGGTGCCAGCATCTGAAACCGCTACGCTTAACATATTTGATTGGCCGGCGCGGAGCACTTCCATTTCAATGCTTTGGCCTTTGAACTCCTGCAAAGTAGCTTGTAATTCGTCAAAAAAGCCAATAGAAATGCCGTTGATTGCCTTGATTTCATCACCCGTCATCAAACCAGCTTCAGCTGCGGGCATGCCCGACATTACTTCTCCAACTTTGAAAGCCATGCGCGGCAAAACGAAACTCGATTTTTCGGCATTCAGCAAGCGTTTGGTAAAATCGTTCGGCAGTACAATGGTTACTGATTCGCCATTGCGGTCTACACCAATCGATACATCGTCTCCGAGCAACACCTTGCTGCCCATGATTTCATCAAACTTAATTACAGGCTCGCCGTTGATGCTTACGAGTTTGTCGCCCGTTTGCAAACCCACTTCCTGGGCCAGTTCCGAGGCCACAATGCCATGCTTGAGTTCGCTGTTGGGGATGAATTTTTCACCCCAGTACATCAAAATACCTGCAAAAATGATAACACCCAAGATGGCATTCACGGTTACACCTCCGAGCATCACGATGAGGCGTTGCCAGGCTGGTTTTGAACGAAATTCATAAGGTTCCGGTGCACTTTTGAGCTGCGCGGTGTCTAGCGACTCATCGACCATGCCGGTGATTTTTACATATCCTCCCAATGGCAACCAGCCAATGCCGTATTCAGTATCACCTTTTTTGAAAGAAAAGAGCTTTTTGCCCCAGGCATCAAAAAATACGTAAAACTTCTCTACGCGAATGTTGAAAGCACGTGCTGCGGCAAAATGCCCCCACTCATGCAACAACACTAAAATGGATAAACCCAAAAGCATTTGGGCTATCATAATGATCACCGTCATATAATAAGCTTAATTACCCACGGATTGTGGGATTGCAAAAATAACCATTACTCAGCAGCATTCGTTTTACTTAACATCATTTATTAATAAAATGGCGCATCAAGTTGGATGCGAAGTGCTTTTTATGGGGCCAATACTTTTTCGTTCGGCTGCATCCAAATCACCGAATTGCCGGTGCCAAATTCATTTTCTTCCCACAGCAAGTTTTGTGGATCTCGGATCCATTGCCCATCCACTTTGAATTTATATGTGTGTTTACCTGGTGCTAAATAATAATCGATGTACCAGCCGGCTTCATCGCGTTGCAGTTTTAAGGAGTACTCATCCCAAAAGTTAAAACTACCAGACACAATCACTTCTTCTGCTTTGGCATAGCCATCGAGCCGGATGCGGATGTTGGGCTTCACAATGCGCAGTCCGTTGGTGTAATCACCACTCCCGGTGGTATACTTGGCTGCAGGATCTACCAGCCATTGTCCATCTACAATGTATTTATACTCATAAGCCCCCGCAGCAAGTACATATGGAAGGCGCCAGCCGGTAGCGGTTTTGTGCATTTTCAATTCCCGCTCATTCCATTGGTTGAAGTTGCCGGTGAGCACTACTTGTTTGGCATTGGTGTAGCCGCTGAGCTCAAAAAAGAGGGTATCACCCACGCTGGTATAGGAATTTTCGATGCCATCTTCGTCGAATAAACTCACGGGATTGTCGGGGTCGAGGTACCACTTATTATCGGCTTTGAATTTGTAAGCATAGGTGCCTTCTGCTAAGTAAAGCGCCAATACCCACTTGCCATCCTCTTTTTTAAGGGGGAGAGATTTGGGGTTCCATTGATTGAAATTAGCTGTTAAATGCACTTTTTTAGCCTGAGGAAGGGCGTCGAACACAAATTTTTTATTGTAAACAAAGTAAACCGAGTTGAAGCCTCTGTAGCCATCCTTTTCTTTTTGCAGGTTGTGGGGGTCGTTGATCCACTGGCCATCTACGATGAATTTATAGAGATGTTTGCCAGGCTGCAAGGGCAACTCAATCGCCCAGCCGTCGGCAGTGGGCTGCATTTGTCCGCTTCCTGTACTCCAGCCATTGAAGGAGCCAGAGATAAGCACTTCACGTGCTTGCCGATAGCCTTTGAGGGTAAAACGCACCTTATCAGCTAGCAAAATCGGATCCTCCTGCGGCTTAAATTGGTTGATGCCATAAGTGGCCGTTGGGAAATAGTGGTAGGCGTTGAAGTTGTTTTTTACAAAATGGTCGGTAAGCAGCAAGCGGTTTTCCCAAGGAACAAAAGCTTGCTGTTGATTGGGCTCCTCTGCAATGGCTTTGCCCGCATCCTGCATTTTACGGACTTCAAAATAATTTTTATCGGCTTTTATGAGCTGCCAACCCTGCACCATGGCCAGGGGATGCAGTTTGCCCTGTTCAAAAAGGTGGGGGAGCTGCAATTCGTCTAGGGCAAATTGCCGACTAATGGAGTCGATTTCGTGGGCATTGAGACTGCGGTCTAAGCGGATGGTAGTTTGCTCAATGCTGTAGGTATACACTACCCGGGCTTTTGATTTCGATTGCGCTAGGAGTGCTGCTGGACTTAATAACAGCATTAGCGCAAAAATGCACAGCGCTTGCTTGTATTTATTCATCTTTCGCCTCCTTGCTTTCCCAAATGGTGAGTTCCTTGGTTACGAAGTTAAGACTAAATGGTGCCAGGGACAAAAAATCGTATCCCAGCATGGCATCGATGCGCAGGTTGTAGGCCCTGCTCATATGACCGAGGTGGGTAATCAGGACGCTGGGATTCGACACCTCATAGCTGCCCACGCTTATTTTAGGCACATTGCCTTTTAATACTTCTATTTTTTGGCTGCCAGAACCTGTTAACAAGGCCCTGCTGTTAATACTCACTGATTCCATGGCTTTTTTAGGCAGGCGGTTGTGTAGTACATTTACTTCTGCTCCAGTATCGAGACAATAGCGCATGGGCACTTTATTGATGCTGCCATCTAACAAAATGGTGTTGTTATACAGTTGAAAAGGAATGATGGCTTTGGCAGGAACAGGCTTTTCGCTCCTTGCACGGCGGTTTCCTTTTTTGTCTAGGGCATATAAATGCAGCACCTGCGATTGATAATCGATGTATAGTTCAAAAGCTTTGAACAGGTTCACGCCGAGCAGTCCGAGTATCGGTACGCCCCGGCTTTTTTCGATGTGGCTGAGTTCAATCACATCTGCTTCTATTTGTTTGAAAGTTATTTTACTGAGGTTAAAATGGCGTATTTGTGCGCTGAGCACCTCTTGAATTTCTCCTGTGATGCCACCGCCTGCCGATGCGAAATGACGGGTTCCGTACTGTCTGAACCAGCTTTTGTTGAGCACCAAGTGCGGGGCACCGGTGTCTAAGATAAAGTTACCAGTAAGGGTATCGATGGTGGCTTCAATGAGTATCAAGCGACCAGCCATGGTGAAGGGCAGTACATAGTGGTCGTCCGTAAAAACCGGCTCAGGATCGGGTAAGCGCCTTTCGTTTGCCCATAAAACGGCGGCTGACTCGGTAGAATCGACTGTTTGTGCACTGACACAAAGGCTGGTAGCCAGCAAAAGTAGAAGGGGCAGGGCTTTCATGCGCAATTCAAATGTAAGGAAAGCTTTTAGCTCAACAACTGAACTTGGGAGAAATAAATAGATAATTATACCCTAGAGACATGGTAGCCCTTCTTGATATTACGAACCCAGTTCAAAGCCTTTAGATTCATTAGGACTTTATGTATTTGGTTATTTCCAGCATATATCTCACCTTATTTTCCTCTGATATAAAAGCCGATGGCACTAATCCATTTTGTTCTGAAGAATTTACCCAATCAAATCTTACCTGTCCGCTTTCTTCAATCCGGCCATACATAAAAGCCTTGGTTACTGGTTTTTTGTGAAATTGGTTGTAAATCTCTTTGCTTCTAACCAGTTCATAAGTTTCTATGTTAGCCCTTCTTCGTGACATTTCATAACCAACTTCGATTACAAAGGCGTGGCCTCTTATTTTAAATTGCTCTGAATCATCAATTAAGTTTGAAATCAGATTTCCGATTTCCGATTCTAAGGTTTCATATAATTCATCTTCATCCATGATTCGGATTTTAAGTGGCTTAAAGTCTTTCAATATACAAACCATTTTTATTTTCTCGATATGAACGGGCCTACCTAGTTTCTTAAATTAAATCAACAGTTGATAACTCGTTTTGGTGTGTCTATTAATTTTTCGTAATATTATGCATTGGAACTAAATCCAATAAACTAATTATATGAGCTTTAAAACCGGAGATTTGGTTAATATGAAAGGAGATAAAAACGATGTGATGTCGATCATTGGATTTTTACAATTCTTGAACCAAAATGTTATAGAAACTAACTCAAATCCAGAAAGAAGAGATTGGGTTCTATGTGTTTTCTTGAACGATAAACAAAATAGAACTATTTTCCACAGAGACCAATTAGAGTTGTATTCTTCGGATATAGACGGAGGAACGCCTAATTCACATCCATAAAGACTTCAATTATAAAGCCATGTCAGATAAAGATAAATCTCAGCCAAGACCTGCGCCAAGACCAGATCCGAATCCAAGACCAAAAGGGAGAGAAGCCTACGAAAGTGAACGACCGGGTGGAGGAACGAGAGGTGGTGACAGAGTGCCAACCGTTCGGCCTAAAAAATGATAGCAAAGAAAATTATCATCATTGTCAACCCAATCCCCATAAATACTAGACTTAAAACATTCAGAGTTCGAGTATAGGTTGAATATTTATCGCTCAAATCATTATGTTTTTCGATTTGACATGATTCTTCTCGTGAGGGTTTCTTCCCTGCCTGAAGTTCATAATTACACATTAACATGTCATGCAGGTTCGATTTTTTACCTGTCATCTGACTTATAAGATTCAGAGTTATAGAAAAAACTAAGATTATACCGCTTGACTTTACCATCCATAAAGAGTCAAGAGGATGTTCTACAGAAAATTTCAGTACTTCAAGGTCCACATAGATCCCTGCACCACTTATAGCTATAATCAATAAATCAATTCTTTGAATTGCATAAAACCATCCGTGGTGCGAAAGTCTGTAACGTTCCTTGATTAAATAGTTGCTCATTCCCATGAATTTGGTAATCGAAAATAACAAGTATTTGTGACTTTGTTACATTATATATTTCGTGATTAATTATACAACTTTAGCTTATTTATAAGTCAATAATCCTTTCTAGCGAATAGAAATAAGTCATATCTCATTATATCATCCATAGATGGTAACCATGCTTCATTACCCTCCTTAATCAATAAACCATCATTGGTCGTGATTCTTGCCTCTTCAGGAAAATCTAGAATGAACAGTTCATCTTCCTTATTTATTACAGCTTTCAAACCAGACCATCCAAACGGGTTATCTCCATTATTTTTGCCGAGATCAATTAAACCTACGACTCTTGCCGACTTCACCCAGTCGATGTTACTTTTCATATCGAGATGGATTACATCTCCGCTAGCATATATTTTCATAATGTGGTGGTATTATTTGCATCTTCAATGCTAAATCTGTCAGAATTCAATTACTTGGGGTTTTAGCAAATAATTTTTGACGCTTTATTTCCTCGATCTGAGAACTAGCGCTTGATAAGATTTCTGACAATTCATAGTAATGGTCCCTGCCAACATGATTATTGTCCGCATTGTAAGCGTTCATGATTGCATTTCGCACAACATTGATAGCTTTTTCTAATGATTTTATATTGTTCTCAGGTATCATTTTTTGATATATCAGTTAGTTAAAATTTATACAGATTTAACTTCAATCTGCTCTTCCAGTTTCAATGCAAATCCTTTTGAAAGTCCATAGCAGGCTTCAGTTTTAGTTTATTTGATTTAGTGGTTCCATATTTACTACTGACCACAAATACTTGAATTTTATTTAAATCCCCATTGTTTATAGCATTTATTATGCTTGAATCAGAAATAGTGAATGACTCAGAATAACTTTGGGTAAAATCGAATTTAGAATTGGTTAAATGCCACCAACCACAAGCAAAAAGCTGCTCTACAATTGGTGAGGATGGAGCAGGGTTGCTTCGAATCGTGTCGCTAATTTTTATTTTAATCTGGTTTATTATGAAAAGTTCCTGACTAGTGCTTTCACATTTCACATAGAGATTAAAATGATCCTTACTTCTCCCATCTAATTTAATTACCACTTTGAATTCATTGGTAAAATAATTCCTTATATCAGAACGTATTTTTAAATAGAATAGAAGTGCCGTGGTTATTACTACAATTAATGTGGAAATGATAGTTGGATCGACAGATAATTGACAAAGTTGGATGCACATATTATTTCCTTTTAACTTTTAAACAGACTTGCTTCTTTATTTCATATAGTCAATTATACACTACCTAGGTAATCCGAAATTCTATTTCTCTTTTTTATCCTCGGAAGTTTTTGAGGATTTTTCAGAATCCTTTACGAAGGCTTGTGCCCTTCTTCCTTTGGATAATGGCTGTTGAGAATGTTCATTTTGTATTGTTGGCTTCAATACAATTTTAGGCTTGTTGCCACTATCATTGTCCTTTTCTTGATCTTCTTTGCTCATTTCTTTCCAGAATTTTCATGTAAGCGGTCATGAACTACCTCTTGGGTTATAGGATAATCATGGTTGGAATCAGTTCTGCTCTCATTTTGGATAGTAGGGCTTTTATGTATCACAGATTTTCCCTGTTCTATATTCTCCAGAGGAGCATAGTCGTTTTCGTTTTCAGCCATTTTCGTATATGTTAAAAGAGGAGTATAAAGTAAAAATACAAAAATTATTGATTTCAACATGTCGGCGACTATAGCTTTTTTTCTGCTGTAAACTTCTTGGTTAAATTCTATCGCATCTTCAAGCAAAGTTAAATACGCAATCTTAATTTCATCTTCAAGTTTCTTTTGTTCAGAAATCTCTTCATTTTGATTAAATTGAGAATAAACATTTTTTGGAATTGGATCGACATGAATGCCTTTTAGCCAAATGAGTTGGCAAAAAAAGTAAAAGGTCATCAATACTACTAAAACCAAGATGATTGCAGAAAATTGAAAAAATGAGGCACTCGTAGCTGAGTTTATAGCAAGGATAATTATTTCAAAAATGCCGGTACCAAGCATAGCAACATATGCAAAGAAAAACGCATAGTAGTTCTCTATTCGTTTATATTGCTCAAATTGCTCTCTGATCCTTTGTCGGTTTAGAGAAATTTTACTGTCCAAATCAAAATTGAATTTTTCCATTTCAATTAATATTGCAGTTTTTGTTGATACCAAATTAGATAAAGATTTGCAAAATAGACTATCAGTTTTTAGTCTATTTTATCTTATTTATGGCTTATAAGTTTTTTCTGAATTTAGCTTGCCTTTAGAAGATGTTTGTCCAAATTCAGTAAAAAGTCTGTCAAGATCAACATCAGCTTCATTTAGTATTTTTATTAGACATGGAAAAAAGACAACGCCGCTTTGAGAAGATATATCCATGATTTTATTTAATATTTCTTTCGACAGATTTACTAAGCTCTTTGGTCTGACAAAATATGGTTTACGACTATTTTCTAAACCCCAAAAAAAGATATGTCCATTAAATTTAATTCGACCATTCTTTACGGAATAAACAAAGAAGGGTTCGTTTGATTTTGTTATCCTTAGTGATTGTGGTCTGAGAACCACAGAATCATCAATATTCAATTTGATACGCTTTAAAAGCTTAATCTTCTTTTTCTTAAAGTAAATTATATCCTCCGGAAAAATATCTGCTTTACCGCTAATTAAGAAACAATTGTGCCGCCCTAATTTACCTAGATTGATTCTATCACTAAACATCTTTTTTTCAAATACTTCAGCAATTTGTTTATCTAGTTGATTTATTAGTGGCTCAACCAAGCCCCTAGGGATTTCAAGAAGAGTAATATATTGTTTTTCTACGTTTGTATTAGCTTGACGAGTTAAATGCATATCTGCAACGCCAGACTTTCTTCCATAATGTACGGTTAAATGGTATTTAGGAGTTAGACCAATAGTGGTCAATTCTTTTCCTTCATATATGAAAAATGGCTGGATATCCTGTGGCAATGTCAGTATATGACTACCATTAAATCCTTCTAGAAACTCTATCAAAATGAAAATGTAGATACAATATGGAACAACTAAATATTTCGGAATCCTTTATGGATACGATTGATAAATTGGATAAATTACGTCAAATCATAAAAAAAGGAGAATCAGACGGTCGGTTAGTTTCGAATATCGACCGTCTGATTGCCAAACTGATAAGAGATCAACTGAAAAAATCGTCGTCTTCATCTGATGCCGGTTCTAATTGATCTCTGTGAAAGACTTCATATTTATATACTTCGGCTTCTGGTGCCCAGTATTGACAAACCACCCATTCACTCTGTGTAGAAGTAGTATTTAGGTTGATAGATGCTCCTCTTTCCACTAAAAAACCGTGTACAGAAAGTTCTTGTCTGAATCCTTTTCGTGTCACAACGTCTCCAATTTTGATTTCCATAAGTTTAAATTTAGATTGTCAGGGTTGCAACTTACGTGCCAAGTCAAAATCCTAGACAAATCTCTGCCGTTATGACATTAGCCTCCGGTATATCACATCAGTTCTGACATATTGACACCCAAGCCGTTAGCCAGTTCCTTCAGATACAAATACGATGGATTGATTTTTCCGGCTTCTACTCGCTGAATGCTCGGTTGGTCTTTGTTTATGCTATGGGCAAGGTCAGTTTGGGACATGCCTTTTTCCATACGAATGGCCCTTATCCTTTGACCTAGGTTTTCAAGCTCCTTTTTCTTGTCCATCTCACATTATTCCAAGATGGAAGGTGAGATTATGCTCACAAAAAACTCATAACGGATACGTTATAATTAAGCAGAAATTTTTACTTTTGGTACGAATCAAATAAGCTGATAATGAAAATTATACTCAAAAGCCATTACCTAATTGGTCTCCTTTTCTTAATCTCCTGTTCAGGAGGAAACGTTCGTTCGGTGGTAATCGAAGTCAAACCTGAGCGCACCAGCATTTCTGGATCATTAAGTAAATACATCGAAATTATAGATGATATCTATGAATTTGAGCACGAATACACCTCATCACTTGCGATTAGGGTAAAGGTGCTTGAGATTATGGACCCAAAAATCTTAAAGGGAATGCGACCAGTTTTAGCGGTTTCCATGCTTTCTGAGAATGGAGTCCCTATCGCAAGCATACAAAGGTTAGAAATTGATTATCAGTCAAAAAACACATTACAAGAAATACTAGCTATTGGAGAGGGTGAATGCATCATCTATTTCACTTCGAATTTAGGAACGCCTTCAAAAGAGCAACTTAAAAAATTAAAGCTTTTTACTGTGACAAGTTCTTTAGAAGATTATGAAGTTAACTCTCAAGACCTTACAGCAGAGACAGAAACAGAAGAAGCTTCGAGCAATCAATATGACCAGGCGATTGATGAACTGGAAATTGCAGTAAATGATGCAACCAAAATGATGAAAAAGTATAACAGTGGAGATTATGACAACGCATTAACCGACTATACAAAGATGATGTCTCGGATTCAAAAAGCTTCAATTAAGCTTAGTTCTGCTGAAGGTGAATTATCAGACGATCAAATGGAGAGAATTGCGAAACTCCAAATCAAATTAGCAAAAATCCAAGGAACTCAACTTAAACAATAATATGAATAAATCTAAACAATTACCCAACTCCGTTGCAGTCCTAATTTTAGGTATCTGCTCAATTCTATTCGGCTGCTTTTTAATCGGTCTCGTTTTAGGTATTTTAGGCATAGTCCTTTCGGGCAAAGGGCGAAGACTATACCGAGATGAACCCGAAGTGTATGAAGGATATGGCCTTTTGAATGCAGGGTATATCATGTCAATCATCGGTGTGGTTATATCTAGCCTCTGGATCATCTATTTTGTCATTTATGTGGTAATCATGGGAGGTTTGCTAATGGGTATTGGCAATCTGAATGAATACTTAGATTCGTTCTAACAATGCTGCCTTGCGCTTATAAAGTGCTTTTTGATATGGATTGTCCTATTTGCGGTTTTCAAAGGTCGCTGCATCTTTTACTAGATGGACAAATTGGTGGAAGCATTGCGATGTTTCCACCAATTTTAGTGATGGTAGCTTATGGGGCGATTCTGTTTTTGTATTTGTATAATCCAGTATTGGTTGGAAAAAGAATGCTCAAAGCATCCTCCATAGCTACGTTGTGTGCTGTTTTTTTGAGTTACTTCATGAAACTTCTATTTATTTTATAAGCATCTATTGACTTGACAGCTTGCTGTCGCTTCACCCTTTGTTGGATGATTCGGTAACCTAAGCGATTTTTTGCAATCACTGATGCATGAGAGGTGTATCAGTGATTCAGTATGAAAGGCGTTTTGGTCACAGCGACCAGTGCCTTCAATATCTTTTTGAGCAAAAAACTAAAGATCAAACGCAGTGCCCAAAGTGCGTCCGGAAATTTAGATTTCATCCTGTCAAAGGGAGAAAATGCTTCGAATGTGCAAGCTGTGGATATCAAATTTATCCGATGAAGAATACCATATTTGAAGGAAGTACCACAAGTCTGGTACTTTGGTTTAAGGTAATTTATATGTTCTATACTTCGAGAAATGGTGTTAGTGCCAAACAGATAGAGAGAGTGTGTGGTGTCACATACAAAACTGCATGGCGCATGGGTCAAAAGGTAAGGAGTCTCATGTCACTTGAATCCGAAGAAATGCTGAGCGGTATAATCGAAATGGATGAATCATATTTTGGAGGGAAGAAGCCACTCAACAAGAATGGCAAAAAGGGCATTGGTGATAAGCAGATAGTATTTGGTATGTTGGAACGTGGTGGGCGTGCAAAGGTGTTTTACCTGAAAAATAGAGATAAAAAGACACTGCTACCTGTTGTAGCCAGCTGTATCAAGAAGGGTTCTACCATTTATAGTGATGGATATGGGGTATATCAGCATCTATCAGCAATGGGATACACGCACGAAGTTGTTAAACATAAGCGTAGCAAGAGATTCATTGCTGGTGTCTGGACCAATGGAATTGAGAGCTTATGGTCCTACATTAAAAGTCCTTTATTAGGAACATACAGAAGTGTAAGCAATAAATATTTACAATCCTACCTAGATGAATTCGTATTTCGATACAATTTCAACAAACAAGGCGACTGGTTGGAGGTCATTCTTTACCGAGCAACATGTCTGCCGACTTCTTGGAATCAAAGGTCTCTTTGACTTCTTCGGTAAAATCCATGCTATCTGGGTGAAGTCCTAACTCTGCCAGTTTTTCGGTGTAGGCTTTTCTCGCTTCTTCTACTTCCCCTGAATGTTTAAAGTGAACGGAGGTCGAAGTTCCATTGACTTCTCCATCCTGAATTATTGGTGTGAATCCGCTAGTAAACCGAAGAACAACAACGTAAGTCTTATCTTCTGGTAGTGCTGCAGATTCAAAAAGTGGTATTCTGATCATAACGTCATTTTCTCTATGTATCTGGCATGAAAAGTTTGGCACGGCCTTTGTTATTTGCATGGTATGAGATTTACAATATCAGATTTTCAGAAACGCTTTCCAACAAATGAGATTTGTATGGAGACCATCTTCAAGATCCGTTACTCAAACATGGAAGCTTGTCCTAAATGTGGGGTTGTCCACCCCAAGTATTACAGGGTTAAGGCTCGTAACTGTTATGAATGTGGAGATTGCGGTCACCAAATATATCCACTGGTTGGGACTATAATGGAAGGAACGACTACACCACTTACCGACTGGTTTTTTGCAATGTATTTATTCTCGGTGTCCAAAAATGGCGTTAGTGCCAAAGAGCTGCAAAGAAGCCTCGGAGTGACATATAAAACCGCTTGGAGGATAGGTCACAAAATCAGAGACCTGATGAATGACAAGCAAGACAAACTCCTTAAAGGAATAGTAGAGGTAGATGAATCCCTGATAGGTGGCAAAGTCAAAGGTGGCAAGCGTGGTTGGGGTGCAGAAAATAAGACTTGTTTATTCGGTATGATCGAGAGAGACGGCGGTGTTAAGGTCTCGGTAATTGAAGAACGCACACGGGAAGCAATCTATAATGAAATCAACAGCGGTGTTGCCAAGGGGAGTACAGTGTATAGTGATGAATTCAAGGCATACAAAACATTGTCTACTCAAGGATACATCCAAGGCTCAGTTGTCCACTCGAAAAATCAGTGGAAAGATGGCGATTGTCATACAAATTCAATCGAAGGCTATTGGTCCAATCTGAAGAAATCAATACTAGGCACCCATACCCATATCAGCAAAAAGCACATGCATCGATATCTGAATGAATTCGCATTCCGCCACAATAACCGGAAAGGCAATATTTTTGAAGAAATGCTAAAGCAGATAAACTAATTTTTTAGTTGTTCTTTAAAATTCAAAGGTTTAAAATTAACAAACCAACCTATAAGCCCAGCTATAAGCATCAAGAAGGAAAGTATAATTCCTATTAAAGCATAACACCTTATTCTACTTAATTGCCTATCCAATGTTTCTATTTTCTTCGCTTCAAAAATTATACGAATACTGGTATCATCAAATAACTTCTTCTGCTTTTTGATATCTTCAAATCTCTCAACAAATTTTTCTTCTGAAAGCGAATCTTTCTGCAATTCGAGTACGCTAAGGTTGAATTGGATGCTTTTAAGCTCAACATTCAAAAGAGCGGTATCTTTTTGAAGATCAATAGTATGTAATTCTAATAAATTCTGTTTTTCGATTGGTAAATAAATTGAAGCCAGCAGAGCGAAAATGCCACCAAGAAACAAATATTTGAATAGATTTTCGCTATTAGCAAATGGTGAAAAAGGGTCCATAGTCTTTAATTTTTATTATTTATTGGCATACTTAATTCCAACATCCTTTGATTAAGTGAATCAGAGGCAGGTCTGTATAATTTGTATAATTCTTGGGATTCAACAGGCTTGGTTGCCCTTTCTTCAGGACTACATGAAGATAGCTGTAACATGATAGAAAGAATTAATAAGGATTGACCGACTTTAATAATTTCTGCCAACCCCTTTGATTGCACATTGATTTTTATAAATATTTGATCTATATCTTCATTTAGTTCAAAATCTTCATTGATTCTTTTTAATAATATGCGGAACTCCGATACGAATTCATTGAATGATACCAAATTGAGTTCGTTATGTGTGGTGTGGTTCAATATGAGGTGGCTTCTCGATCCTCTAACGAATAAAGGGTACATCACTCTGTCAATATACGGATTATAATTCGAAACATCTGTAATTGCTGACCACATTGGTCTAAATTTAAGGAATTTAGAGTCGAGGTCTTTGAAATCAACTTTTGTAATCCAACTCACTTTCCTTCTCTTGCTGTAACTACAATCATTTCCAGTTTCAGTGAAAATTTCGTCATCGTTTATTTCGCCGAACGCCATAATCTCACCACCTGCTGAAGGAATTATTACCACATCTCCGAACTTCATATTTTGAAACAATTTAATCTTATTTAGCGTGGACGTTACTAGCGATTTCCCTTTCGCAGTAGATAAATCAGCTCCCCGTTGCCCAATATCAGGATCTTTTGAAATCATAAGTTTTATTTCTTCTACACTTTTGTTCTGTAGTACATTGGTAGTGATTGTATTCCACCCTATTCCAACAAAACCATTTTCAACAAAAGTGTGGAAGTTTTGCCCTTTGTCAGTTCTAATGAGCCAATATTTGGTTTTATCGGATATATTAGCTATTTCAATATTAAGACGCTCTAATCTAATCGGAGTCTGCATGTCTAGTTCATAAGTTTAGTTGTGTCAAAGTTATATTAAAAGCGTGACTAAAAGAAAAGTTTGGTTTCCGAGGATAAATGTCTAATTTTACCACCAAGTTAGCATGATTGAAGATTCAATCGACTGATTAAATCTGCTTGATATAAATACCACTTTTGGGCATCGATTCTCTAGTGGGAGACCTGCTGATTCAAATATATCGCAATAGGCATATTGTTAAATTTAATAGAACCCCTTGGCCATGGTGAAACAACTGTTTACAAAAAATGAAACAGATTTAATGAGTCAAATTGATGAAGAAGTCGTAATGATGTCTAAGGAATTAGATGTAACTTTAAAAAAGGTACAATCGGATTTACATAGTAATGAGGCTGATCAACATATAGCTAAAGCTCTTACGATTCACACAAATATTCATCTTCGAATAAAAGATAAATCCGATATAATCTCTCACGCATTGCGCAGACGTGATGCTTAAAGATGAATTATATTTTCGATAGTCAAGGAATTAATCAACGTATACCATGGTAGATAAAATTCATTGAATGAAACATCAAAATTTGAAATAAATAAAAAGAGGGGGTTACGACCCCCTCTAAAACCAATTACTTCTTAGTTGGTTTGTTTGGTGTAGACCTATAATGAGGATCTACTTTGGTGCCGTCCTTCTTTTCATGTGGGTGGACGTACACCTTCTTCTTGCCTTCTTCGGTCTTTGCCATTGAATTAAAGATTAGAAGTTAAACATGCTCCAACACCAAGCCGTGGGAGTATCGGCTAAGCCCCTGTTACAGCAGGGGCTTTGTGTTTTAAACATACAAAGATCCAAATAATTCCAAATTGAGAATCTTTTTTATTTTGGGACTTTTGTACAAAATTGTGGATAACTTTCTTTTTGAGCGAATTTATCGGAGGAACCTAAACAATCATCGTTTATATAAAGGAAATGAAACTGATTACATTTCCTCGTTATTCAGAGACTAAGAAAGAAAGGTTCTTCTACTTGCTATCTTATTTGCAATATCAAGTTATCCGTATCTTCAGGAGGAATAAAACCCCCGAGTATATGAGATACATTGAACAGCAAAACCGCTTGGTCCAAAAGCGAATCGGACTCTTAACCGAATTAAAGGAATTTATGGAAAGCGAAGATGATAATCGGCATTTCGAAATGTTTAATGGAATTGATCTGAATGGAAAGCTTGGATTTGAGTTCAAATTTGGAGAACACCATTTTGCGATTATCGGTAAAATCGGAGTTTTGATCAACGCAATCATTTTTGAAACATGGATGTATGTTGACGACAATGAAAGCATCTACAGGTATAAAAAGGGACTTCACTTGAAGGAGTTGGACTTCACATTGGACTCCAAGTGCACAAGTGGGAGACCCAGATTAATTTCAAAAGAAAAACATGAATATTTCGAGCCTGATTATTGTAACGAGCTTTTAAGAGCTATACATAGATATGAATTGAGGTGGTTTAGTGATGGAAATGTGCCTTCCTGATATCAAAAAGGGCATCCATGTCTCTATGGTATAATTATCAATAAATAGGAAAGAAGCGCATAGATTCGGTAGAAATTTAGAAATTGCGGCATGCTCGATAGAGGACAGTTAACAGCGCTTTTTGGCAGGGTGTGGGTACTACATGCCCAGCAACTCGATTTGGTTTTTAAAAAAGAAGGCTTGCCGCTCACAGCCGACCAATACCGCTTGATGCATTTATTGTGGACCCGCAACGGGGCACATCAAGAGTATTATGCACGTAAGTTGGGGCGCGATCGCTCGGCCTTGAGTAGGATGCTCCAACATTTAGAGAGGGAAGGCTTCTTAACCCGCCAAGACGATGCACAGGACCAGCGGGCGAAATCGGTGCACCTTACCCCGGCAGGACAAGCACTGGAAGGTCGGGCCGAGGCCTGTGCCAGCGAGGTGCTGTTGCAAATGTGGGAAGGCTTTGCCAGTGAAGAAAGAGAGCAGCTCCACGAATTCATGAGCAGGTTGCGTTACAACCTTAAAGACTAATTAGAGTCGGTTTTTTTCGAACCAAAAGGTACCAAAGGGCAATAGACTTGCCGCACTTGCGAGAATCACTTTGCCGAACGACCATTTTTCAGCCAGCCAAATCTGGGCCAGAGCGGCAAAATAAGCTACAAATAAAATGCCGTGCGCCCATCCTACATATTTTACAGCGTAAGGCCAGTCGAAGCCATATTTTAAGGGCATCGCAATAAACAACAAGACGATAAAAGAGAGGCCCTCTGTGCGGGCAATCCATAAAAAGCGGTTGCGGATAGGCGTAGACATAGAATCGAAATGCTCAGGCATCGTTTTTTGTTCCCTGGCTGTAAAATTGGCGGATAATTACTTTTTGAGCCTCTCTTTTTACAATGAGAGCGGCCAGGGTTTCACTCACTGCTTGTTCCATGGCATTGCCTAAAGCCTCGTTTAGTTTTGATTCTGGTAAATCAATGCGGTAAAGTAGTTGCATGAGTTTGTGACTGTCGTTTTCGAAGAGCCAGTTTAAAACATCGGTCAGGGCCGTACAAATTTCGTCATAATTTGGGGCCTCGCTGGTTTGCAATTGCACCTCTAAACCATTGGTGAGAAAGTCCTTTTTAATTTGCTCGATGGTTAAGCGCGCAAGTTGCTGCTGGGCATTGAGTTGTTCGGGAATTTGTTGCAGCTGTGGGTACATGCTAAAACTTTTGGGTCTCTCCAGTGGCGGGGTTAATCAAAGTTTCAACCTGTAAAGAGGCGGTTTCTAAAAAATCGCGACAGTTTTTGATGAGTTCGTCGGCCTCCTTGAAAAGCGCCATGCTCTCGTCTATGCTCAAAGTCTCGCGCTGCAAGGTGTCGGCAATGCTTTTGATGCGCTGCAATTTGTCCTCAAAGGCTTCCTGCGATTTTTTCTTTGCCATAAGTCTCAAAAATCGGGAATTTATTGATTTGGCCGAAGTTTTTTGGGTGCTTTTTCTTTTAATGCCGCGCAATTGTGCTTTTATCACTCGCTTTTTTTTGAATGCGCCGGATGCTCGGTATATTTGACACGTTTTGGAAAAATTACACCCTGAAAACGCCTATCTGGTAGGCATTGTTGGTGGGAGCGCCTCAGGCAAGACTTCCTTCATCGAAAGTTTGGCCAAGCACTTCGAAGCGGATCAAATTTGTGTGATTTCGCAGGACCATTATTATGTGGCCAAAGAAATGCAGCAACGTGACGAAAATGGCGAAATCAATTTTGATTTGCCAGGTTCTATTGATCGTCAAAGGTTTCACGACGATGTAATGCGCCTGGTTTCGGGTCACGAAATATATGTGAAGGAATACACTTTTAACAATCCCGATAAAGCTCCTGAACTGATTTGTTACAAGCCCGCCCCCTTGATTATCATGGAAGGTTTGTTTGTTTTTTATTACGAAGAGATTCGGGAATTGCTCGATTTAAAGGTGTTTTTAGATGCGGAAGACCACATTAAGCTCGAGCGCCGCATCCGTCGCGATTCGAGCGAAAGGGGTTATCCAAAAGAAACTGTGCTGTATCAGTGGCACCAGCATGTAGTACCCGCTTATAAAGCTTACCTTGAGCCTTACAAGGCGCATAGTGATATCATTGTTACCAACAATACCAGCTTCTCAAAAGGATTAGAAGTGCTGGTGAATCACCTCAAAGCCAAAGTCCAATGGAAAATAAATTCGGTGTTATAGGTCTCGGTCGTTTCGGCACCACCATCGCCCGTACGCTCTCACAGCGGGGTGCAGAAGTAATGGTGTTTGACTCCTCTGCCGAAAAGGTGGATGCATTGCGCGATGAAGTGGCTTATGCCGTACAATTGGATGCCACCGATATTAAGGCCCTGCGTTCGCAAAACGTACATGAACTGGATGCGGTGGTGGTGGCCATCGGACAAGATTTTGAGTCTTTGTTGCTCACGACCGTTACCCTCATGGAAATGAAGGTGAAACGCATCATTGCCAGGGCGTCAACCGACCAACAGCGGCGTATTTTGGAAAAACTCGGAGTAAGTGAATTGCTCTCACCAGAGGATGAGGTAGGTATTTCGGTGGCTGGCCGGCTCCTAAATCCTGATTTGGTGAGCTTTTTTCAGTTGCCCGATGATTACCAAATCGTGGAATTGAAAACGCCTGTGGGGGTTGCTGATAAAACGGTGATCGAAATTGGTCTTCGAAATAAATACAACCTTAACCTCATAAGCCTGCGCCGCGCCTATGAAGTGAAAGGCGAGGACGGGGAGTTGCGAACTGAGTACCACATTCTAGGTGTGCCCAAAGCGGATACCATTCTGTACAATACCGACTACATCATCTTGCTCGGCAAAAACACCGACATTGAGAAGTTTGTTGAAATCAACAAATAATCAGCTTTTGCCTTTGTATTTGGCTTTTTTGACAATTTCCTGAGCGTTCATTTCGAAGAGTTCTGCCAAGCTTACGTTGGGGTAGCGCTCCATAAAACGATTCACAACTTTGTAGGCAGCAAAGGCGGCAATGCGTGGGGCACTTTCTTGCGGAAGGCCAGTGGTAAACGGACCATCGTTGAGTAAGCGTGCCATGGCGTTCACATCGCCCGAATACAACAAGTTTTCGTTAAGCAGGTATTCCCAAATGGCGAGTTCATTTTGATTGGCCCAGTCCATTTGCGCCGCCGTATAGCTGAACAATATGCTATCGGGGGTTTGGGGCAGGATGGCTTTGAGGGCATATTGTATTTTTCCTGCGATGATCATGGCATTCAGTACGCTGGTTTCGCCTAGGTAGGGAGGCAATAAATCTTCTACCATTACCTTGAGGGCATCGGGAACGAGGTGCTGACGGTCGAGGCGGGGTAGCATATAATTGCTCAAGTAGGCCACTTGCGGATAATATTTGTACTGGCGGCCCAAATGGAGGTCTAGTCCCAGCAATAAAGCACTATCGGTGAGCGCATTTTTATACTGGAAGCCGCTCACAAAACTGATTACTTTGTAGGGTTGTGCTTCGGGAAAGAAATAGTAATAATAGCTAAAGGCTTTACTGAGTTCTTTTTCTATGTCCGACAAATCGGCGAAGGCCGCCAAGGTTTCCTGGTACACTGTGTCGATATAGGGGTCATTGAGGAAATGTTGTATTTCTAAGTGCAACTCTGGATCTCTAACCCCCGATACGGCAATCAAATCTTCTACATACAATTTGAAAAAGCTACCATACTTAGAACGCAGGGCGGAAATGGCGGCAGGACTGAGCTCAGAGCGACTGTCGTATAAGTCTTTATCAAAGCGCTCTACTACCACGGTTTTTTTTGCCGATTCGGGCAAAACCACTGTTTTTCTGCCGCTAAAGTAGTTTTGGTAGATAAAAACAGCAGCGATGGCCAGCAGTACAATGACAAGTACTAAAATCCGTTTCGAGTTCTGCGACGTAGTTGACATATTTATCACGTTATTTACGTTACGAAATTACAAACAAACCCTCGCCTCTGAACATTAATATAAAAAGCCATGTACAAATACCTATTCTTCTTCCTTTTTTTAGTAAGCTACAGCCAAAGTCAGGCCCAGTCTGGTGATTCTAAATACAGATTTGGACTCCATTTCACTCCAAACCGTGCTTGGGTGATGCCTGAAACGCGCTTGTTGAATCAAGAGCGTGGGGGGTATGGTTATGGGTATGGTTTACTAATTGAGCGCAAAATCGGAAGTAATTACTTTTTTTCTACTGGGCTTTCGATCAATCAATTGCAATATGGTAGTTCTTTAGATACTAACATCTACGTACGAAAAAACACCTTGCCAGCCGGCTTTAACAACATCCAATATCAATACCGTGCGCAATATTTCGAGCTGCCTTTGAGCATGAAAATGCGTACCAATCAGATGGGGGCCATCCGAATCTATGGTCAATTCGGAATCAATACAGCAGTATTGTTTCAGGCGCGAGCCAAAATCACCAACATTCCAGGAGAATTCGACCCCGAGGAGTACTTTTTTATTAATAAGGTTACCGATTACAAAAACGACCTCACTACCGATGACCGTGTGAGCGTACTCCGGGCTGGCATTATCATCGGCGCAGGTGTTGAATATCTGCTCTCTGGCGAAACGCACTTGGTATTAGGGGTGCGCCTCGATAATCCATTTACGGATAATTACAGAGGTGATGCAGTCAATGGCCGTGTACCATCTATTGGACTGCAAGTTGGTATCTTCTTTTAATCTACATGAAAATAGCGCTTGCCCAGATCAATTACCACACAGGTAATTTTGAATACAATACGCAACAGATTTTAACGCATGTAGCTGCCGCTAAAGCGGAGCATGCAGACTTGGTTGTTTTTGCAGAATTGGCCATCACAGGCTATCCCGCACGAGATTTTTTA
Organism: Sphingobacteriaceae bacterium; assembly: GCA_030682795.1. Lineage (GTDB taxonomy): Bacteria > Bacteroidota > Bacteroidia > UBA7662 > UBA7662 > PNNG01. The sequence goes on from JAUXNJ010000012.1 coordinate 66,266, forward strand.
GAGTTTGAGCATTTTTTACAACTGTCAGACGAGGCAATTCAACGCATTGCACAAGCTGCTGAGGGCATTGCTGTGATTGTAGGGGCACCTGCTAGGAACCTGCAAGGGGAGGGCAAGCCTCTATTTAATGCAGCCTATTTTTTAGCCGAGGGCAAGGTGCAGCAGGTTGTTGCCAAAACCTTGCTGCCTACTTACGATGTATTTGATGAGTATCGTTACTTTGAGCCTGCCTTTTCCAACAAATTGGTGCATTTCAAAGGTGTCAAAATTGCCATAAGTATCTGTGAAGATTTGTGGAACGTAGGTCATCACGCTAAATACAAAAGAAATCCTTTAGCGGAAATAGGGGCAGCAGCGGCTGATTTGATTGTGAACATTGCGGCATCGCCTTTTTCGGTGGGACAAGAAGCAGAGCGGGCATATGTGTTGGGTGAAGCCGTAAATACCTATGGTAAGCCACTTTTATATGTAAACCATGTGGGTGCGCAAACCGAATTGGTGTTTGATGGTGCTTCTACAGCGCGCAATGCAGCGGGTGAGATCGTATTGCAATTACCCACTTTTGAGACAGCCATGGACTACGTTGTGTTTGAAGCGGGAGTATTAGCTGCTTCGGCCGCAACAAATTTAGCGCCTGTAGCGTCTAGCAATATTCAGCTCATTCATGACGCTTTGGTACTGGGAATCCGAGATTACTTCCGCAAGCTCGGTTTCAAAAAAGCCATCATTGGTTTGTCTGGCGGCATCGATTCGGCCCTGGTAACAGTGCTGGCCGCGCGTGCTTTGGGGCCCGAAAATGTACATACCTTGCTCATGCCATCGCGCTACTCTAGCGACCACTCGGTGAACGACAGCGTAGCCTTGGTCAATAATTTGGGGGTTTCTTACGAAATTGTTTCTATCGAAAAGGTATTCTCAGCCTATGAAGAAACTTTACGCCCCGCTTTTGCCGGTACCCAGCCCGATATTACCGAAGAAAATTTACAATCGCGCATACGCGGCATGCTGCTGATGGCGCATACCAACAAATTTGGCTCCATCCTGCTCAATACTTCCAATAAAAGCGAGCTGGCGGTAGGATATGGTACCCTGTATGGAGATATGTGTGGTGGTTTATCGGTGATTGGCGATTTGTACAAGACGGAGGTCTTTGCACTTTGTCACTACATCAACCGCGAAGCAGAGGTGATGCCTTCTAACATCCTCACCAAGCCACCTAGTGCAGAGTTACGTCCCGACCAAAAGGATTCTGATTCGCTGCCGGATTATGAAATTTTGGATAAGCTCCTGTTCCATTACATTGAAGAGCGTCAGGCCCCTGCGGCCATCCGGGCCATGGGCTATGACGAAGCTTTAGTAAATAAGGTGATGCGCTTGGTAAACATCAACGAATACAAACGGCACCAAACGCCGCCCATCTTACGGGTAAGCAACAAAGCCTTTGGCATGGGGCGCCGCTTGCCCATTGTGGCGCGCTATTTAAATTAAAAAGCCCCGTTTTTCAACGAGGCTTTTATTCAGATGCTGATTTGTTCGCCAGCTGCATTGAAGAAATGATATTCTCCCATGTGGTAGTTGTTCTCAGGCACCACCTTGACCCAGCGTTTGTATTTCAACCACCAATGTATGCGCTTCGAAGGGAAACCATTGGTGAAGTATGCGGCTAAGAAAGGATGCATGTGCAAGGCCACCGTTTTTTCGTTTTGCTCGTTGAAGATGTATTTCAAGTGTGCTTCTACTTCGTCGGATAGCAAAATGCTGGGACGAATTGCACCGCTTCCTTCGCACATCGGACAAACCTCATTGGTTACCAAATTCACTTCTGGCCGCACCCTTTGACGGGTAATTTGCAACAGACCAAATTTCGAAATCGGCAAAACAGTATGCTTAGCGCGATCGCTGTTCATGGCATCGCGCATGCGTTCGTACACCAACTTTTTATTGGCTGCCGTGCGCATATCGATAAAGTCGATCACAATGATGCCACCCATATCACGCAAGCGCAATTGACGAGCAATTTCGTCGGCAGCCTCTAAATTGGTATTGAGGGCGTTACTTTCTTGGTTGCTGTCTTGCTTCATGCGATTGCCGCTGTTCACGTCGATCACATGTAAAGCTTCAGTATGTTCAATGATGATATAAGCACCTCCAGGCATGGTAACATTCTTACCGAATGCTCCTTTTACTTGCTTATCGATGCCGAAGTGCTCAAACAAACTCTGTTTGCCTTTATACAACTTCACGATATCGGCCTTTTCAGGGGCAATGCCTGTTACATACTCCTTCACTTCCTCATGCATGCGAGGGTCGTCGAGGTAGATGTTTTGGAACGAATCGTTGAGTAAATCACGCAACATACCGGTGGTACGGGCAATTTCTTGTACCAAACGGTCGGAAGGCTTGGCTGTTTTGAGTAAGCCAATGGCGGTTTCCCATTTCTGTACCAGCTCTTTAATGTCTCGTTCGAGCTCCTCAGCTTCACAGCCAATGGCTGCTGTGCGCACGATAACGGCGAAATTTTTGGGCTTCACGCCTAAGGCAATTTGTTTCAAACGCTTCTTTTCCGCGTTATCTACTACCTTCTTGGAAATGTTAACGGTGTCGCCAAAAGGCACTAACACACAATAGCGACCAGCAATGCTGATTTCGCTGCTTAGGCGCGGACCTTTGGTACTGATAGGCTCTTTCACCACTTGCACCAGCAAAAGTTGTCCTTTGCTAATGGTATCGGCTATTTTGCCGTCTTTGGTGATTTCTTCTTCGAACTTGAAGTTCTGAAGTAGAGCCCCTTTCTTTTTTCCCGACTGTATATCGTCGGTGAATTTCTTGAGTGAGTTGAAGTGTACGCCAAGGTCGAGATAGTGCAAAAAGGCATCTTTCTCGTAGCCAATGTCTACGAAACAGGCATTCAGGCCGGGAATCACCTTCTTCACCTTCCCTAAATAGATATCACCTACTTGGAAAGATTTGTCGCTGACTTCTTCGCTGAATTCCACGAGTCGTTTTTCTTCGAACATGGCTATTTCGAAGCCCGTGGGCGTACTTCTCACGTATAAGGATTTGTTCAAGGAACCTCCTAATGTAAGCTGTGGACGAATGATAAGATTTTTTGACCTACAAAATGTCAAAAAACAAGAACACTGTCACCCGAAAAAACGATCAGGTGACAGTGTACGCTACAATGAAAAAGTAATCCTACTTCTTCTTGTGACGATTCTTTCTAAGGCGCTTTTTACGCTTGTGAGTGGCGATTTTATGACGCTTTCTTTTTTTACCGCAAGGCATAGTAATGTCGTTTATGGGGTTGAACTTTTGATTTGATTGATAAAGGCATCGATTTGGTTGTTCACCGACTCGTCGCGTACCAGTCCTTTGTACTGTTCGAGACTTTTAATGGCTGCTTCTTTGTTGCCAAGGTTGAAATGGGCTTCACCCAAACCAAGATAGGCATCTGCATAAGCAGGGTACCAAGCGATGAGGTTTGTATAACGCTCTATGGCTTTGTCGTGCTGACCACTGGTGATGGCCAATCGCGCCAAATAAGAGTTTGCCTTCAGATGTTTAGGCTCTTGTTTTACAATATCGAGCAGCGCTTGAATCCCACGCATGGGAGCAGCAGTGCCGGTAACGATCACGTTGGCCAAGTCGGCTTTCATGTCTAAATCGTTAGGATCGAGTTGAGTGGCCTTTTCCATGTTTGAAATGGCACTCGTGTACAAAAAGCCAGATAACAAGGTATCGTTGGCTAGTTCTGCAGCGGCTTGGTATCTGCTACCAGCCACCATATAATTTACAGCTTGAGGTTCTAAATCGGCAGCGGCCTGGTAATGAACGCCAGCAGCAGCCCAGTCGCTTTTGGTATCCCAAAAGGCAGCTAAACTGCGGTGCAAGGCGGCCTTTTGAGCAGCATTATCCACTGTGTCGAGTGCAGCCATGATGGGGGCGAGTTTCTCGCGCTCCTCAGGCTTCAAGCTGCTTGCCGCAATCTCTAGCAAGGCGTCTTTGTCCATACCGCGACTCGCCTCAATTACTGGGGCAGTGGCGTCTTGCGTCAGTACCGTCATCTTACCAAAAAGGTAGATGCTCAGACCGAGGGCAATGACTGCGGTTACGACAAGGATTTGTTGCTTGTTCATGCGTATTAAGCTACCACGCTGGTTTTGATGGTGTCTTTAACTTCGTCGATAAACTGCTTCGAAGGCTTGAAGTGCGGAATGAAGTGCTCAGGAATTTCGATAGAGGTGTTACGAGAGATATTACGTGCGATTTTGCGGGCACGCTTCTTTACGATAAAACTGCCGAATCCACGAACGTAAATGTTTTCACCATTTTTGATCGAATCTTTCACAACTGTGAAAAACGCTTCTACAACTTGTTGTACATCTACCTTCTCGATACCGGTATCCTCGGCAATCTGGCTAATAACTTCTGCTTTGGTCATCTTGATTACTATTAAAGACTTTCTAATTTTGAAACGGAATGCAAAAATACAGTAATGATTTGAATTAAGAAGGTGTATTCCATGTATTTATAAAGATTTATCGAAAATGTTGATGTGGAGCAAGTTGCTGAAGGATTGGTACTCAGAGGTTAAAAGGGATTTGCCGTGGCGAAAAAGCAAGGATCCATACCACATTTGGCTCTCAGAAGTCATTTTGCAGCAAACCCGGGTGGCCCAAGGATTGCCGTATTTTGAAACTTTCGTGGCGCATTACCCTACAGTGGCGCACTTGGCTGCCGCGCCAGAACAGGCTGTTTTACGCGATTGGCAGGGCTTAGGCTACTACAGTAGAGCCCGTAACCTGCACGAGGCCGCAAAGCAAGTGGTGGAGGAGCATGGAGGGCGCTTTCCTGCCAATTATAAGACCTTGTTGCAATTAAAGGGTGTTGGTCCCTATACCGCTGCCGCCATCGCGTCAATTGCCTTCGATTTGCCCGAGGCAGTGGTCGATGGCAATGTGTACCGAGTGCTCAGCAGGGTATATGGCGTGAGGGAAGCCATTGATCAACCTGCGGGACAAAAAGCTTTTGCGGCTTTGGCGATGCGCTTGTTAGACCGTAACGACCCTGGCAACTATAACCAGGCCTTGATGGAATTTGGTGCGTTACAGTGTGTGCCAGTGAATCCCGATTGCGGAAGCTGCATTTTTAGCCGCGATTGTGTGGCTTATAAAGAAGGGCTCGTAAGCCTTTTGCCCATTAAATTAGGTAAAGTGAAGGTGCGCAAACGCTTCTTCAATTATGTGGTGATAAGATTTGGGGATGGCCTGTACCTGCAACAACGGCAGGCGGGCGATATATGGCAGCATTTGTGGGATTTTACAAATTTTGAAACCGATTATGAATTAGATGAGGCAGAAATTTCATCGCATTTTCAGCAAAAATTTTCGTTTTCAGAGGCCGATTTTCAGCTAATTGCCCATTCTGAGCCTGTTAAGCATGTTTTGACGCATCAGCGCATTTTTGCGAAGTTTTGGCTGGTTCAAATTTTTCATAACTTGCAAGATAAGGAGCTTAAATTTGTACCGATAAAGGACTTGGATACATACCCGCTCCCTAGATTAATAGATCTGACAATTAAAAAGAACAAGGAATGGCTGGACTGAACAAAGTAATGCTCATTGGCAATCTCGGGAAGGATCCCGAAGTGAAGACCCTTGATAATGGAGCTAAAATTGCCACATTTCCGTTGGCAACATCGGAAACTTACAAAGACAAAGAAGGAAATCGTCAAACCCGTACCGAATGGCACAATTTGGTGCTTTGGAGAGGTTTGGCTGATATCGCAGAGAGTTATTTACACAAAGGCTCGCAGGTTTACATCGAAGGTCGCCTCTCCACCCGCAAATGGGAAGATAAAGAAGGCAATACACGCTACACCACCGAGGTGATTGGAGACAATTTGGTGCTATTAAGTCGCGCCAATGAACAGCAACAAGGTGGCATCGGGGCTTCAACAGGCGGTTTTAACGCGCCCGTAAGCCGACCAGCGATTGAAGAAATGGGTGGCGGTCCGGAAGACGACCTGCCATTTTAAGTTTAACGTAAATTACTGATTTTGGACAGTCCCGACGGGAAACCCCTTTCGTTAGTAGCACAGTTGATGCAAATCACCTTGCAAGCCGAGGCAGGTGAAATAGCACTCTCAATCGGCGTTATTTTTATTTTACTATTTGTTTCTGCCCTGATATCCGGGTCCGAAGTAGCCTACTTTTCTATCAATAGGCAGCAGCTCAATGAATTAGAAGATTCGGAGTTAGATGCTGATAAACGCATCGTTTCGATTATTCTTAGGGCCAAGGAACTGTTAGCTACTTTGTTAATTGCCAACAACCTGGTGAATATTACCATCGTAATTCTTTCGTATTATTTGACTTTCAGACAATTCGATTTTTCGACTTTTCCAGTCCTTGGCTTTGTGATTCAAACTTTTGTAGTGACTTTTTTAATCGTCATGTTTGGCGAGGTAGTGCCTAAAGTCTATGCCACTGAAAACAATCTCAAAATGGCCCGCAGGATGAGCGGCATTGTCAATTTTTCGATGAGTTTGCTTAAGCCCATGAGCTGGGTGTTGGTGCAGGGTACAGATTTAATTGATCGCCGTTTTAAGCAATATGCACAACAAGTATCAATTGATGAATTGAATCAGGCCATTGAAATGACCTACGAAGAAGTGCCTGAAAATCCAGAAGAAAAAGACATTCTGAAAGGCATTGTAAATTTTGGTAACATCAGCGTTAAGCAGGTAATGGTCCCGCGTCAAGATATTAAGGCCATTGATATTGAGCAGGATTTTTCAGAATTGAAAGCCCAGGTTATTGAATGGGGTTATTCGCGCGTGCCTGTTTATAAAGAGTCTTTAGACCATCTGGAAGGCATATTGTACTTAAAAGATTTGTTGCTAAAGCTTGATGAGCCAGCTAATTATGATTGGAGAAGCTTGCTGCGAAAGCCCTTTTTTGTGCCTGAAAAAAAGCGCATCGATGATTTATTTCGTGATTTTCAGACCAAGCATACCCATATGGCCATTGTGGTAGATGAATATGGAGGCTGTGCCGGTCTGATAACTTTAGAAGATGTGCTTGAAGAGATTGTGGGGGAAATTAACGATGAGTTTGATGAGGTGGAGGAAAGCCAGTTGAACCAAATCGATGACCGTACTTTTGTTTGTATGGGAAAAATCTCACTCCAGGATTTAAGTAAAAATGTTGGTTTTGATATGGCTCTTTTTGAGGAAGAAATGGGTGAGGTGGATACTTTGGCGGGATTAATTCTGGAGATTGCGGGACGTATTCCAGAAATCAACGAGCAAATCAGTTACCATGGGTATGATTTTGTAGTTACAGAAGCTGATGCCAGGCGTATCAAAACCGTACAAATTACGATTCCAGGAGAAGATACACCTCCAATAGCGGAAGGAGCGCAAAGTGAAATTTAGCCATTTGTTTTGTATTGGCATTGGCCTGCTGCTCTTGATTGGCTGTACGCAGCAGGATGCGACTCCTAAACCATATGCCTATCATCGCATACTATTGAGCAGTAAGGCATATCAGTTTATTCAGGCCGACCTGCCATTTAAATTTGAAGTAGATACGGCTACACGTATTCAGTGGCCAAAACCACAGGAAGAGCCGTATTGGATTAATATTTATTATCCAACCTTAGACGCAACTATTTATTTGAGTTATTTGGAGGTAAACGGACCTAAAATGCTTGGAAAGTACATTGAAGAGTCGCAGCGGATGACTTTCAAGCATACCGTGAAGGCTTCTTCAATTGAGGAAATTCTAATTGACAAAGGGAATGAACGTGTATTTGGTCTTTTTTATAAAGTGGGGGGGAATGCAGCCAGTAACTCTCAGTTTTATCTGACCGACAGTACCAAGCATTTTGTACGGGGGGCTATGTACTTCAATACTGCACCGCGTGCCGACAGTTTAGCTCCCGTGGTAGAGTATGTGATTAGCGATATAGAACGTTTATTGGAGACATTTACCTGGAAATGACCAATATTTTGCTGATAGCTGGTTAATTTAGTGAAGTGAATGCTTTTCAAGACTTATTGCAAACTCCTGTGGAATTCCTCAAAGGAGTTGGACCTGCCAAGGCGGAACTGCTTCGTAAGGAGTTGGGCATAGGCGTTTATGAAGATTTGCTTCAGTATTTTCCATTTCGGCACATCGACCGCAGTAAATACTATAAAATTAATGAGTTACAGGAATCCTTTGCCTTAGTTCAACTAAAAGGTGTATTAACGGCATTTGAGTTGGTAGGAGCAGGACCAAAACAACGTTTGGTAGCCCAATTCACCGATGGACAAGGTCAAATGGAACTCATTTGGTTTCAAAGCATCAGGTGGATCCAATCTGGCTTGAAAGTAGGTGAACCCTATGTGGTTTTTGGAAAACCCACTCTTTTTAAGAATACCTACTCGATTGTACATCCTGAAATTGAATTGGTTAAGGATTTACAACAGGGAAAGGGAATCGTTAGCTTACAGCCTGTATATTATTCGACCGAAAAATTGAAGCAAAGAGGTCTCGATACCCGATCTATTGCCCGTTGTACATGGCAAGCATTGGAAGCAAGCATGCCTCATTTAGTAGAGAATTTGCCGCAGGGTTTACGGCAGCATTTTCAATTGGTAGATCGCAAAACTGCCTTTAAGCAAATACACTATCCCGAATCTTTAGAACAGTTAGAACAAGCACGACGCAGGCTGAAGTTTGAAGAGCTTTTTTTCTTGCAGTTCGGCATGATTTACAATAAAAGGGCTCGAAAAGCAGCTCAAAGGGGGCATGTATTTAGTCAGGTTGGACAATATTTTAATGGTTTCTACCAAAACCACCTGCCTTTTGAACTTACCGACGCTCAAAAAAGAGTCGTAAAGGAAATCCGGGAAGACATGCGCACCGGCCAGCAAATGAATAGGCTATTGCAAGGAGATGTAGGCAGTGGAAAAACCGTTGTAGCTTTGCTTACCATGTTATTGGCGGCCGACAACGGTTTTCAAGCCTGTTTAATGGCACCAACCGAAATTCTGGCAACGCAGCATTATCAATCAATTAAGATGCTGTTAGGGGAGCTCCCTGTGGAGGTAGCACTGCTCACCGGGAGTACACGCATCAAAGAACGACGCGTATTACATGAAAAGCTTCGCTCCGGTGCCTTGCATTTTTTGATAGGTACACATGCTCTGATTGAGCCAGAGGTGCAGTTTCATAATTTAGGTCTCACCATTATTGATGAACAGCATCGCTTTGGTGTGGCCCAACGTGCCAAATTATGGGCAAAAAATGCCATCATGCCCCATGTGATGGTGATGACCGCCACACCCATCCCACGTACTTTGGCCATGACTTTGTATGGCGATTTAGATGTTTCGGTCATCGATCAATTACCAATGGGCCGGAAGCCTATAAAAACAATGCATGCTACAGATGCGCAGCGGCTTAAAGTTTTTGAGTTCATGCGGCAGGAAATTGCCAAAGGCAGGCAAGTGTATGTGGTTTATCCCTTAATTGAAGAGTCTGAAAAGCTCGATTTGAAAGACTTAACCGATGGCTATGAATCGATGAGCCGGGCCTTCCCGCTGCCCAATTACCGGGTAAGTATCGTGCATGGTAAAATGAAACCCGAGGATAAGCAGTTTGAAATGAATCGTTTTATTACTGGCAATACCCACATCATGGTGGCTACTACAGTGATAGAAGTAGGGGTGAATGTACCCAATGCCAGTATTATGGTTATTGAAAACGCGGAGCGGTTTGGCCTTTCGCAATTACACCAATTGCGTGGCCGAGTAGGAAGAGGCGCAGAGCAGTCTTATTGCATCCTCATGTCGAGTAATAAGCTCAGTGTAGATGCTAAATTACGCCTCAAAACCATGTGCGAAACCAATGATGGTTTTAAAATTGCAGAAGTAGATTTGGAATTGCGCGGTCCGGGAGACATGGCCGGCACTCAACAGAGCGGCATGGTAGATTTTAAAATTGCGGACTTGACTACAGATGCGGATATATTACGTCAAAGTAGGCAAGCAGTAGAGGCCATTTTTAGTCATGACCCTGAACTACAGTTATCCGACAGTCGGCAGTTGGTGCAAGCATACAAGCAATATCATCGCCAGCACAAAAACTGGAGCGCTATCAGCTAATCAACGCAAGGCGCGTATCAACATCACAAGCAAGCAAAACAGGAACATCAAAATACTTACACGGTTGATGCCGTGCATAACTTTGAGGTTAAAATTGCTTGTTTGATGGGGTCCGTTTGGCTTGAAAACCTGAACAAAATAAAGCATTACCTTTTTCATAGTAGCATAACAATCAAGAGGATACTCGGTTTTAACGAAGACTAATTTTTCTGCCGCTATCGAGGCGTATGAGAATTCCCAATAAGATGGTGAATGACCAAAGGGAAGATCCGCCATAACTGATGAAAGGCAGTGGAATGCCAATGACAGGCAGTAAACCAATGGTCATGCCAATATTAACAAATACGTGGAAGAACAAAACAGAGGCAACGCCATAGCCGTAAACCCGGGCAAAACGACTGCTTTGTCGTTCTGCCACCATTAATATACGGATAAGCAATACGCTAAAAAGGAGGAGTAATAAAAAGCTTCCAATAAAACCATACTCTTCTCCAATCGTACAAAAGATGAAGTCAGTACTTTGTTCAGGAACGAAGTCAAATTTTGTTTGTGTTCCTTGCAAAAAGCCTTTGCCCCAAAAGCCACCCGAACCTATGGCAATGAGCGATTGGTGAACATTATAACCAGCGCCTCGAAAGTCCTCCACCTTGCCCAAAAGCACGTTAATACGTTGTCTTTGGTGTTCTTGAAGTATGTTGTCGAAGGCGTAATCGACCGAAAACACGATGATGATGGCCGGAACTGCCACTAAAATGGCTTTGAGGATGGCGGGCTTAATTTTTCTAGAAAGCAGGATATAGAGCGTGGCCACACTAACAATTCCTACTGCAACTGCCCATTCATTTAGCAAAAGGGTTAAAACCACTATGAGAATGGTTAGGCCGATGTATAATAAATAAGCAATAGGCAAACCTTCACGGTACAAAACAAAGATGAATGAAAAATACACCAAGGCGCTTCCAGTATCTTTTTGCAATATGATAATCGCTATGGGAAGGAGAATGATGGCTGCGATGGCCAATTTTGTTTTGTTCTTTTGAATACTCACATCGGTATTGCTGAAATAATAGGCCACCATCATGCAGGTAGCAAATTTCATGAACTCCGCAGGTTGTAATCTAAAACTTCCAATTTCGAACCAAGCTTTGGCACCATTCACCTCCCTGCCAAACAAGGCTACCCCAATGCCCAGGGCAAGGGCTCCAATGTATACAAAGGGTGATATACCTTCAAAGATCCTAAAATCTAAGGCCAGCAAAACCGCCATTATCAAATAACTGGTGCCAATCCAAAGCATTTGTTTGCCGTAGTTTTGGCTGAGATCAAACATGCTTTGGTGCGCTTCGTTGTAAACGGCCGAATACACAGCCACCCAACCAATCAAGGTCAAGAGTATGTATAACCCAACAAGGGGCTTGTCGATGTATTGAAAAATGGTGCGTTCAGATCTTGATGTAGTTCTCATCGAATTTTAGCCTCCAAAATCCTCTTTTCCAATTCGGGGCGTTTGGTTCCGCCGAGCAGGTATTTTTCTATCATTAAGCTGGCAATAGGAGCAGCCCAAACACCGCCAAAGCCGGCATTTTCTACCATCACGGCAATGGCTATCTTGGGATTTTCGCGGGGGGCGAAGCAAACAAAAACAGCATGGTCTTTGCCATGTGGGTTTTGAGCTGTACCTGTTTTCCCGCAAATGGTAATGCTATCGAGTTTGCCATAGGCCCGTGCAGTACCTTGATCCACCACTTTTTGCATTGCTTCCATTACTACATCGAAATAGGCCTCTTGAATGCCCATTTCAGTCTTTACATTGTAGCCTTCTGGTATTCGTTTCTCATCCCCTACACTTTTAACCAAATGCGGAGGATAATACCAGCCTTTGTTTGCTATAATGGCCATGGTGTTGGCCATTTGCAAGGGCGTCATGGCTACTTCTCCTTGTCCAATCGACAAAGAAATAATGCTGTTTGCCCGCCAGCGGTTACTGCCATGTACTTTGTCGTAATAAGCTACACTTGGTAAAATACCTTTCACCTCGTTTGGAATATCAATACCCGTTTTAGTACCAACGGTGAAGCGGTTCATAAAGGTTCTCCAAATGTCATAGCCTTCTGAGGGTTTCAGATTGCCATTGTGATCGACCATGGTTTTAAAGGCGAAACAATAGTATGGATTACAAGAAAACTGAATCGATTCTTCTAGGTTCAAAGCTGTATGCACGTGGGTGCACTTTACTGTATGGCTGCCCATGCGATAGCCTCCACCACAGGGGAAGCGGGTAGTTGGCTTCAGCAAGCCCAATTCTTGGCCGATTAAGGCTTGGATTGGCTTAAAAATAGAGCCTGGAGGATATTGCGCCTGCAAGGGCCTATTAAAAAGAGGTTTTAGAGAGTCGTTTGCCAATATGCGGTAATTCTTCCCTCTTACGCTTCCTACTAATAAATTTGGATCGTAATTGGGAGCACTTACAAAGGCTAATATCTCTCCGGTAGAAGGTTCAATAGCTACTGCACTGCCTTTTTTATTTGCAAATAAACGTTCAACATATTGCTGCAGCTGAATATCAATGGATAATTCTAAGGATTCTCCCGAGACTGCCACACTGTCGAAAGCTCCTTCTTTGTAGCTGCCTACAATGCGGTTATGAACATCTACATATTGATACTTCACGCCACGTTTTCCGCGTAAGGCCGTTTCATAGGAAAGCTCGATACCAGCAATGCCAATGTAATCGCCCATCTGGTAATAACCCTCTGAGGCTTTGATTTTTTCGTTATTCACCTCACCAATATAACCTAAAACGTGCGCTGCGCCCCCCATGGGGTAGTAGCGAACGGTTCTTGATTCGGCATAAAAGCCAGGAAATTCGTGTAGGCGCTCTTGAATGGCGGCAAAATCTTCAACACTTATTTGAGCTTGAAATAAGGAGGGCTTGAATTTCGAAAACTTCCTCGCCTTTTGTACACGCTCTATAAAAACCGATTTTTCCATTTGTAATAGCGCACAAAAAGAAGCGGTATCCATCTTTGCTGATACTTGAATGGGTATCAACATGAGGTCATAGATGGGACGGTTTACCACCACACGTTCACCGTTCCGATCGTAAATTACACCACGTGCAGGGTAAACAGTAACTTGACGAATGGCATTTTGTGCCGCCCACAAACTGTAGCTATCAGTAACTACTTGAATATAAAATAGTCTGCCTAAAAAAATGACAAATATCCCTAAGATGATCCCGATTACTAACTGTATTCTGCCCGATTGCTTCATGGTTTTTTGCTAGGGGTGAGGTCAAAATACCGGAAAGCAAGTATCGTGAGTAATGAAATGAGGGTATTAATGATTGATTTGCCTGAAATCCATAATAAATCGCCCCAGGCCAGCGACTCGAGCAGGTATAGCGCAAAATGATGGATGAATAACAAGGCGCTGGTATAAATCACAAACTGCCCAAATTCTATTTCCTTCAATTTGATATTGCCTAATTCATCGTAATTACTTCGTGGTATGGCTATTTTTACCCAAAACGGCCGAATAAAGGCGATGAGGGTGGATGCAAATGCGTGAAGTCCACCAGTATTAGAAAAAATATCGACTGCAAATCCCGTTATAAAAGCCAGTAGGAGCAGCAGTGATCGGGAAGTTGCCAAGGGCAACATGAGAATGAAAAAAACATAGATGAAAGGATTGAAAAGACTGAAAAATCCAATTCTATTGAATAAAAAAACCTGCAACAGGAGCAATAACCCCCAACGTATGAGCTGCTTAAAAACTTCAATCATAACTCAGCTGCCTTTCTAGTGAGTCGCGCTCCGCTTGCATTTTGTTTCCAACAATGTTCACAAAGCTTAGCCTTTGATAATCTGTACCTAACAGTACGTCGATTTGATAAGTGCTTGAACCTTCTGTTTTTTGAATGTCCTTCACGCTGCCAATAAAAATGTTTTCAGGAAAAATATTAGAGTATTGGCTAGTGGCAACGGTATCGCCGATGGCCACTTCGATGTGAATGGGGATTTCAATTAATTTCGCCACGCGATAATTCGAACCTTCCCAAACAATAGTACCGGTGGTCTCACTTTTGAGAAGTTTGGCACTGATTCGGGCATTTTTATTTAATACTGAAATAACGGTTGAGAAATTAGCTGAAACATCCTTCACAATACCTACAATTCCGTTTGGACCAATAACGGCCATGCGTGGCTCAATGCCTGCATTTATTCCTTTATTGAGTGTGATGTAATTATTTCGATAACCAATCGTATTATTCACGACTTTGGCCGAAGTGTAGGTATATCTAGGAGAACCGAGGGCACTACTATCGTTGATGAGCCAAGTGGCAGTCTCTATTTCACGGTTTTGAGGGAGCTGTGCTAATAAACGACTGTTTTCGGCAGCTAGGCTATCATTGATGCTTTTAAGCGATAAAAAATACCTTACATCTGCTACTTGCGTGTACAACTTACCAGCAAATGCATTACTGCTATTGAAAAAACTGGCTCTGTGGTATGCGTTTTGACGAACGATGAGCACAATCGCCAGCGTTTCAAGTGCGATAAACAAAAATATCAGGCGTAAGCCGAACAAAAACCGAAGTATCGCCCGCATAGCTGCTTATCAGGTCATCAAGAAGTTGAAACGATCGATGTTTTTGAGGGCAATGCCTGTTCCTCGTACTACAGCACGCAATGGATCTTCAGCAATGTGCACTTTTAACTTCGTTTTTTGACTGATTCGCTTATCTAAGCCCCGTATCAAAGCTCCTCCACCCGTGAGGTAGATACCTGTTTCGTGGATGTCAGAGGCCAATTCTGGCGGGGTAATTTCGAGCGCTTTCAAAATGGCACCTTCTACCTTGCTGATCGACTTATCAAGCGCATGAGCAATTTCTGTGTAGCTCACCGTAATTTGTTTCGGAATACCGGTCATGAGGTCACGACCGCTCACTGTGATGTCGGCAGGTGGATCATCCAACTCTGGCAAAGCCGAGCCTACTTGAATTTTGATCATTTCCGCCGTACGTTCACCAATAAGCATATTGTGTTGGCGACGGATGTATTCTAATACATCGGCAGTGAACTGGTCACCTGCCACGCGAATAGATTGGTCGCATACAATACCTGCCAAGGCAATTACCGCAATTTCTGAGGTACCACCGCCTATGTCGATGATCATATTGCCTTTGGGCTCCTCTACGTCGATACCAATACCAATGGCAGCCGCCATGGGTTCGTGGATCAGATATACCTCTTTGGCACCAGCATGTTCGGCACTGTCACGTACCGCCCGCTTTTCTACTTCCGTAATGCCTGAGGGAATACAGATCACCATCCGCAAAGAAGGGGCGATGAAACGTTTCTTCGGATTGATCATGTCAATCATGCCACGAATCATGTTTTCAGCCGCATGAAAGTCAGCAATCACACCGTCTTTCAAGGGACGAATGGTCTTGATGTTTTCGTGCGTTTTACCATGCATTTGCTGGGCTTGCTTGCCAATGGCCAAAACTTTATTGGTGGTGCGGTCGATGGCCACAATCGATGGCTCATCTACTACAACTTTGTCGTTAAATATGATTAGCGTATTGGCCGTTCCCAGGTCAATCGCAATCTCTTGGGTGAAAAAATCGAATAATCCCATTTATGAATTTACTAAGCTGACAAATTTAGTGTTTAAAATGACGAATACCAGTAAACACCATCGACATTCCGTGAGAATTACAAAAATCTATGCTGTCTTGGTCTTTTATGCTTCCGCCCGGCTGAATGACGGCCCGAATGCCCTCGTTATAAGCCACCTCTACACTGTCGGCAAAAGGGAAGAAGGCATCGCTGGCTAGCACCGCCCCATGCACGTCGAAGTTGAAGCTTCTGGCTTTGTGAACCGCCTGTTTCATGGCATCGATGCGCGAAGTTTGACCAGTACCACTGCCTATTAATTGCTTGTTTTTAGCCAGTACGATGGCATTACTCTTGGTATGCTTCACCACTTTGGCCGCAAATACCATGTCTTCAATTTCTTGCGCATTGGGAGTAATGGCGGTTACGGCCTTGAGATTGGCGCTGCTGTCTACAAAGGTGTCCTTGTCTTGATGCAACACCCCATTCAAAATGCTGCGTACATGCATGGGATTATGAACGGGCTTTTTCATTCGCACCAAAATGCGGTTTTTCTTTTTGCAGAGGAGCTCAATGGCTTCGGCACTATAAGCCGGTGCAATCAGTACCTCGTAGAAAATCTTATCGATTTCTTGTGCGGTGGTCAGGTCAATGGCCTCATTGCTCATCAAAACCCCACCAAAAGCCGAAACTGGATCGCCGGCGAGGGCATCCTGCCAGGCTTGGTAAATGGTAGGTCGGGAAGCTAGGCCACAGGCGTTGTTGTGCTTGATGATGGCGAAGGTAGGCTCATCGAAATCGGCCAGTAAGTTTACTGCGGCATCTACATCTAACAGGTTGTTATAGCTGAGTTGTTTGCCATTCAAAATATCGAATACCTCGTCTAAATCGCCAAAGAAAGTGCCTTTTTGATGTGGATTTTCGCCATAACGCAACGATTGGACTTGGTTGCTTACCAAACGCAGGGCTGGAATTTGGGCTTCGGTATTGAAATAGTTGAAAATCTGACTGTCGTAATAGCTGCTTACAGCAAAAGCTTCGGCCGCATACTGCTTTCGATCTGCTAGGGTGGTGCCGCCTTGGGTTTGTAACTGACCGAGCAATCGTGCATACTGGTCTTTCGACGATAAAATCACCACCTCGTTATAATTTTTAGCACCTGCCCGGATGAGGGAAATGCCTCCAATGTCGATTTTTTCTATTACTTCTGCGTGTGCAGCCCCCGAAGCCACCGTTTCTTCAAAAGGATAGAGGTCAACAATCACCAAATCAATGGTAGGAATGTCGTAAGCCGCTAAGTCGTTGATGTCGTTCATTTCTTCACGACGGGCCAAAATGCCGCCAAAAACCTTGGGATGCAGGGTTTTTACCCGTCCACCCAATATCGAAGCGTAACCAGTTAGGCCTTCCACTGTGTGAACAGGAATGCCTAAGTTTTCGATAAAAGCTTGGGTGCCACCTGTGGAATAAATTTCAACATGCTGGGCATGAAGCTCTTTAACAAGTGATTCAAGACCATCTTTATAATAGACTGAAATTAAGGCGGATTTGATTGGAGTAAGGGCCATGAAGGTTGTAATGGTTGAAGCCACAAAAGTAAATAATTAAGCACAAAAAGGACGGATAGATTATATTTAACACAATGAAAGCAGTACTTTTTTTGCTCACTTGGGTGTGGATAACCCTGCAAACAGCGGTCTCATTGGCGCAATTGCCATCTGAAAAGCTCCAATCCTATTTGCAAACATTGCAGCAAATGCCGGTCGATTCAGTTAAGAAGCTTGAATTGAGGAATATGCGGCTGAAATCCTGGCCGGCTGATTTATTGAGGTTCAGTGCTATAGAAGAGATTTATTTAGATGGGAATTTATTTGAAGCCATTCCGGCTGAATTAAGACATTACAAGCAACTCCATACTTTGAGTATGAATGAAAATCTTTTGCATGGCACCAAGCTTCAGCTCAGGGCCTTGAAGCAGCTCAAAAGGTTTTCGGCATCAAAAAACAAATTCTACCAAGACTTAAAGTTAATAGCCAAGCCTGCGTTGCAAGAAGTGCGACTTTCGCAAAATCAATTGTCCGAATTCGCTTACAAAAGTAGGGGGTTGAAAGAACTAGAGCTGGCCTACAACCGCATGGAAGCGGTGAAGCAGCCTTTC
Source organism: Sphingobacteriaceae bacterium (assembly GCA_030682795.1). Lineage (GTDB taxonomy): Bacteria > Bacteroidota > Bacteroidia > UBA7662 > UBA7662 > PNNG01. The sequence continues at coordinate 84,201 of JAUXNJ010000012.1, forward strand.
TGGCATCGTCACAAACTTGAAGTGGTGGTGCTTTATGGAAATGGTTTATCCAAACTGCCCGCTGGACTCAGCCAACATAAAAACATCCGAAAGCTGGTGATGGCCATCAATAATTTTGAACAAATTCCTGCCGAAATGCAGGGTTTTCGTAAGCTGGAAAGTTTGATGTTTTATAAAAATAAGCTGGAGTATTTTCCTGATTTTATATGGGATATGCATCAGTTGCGGGAGATCGACGTTCACCACAACCGCATTAAAGCGGTGCCCGAGGGCATTGGCCAGCTCAGCCGTCTGAAAGAGCTATACCTCGCGCACAATTGTATTCCAACCTTGCCAGCCAGTATTTCCAAGCTGCGTAGTTTAGAGTACCTGTACATCGAAAATAACGAGCTCCAAATGTTGCCTGCTGGCTTCGATTCGCTCATTTCAGTGAAACGACTGAGCTTGCTTGGCAATAAATTCATCGTCTTTCCAGAGGTAGTTGCCAATTTACCGGCTTTACAAGAATTTGATATCTCGGAAAACGACATTGAAGCCTTTCCGCAAGCACTCAGCCTTAAAAACGACCTTAAATTGCTGCTGCTAAATGAAAACGCATGCACCACAGGAATGCAGTGCATGCGTTATTTGCGGCAAATGGAAAAGCAATCGGCAAATCCCAATCTAAAGTTCCAATACTAAAAAAGACCGCCTCGAAAGACGGCCTTTGTTTTAGCTCAGTTGGATACTGCGCTCAATAAAGGTGGTGAGCGCTTCGCCTTTGAGCATGCCTTGCGATAACAAAGCCAGGTCGTAGGCCTGACGGGCGAGTTTTTCTCTTTGATCGGCTTCGGTGGTGCCGCTCAGTTTTTGGAGATAGGGATGCGCGGTATTGAGCACCACTTGCATCGGCTCTTTCATTTGACCGCCAAACATGCCACCCCCTCCCGTGGCCGCCATTTCATTCATCCGGCGGATAAATTCTGAACGGGTCACCACAACCGGCTGGTCGTCGGGTGAAAGGGCCGCAGAGCTTACTTTGTAGTCTTGGTTTCCAATGAGTGTTTCAAACAACTTCACAGCTTCTTGTGCTTGCTCTTCGCTTAACAATGACGCATAAGTTTCTTCCTTTTCAATGAGCTTATCGATGGTTTCAGCATCTACACGCTTGAATTGGGTTTTTTCGAGTTTGCTTTCGATGAAGCTTAAGAAGTGACTATCGATTACGCTGCCGAGTACCAATACATCATAGCTGCGTTTTTTGGCAGCGGCAATGAATCCATGTTGCGCTTCAGCATCACTGGTGTAAAGCACCACCAAATTGCCGTTTTTATCTTTCTGATTGGCCTCAATGCGCTGCTGGTAGGCTTCCCAATCGTTGAGTTGACCGGCTTCATTTTTGTACAAACAAAAACCTTTTGCGCGGTCGTAAAACTTTTCATCGCTCAACATGCCGTATTTCACGAATAAATCCAAACTTTCCCATTTCTCCTCGAATCCGGCGCGGTCGTTTTTGAAAATTTCATTCAGTTTGTCGGCCACTTTTTTGCTGATGTGGCTGTTTATTTTTTTCACATTGCCATCCGTCTGTAAAAATGAACGAGATACGTTCAAAGGAATGTCCGGCGAGTCAATAACCCCGTGTAATAAGCGCAAATAGTCGGGCACAATGTCTTCTACCGCATCGGTTATAAATACTTGGCGACTATAAAGGTGGATTTTATTTTTATTGGGCTCAAAATCGGCCTTCAACTTGGGGAAGTAAAGGACTCCTGTGAGGTTGAATGGGTAGTCTACATTCAAATGAATCCAAAACAAAGGCTTTTCAGCCATGGGGTAGAGGTCTTCATAAAACTTCTCGTAGTCCTCATCGCTTAAATCAGCAGGCTTTTTGGTCCATAACGGCTGGGTTTGGTTCACCACTGCGCCCTCAAACTCAATTTCAACCGGCAAAAATTTGCAATATTTGGTCAGAATGCTTTTAATGCGATAGCTGTCTAAAAACTCCTCCGAATCCTCTGAAATGTGTAAAATCACATCAGAACCACGGTCGGTGCGTGTACCCGCGCTGATCTCAAAGCTGGTGCTGCCGTCACAAATCCAATGCACAGCAGTAGCGTCAGGGTAGTGTGCGAGACTTTTAATCTCAACATTTTTGGCCACCATAAAGGCAGAATAGAAGCCCAAACCAAAATTGCCAATCATATTGTTGAGGTCGGCTTTGTCTTTGTATTTCTCTACAAACTCAGTAGCGCCCGAAAATGCAACCTGATTGATGTATTTTTCCATCTCGTCGGCGGTTAATCCGATGCCACGGTCGCTTACGGTGATGGTTTTGGCATCCTTATCGATGCTTACACTTACTTTGATATCGCCCAATTCGCCTTTGAATTCTCCAAGCGAAGCCAGGGTTTTTATTTTTTGGGAGGCATCTACTGCATTACTCACCAATTCACGTAAAAATATTTCATGATTGGAGTAAAGCGATTTTTTAATGATGGGGAAGATGTTTTCTGTATTGACCGAAATGGTTCCTTTTCTGCTTTGTTCCATAGTTGTGATTTTAGACACACCCTGCAAAGCTGGTGCCAGCATTTGATTGCTGTCATTTTGTCAATATTGGCTGTCAAACTGTGTCGTATGACCTGCGAATACCTGGGGCGGCACAAAGAATGGCAGCGGCAAGTAGCGCTATGAACTTTGGTTGGGTATGTTTAATTCAAAAGTACTACCCTGACCATATATCGATTCCACTGTGATGCTCCCGGCGAGTTGTTCAACCGCATCTTTAACGATGTAAAGACCAATGCCAGAGCCTGGATTCATATTCGTAGCGCGATAAAACATTCTAAATATCTTTTCAACTTCTCCTTCTTTAATGCCGATGCCATTATCAGCAATTCGGATCGTTGCTTTTTGCGCATCCACTTTGATATCGATACTTACTTGTTTTTCTGTTTTGTTATGGTCCTGATACTTAATGCCATTGCTGATTAAATTGCTCAGGGCTATGCCGAGTTTGAGTTTATCTGAAACAAAACTTTGTTTTTGGTCGATGTTAATCTTGAAATTCAAGTCTGTTTCTTCCAAGTGGAGTTGGTTTTGAATACAAAAGTCAACCATGTCCTTGAAATCTATTTCAGAAGGATGGAAGCTGTTTCTTTTATTTCTGTAATAATCGATGATGCTTTTGATGAATCCGTCTAAACGTTCAACGCTTTCCTCGATCATACTAAAGTAGGCCTTGGTATTGGTAAAATCTCCCTCCATACGCGCCAATTTTACCACACCTAAAATGCTCATCAGGGGTGAACGCATATCATGCGAAGCACTGTACACGAATTTATCAAGTTCAGAATAGGCAAGTTCCAATTCTTTGTTTTTAATCACCAATTGCGCTCTGGTCTGGTAAATCTCATAAGCTTGGGTAATAGCAGTTCTTATTTCCTCCTCTTTCCAAGGCTTTTGAAGGTATCGAAACACATTTCCTAAATTTACGGCATTTATTACAGCTTGAATATCGGTGTAACCTGTAAGCAGGATACGCATCACTTGAGGATGTGTCGACATGATTGACTCGAAAAACTCAATGCCGGTTTCTTTGGGCATCCGTTGATCAGCAATCACAATGGGTATCTGATGGTTGCGAAGTAATTGGCGGGCTTCTTCGGCACTTTCTGCAATAAATACCTCGTATTCTAATCTGAACGTGGCTCTGAAGGCATACAAGTTATGCCTTTCATCATCAATGTATAGTACGGCTATTTTACCCATCATCACCTTTGATATTTTGGTAAATCTATTGAAAAAATAGTGCCTTTATCAATTTCAGAGGTTACTTTGATGCTCCCTTTATGCAATTCAATGATGCTGTAAACTATCGAAAGTCCAAGCCCAGTGCCTTGTCCCACGCCTTTGGTGGTGAAAAATGGATCGAAAATTTTGGCACAAACCTCTTCACTCATACCTTTGCCTGTGTCTGAAATGGTAATGTTTATAGATTCAGGCAGGGCTTTGGTGGTAATGCTGAGGGTCCCCGACTTTTTCTCGCTGTCAACTAACATGGCATGGATTGCATTGTTGGCAATGTTCATAATCACCTGATTGAGCTTACCAGGATAGCACTCCAAATAAGCATCAGGATCATAGTTTTTGACTACCTGTATCCGGTTGGCCATGGAGCTATTGAGAAGCACCAGGGTGCTATCGATGCCTTCGTTGAGGTCGACCTTTTTTAAGTCGCTTTCATCAAGTCTAGAAAAAATACGTAAACCCTTTACAATTTCCGCCGTGCGATTAGCCCCTTCACCAATCCCATTGAGCAACATTTTGATTTCTTCTTTGAGATAATCAAAGTCGATTTCTTTTTTGAAAGCCAATACTTTGTCAAAGTGGTGTTTATCGTGCGTCAGCTCTTCTTGCAGCTGATCGTAAACATTGATCAAGGCGAAAATATCTTCCATATCTCGCTTGAGTGGCACCACATTGGAAGTAACAAAGTTGATGGGATTGTTGATTTCATGGGCAATACCCGCAGTTAATTGACCTAAGGAAGCCATTTTTTCGGCATTTACCAATTGTGTTTGGGCGCTTTTAAGGTTTGTTAAAGTATACTCTAGTTCTTTGTTAGTGCTTTCCAAGGCAGAGGTACGCTCTTTCACCTTGGCTTCGAGCAATACATTTTGCTGGGTAATGAGTACTGCATTTTCTTCGGCCGTGCGCAATGCCTCTGCTTGAGAGGCTTCTTTTTCTCTCTTGAGAATGTTGATGCGGTCAGCCAAGGCAACGCTCAGCAATACCGACTCCACGCCGGAACCCATCAATAATACGTTTTTGGTGAAAAAATTATACGGCAACCAGCCGAGATTACGAGCAACGTACACGAACATCCCGATCATAAAAAACGACCATGCTAAAAGAAAAAATTTAGCCGTACGCTGGCCAGCAATACTTAGTTTGATAGAGAAAAACAGGGCGTACAACGAAAGTAGCAAGGCCGCAATATCCAATAGGTTGTAGCTCAATTGATCTAGGCCCAAAAGGTAGACCAATAAAGCTGCGCCATATAGAAACTCAAATACTGTTAATCCTTTGCTTATTTTGGGCAATTGTTTATCGAGTTGCAGAAAAATACGCGCAAATTGAATGGCGCCATAACCTGCAATAGCACTGAAAATGAGTACCGCTAAGTGGTTCAAATAGCTGTTTTCAGGCCAGAAGTATTTGTAAGTATAGCCCAGTAAGGTGGCTTGTGCCAACGCTATGCTGAGGATGTAGAGCACATAAAAGAGATAGCTCTTGTCTTTTACACTGATGTAAATGAATAGGTTATAAAAAAACATCACAAACATGATCCCGAAATAGGTGCCGGCGAAAATGTCTGTTCGGTAATTGTTGGTTAAAACAACTTCTCGCTTGCCAATGCTTAAGGGTAAACTAAGTTGCTCCATCGATTGAAAACGCAAATAAATTGTGGCTTGCTGTTTTTTTAATAGCGAGAATGGAAAGATGAAGTGTTGATGATTAATAGCTCTTTGTGAGTAAGGCAATAAATCACCCATTTGGGTGTGGGTGTAGGACAGCCCATGAGGCACATAGAAATCAATGCGATCGAGCTGTGTGTTGCTTACCTCTAAGGCTAAGTCTTCGCTGGAGGTGTTGTTGTAAAGCTGAAATCGTACCCAGTAGGCCGATTTGGTGTATTGAAAATTGGGGACCTCTACAGTGCTTTTTTGGAAAGCATCTCCTTTGGCAATTACTTGCGCTAAATCCAAATCCCCGCTAGGGTCTTCTAAAAACTCAAGCTGCATGCCAATCACAAAGGGCTTTTGGCCTTCCTCAAGCACAATGGTTTGGCCTTTCACTGGGCTAGTGAAACAGAGTAAAAAGAGGAATAAGACCACTTTATTCACAGCTAAAATATTTTGAATTCGTTTGGATCCACATTTTTCAGCTGGAGATCGTAATGTATTTCAACTTCCATTTGTCGGATGGGAGATACTTCTGTATACACTTGCTGGAGATTTTTTCGAATATCAAAAATGCGCACTTGTTCGGCAGGTTCGGCTTGCTGGATGGTTTGAGCATCTTCTAAAAGCACAATTGTTGCAAGTAAATCGAGTTTCGGATAGTAAAAAGTGCCGTTATTGCCAATGCTTTTGAGCACCCTGCATCCCACTTTTTCAGCAAATTTGACAGTATAGGGTGCGCACAAAGCAAAAATACTTTCAACACCCAGCTGTTCGGCAATCACAACCCCAACCCGGGTCGAAAAAAAGGCACCTATGCCCAAGCCTGATACTTCCCTTGAATTCCACAGGCCGCAGAGCTCTGCAGTGCCATGGATGCTTTTTTCGCGAACCACATCGTAAATACGGACATCAAATTCACCAGCTGCTTGCTCAATAGGCAAGGGCTGATTACCGCCACTACATTGTAATCTTGCACCACCCAAAACCTTGCTACCATCTTCATTTTCAACAAGGATTACAAAACTGGCAGGATTGTTTATCCAGTCGTGATTGGCTGAGGTCACCTTTTTAACGCCAGCAACCTCTAATACATGCGCATGCCCTTCAATGAATCGCTCACATGCAACGGAATCATCCGTAGCCCTAAATGCTCTTATTTTAATGCTATTCAGGACCATTAAGCTTGCAAGTTTGGAACGATGGCGTTCATATCTACATAAAACCTTCCGGATGAAACGCGTTCTCCCAACAAAATTCTTCTGGCAATTTCGGCAGTAGTACCCCCACCCATCATTACAGCCGAAGCCAGTTGCGGCCAGGTATTGAGCGACTTTCCAATTTCTAAATAAGAACGCCGGAGACTTTCAGATACCTCGTCAAAGCCAACGATTGCCATTAATAGTTGCATGCGCTTTTCAGGGGGCATATCGCCAGGATTAGAAATGTCAAACCCGGCTATTCGGCCATGAAAAAGGGGTAAATCGGTGATTAAATCAAAACGCTCAATGTCTAACATACCACGGTCACTTGTTTCCATGAGCACGGGTAGGTGGTGTTTTTTAGCAGCAAGCCGGAGTTTGAGTTTGTATTCTAAACTGTCACACTCATCAATGAGGAGGTCTAAACCACCTTGATCAGTAATGAATGCTTCTATATTTTCGTCTGTGACGCCTTCTACCAAGACTTCTACCTTTAAAAAAGGGTCCATTTCAGCAATTTCCCTGGCCACAATAACCGCTTTGTTTAAGCCAATATCGCTGATACGTGCCCGCAGGCGGTTTAAATTGCTCAAATCCAAGGTATCAAAATCGGCGAGCACCAAGCTGCCAAAACTGCGCTCCATGGCCATGGTAAGGGCTATGGCACTGCCTACCGACAAGCCTACGATGCCCACACGCTTTTCGCTGAGCAATTGCTGCGCTGCTTCAGTGATTTTGTATTTGTTGCGAGAGGTGCGAAGCTCAACAAACTCCTGCTCATCTAACACATGTACCAGGCGCTTGCACCAAGGATAAAGTACCCAAACACCATATTCATGTATCCCAAACCCGTTTAATTGAGTAGTTATGGCAGCCGCAAGCTCGTTTTCTGCGAAAGTAACACCAGGATTTCGGGTAATAATGAGTTCTTTTAATTGCCTCGGTAGGCTGTCTTGTATTTGGAGGTCAGGGTCGCTCACAACCAGATTGAAAGCGTCGGCTTCATCCTCCTTGTAAATGCGAAAGAAGATAGGGGAAAAGCTATTCGGCTCGGCCCCGCTTCTGTAATCCAGGTAGTCCATGTGAATGTAGTGATCAATTGCGGCAAGCAGAAATCGAAAGCAATATAGAGATTGATTAAATAATTCCTGTTATGGTTATCAGGATAAAGTTTATTTTTGAACCAAATAGCCCAATCATGTCAGAAGATAAACTCAGCGTACTCTATGTAGACGACGAAGTAAACAACCTGCAATCTTTCAAGGCAGCTTTTCGTCGTGATTTTTTAATTTACACTGCAGAATCTGCCAAAGAAGGCATGAAGATTTTGAGTGAAATGCCTATTGAGGTGATTATCACCGACCAGCGCATGCCTGAAATGACTGGCGTGGAGTTTTTGGAGTCGATTATACCCCAATACCCAGATCCTATTCGCATCTTATTAACTGGTTATAGCGACATCCAAGCGGTGATCGACGCCATCAACAAAGGCCAGGTTTATCATTATATTACCAAGCCTTGGGATGAAGAGCAATTGCGCAACATCATTAAAAAATCTCTGGAGGTTTATACACTTCGGGCCGAAAACAAAGAGCTTATCAAGAGTTTGTTGCGTGCCAATGAGCAGCTTGAGTTTTTGCTCAGACAAAAATTACTCTCCTGAGGCGGGGTATTTTCTTAAAAAATTAGTGAGCAGCAGCAAAAAAGCTGCAGTACATAAATAATACGCCAGGCCAAGGCTCCAGCTGCTAATGGTTCCGTTGATGCCTTGGGTAGCCCGGAAAGCTGTAGTGGTTATGGCAAAAAGCTGGGCGCCGCTGAGCAGCAAACTCACCCTTTTGAGCTTTTGATGTAAGTCGATGTTTTTGCGACTGGCCAACATACCCACCAACAAAGCAGCAATGCCGTAGGTTAAATAGGCTAATGCCTTGTTTTCCTGACTGCTGGCTATAGTGCCGCTGCCCGCGGAGTACCAATCGAGCCGGTACAAGCCAAATACCAAAGTGCCATCGGTCTGACCTGCAATGTCCCAGCTTACAAAAGGGAATAATCCCGTGAGCAATAAAAGGAGCAAGGCCAGCATTGGCAAAAGCGTGCTTTTGATGTGATTCATGCACAAAGCTAATATTTTAAGCTGATTGCCCTCCAGCTTTGCTATTTTTGCGTATCAAAAGCAACACATGAAAGCAGTATACGTTATCGATGCCCTGAGAACGCCCATTGGAAAATTCGGAGGAAGTTTACGCGATTATCGGCCTGATGATTTGGCGGGTTTGGTAATCCGTTCGCTTGTTGCTCGGCATCCGGCCATCGATCCAGCCGACATAGAAGATGTTGTTTTTGGCGCTGCTAACCAGGCGGGCGAAGACAACCGCAACGTGGCCCGCATGGCCCTGCTGCTGGCTGGCTTGCCTACAAGCATCGGCGGGGTAACCGTAAATCGCTTGTGCGCAAGCGGACTACAGGCCATCATGGATGCCAGTCGCGCCATCAACAATGGCGATGGCGAGCTGTATTTGGCCGGAGGCGTGGAAAGCATGACCCGCGCACCTTTTGTAATGGCTAAAAGCAACCAAGCTTTTTCTCGCAATGTCGAAATTTATGATACTACCATCGGCTGGCGCTTTATCAACAGTCGCTTGTCGGATTTGTATTACCCTTACAGCATGGGCGAAACGGCTGAAAACGTTGCTGAACGCTGGGGCATCAGTCGCCAGGAGCAAGATGAATTTGCCTACCATTCGCAATTAAAATACCAGCAGGCTGCCGCTGCCGGCAAGTTCAAAGCCGAAATACTGCCTGTTACCATCCACCAGCCCAAAGGAGATCCGCTGCTTTTTGAAGCGGATGAGCACCCACGTTTGTCGACCCTTGAACAGTTGGCCAAACTCAAGCCGGCCTTTAAAAAGGACGGCACGGTTACCGCTGGCAATGCTTCTGGCATCAACGATGGGGCGGCTTGTTTGATGCTGGCTTCCGAGAATTATGTGAAAAAACATGGCCTGAAGCCGCTGGCCAGGGTAGCATCGATGGCCATAGCCGGACTCGACCCCGCCATCATGGGCGCTGGTCCCATTCCCGCCAGTCGAAAAGCCATGCAGCGGGCAGGCATTACGGCTAAAGACCTAGGCCTGGTAGAACTCAATGAAGCTTTCGCCAGTCAATCTATTGCCAGTATGCGTGATTTAGAGCTTGATCCAGCCACAGTTAACGTCAACGGCGGTTCCATCGCCTTGGGCCACCCTCTGGGTTGTTCTGGCGCCCGCATCTCAACCACCTTGTTATACGAAATGCAAAAGCAGCCTGCAGTTCAATACGGCTTGGCAACCATGTGCATTGGGGTGGGACAAGGCGCTGCCATCATCTACGAAAAGTGCTAATGCCGCTGGCGCAACGATATTTTATAGAACTCGCCTACAACGGCACCGCTTACCACGGCTGGCAGCGACAACCCAACGCCATGAGCGTGCAGCAGTTGCTGGAGGAAGCCATGACCGTGATTTTAGGGGAGCGCATCATTCTGCACGGACAAGGTCGCACCGATACCGGCGTGCATGCTACCCGCTTTTTTGCGCATTTCGACTTCCAAGAGCCGCTGCCCGAAAACTTGGTGGTGCGCATGAATGGCTATTTGCCAGAAGACGTGTCTATCATTCAGATTTTTAAGGTAGACGAAAAAGCCCATACCCGCTTCAGCGCTACCTCCCGCAAATACGCTTACCACATTCATATCCGCAAGGACCCCTTTGCCCACCAATGGTCGATGCGCTTGTACAAGCCCTTAGACTTTGAGGCCATGAATCAAGCCGCAGCTTTGTTGTTGCAGCACCAGGATTTTGCCTGTTTTGCCAGAAGCGGGGGAGGGCAACAAACCACTATTTGTACGGTAACAGAGGCTTATTGGGAACAAAACGGTCACCAAGCTGTTTTTTACATTCGTGCCAACCGCTTTTTGCGTAATATGGTGCGGGCTGTGGTGGGTAGCTTGCTTGAAATAGGCTATGGTCGCAAGCCCGTAAGCTGGATGCAAGAGTTGTTAGAGCACGGAAAACGCTCGGATGCCGGTAGTTCGGTGCCCGCCTGCGGCTTGTATTTAATCGATATCACTTATCCCGAAAGCATTTATCCCCATGAGCCAACCCCCTGAGTCGTACACCACCTGGAAAGTGCTGCTCAGGGTCATTGCCTTGGTAAAGCCCTACAAAAGCATCTTCTGGCTCACCACCAGCATGGTGATTTTGCTTGCCATACTTTCGCCGCTGCGGCCTTGGCTCATTCAATATACGGTTGATGGGCCCATTGCCCAAGGCGATTTTACCGGCTTACTCAATTTTACGATGTTGATGCTGGGCGTGCTCATCTTAGAGTCGCTTTTCCGGTATTTGTTCAGTTATTTCAGCGCTTGGCTCGGACAAGCAGCCATCCGCGACCTGCGGCAGCGCATCTTTAACCACATCAGCAAACTGCGGCTGAGGTTTTTCGACCGCACCCCCATTGGTACCCTCACCACCCGCACGGTAAACGATGTGGAAACCATTTCGGAGGTGTTTACCCAGGGCCTCCTCACCATTATTGGCGATGTTTTGCAGCTTTTAGCCGTTTTGGCAGTGATGCTGTATACCGACTGGCGGCTCACACTGGTGAGTTTGTCGGTGCTGCCGCTCCTGCTATACAGCGTGTATGTGTTTAAAGAGAAGGTGCGTTTATCGTTTCAGGATGTGCGCACCCAAGTAGCCCGACTCAATGCCTTTTTGCAAGAACACATCACGGGCATGAACATTGTACAGATTTTCAACCGCGAAAAAGAGGAGCACAAGCGATTTAAAGAAGTCAATGGCGCGCTCAACCACGCCCACCTCAAAAGTGTAATGTACTATTCGGTCTTTTTTCCGGTGGTCGAAATCATCACAGCGGCTTCCCTGGGCTTGCTGGTATGGTGGGGCGCCAATGGTGCCTTGCGTGGAGAAGTCACCGTGGGTACCATCATCGCCTTCATCTTATACGTCAACCAATTTTTCCGTCCCATTCGGTTGCTGGCCGACAAATTCAACAGCTTGCAGATGGGCGTTGTGGCCTCCGAACGGGTTTTCCGTTTGCTCGATACAGATGCAGTGATTGAAGACAAAGGCACCCAAAGTCTGGCAAAAGCCAAAGGCCAAGTGGTGTTTGAAAAGGTGTGGTTTTCGTACGACGATGAAAAATTTGTATTGAAAGACATCAGTTTTGAGCTGGCGCCGGGCAAAAAATTAGCCTTAGTCGGTCCAACGGGAGCAGGCAAAAGCTCCATCATCAATGTACTCGGGCGTTTTTATGAGTTTCAGCAAGGGGAGGTTTGGCTAGATGGTATTCCCATTCGCGATTTTAAGCTCAAAGAAGTGCAAAAGCATGTGGGCATCATTTTGCAGGACGTATTCCTGTTTTCAGGTACCATCGCTGAGAACATCAGTATGAAAAATCCGACCATTAGTCTCGAACAAATTAAGGCCATGGCCGTCAAAACTGGCATCAATCGCTTTATTGAGAAGCTACCGGGCGGCTATAACTACAGCGTAATGGAAAGGGGGGCAGCGCTTTCTACGGGTCAGCGACAACTACTGGCCTTTTTAAGAGTGATGGTTTATAATCCTGCTGTTTTAGTGCTAGATGAGGCAACAGCATCGATCGATTCCGAAACCGAAGAATTGCTGCAAATGGCCATGAAAAAAATGCTCGAAAATCGCACGGCTATCATCATCGCACATCGCCTATCGACCATTACTGATGCCGATGAAATTTTGGTGATCGACGATGGTCAAATCGTTGAACGTGGAGCACATAAGTCCTTACTCAGGAAAAATGGCGCCTACCGCAAGCTCTACCAAATGCAGTTTGAAGCCACTGAATCGCGTTTGGCTTAAAAATCTTTTCATTATCTGTAAAAATTGCGATATTGGATGTTTAACACACATTCATGAAAACCATCATAAGTTCTTTTTTACTTGTTTTTGGCGTGCTATCAGCCACCGCACAATCGGAGCATGAGCACGATTGCGCTTATACTAAATCGCATTTTGCCGAGAGCCGCATGCAAGCCAGTCAGCGCATCAGTGCGGCCAGGGGCGGCGACCAATACGACATCCATTTTTACGACATTACCCTCGAGGTGAGCAATACCGCCACCACGGTTCAAGGCAATGTATTCATTGAAGGCACCGTGATTTCGGCTGGTATGGATACCTTTTGGTTTGAACTCAAAGACAATATGACCATTGATTCGGTCTACGTAAACGGCATCAAACGCACCAACTTTATTCGCCAAAACAATGTGGTATTGGTGCCGCTCCCAAGCAGCATTCCTCAGCTGGAGACTGTCAATACGCGCATTTGGTACGGAGGGACAGCGCAACAGGCTGGTTTTTTCAGTGGTTTGAGCACTGCTTTTTCCAATACATGGGGGGTGAACGTAAGTTGGACCTTATCTGAGCCTTTTAGCGCCCCCGACTGGCTGCCTTGCAAGCAGGATTTATGGGATAAAATTGATTCCGTCAATTTCAACGGTATTGCTACCATTCCTAACAAAGTAGGTTCCTTGGGCTTGCTTACCAACATTGTGCCACTGGCAGGTAACAAAACGCGTTACGAGTGGAAGACCCGCTATCCTACAGCTTTTTACCTCATTGCTTTTGCGGTTACCAATTATGCAGAGTACCTCAGCTATGCCAAACCATCACAGTTGGCAGGCGATTCTATTCTTATTCAGCATTGGGTGTATAATGCTAACAACAGCAGCAATGTTTCGGCCGTAAACTTCTTCAAGCCCCAGTTGGATGCTACCAACGATATGATGGATGTGTTTAGCGATTTGTTCGGTTTATATCCCTTTTGGCAAGAAAAATATGGGCATATGCAATCTGCTATGGGTGGCGGTATGGAGCACCAAACCATGAGTACGATGGGAGGCTTTGGGCAAGATCTAACTGCGCACGAGCTCATTCACCAATGGTTTGGGAATTATATTACTTGCGCTACTTGGAGTGATATTTGGCTCAATGAAGGATTTGCGTCTTATGGCGAATACCTGTACCGTCAGTATGGTGTAAGTCAGGCGAGTGCCGATTCCTGGATGACTTCGGCGCATAATTCCGCGCGACAGCCCACAGGATCGGTTTATGTGCCCGCTGGTTCAAGCGTTAACCGGATTTTCAACGGCAGCCTTACCTACAAAAAGGGTGGTTCTGTGGTGCACATGCTTCGTTGGGAAATGGAGAATGATTCTGCCTTTTTTAGAGGCATTGGCGATTATCTTTCGGCCAAAGCAAATGATGTGAGTACTACCGACGAACTGCGTCAAATTTTGGAAACCAGTAGTGGTCTTACGCTTCAGCCTTTCTTTGAAGACTGGGTGTATGGCGAAGGTTTTCCAACTTACAGCGTACGTTGGAACCAAATCGACAGCACTGTTTTTGTAGAAGTGAACCAAACCACGAGCAGTCCGGTAACCCCACTTTTCCGTAATAAAGTGCCCGTACGACTAATCATAGGCGGTACTACCCAAACTTTACGGGTGGACCCTGCACAGGGCATCAATCGCTTTCAGGTGGCTGGTACCGTTACTACGGCCCAGCTCGACCCTACCAACATCCTGCTCAAGGGCACCACGTCCAACATTATCAAACAAAACAGCTTAGGCGTACATGTAGCCGACTTGGCACAAATCAACTTCAAGCTGTACCCAAATCCTGCTGCTGATTTCGTAGTTATTGAAACTGAACTCGATCAGTTCGAGCTCCGGATCACGGACCTTCAAGGCCGCGAACTTCAACGTCTTCAAAACAATTCAGGCAAGATGACTTTGACCACTGCTCATTTGCAAGCTGGTATGTACTTGCTGCAGTTGCAAGACGCCCAAGGTAACCTGTCGAAAATAGAGCGTCTCGTGGTTCGCTAAAAGAATAAGCCAAAAAAAACCTGCTCTCGAGCAGGTTTTTTTATATTCGGTTATTTCTGTTTTCGTCCAAATACACTGAAGTGCAAATAGCGATTGGGATTCGATTTCATGTCAATCAACAGCTTATCTAAATCTTCAGAGCTTTTCTGCAGGTTTTCATACAGGGCTTTATCATTCACCATCAAACCAATGCTGCCTTCACCTTTGTTGATTTTTTCCATCACAGCAGCTGTTTGCGTAAGGGCCTCTCTTGCCTGCGCAATGGTGCTGGTGAGCTCGGCTTTCGCCAAACTATCGGTAATGGCATGCACATTGGCCAAGGCTGCGCTAATGAGTTTGTTATTGTCTTGAATATTTTTAGTGATAGAAGCCACATCAGCCAAAATGCGATTGAACTTGCTGTTTTTGTCGCCAGTCATTTGACTCAAAGAGGCGGTAGTTGCCTCGATGTTGGTCATTGTTTTTTGCAATTTATCACCATCAATACTGGCCGAAATGCGGTTGATGTGTTCTACTGTTTTTTGTACCTCCGACAATAACGGGCTCAATTCATCGCCCAATTGATCAATTAAACCAGGTGCAATGCTGCCCACCAAGGTATCATCTTCGGCGTGTAGCTCCGTTTGATCGGCTAAAATCAGCTCAATGGCACGGGTATTAAACAAGTCGGTGGTAATAAGCTTGGCTTCACTGCCTTTGGGTATTTTTACCTTGTTGCTTACGTAAAAAGAAACAATCACTCCTTTACCATTGGGCTGAAACTTGATTTTTTCAACAGAACCAACTTTAATACCGCGGTAAATAATGCTGCTTGAACTCTGGAGGTTCATGGCATTTTCGTAGGTAACATGGTAATTGGAGTTACTGGTAAATAAATCTTCTCCCTTTAAAAAATTGAAACCCAGCAGTAGGAGGGTGATGCTAACGGCTGCTAATGCGCCGACCAAGGTTTCGTTTCTTACATTAAACTTACTCAAAGCTCGAAATTAGGAGGTTATTACTTGCCATCTTTGTCGATTTCGGCCTTATAAGCAACAAATGCTTGGTAAACCGACTCCGCCATTTTTTGTTGACCTTCGGGCGAAGTTAGGAATTTTTCTTCGTTTCGGTTGGTTAAGAAACCCGACTCAATTAAAACCGCTGGCATGGTAGTTCTGTAAAGCACTAAAAAGCCGGCTTGTTTTACACCCCTGCTAAACCGGCCAGCACGTTTCTCAAAATTGGTTTCGATTTTTTCAGCAAACCGGATGCTTTGGTTGCGATAAGCTGATTGGAAGAGCTCAAAAATAATGTGCGTGGTTGGGTCTTTCGGATCAAAACCATCGTAGTTTGCAGTATAATCGCTTTCCAGCAATACCGAAGCGTTTTCTCGTTTCGATACTTCTAAGTTAGCTCCTGTAACATGCAGTCCTTGGGTAAAGGTTTCGGTACCATGCGCCTGGGAACTGGCGCTGTTCAAATGAAAGGAAATAAATAAATCAGCATTGTTTTTATTGGCGATCGAAGCACGTTGGTGCAGTTCTAAAAAACGGTCGTCCTTCCGAGTGTAAATTACCTTAACGTCTTTATGATTGGTTTCCAGCATTTTGCCAAAGGCCAAGGCAATTTGTAAGGCAACGTCTTTTTCTTTGGCGGCAGCACCTAAACAGCCCGAATCGTGACCTCCATGCCCTGCATCGATTACAACGGTACGGATTTTGTAGGCTTTGAGGCCGAGTGGATTTACACTCACCAACAAAATTACCAATCCGATCAGTATGCTGAATTTGATTTTCTTCACTTTGATATCGTTTGCGTACTTTTGACCAGTTTTTCTACCAACAAAGTTAACTCAGTATTACGGCTTTTTGTATTTATCGTGCGGCGGATTATCCTCATTGTTCTGTTTATTATCCACTATAGTGGTCAGTCGTACGCACAGGAATTATCAAAAAGTGTACCAGATAGCAATAAATCGCAAAAAACAGCCATCGATTCGAATGTGATTGATAGCCTTTCAAAACAGGGGGCTGATAGCTTGGTGTTGTCTGATAGTTTGCTGAGTGCATCAGACAGCAGTGCGGCAGCCAAACCTCGCCGTCCCGATGACCTTACTTCTGAAGTGAAATACCAAGCCAACGATAGCATTGTTTTTAACCTCAGGACCAAAGGCGCTAAATTGTATGGAGACGCGGTGGTTGATTATGAATCGATTAACCTCAAAGCTGCTTTTATTGATCAAAATTGGGTTACCAATGAAGTTACCGCCTTGCCAGGCCTCGATAGCGCAGGCAATATGATTGGGAAGCCTAAATTTAAAGATGGCGACCAGGAATTTGAGAGCAAGCGCATGGTCTATAACTTCAGGACTAAAAAGGCACGCATTTCTCAAATGGTTACCAATGAAGGGGAGTCGTACCTCATTGGCAAGGAAGTGAAGCTGAACCAAGACCAAACCATCTTTATTAAAAACACCCAGTTTACCACTTGCAGCAATACCGATCATCCGCATTTTTACCTCAATTTGTACAAGGCCAAAATCATTCCAGGCAAAAGTGTGGTGAGTGGTCCTGCCAACATGGTGGTAGAAGGCATTCCAGTTCCCATTGGTTTACCCTTTGCCATCATTCCCAACCAGCGGGGTCAACGTTCGGGTATTTTACCACCAGAATATGGTCGTTCTCCCGAATTAGGCTTCTTTTTGAGGAATGGCGGCTATTATTTTGCCATCAACGATTATATGGATCTGGCTTTGAAGGGAGATATTTATTCTTGGGGTAGCTACCGCATCAATCCCGAAACGCAGTACATCAAAAAATACAGATACAGTGGTCGTTTAAGCGTGAGTTACAGCAACCAGCAACGCGGCGACCGTTTAGCCGATGATTTTGTGAGTAACAGAGACTTTTTTGTGAATTGGCAGCACCAGCAAGACCCAAAGGCCAATCCCTATGGTAGATTCACGGCCTCAGTTCGTGCCGGTACAAGTAGCTTTTTGAGTAATAACTCCTTTGCCAGTACACAGTTTTTAAATAACCAGTTGGCATCTTCCATTAGCTACAACCGGTCTTTTCCTAACAAGCCTTATCGCTTGAGCTTGGCAGCCCGGCATAGCCAAAACACCCAAACGCGGGCTTTGAATTTATCTCTCCCCGAAGGATCTTTTAGTGTAAACCGTCTCGAGCCCTTCAAACGCAAAACACAAATTGGAGATCTTAGATGGTATGAAAAGGTAGGTTTTACCTATCAAACCAATATGAAAAATACTATCAATGATTTTGATAGCTCGCTTTTCGTGGGAAGTCTTATTGACAAAATGGATGTTGGTTTCCAGCACAGTATTCCCATTAGCACCTCTGCCTTTGTAATTGCAAAATATTTTCAGTTAACTCCTAGTTTAAATTACAACGAACGATGGAATTTTAGACGGCAGGAGCGTATTTATGATGCGGAAACAGATAGTGTAATTGTTCAGACGGTAGATGGTTTTTTTCGCAATTACGATTACAGTTTTAATCTGAGTTTGAACACGCGTTTATATGGATTGAAGCAATTTAAACGTGGTAAATTGGCAGCGGTAAGGCATGTGGTGAATCCACGGATGAGCTACAATTTACGCCCAGATTTTTCAGAAGAACGTTTTGGATTTTTTGGCTCGGTACAAACCGACAGCCTGGGTACCATCCAAACTTACAACCGTTATCAGGGCTTTGGATACGGTGGTCCTGGCGCAGGCCGCCAAGGCGCCATAGCGCTGAATGTGGACAACAATTTTGAGGCTAAAATCCGCCAGCAAACCGATACGGGTGTGGTGATGAAAAAAATCAAGGTATTTGATTCTTTCAATTTCGGTAGCAATTACAATTTTGCTGCAGACAGTTTTCAGTTATCTCCCATTAATTTTTCAGGTCGAACCACTTTCACTAATAATTTTAGCCTGCTATTTGGCGGCGTATTGGATCCATATCAACGGGATACCACTGGGCGTCGAATCAATCAATTTTATGCGGGCAATGCAGATTCAAAACTGGCAGATTTATCGAATGCCAACCTGACCCTCAGTGGTTCAATTAGGCCTAAAAGCCGAACAGGTAATGCCCGGCGCACAGCTGGAAATCCATTAGCTGATACGCCCATGCCTAATCCGCAAGATGAAGCTGAGGCCCGTGAGCAGGAGTTTATGCGAAGGCAACATTGGGATCAGTTCATCGACTGGACAGTTCCATACAACCTCAGCTTTAACTACACGCTGAATTTTACTAAGAATTATTTTGGAGGCAAAAATGCTTTTACCCAAGCCATTACTTTAAATGGAGATGTAAGCATAACACCCAGTTGGAAGATTGGGTATAATACGGGTTATGATTTTACCAACAAACGCATGACACCTACGATGCTGAATTTATATCGTGATTTGCATTGTTGGGAGATGAGTTTCAACTTGGTGCCCTTTGGTCAGTTCCGGTCTTATACATTTACCTTGAATGCCAAAGCACGGATGCTGCAAGAGTTAAAGTTAACTAGACGCCGCGACTGGTACGATTTACAACGGCTCTAGATTGAGTTTTGCGCAAAAAAAAAAACCGCTGCTTCCGAAGAAACAGCGGTTTTAGTATTTGAATCTGAATTAGATCGGACGGTTAATGTCCCACTGCTCCAAATAATCAGCCATGCGGCGTACGAACATGCCTCCCAAAGCACCATCAACCACGCGGTGGTCGTAGGAGTGCGACAGGAACATCATGCTGCGAATACCGATGAGGTCGCCCGACTCGGTTTCGATCACTGCTGGCTTCTTGCGAATGGCACCCACGGCCATGATGGCCACTTGCGGCTGAGGAATAATTGGTGTGCCCATTACGTTGCCAAAGGTACCCACGTTTGAAATGGTGTAAGTGCCACCTTGAATCTCGTCTGGCTTGAGTTTGTTGATACGCGCACGGTTAGCCAAGTCGTTTACACGCTTTGCCAAGCCAGCCAAATTGTACTGATCGGCATTGTGAATAACCGGCACAATCAAATTGCCACTTGGCAAAGCTGCGGCCATGCCTATGTTGATGTCTTTTTTAACGATGAGGTTGGTACCATCTACTGATACGTTGATCATCGGGAAATCCTGAATGGCCTTCACCGCTGCCTCAATAAAAATAGGAGTGAATGTGAGTTTTTCGCCGTAGCGCTTTTCAAATTCCTTCTTCACTTTGTCGCGCCACATCACCACATTGGTCATGTCGGCCTCTACGAAAGAAGTAACATGCGCGGATGTGCGCTTCGAAGCAATCATATTGTCGGCAATCATGCGGCGCATGCGGTCCATCTCAATGATCTCGATGTTGCCACCCACGCTTGGTGCGGGCGCAATGCTGGCTGTAGGTGCAGGTGGACTAATGATAGGGGCTGCAACCGGCGCTGCGGCAGTAGGAGCCGGAGCCGCGACTGGAGCTGTTTTACCTGCTTTCTTATCGGCAACGTATTGAAGGATGTCTTTTTTGGTTACCCGGCCTTCGTTACCAGTGCCAGGCAAGCTTTCAAGCTCTTGCATCGATACGCCCTCTTGATTGGCGATGTTGAGTACGAGCGGAGAATAAAAACGACCAGCGGCCGGACTTTCAATTTTAGTGGTGATGGCAGCGCTGAGGTTGGCTGTTTCGGTTGGCATGGCTGCCGCCACAGGGGCACTCGCAGCTTGCGGAGCTGGGGTTGCCACAGCAGGAGATGGGTTCACCGCGGCGCCAGCTTCAGTTTCAATGATGGCTAAAATGCCACCTACAGGAACAACTGCTCCTTCTTCAAACTTCACTTCTGCCAAGATACCAGCGACTGGAGAAGGCACCTCAGAATCCACCTTATCGGTAGCAATTTCAAGCACTGCTTCGTCTAACGCGATGGTGTCGCCTGGTTTTTTGAGCCACTTGAGGATGGTGGCCTCCATAATGCTTTCGCCCATTTTGGGCATCAGCAACTCAACCTTTGCCATATTTAGCTATTTATTGTCGAATTATAAAGATTTGCAAAGGTACGCTTTTGCCTTGGAAAGGTCAATTTAATGCATCATTTTCCATAATAGATACAAGGCCATCATCGATGCTCGTTCTATATTCAGCTGTCGCTCAGTGCCAAAGTTGTAGGTACGGAGCCAGGTTTCGGTGGGCCCGCTGACGGCAAAGCAGACCGTACCTACGGGTTTTTCGGGGGTTCCGCCGCCGGGACCAGCGATGCCGCTGACCGCAATACCATAGTCTGTGCCAAATTTTAATTTCACCGAAGTCACCATTTCGGCCACGGTTTGCTCGCTCACAGCCCCGTGGTTTTCAATGGTTTCAGGGTTTACGCCCAATAAATCTATCTTGGCCTCATTGCTATAACTCACTACCGACCCCATAAAATAGGCACTTGCACCTGCCACACTGCTGATCATGCTGGCAATGTTGCCGCCTGTGCAGCTTTCTGCTGTAGCAATTTTGCGTTGGCGTTTAAGTAAAGCCTCACCAATGGCGGCTTCTAAACTCACATCATCGTAGCCGAAAACATGGTGCCCCAGCAATGCTACAAAGCGCTGTTCGTACTGCGCTACTTCTTTTTCGAGGGGTTCACGCTGTTTCCCTAAGGCACTCAACCGCAAGCGTACTATGCCCGGCCGTGGTAAAAATGCTAATTTTATGTGCGAGGGGAGGTCGGCCTCTACCTCAGCCACCAATTCAGCTATGCGCGACTCCACCATGCCGCAGGTCATGATGGTGCGATGTACAATGATTGGCAATTCGAACTCCTGGCGCAAAAGCGGTAGCAAGCGCTCACTTACAATGTGCTTCATTTCATAAGGCACCCCCGGCATGCTCAGGATGAGCTTGCCATTTTTGCGCCACAGCATGCCTTGGGCGGTGCCCAAGCTGTTTTGCAAAATCTCGCAGTTGTCCGGCAAATCGGCCTGCCGCTCATTCATCTCACTCATTTTACGGCCGCGTTGCTCGAACCAGCCGCGTAACTGAAATAAAACCGATTCATTGGTTACCAGTCTGGCCCCAAAATAGTCGACCAAGGTATGTTTGGTCACATCGTCCTTAGTAGGCCCCAAACCACCCGTGATTAAAATGAGATCAGCACGACCTTGCGCTGCTTCCAAAGCTTCCACAATGGCCACTGCCTGGTCGCTTACCGAACTGATTTGCACTACCTGAATGCCAATGCTGCTCAGCTGTTGACCTAGCCAGGCGGAATTGGTATCTACAATCTGACCAATTAAAATTTCGTCTCCTATGGTGATGATTTCGGCGCGCATATGCTCTAATTCTGCTCTAAGTTAAGCTTGTTTTGGCCATTTACGAAGGGAGCGCACATATCAATATTTCTCTTAACTTTAACTTTGTCAAAACCTGAAGTATGAAAATCGCAATCCTCGCTTTTTTAGCGGTTTTTTGCTCTTATGCACAAGCCCAAATCAGCATCACCCGAGCCGAAATGCCTCAGAACGGAGATACTGTAAGGGTGATGAATGCCATTGTGCCACCAAATTTGGGCGTGAGGCTGGCCGCAACAGGGCCGGGTTACAGCTGGGATTTTTCTGATTTGCAGCCCGATAGAGATGAACTGTTTAGTTATCGCCTCGGTATTCAAACTCCGTATTTTTATTTTTTGACTGCTTATGGCACTCAGGTGCAAGAGAATTTGAATTTGTTTGTGGTGAATTTGGAGCAGTTGTACGATTTCTACAACCTAAACAACAATCGTTTTGCGGTTACTGGAAAAGGATTTACGGTTACAGGCTTGCCCTTACCTGCCTTTTTTACCGATCCCGATGAAGTGTTTTTTCTGCCGCTGACTTATAATCGCCGTGATTCCAGCACATTTGCCTTTAGTTTGAGTATACCTACTGTGGGCGACTATCGCAGCAGGGGGGGGCGCAAAACCGAAGTAGATGGCTGGGGTACTGTTAAAACCCCACAAGGTACTTTTGAGTGTTTGCGGGTCAAAAGCACTGTACGCACACTTGATTCTATTACCTTCAATGGGCTAAATATCGGTATTCCTCTCCGCACAGAAGTACAATACATTTGGTTGGCCAAGGGTGAAAAGGCACCAATACTTAAAGCTACGGGCACTAGCTTTTTTGGTCAATTCACACCAACCACAGTGCAGTATCGCTACAATGCGCCCGTGCTGGTTCCACCAATCAAAGTTCCGGTTGAGGCTGGCAAAGTATTGCTTTATCCCAATCCTGTGTCTGAAATATTGTACTTGGCCGTGAATGGGTTAGACCGCATCGAAGCGGTACAGATTTTTGATGAATTTGGCAGATTGGTGAAAGTTGTAGATGGTAGTCCAGCCGCTGGCATTGATGTGCGGGACCTACAATCAGGCCTCTACAGCGTACGGGTTTATGGTCAATACGGTGTTTACACCGAGAAGCTCGTGGTAACACCCCGGTGATATGCGCGCTGGTTGGATTGTTTGCTTCACCATAAGCTTCCTCCTAGAGCATGCCGGGCCAGCGCAGGCACAATCTCTCTATTTTCCACCGGTCCTGGGCAATCAGTGGGACACCCAATCACCAGCTGCTTTGCAATGGTGCACTTCTGAAATCCCTGCCCTCCATAGCTACCTCAACCAAACCAATACCAGAGGTTTTTTGGTATTGAAGGATGGAAAAATTGTGATAGAACAATATTTCGGTGGATTTACAGCTGATAGCGTTTGGTATTGGGCCTCTGCTGGTAAATCGCTCACCGCCTTTTTAATTGGAATTGCTAAGTCGGAAGGCTTACTCAGCTTGCAAGACAGCAGTAGTAAATACTTGGGTAGCGGCTGGACCAGCGCACCGGCAAATAAAGAAGGAATGATAAAGGTGGTGCACCAACTCAGCATGACCACTGGTTTAAACGATGGCTTGGGCAATGCCGACTGTACCAACGATACGTGTTTGGTATACTTACAAGACGCTGGCACCCGCTGGGCCTACCACAATGCGCCTTACACCTTGCTCGACGAAGTGATCCGCTCGGCGACAGGCGTGAGCAACAACCTTTACGTACAACAAAAACTTCGGCCAGTGACGGGCTTTAATGGACTTTTCTTGCCCATTGGTTACAACCAAGTGTTTTTTAGTACGCCGCGTATGATGGCGCGCTTTGGACTGCTCATGCTCAACCAAGGCAAATGGAATACCACCACCGTTCTCAACGACACTGCCTATTTCCGGCAAATGATCAACAGTTCGCAGGCACTTAATCCTGCTTACGGTTACCTCTGGTGGCTCAATGGAAAAAGCAGCTATCGCTTACCACAAACCCAGTTTTCTTTCCCAGGCCCGCTGCTCCCCAATGCCCCAATGGATACTTATTCAGCCATGGGCAGGGACGGTCAGCTGATCATGGTTTCGCCTTCACAAAACTTGGTGGTGGTGCGGGTTGGCGATAACCCCAACACTGGTTTGGTGCCCACTTTTTATGCTGATACCCTTTGGCAATACCTGCAGGCGGTTATTTGCAATCCCATTTCAGTAGCTGAAAAACAAATGGAGTTGCGTCCCAAAGCCTATCCCAATCCCTTTAAAAACACCTTGTCGTTAACTGAAGCGCAGCCCAATGCCATTTACACTCTTTATGATGCAGCCGGGCGGATACATGCGCAAAGCACATCCTTACCCTTACATACGGCTGAAATAGCGCCGGGATTATACATTTTAGAAACCAAAACCACTGCTTTCCAGCACCGACAAAAGGTTATCAAGCAGTAGCTACAAGAAAGCGGATAAATTGTGCAAATACTTTGAGCCAAATACCGTTTTTTTGAGCTTAATTTAGGAGAAGTATGAAGCAATACCACGATTTGATGCAGCATGTGCTGAGCAATGGCACACGCAAAGAAGACCGCACCGGTACCGGTACCATCAGTGTTTTTGGCTATCAAATGCGCTTTAATTTGCAAGAAGGCTTCCCCTTGGTTACTACCAAAAAGCTGCATTTGCGGTCGATTCTTCACGAATTATTGTGGTTTTTGAAGGGCGAAACCAATGTGGCCTATCTCAAAGAAAACGGGGTAAGCATTTGGGACGAATGGGCGCGTGAAGATGGCGAACTGGGCCCCATTTATGGCTACCAGTGGCGCAGCTGGCCTACTGCCGACGGCAGGCACATCGACCAAATCAGTCAGGTGATCCACACCCTCAAAACAAATCCCGATTCCCGTCGCATTATCGTTTCAGCTTGGAACGTAGGTGAAATTGAGCACATGGCCCTGCCGCCATGCCATGCTTTTTTCCAGTTTTACGTGGCCGATGGCAAGTTGAGTTGCCAGTTGTATCAGCGCTCAGCCGACATTTTCCTGGGCGTGCCCTTCAACATTGCCTCTTATGCCTTGCTTACCATGATGGTAGCGCAGGTGTGCGGCCTCGAGCCTGGCGATTTTGTACACACTTTCGGCGATGCGCATTTGTACCTCAATCACCTCGAACAAACCGAGCTGCAGCTGAGCCGCGAGCCCCGACCATTGCCCAAAATGAAAATCAATCCTGCAGTTAACAACATCTTCGACTTCAAATTCGAGGATTTTGAACTGCTCGATTACCACCCGCATCCGCACATCAAGGCGCCGGTGGCGGTTTAATGTTACGATTTTTTAGCTAGAAATATTTAGATTTGTACAAGACTAAAGCTACAATGCTAGTTTATAATGGCTTTTTGAATGCTTGACTATTTTAAATACGAAGAATGCCGATTAGTAAAGCGATTGTAAGAGATGGATTGAATTTTTTAAGTAAGCTTACATTACTCAAAATTTTGAATTTTGGGCAATTATATATCAGTTACCATGTCTCAAAGTTTTTAGGCAAAGCAGTTCATAAAGGCGAACCCATGACGATTTCGATGGAGCCTACCACTGCCTGTAATTTAAGATGCCCTGAGTGCCCCAGTGGCTTAAGGTCATTTACCAGACTGACGGGTAATTTGAAGTCCGACTTCTTTAGAAGCACCATTGATCAGGTGCATTCAAAGCTGATGTACCTCATTCTTTATTTTCAAGGGGAGCCGTATATCAATCCTCAGTTTTTAGAAATGGTTGCTTATGCAAAACGCAAAAATATTTATACCATTACTTCAACCAACGGGCACTTTTTAAGCGAGGAAAATGCGAAAAAGACCATTGAAAGCGGATTAGATAGGATAATCATTTCTATTGATGGAATTACACAAGAAAGTTATGCTGCTTACAGAAAGGAAGGCAAACTTGAAGAAGTAATTCAAGGGGCTAAAAACTTAGTTCACTGGAAAAAAGAAATGAAATCTCCCACTCCATTTGTGATTTTTCAATTTTTAGTTGTGAAGCCCAACGAACATGAAATTGATGGCTTGATTCAGCTAGCGAATGAAATTGGGGTTGATGAGGTTAAGCTTAAAACGGCTCAAGTATACGATTTTAAGCATGGTAATGAACTTATACCCACCATAGAAAAGTATTCGAGGTATAGGAAAAATGCAGATGGCACCTACAGTATTAAGAACTACTTATTAAATCATTGTTGGAAAATGTGGCATTCTTGTGTAGTTACATGGGATGGAATCGTTGTGCCATGTTGTTTTGACAAGGATGCCGACCATAGATTAGGCAATTTAAAAAGTAATGATTTCAAGGATATTTGGCGTTCAAAGGATTATAATGAGTTTAGAAGTTTGATTATCAAAGGCCGTGATCAAATTGATATTTGTAATAATTGTACCGAGGGATGTAAAGTATGGGAAACAGTTTCAGTTTAGAGAAGTCCGGTGCGTTAATATTTCATTGTGAAAAGCGATTTTAAATTTAAGGTAATTGGCTTCTTAATTTTATTCAGTATGAGTAAAACTATCAAAATTCTGACAAGCACTAGCTTTTTGCTTATGATTACTTATGCCACAATTGCGCAATCCTTTGATGCAAAAGTGAAGATGGGTAAAGACCATTACGTGGTATTACGCCCGGGTACAGATACCATTTACGGCAAGATTACCGAAATTGCTCATGGCGAATCTGGAATCACAAAACTTCGGATTACCTCCAGGGGCAAGAGCAAAACTTTTTCTAAGGAAGAACTTCGGAATGTGATCGGCTATCGCATGGGCAACTTTGCCCAAGAATTCGCCTTCATCCCTACAGAAAACCAAAAGAAGGAAGGGAGATGGCTGCAAGTATTTAATACTGGAGAAGTAAGGTTGTTACAAACCATCGAAAACACCGTTTTTAAAGGAGAAGAAGTAGATTATGAGGTGAATTACAAAATGTATTACTGGCGCGTTGGAGATGGCGTTTTTCCCATCCATGAATCTTTACTAGCAGAAGCCATCGTGCCAAGTATTAATGGTTGTTTGGGTCAAGAGCTGGTAAAGTTGGGCTCCGCTGGTGATAAGGAATACCTCTTACAACTCACCAAATACTGGAATGCCCATTTTGATTGTATTTATATCATTGATTTAAACTAAAACATTTGCTCTCTATCATCGTAGCCGCCTCCCAAAACAACGCCATCGGCAAAAACAACGAACTGTTGTGGCGCATTTCCGACGATCTCAAACGTTTCAAAGCCCTTACCATGGGTAAAACCTGCATCATGGGCCGCAAAACCTATGAAAGCATCGGTAGGCCCTTGCCTGGTCGCAACTTCGTGATCATCTCGCGCCAGCCCGATTACCAGGTACCAGGTTGTGTGGTGGTGCCTAGTCTCGAAGCAGCGGTGCGCCACAGCGTGCCCGACGAGGAAACATTTATCATTGGCGGGGGTGAAATTTACGCACAGTCGATGTCGATGGTTAAAAAAATCTACCTCACCCGGGTATATGCCGATTTTGAGGGAGATGCCTTTTTTCCGGAAATTGGCGATGAGTGGCTCATGCACAACATCAGTCCGCGCTTTCAAACCGATGAAGGCCTCGAGTACCAATTCATCGATTTATTCAGAAGATAGGTCGTCTGGGCGACCTATTCAGGCGTAAAAAAAGCGGTCATCCGAAAGGAGGACCGCTTTTTTGGTTTTGAAACTTTAGTAAGCCCGCGCAAAAAGCACCCTTTGGCTACTGGACTGGCCGGTTAAGATGCATTTACCTGCTTCCTGCACATTGTCTATAGGAATGCAACGAATGGTTGCTTTGGTTTTGTCCTTGATGGCTTGTTCGGTTTCCGGCCTGCCGTCCCAATGCGCTGCAATAAAGCCGCCTTTGTTTTCGAGCAGGTCAACAAACTCCTCCCAAGTATCGGCTTTGTGGGTCATGTCGGCTCTAAAGTCCAAAGCCTTTTGGTAGATGTTTAGCTGAATCTGTTCCAAAAGGTGCTTGATCTTTACCTCCAAATCGGTGATTTGAAGCACTTCTTTTTCTTTGGTGTCGCGACGTGCTACTTCCACGGTGCCATTTTCGAGATCGCGCATGCCCAAAGCTATACGTACAGGAATGCCCTTGAGCTCAGAGTCGGCAAATTTGTAGCCGGGGCGCGACTTCTCATCATCGTCGAATTTTACACGAATGTTTAGACTTTCGAGCGACTTTTTGATGTTGTTGCCAGCCTCTTTCAAAACGGCAATGCTCTCTTCTCCTTTATAAATAGGCACAATCACCACTTCGATAGGTGCCAGTTTTGGAGGCAGCACCAAACCATCGTCATCGCTATGCGCCATTACCAAGGCACCCATTAAGCGGGTAGATACACCCCAAGAGGTGGCCCAAACGTGTTCGCGGGTGCCTTCAGCGGTGGCGAATTGTACGTCAAATGCCTTCGCGAAATTCTGGCCCAAAAAGTGGGAGGTACCCGCCTGCAGCGCCTTGCCATCCTGCATCAAGGCTTCGATGCAATAGGTGTCGATGGCCCCCGCAAAGCGCTCATTGGCGGTTTTAACGCCTTTGATTACGGGAACCGACATCCAGTTCTCCGCAAAATCTGCGTAAACGTGTAACATTTTGATGGTTTCTTCCACAGCCTCCTCAGCAGTAGCGTGGGCGGTGTGGCCTTCTTGCCATAAAAATTCAGTGGTGCGTAAAAACAAACGAGTACGCATTTCCCAGCGCACTACGTTGGCCCACTGGTTAATCAACAAGGGCAGGTCGCGGTAACTCTGAATCCAATCGCGGTAAGTGTTCCAAATAATGGTTTCCGAAGTTGGGCGCACAATCAATTCTTCTTCCAACTTTGCTTCTGGATCCACAATGATTTCCCCATTTTCTCCGTTTTTCAAACGGTAGTGCGTTACAACGGCGCATTCTTTAGCGAAACCTTCCACATGACTGGCTTCTTTACTAAAGAAAGATTTAGGGATAAAAAGCGGGAAATAAGCATTGCTGTGACCCGTTTCTTTGAATTTGGCATCCAAGGCATCACGCATGCGCTCCCAAATGGCAAAACCATAGGGCTTGATTACCATGCAGCCGCGTACAGCAGAATAATCTGCCAAACCCGCCTTGATCACCAAGTCGTTGTACCATTGCGAATAATCTTTATCCCTGGGCGTTATCTCTTTTGCCATGTGTTTGTTATATTTGGAACGAAAATTGACGTATATTTACTCATTGAGTGAACAAAGATAGCCATTCATATTGTTACTACTACAGCGAATAAACGGAAAGGACATATATCATGAAGTATTTGATTAGGATCATTGCAATAATCGGGACGGGAAGCATGCTTTCGTGTTCCCCTTCACAAACTGCACGATTTATGAATCAGGAATACGATGATGACATTTATTTCGTGTCGAGCGGTCGTTCTGAAATGTATGTAGAAGAATCGCGCAGGGCAGTTCGGGAGTCCGACGGACAAACCGATGATGCTTACAACGAATATTTAAACGCCCGCCGCGGCAATAATTCAGGTGTAAGTCCTTACGGCTACAGTGAACGTTCTTATGACCGCACCATGCAACGCCATGCTGATCCTATGTGGTCAGACCCAACCTTTGGCATGGGCATGGGGGGCTTTTTTGGGATGCGCAGTTATATGCTTTATAATCCTTATTATCCGCCATTTTGGTCTATGCAGCCTGGTTTATCACTTTCCTTTAACAGCATGGGAGGCTTTGGAATGGGCTATGGAATGGGCATGGGCATGAGTCCTTTTGGTTTTGGCGGCGGCTTTGGCGGCATGTACAATCCTTATTTCGATCCATTTATGATGGGGGGCATGGGCATGTATAATCCCTACATGGGGTGGGGCAACCCTTATATGGGGTGGGGAAATCCCTATATGGGCTGGCATCATCCGCATCACATGGGCTGGGGCGGTGGTGGCTGGGGCGGAGGCTGGGCTGGCGGTGGTGATGTGAATGGTGGTGGCCGGCTACCCGTAGCACCGCCAAGAAGCGGAAATGTAGGTGCGGGAACGCCGCGTCAATCTTCACTTTTCAATCCTAATCCCGGTCGAAATACCGCTGGCGCTTCAAATCGCATCGATAATGGAAGTCGTTCAGTGAATCCAGCAGGCAGTCGCATGGAGCCTGGTGCTACGCCATCACGCAATAACAACGCTTCTCCTGGTCGCGAAACCGGCAATTCGGGCCGCAGAATTATCGAGGAAAGCCGCCCTACGCGCACTCCTTCACGCAATACTTGGGACCGTGGTTCGTCGCCTGCCACACCAAGCAGGTCTCCAGAACGGGTAAATCCAACTCCACGTCCGAGTGGCGGTGGTGGCACAGTAACACCCAGCAGAGGAGGAGGCTCATTTGATAGAGGCAGTACAGCTACTCCAAGTCGCGGAGGTGATTCTGGTGGGGGCAGTATGTCACCTAGCAGAGGTGGTGGCGGCGGTGGCGGTTCTCGTCCAAGTGGTGGTGCTTCACCTGGTCGTCCACGTTAATATCGAGCCATGAGAAAGTTCATTTTAATAGCCGTGTTGAGTACATGGTCGGGATTGCTACAGGCGCAAACGGAGATCGACCTTTTTAGATACAGCAGCATGCGGCAATCGCCAACAGCACGTGTAGCTGGCTTAGGGGGTGCATTTGGGGCTTTGGGAGGAGATATAGGCGGTATACCGCTCAATCCCGCAGGCTTAGCTACCTTTCGTAAATCTACCATCAGCTTAACTCCTGGTTTAATCACCCAAAGCAGCTCAGGCGATTACTTAGGTAACAGTACGAGTGATAGTCGTAGTCGATTGGCGATGAACAGTGTAGGTTTTGTGTTTGCCCAACGGCCCTCCGCAAAAGGCACCAAGTGGCAGCAGTTGAATTATGGTTTTACCATGAACCGCACCAATAATTATTTGAATGCCCAGCGTTATGAAGGGGTGAATACGAATTCAAGCCTGGTTGATTATTTTGTTTCTGAAGCGAATATTGGCAATGAGTTTTTTCCGGAGGATTTTCCTTTTTCGGCAGGACTGGCAGAACAAGTAGGACTCATTTTTCCTTCTATTCCAGGGAACTATCAGTCTACTTTCGTTGGTATCGTGCCCAACGCCGGCATTCGGCAAACCGAACAAATTAGAAGTGTAGGGAATTCGAGTGATTATAATTTTTCGGTGGCTGGTAATTACGACAACAAATTACACCTCGGGGCGGGGCTGAGCCTGATGTCGAGCAACTTCAATAGCACCGATATTTTTTCGGAATTTGACCATATGGACACTATTTTTGACTTCAAGAATTTTGCTTATCGCAGGACGCTGGGGGTGGAGATGGATGGCTTTTTGCTGCGACTTGGTGCGGTTTTTCAGCCGGCTGCTTGGTTCCGACTGGGCTTAAGTTATGAGTCACCCACCCGGTATACCGTATCGGAAGATTACCGAGTAGATTTGGAAGCAAATTTCGATTCCGTACCAACCTTTGCCAGGGCAAATTCTCCTTTGTTCAGACCCTTTGTTTATAATTATCGAACAACTGGTCGCACTACCTTAAGTGCTGCCTTTTTGTTTGGTGGAAAGGGTTTGGTGAGTGTTGATTACGATTATGTGCCCTATGATGCCCTTCGCGTGATTGCCTTACGCAACGATCAAGGGTCGGTTCCTTGGGCACGTGACTTAAATGACCGTGTAGCCCTCTTGTTTCGCTCATCTAACAACCTTAGAATTGGTGGTGAATATGTGGTTGGTCCCTTGGCCATGCGTGCAGGTTACGGTTATTGGGGAAGTCCCTATCGCCAGGATGTGATTACCGGAGGCGGTGATTTATCACAACAGCAGTTTTCATTGGGCTTGGGAACCCGGCTAGACAATTTCTCCTTGGATGTATCTTTTGTACGTGCCTTTTGGAAGTCTTACCGGGCACCTTACACAGTAGAAAATTTGCCTGAAGACGGGGTTCTATTTACGAATGCTCGCAGTTTGATTCAGTTTTCGCTTGGTTTCCGTTTAGATTAATCTTCTATGTCAAGGTTCATCAAGGCATTTTTAAATTCAGAAATGCTTTTGAGGTCCTTGGCTCCTTGCGCATAATGAAGGCCTGTTTCGAGGGAATTTTTAGCGGCTTCTCGTTGTCCGCTAGCTTCAAAGGCCTCTGCCATTTGGTAGTAGGCGGCGATGTAGTTGGGAGTTAATTGTACAGTTTTTTGAAACCATTGCACGGCTTCCTCCCAATGTTGGGCCTTTTTATATTCGGAGGCAATGGCATAATGCAGGAAAACTTCCTGTGGTTGCTCCGATAAAAGTGCGAACAATTGTGCTAAGCGACTGTTATTTATTTCGTTGTTCATTTCAATTATTGTAGTTTTGCAGTTAGGCCGCAAGGCTACAAAATTAACTTTTTAGTCCATATATGAAGATTCTGGTTTGTATCAGTAATGTTCCCGACACAACCACCAAAATTACCTTTAGCTCCGATAACAAGGAGTTTAACAAGGCTGGGGTGCAGTACATTATTAATCCTTATGATGAGTTGGCCCTCACAAAGGCCCTTGAGTTAAACGAAGCCGCGGGTGGTGGCACGGTAACGGCCATTCACGTTGGTCAGGCTGATGCCGAGCCCAATTTGCGAAAAGCCTTGGCGGTAGGAGCCGACGATGCCGTGCGCATTGATGCAGCTCCGATCGATGGTTTTTTTGTGGCGAGTGAAATTGCGCATTATGCCAAAGACAAAGGCTTCGACTTGATCCTTTGCGGTCGCGAGTCGATTGACTACAACGGTGGCATGGTGGCCGGTATGTTGGGCGAGCTGCTGGACTGGCCAAGCGTAAACGTAATTACCTCTATCAGCATCAACGGTGGAGAAGCGCATTTGGAGCGCGACATCGATGGAGGCCGTGAGGTATTAACGGCCAAATTACCTTTCGTAGGCAGTTGCCAAAAAGAATTAACCGAACCTCGCATTCCCAATATGCGGGGCATTATGATGGCGCGCAGCAAGCCTTTGCAGGTTTTGCCGGTAGCCGCCAATACAGCGCATACCCAAGTAGCTACTTATGCAGCACCGGCTCCAAAGGCGGGTTGTAAGTTTTTAGAGCCTACGCAGGTAGAAGAATTAGTTCATTTGTTACACACCGAAGCTAAAGTGATTTAAGATGGCAGTTGTAGTATTTGCAGAAAATAATGCAGGAAGCTTCAAGAAAGCTTCTTTCGAAATTGTAAGTTATGCCGCGGCCATTGCCAAAACCATGGGCACGAGCGTAACGGCAGTAGTTTTAGGCAGCATGGAAGATGCTGTAGCCGCTGAGTTGGGTACTTATGGTGCCAGCAAGGTGGTAAAGGTTTCAGATGTAAGTCTGGATACCTTCGAATCGCATGCTCATGCCAAAGCCTTAGCAGAAGTAGCAAAGGCGGAAGGCGCTAAAGTAGTGGTTTTAGCGAATACCTATTCAGGAAAGGCCATTGCCCCGCGCTTGTCTGTTAAACTTTCAGCGGCCTTAGCATCTGGAGCTGTAGCTTTACCAGAAATCAATGGCAGTTTTACTGTCTTGAGAAGTGTGTTTTCGAACAAGGGTTTTGCCAACATTCAGTTGGATACCGATGTTAAAATTGTGAGTTTAACACCAAATAGCTACAAAGTAGTGGCTGATGGCAGCGCTGCTGCAGTGGAAAACCGCAGTTTGGGCATTGCTTCTGGCGATTTTAAATCTACCAGCGTTGAAGTTAAAAAAGTGACTGGCAAAATTCCGTTGACAGAGGCAGAGCTGGTGGTATCGGCTGGTCGTGGTTTGAAAGGACCAGAAAACTGGCATTTGGTGGAAGATTTGGCCACTACTTTGGGTGCCGCAACTGCCTGTTCTAAGCCAGTGAGTGATATGCATTGGCGTACGCATGACGAGCACGTAGGGCAAACCGGCATTACCATCAAGCCGAACTTATACATCGCTATTGGTATTTCAGGCGCCATCCAACATTTGGCAGGGGTGAGTGGCAGCAAGGTCATCGTAGCCATCAACACAGACAAAGAGGCCCCTTTCTTTAAAATAGCCGATTACGGTATTGTAGGCGATGCCTTTGAGGTATTGCCAAAACTGAACGAGGCACTTTCAAAATTCAAGGCCGCTAATTAAGCGGCTTTGTTTTTTGAACAACCCTAACCCTGCATGAAAAAGATTGAGCTTGAAATTATTGCCTTGTCCGACGGCAATTCCTCTACCAACAGCTATGCTGTAGTGTTGGGTGAAAAGGGGGGCAATCGCAGGTTACCTGTAATTATAGGTGCTTTTGAAGCCCAGGCCATTGCAATTGAACTGGAGAAAATGAAGCCTGCTCGTCCTCTAACCCATGATTTATTTAAAAACTTTGCCGATGCATTTCAATTGCGTTTGGAAGAAGTGGTGATTTCAGACCTCAAAGAAGGTATTTTTTATAGCCGTTTGCATTGCCGCAATGGGAGTGAGTACCACGACATAGATGCGCGTACCAGCGATGCCTTGGCGTTGGCAGTGCGTTTTAACTGTCCTATTTTTACCTACGAGCCCATTTTAGATACGGGCGGTATTGTATTTGATGCCGAGCAGGAGGCGCAGGAAGATATCAAGGCCGAAACCATGGCCAATGAGCCTAAACGAAAAGGCGGATTTGATGATAAAAGTGATGCCGAGCTGAAAAAGCTCATGGAGGAAGCCCTGCTTAATGAAAATTACGAGAAGGCAGCCATGTTGCGCGACGAATTAGAACGCAGAAATTCGCTTTGAATTCAATAAATACGCTTATTTTGGAGGCTTAAACCTCCCGGACTAAAGGCCAGCTCGCTACATGCAACAAATTTTAAACGGATTCATTGGCGTTTTTGCTCTAATCGTCATTCTGTATTTACTTTCTGAGAACCGCAAAAAGGTCAATTGGCGCACTGTGGGCATGGCCTTGGCGCTCCAATTGAGTTTTGCGTTCTTGGTGATAAAAATAAGCTGGGTGCGTGCCGGTTTTGAAAATGTGAGTGGTTTTTTTGTAACGCTTCTGAGTTTTACTAAGGCTGGCTCCTCTTTTTTGTTCGGCTCTTTGGTTACACAAGTAGACTCTTTCGGGTTTATTTTCGTATTTCAGGTTCTCCCTACCATTATTTTCTTTGCGGCGCTAACAGCCATGTTGTATTATTTTGGCATCCTTCAGCGCATTGTATATGTGTTTGCTTGGATCATGAACAGATTGATGCGGCTTTCGGGAGCGGAAAGTTTGGCCGCCTCTGCTAATGTGTTTTTGGGACAAACAGAAGCGCCTTTGCTCATCAAGCCATACCTCGATAAAATGACGCGTTCCGAAATCATGGCGCTCATGACCGGCGGTATGGCTACCATTGCGGGCAGTGTATTGGCAGCCTATATTGGTTTTTTAGGCGGAAACGACCCTGTGCAACAGCAAATTTTTGCCACCCATTTGCTTTCGGCTTCTATCATGGCCGCCCCTGGCAGCTTGTTAGCGGCCAAGTTGCTGGTCCCCGAGACCGAAAATTTTGAAAAAGAGCTGAGCATTGGCAAAGAATCGATTGGCGACAATGTACTAGAGGCCATCTCCAATGGTACCAGTGATGGTTTGCGATTGGCAGTAAATGTAGGTGCCATGTTGTTGGTGTTTACCGCCATCATGGCCATGTTCAATTATATTTTCAAAAACTGGATTGGCGGTCCTACTGGCCTTAACGAAATGATTGTGCAGGCTACGGGCGGTAAGTTCGATGGATTGACGCTTCAGTATTTGCTGGGGTATATGTTTGCACCCGTGGCTTGGCTTATAGGCGTTAGGGGAGAAGATGTTGTGCTCATAGGTCAGTTGTTAGGCGAAAAGACCGTCTTAAATGAGTTCATTGCCTTTACCAGTCTGGCTGATTTTAAAGCCGCTGGCACTTTAAGTAATCCGCGCTCGGTAATCATTGCCACGTATGCCCTATGCGGATTTGCTAATTTTGCTTCTATCGGCATTCAAATAGGCGGTATTGGCGCTTTGGCTCCAGGTAGAAGGACCTTGCTTTCACAGCTTGGAGTGAAGGCGCTTATCGGTGGCACGGCCGCATCTTTGTTAAATGGTGCAATTGCGGGTATGTTGCTCGAGTGATTCTGCTTGCTTCTTGTTTTATTCTTTCGCATCTTAGAATTCCTAAAATTATTGTAATGACGAAAATACTATTTACTTGCTTCGCCTTTTTATGGGCATTTTCAGCACAAGCGCAAACCAATTATGCAAAGGCTAAAGAGCAAGGCAAGGCAGCCATGGTGGTTCATTATTTGGAGAACTACCCATTTGCCTATCAAAACGAACAAGGGCAGCTAACTGGTTTAGAAATTGATGTGGTGATGGCCTTTGCCGATTGGTTGATGCGGGTGAAGGAAATAAAATTATCCGTGGAATTTGTGCCATACACCGATTTTGCGAAGGTGTATGAGAAGATCAAAGGGGCGCCTGATGGACAAATAGGCTTGGCTTCGGCCACAGTAACCAAGGAGCGCCAAAAAGAGGTCTTGTTTACACCTCCTTATCTCAAAAATGTATCCATGTTGGTGACCAATATTGATGTGCCTACTTTGCGTGCCTACAGCGATATGCCGGTATTTTTTGAGAACATGACCGCTTTGGTGATGCGAGGAACAGTTTTAGAGACACATTTGCTGGATGTGCGCAAAAAGCATTTTGAAAAAATGCGGGTGAGTTATGTGGAGCATCCCAAGGAAGTGGTGCAGCAAATCGCGGAAACCAACAAGCAGTATTTTGGCTATGTCGACATCCTGACCTATTGGTCACTGCTCAAGCAAAAGCCTGCGAACCTCAAAATCCACAGGGTAGCGAGTTTGGGCAACCAGTTTTTTGGCCTGATGTTGCCCAAGGAAAGCAGTTGGGCTGGTGCTTGGGCTGAGTTTATGGAAGGGGGCTTTGGCTTTCCAGCCACTGAGACCTACTACAACATTCTGCAGCGCCATTTAAGCTACGAAGTGATTGAAACGGTGAGCATGCCGTAATATAAAAACCCGATTAATCGGGTTTTTTTAGACGTCAACTTAATAGTGGATGTTAACATCTAATTTATGCTGAAATTCCGTATCTTTGCGCCAAATTAAAGAAACGCCTATGTATTGGGAGCAGAAATCAACGGAAATCATCAAAGGAGAGGTACTGACTGCCTTGGCGCATAACCGCAATTATCGCTCCTCGGCGGTGCTTGGTTTACCAGCCAGTTATTTAGATCCAGAGGTTTTTCCACCCGATGCTGCTTTTTTGGAGGATGCGCCTTTTGCCAAGGTGTTTATGGAAAACCCCAATCACATTGGTTGTCACACCTTGGTAGGTGGAGAAAGTGCCTTTGGCGGTACCCATGCCTTGGAGCGCGATTTAATTCGCATCTGCGCTGAAGAAATGATGGATGCACCAGCAGCTGGATACGATGGTTATGTAGCCTCTGGTGGCACAGAAGCGAACATCCAGGCCATGTGGATTTTCAGAAATATGTTCATGGAGCAGTATGGCATCGGCTCGCAGCACATTGGTATTTTATACAGTAGCGACAGTCATTATTCGTTTTACAAGGCTGGAAATTTATTGCAAATCAAGACTTTTGAAATAGAGGTTGCCGAAGAAAGCCGTCAGATGTCGGTGGATGTCTATGCCGCAGCCATTCGCAAGGCGCAGGCAGCGGGCGTGCGCTGTTTAATCGGGGTGTTTAACATGGGCACTACCATGTTTGGTTCGGTAGATGATATCAGCAGTTTGCTGCCCGTGCTCAAAGCTTCGGGGATGCCTTACAAAGTACATGTGGATGGAGCCTTTGGTGGATTTGTTTATCCATTTTCCAATAAAGAGCATGCGCTCACCTTTAACAATCCAGAGGTAAGCAGCATGACCATAGATGCGCATAAAATGCTACAAGCGCCATACGGCACGGGCATTTTTATGGCCCGCAAGGGATTGATGGAATTTACCCATACGGTTGAGGCCAGTTATGTGTTGGGGGGCGACTCAACTTTGTCGGGCAGCCGCTCAGGCGCCAATTTGGTAGCTGCCTGGATGATTTTAAATACCCACGGTTCGGAGGGCTGGCGGACGAAAATTGCTGGGCTCTTGGCTTTAACCGATGAGCTGTGTGGCATACTCGATCAAATGGGCATTGCCTATTACCGCAATCCCGAGATGAATTTGGTAACTATGCGTGCCAATCAAATTCCTGCGGCTTTGGCTGAAAAGTACTTATTGGTGCCCGATAGTCATGGTGAAAATGCCCATTGGTACAAAATTGTAGTGATGGACCATGTAAAACCGGCCATCCTCAGAAGTTTTATCGAAGATTTGCAAGCGGCTTGCGCGCCGATGGCCTAGCATATCCCCGAGAGGATTTCAAGGCGGGTGATTAATGCTGATCGGCCGTGAACTGTACCTGAATGCCGCATTTATCGCAAAGCGAGAGGGCGCCTAAAACGCCACCACCGCGGGCCCAGGCATCGGCTGGACTCGAATAGCGCACCCAACGCAATTGGTGGGAGGGGCGCTGGCAAAGTGGACAGGCTTCTTTGTTGCGGAAAGGCAGTGGATCGAGGGCTACATCTAAACATCCTGCCACGTCTTCGGTTGCAAAAAAGCCGTGGTACACACGCTCTTCATCAGCCTCGGGGCGCCGCAACACCTTAAGCCAGGCAATCATTTCGTCGTTCGCGGTCAGTTCAAAAGCATTCATGGCCGTAGTTTTCTAAATGAAATTTACAAAAGGCAATGAACCGCTTTTACGCAAGTTATTAACATCTTAAAAAATACCCTAAACAGGGTAGGGCAAAAAAAAGACCAGACTGAAAAGCCTGGTCTTTGTAGTATTTGAAATGTGCTTATTTCAGCACGCTTTTCATGGTTACACCAATTTCGGCTGGTGAGGCAACTACGTGGATGCCACAGTCAGTCATGATTTGCATTTTGGCAGCAGCGGTATCGTCGGCACCGCCAACGATGGCACCGGCGTGGCCCATGCGGCGACCTGCAGGAGCAGTTTGGCCAGCAATGAAGCCTACTACTGGCTTTTTATTGCCGTTGTCTCTGATCCAGCGTGCAGCTTCGGCTTCCATACCGCCGCCAATTTCACCAATCATTACGATGGCGTCGGTTTCGGGATCGTTCATGAACAATTCTACGGCTTCACGGGTAGAAGTACCGATGATGGGATCACCACCGATGCCAATGGCTGTAGAAACGCCCAATCCTGCTTTTACAATTTGGTCGGCAGCTTCGTAGGTAAGGGTGCCCGACTTAGACACGATGCCTACACGGCCTTTTTTAAACACAAAACCTGGCATGATGCCCACTTTAGCTCCTTCTGGGGTGATAACACCTGGACAGTTCGGGCCAATCAAGCGGCAGTCTTTGCCTTTGAGGTATTCTTTCGCTTGGATCATGTCCTGCGTAGGAATGCCTTCGGTAATACAAACAATCACTTTGATACCGGCTTCAGCGGCTTCCATGATGGCGTCGGCGGCGAAAGCTGGTGGCACAAAAATGATTGATACATTGGCTTGGGTTTGCTTAACAGCATCCGCAACCGTATTAAAAATAGGGCGATCGAGGTGCGATCCGCCGCCTTTGCCTGGGGTAACGCCACCAACTACATTGGTGCCGTATTCAATCATTTGCGTGGCGTGGAAAGTACCTTCGTTACCGGTGAATCCTTGAACGATGATGCGTGAGTTTTTGTCGACTAATACACTCATGGTATGTTGAATAGATGGTTTGAGCTGTTTTGAAAGCGGCCACAAGATAAGGCCGATTTACGGATTTTCGAGCCTATTTTTCACTTCTTATCTGCTTTTGTCGCGGAATTGCCGCAAGAAATTGGTGGCAAATACAAATTCATTGAGCAATTGATTGTCTGTGGTAAGGATGGTGGCCTTATCGCCTTCCCATTCTTTGTGACCTTTGTAGATGTAAGCGATTTGGTCGCCAATCTCCATTACCGAGTTCATATCGTGGCTGTTGATGATGGTGGTGATGTCGTATTCTTGGGTGATTTCCTTGATCAATTCGTCGATAAGGATGGAGGTGAGGGGGTCGAGGCCGGAGTTAGGTTCATCGCAAAAGAGGTATTTGGGATTGAGCACAATGGCTCGGGCAATGCCTACCCGCTTTTTCATGCCACCGCTGAGTTCGGCGGGATAAAGTTTGTTGGTGTTGGAGAGGCCAACGCGTTCGAGACAAAAATTCACCCGTTTGAGGTTGTCGGCATGGCTGTCGGGACTAAACATGCTCAACGGGAAAATCACATTTTGTTCAACGGTGAGGGAGTCGAACAAGGCAGAGTTTTGAAACAGCATGCCGATTTGCTTGCGCACTTCGGAGCGTTGGTTGCGGTCGAGGCTCACATAATCTTGTCCATCGTACTCGATGCTTCCTTTATCGGGTAAGTGCAGGCCTACCATCAGCTTCATGAGCACCGATTTGCCACTGCCGCTGGCGCCAATGATCATGTTTACTTTGCCGGGTTGGAAGCGCAAGGAGATGTCTTCCAAGATTTTTTTCTCGCCAAAGGATTTGCTAATGTTCTTTAATTCAATCATCAGAGCATCAATTGGGCGAGTAAATAATCGGATAACAAAATCAAGATACAGCTATATACTACTGCTTTGGTGCTCGATTGTCCCACTTCTAGTGATCCTCCCGAGGTATAATAACCTTGATAAGCCGATACCGAAGAGATGATAAAGGCAAAAGTGAAAGCCTTGGTGAGTGAGAAAAAGATGTTGTAAGGTAAAAAAGACGACCGTGCGCCTTCGATAAACTGCTGTGCAGAGAGGATGCCGGTGAGATCGCCTACAAAAATACCGCCACCAATGCTTAAAGTGATTGAAAGCACAATGAGCATGGGGATGGTGATGACTGCGGCTAAGATTTTGGGACTGATGAGGTAGCCTGGGGCGTTTACTCCCATGATTTCGAGGGCATCGATTTGCTCGGTCACGCGCATCGTACCAATTTCGGAGGCAATGCTGGAGCCGATTTTACCGGCCAAAACAAGGGAGGTGATGGTGGGACCGAGTTCTAAAATGCTGGAGTCACTCACAATGGCGCCGATAACCGTTTTAGCTACCAGGCCAGAAATGAGCTGGTAAGCGGTTTGTACGGTGGTTACCGCGCCCATGAACACCGAAATAATAATGACGATGCCTAATGAACTCACCCCGATGGCTACCATTTGCCGGAATAATTCATCCCAGTACATTCGGTAGTTTTCAGGACGTTTGAACAACTGCTTGAGTAAGAGCAGGTAGCGGCCGAAATGGAAAAAAAAGCGCATCAGTTGAAATAAGCTCGTCAAAAATACATTTTTTTACCGCTGAATTAGAAGAATTATGAAAGAGCGTAAGAATGCAGTAGTAACCGGTGCCACCAAAGGCATAGGTAGGGCCGTGGTAAACAAATTGGCCCAAGAGGGGATGTCGGTTTTGTTTTGTGCCCGTAACCCCCAAGAAGTTGCGGCCATGCAAGCGGAACTGCTGCAGGCCTATCCCCAGCAAGCTTTTTACGGGATTGTGGCTGATGTATCCAAGGCCAGCGACCGGCTGATGTTGGGGGAAACCATTCAAAATACGTTTGAGCGCATCGATTTGCTGTTGAACAATGCGGGGGTATTTTTACCTGGTGGCGTGCATACCGAGGAGGAGGGTACTTTGGAGCTGCTAACCGAAACCAATCTGTACAGCGCCTACCACCTTACGCGAGCTTGTTTGCCCCTTATGATTCCTCACAAGGCTGGTCATATTTTTAATTTGTGCTCCACGGCTTCGATTGAAGCTTATGTGAATGGTGGCTCTTATGGCATCACCAAATTTGCCTTGCTGGGCATGTCGAAGGTATTGCGCGAGGAGATGAAGGCCTATGACATCAAAGTAACAGCGCTGCTGCCCGGTGCAACCTACACTGCCAGTTGGGAGGGGAGTGGCTTGCCTGAAAGTCGCTTTATGAAAGCCACCGATGTGGCCGATATGCTGTGGGCTTGTTACCAATTGAGTCCTGCCGCCGTTGTGGAAGAGCTCTTAATGCGACCCCTGGCTGGTGATGTTAGTTAATTTGAAGCCAAGAAGCATTTTTTTTGGTAGATGAAAATGTGTTTTGTAGTTTCAAGCGTTGACCAACGCACATGTTACATCCTTACTACCAAGCAAACTTAGTTGAAGCCGGCTGCGATGAAGCCGGAAGGGGCTGTTTAGCAGGACCAGTAGTAGCCGCTGCTGTGATTCTTTCTCCCGAATTTGATACCCGCGCTTTGCGCGATTCTAAGGCATTGAGTGCCGATAAACGCGATCGATTGCGGATTTACATAGAAAAACATGCGCTGGCTTGGGGCGTATCGAGCACTTGCAATGAGGTGATAGACAACATCAATATCCTCAATGCATCGTTTGAGGCCATGCACAAGGCCTTGGATTTGCTAGACATCTCTCCTGATTTATTGCTCATCGATGGCAACCGGTTTAAGCCTTACGCCGACATTCCCCACAAATGCATAGTGAAAGGGGATGCTACTTATGCGTCGATTGCGGCGGCGAGTATTTTAGCCAAGACCTACCGCGATGAAATGATGTTGCAGTACCACCAGCGGTATCCAGATTATGGCTGGGACCGCAACAAAGGTTATCCTACCAACGACCACCGTTTGGCGCTGGAGCAGTATGGAGATACGCCCTTGCACCGGAAAACCTTTCATTTGAAAGCCCGACAGCTGAAGTTATTCTGATTCGGCTGTTTGATTGCGGCCAGTTTGCTGGTCCATAAACTCTGGCAAACGGCGCAAATAAGTAAGCTCGCGGTAACGCGACTTGGCTTCGGCAGCCGGAGTGCCAAAATATACCTTGTTGCCTTTGAGCGATTTGGTAACGCCTGATTGTCCGAGTACAACAGCGCCTTTTTCAATGAGAATGTCCTTTTGCACGCCCACTTGACCCCACAGCGACACCTCATCTTCGATAATGGTTTTGCCACCTACACCTACTTGTGCTGCCAACAGGCAGTGTTTGCCTACCACTACACCATGGCCCAGGTGTACCTGGTTGTCGAGTTTGGTGCCATCGCCAATAATGGTATCACCGCTTACGCCCTTATCAAGGGTGCAGGAGGCTCCAATTTCTACGTTGTTGCCAATGAGCACACGGCCGCAGGAGTACAGTTTGTCATAACCTTCAGGACGTTTTTTGAAGTAAAAAGCATCTGCCCCAATCACCGTATTGGCGTGAATAATTACATTGTCGCCTACAATGGTGTCGCTGTAGAGCACCACATTGGGATATATGCGGCAGTTTTTGCCAATTTTTACCCGGTCGCCCAAAAAAACGTTGTGCATAATGATCGAATCTTCGCCGATGCTCACATTTTTACCTGTATGATAGCTGCCTCCCATAATGGGTTGCGTTTCATAATAACGGTTTACGAGCTTGTTATAATCGCGAAATGGATCTTCACTTATTAAAATGCCCTTGTGAGGGGGGAAGTCGATTTCGGCATTGATTAAAATGATGGTTGCGGCCGATTCCATGGCCTTATCGTAATACTTATGATAGTCTACAAAGGTGAGGTCCCCCGGGGTTACCTTGTGAATTTCATTCAAGCCCGTGATGGGCATTTCTGGGTCGCCAATGAGTTTGCACTTCAAAAAATCGGCAGCTTGTGCGAGGGTAATGGGCTGGGTTAGTTTCATCTTCGCGGAAGTTTGAATGCGAAGATAAGGAACAATGAATTTGTCGTACTTTTGCGACGCAATTTTGTTTCTAATTTATGAAAAATACAGCCCTTTATCAGACCCATATCGACCTAGGCGCCAAAATGGTACCTTTTGCGGGATACAATATGCCAGTGAGTTACGCAGGTATCAAACAAGAGCACCAGCGGGTGCGCGAGGCCTTGGGTATGTTTGATGTTTCGCACATGGGTGAGTTCCTGATTTCGGGTCCCAATGCCCTCGATTTAATTCAGTACATTACCACCAACGACGCATCCAAACTCGAAGACGGCAAGGTGCAATATTCTTGCATGCCCAATGGCGAAGGC
Source organism: Sphingobacteriaceae bacterium (assembly GCA_030682795.1). Taxonomy (GTDB): domain Bacteria; phylum Bacteroidota; class Bacteroidia; order UBA7662; family UBA7662; genus PNNG01. Next base: position 128,111 of record JAUXNJ010000012.1, read on the forward strand.
GGAATAGTGGATGATTTGTTGGTGTATCGGATGTCTGAAACCAAATATTTGCTGGTGGTGAATGCATCGAACATGGAAAAGGACTGGAACTGGATCAAGCGCCAGAACCGCTGGAATGTAGACATGCAGGATTTGAGCGACAATTTGTCGCTGCTTGCTGTGCAAGGCCCGAAAGCTGTAGAAGCCTTACAAGCCTTAACATCAGTGAATTTGGCTGATATAACTTACTACAGCTTTGTTACCGGCACTTTTGCTGGGGTTGAAGATGTGATTATTTCGGCCACGGGCTATACAGGTGCGGGTGGTTTTGAATTGTATATCCCTAATGCCAGCGCTACTAAAGTATGGAATGCGGTGATGCAAGCGGGTGAAGCTTTTGGTATTTTGCCTTGTGGCTTGGGTTGCAGAGATACACTGCGCTTGGAGATGGGCTTTTGCTTGTATGGCAACGATATTGACGATACTACTTCGCCTTTAGAGGCTGGTTTGGGCTGGATTACCAAGTTTACCAAGGATTTTGTGGACAGCGACAAAATGCTCAAGCTCAAAGAAGCGGGTTTGCAGCGTAAATTGGTTGGTTTTGAGATGTTAGAGCGTGGCATTGCCCGCCAGCATTACCCCATTTGTGATGCCGATGGCCGTAAAATTGGGGAAGTAACTTCTGGTAGCGAATCACCTTCTACCGGTAAGTTGATTGGTATGGGCTATGTAGCAACTGCCTTTTCGAAGGTAGATAGCCGTATTTTTATTGAAATCAGAGGCAAATTGATTCCTGCGCAAGTGGTAAAAATGCCTTTTTATAAGCCTGCATGAGTAGGAAAGTAGAAGTTTGTTTGAGTCCCCGCCTGGTCGATCGTTATGATTTAACGAATCGTATTGTGGTGGTGACCGATGTGCTGCGGGCAACTTCGGCCATGGTGGCGGGTTTAGCGAGCGGCGTGGTGGCCATTCGGCCGGTGGAAACGGTGGAAGCGAGTGCCGCATTGCGTGCCCATGGCTATTTGGCGGCGGCCGAGCGAGAGGGGCAGGTGGTGGAGGGCTTTGATTTTGGCAATTCGCCTTATGCGTTTATGCGGCCGGAGGTGCAGGGACAAAAAATTGCACTTACCACCACCAACGGCACCCGGGCCATTGCTCTGGTAGTTAATGCGCCTTTGGTTTTGATTGGTGCCTTTGTTAATTTAGAAGCAATTGTTGATTTTCTAAAAAACAGGAGTGAGGATGTACTCATTCTATGCTCGGGTTGGAAGGATAATTTCAATTTAGAGGATAGCCTATTTGCTGGCGCTGTAGTGGCTGGTTTGCGCGGTCCCGAAGTGCACAGCTGTGATGCGGGTTTGGCGACTGCACTGTTGTACGACCAACTCCAACACGATTTGTTTGGAGCCATCCAGCGGTCGTCGCATTACCATCGTCTGGCCAAAATGGGCATCGAAGAAGACATTCGTTTTTGCATGCAACGCAATGTTTTTTCGGTGGTTCCTGTTTTGCGCAATGGTGAAATAGTGCTGTAAGATAAGGTGTGCGCCTTGCTAAAATTTTGGCAAATCGAATGGACTTGCTATCTTGTCCATCAACCTAAACCCTGCCTACATGGAACAAAGTAACCTTACGGCCCTGTTTTTACCGCTCGCTCTGGGTATCATTATGCTCGGCATGGGCATGACGCTTACCATTGCAGATTTTAAAAGGGTATTTGTGTATCCCAAGGCGGTATTGCTGGGCTTGGGTAACCAATTACTTTTACTGCCCATCTTGGGCTTTTTGCTGGCAACAGGTTTTAACTTAAAGCCCGAATTGGCAGTGGGCATCATGTTATTGGCTTTGTGTCCTGGTGGCGCTACCTCCAACATCATTTCGCATTTGGCCAAGGCCGATTTGGCGCTGTCGATTTCGTTAACGGCCATCAGCTCCACGGTCACTAATTTCACCATCCCCATATTTTTAAACCTGGCCCTTTTTCATTTTATGGGAGGGGAAGAGGCTGTTCAGTTGCCGCTGGGTAAGACCATGGTGCAGATTTTTGTGGTGACCATTTTGCCGGTATCGATAGGCATGCTCATCAAGCAACGTTTTCCAGCCTTTACTGAGAAGAGTTTGAAGGCGGTAAATATTATGTCGGCTGTGTTTTTTGTGCTTATTTTATTGCTAGCCATTTTAAAAGAACGGGCGAACATTGTGCCGTATTTTGTTCAAGCAGGGGTTCCGGCTTTGGCGTTAAATTTGGCTGCACTGTTGTTGGGCTACGTCACAGGCTTGTTATTTGCCCTTAATTTCAAGCAGCGGGTTGCCATTTCTATAGAAACGGGCATTCAAAACGGCACGCTGGCTATTGGTATAGCTTTGAGTCCGGCCATCTTGAACAATACCGAAATTGCCATTCCTGCCGCCATTTACAGCTTGATGATGTTTATTACTGCAACTTTGGTGGTGCTGTGGTCGCGCAAGCGGGCGGATTTAGATATTTGAGGCTATTTCAGCTTCTCGTTTTGGTGGTGACGGCTTTGGTCGCGACTGGTTTTTTTGGCCATGTTTTTGGCGAAGGCCTCACTGAGATTGACGCCTGTTTGGTTGGCTAAACAAATAAGTACCCATAAAATATCAGCCATTTCATCGCCTAAATCGCGGTTTTTTTCGCTTTCTTTGAAAGATTGTTCTCCGTAGGTGCGCGACATGAGCCGGGCCAGTTCGCCCACTTCTTCCATTAAAATGGCGGTATTGGTGAGCTCGTTGAAATAACGAACGCCAACAGTTTTGATCCACTGGTCTACCAGGTCTTGGGCCTGTTGCAGGCTGATTTCGGGCTGCTTTTCCATCTGTTTACATTAAATCAAATTGCTCAAAATGGTGGTTCCAATGCCGATTGTGGAACTGCAACCACTGTTCTTTATTCAAAGGACCAAAAAAGGGATGGATGGGTTTGTCGTTTGGATTGGCCTCGTAATGCGCCTCGAATACCACCAACATCTGCTCCAATAGCGCAATGGCCTCTTCCATGGAAGCGGTTTTGAGCGGCTTGAGACTGGCTGGCTCCTCGGTAAACTTGAGGTCCCTGGGGAAAGGCTTATCGCTGTACAGAAACTCGAGGCGCGCAGGAATTTTTTCATCGGCAATGAGCTGCGGCAGGTATACCTTACCATTCGACATGCGCATGCTGCCAGACAAATGTTCAATCATGTGGTGTGGACTCATGATGCCCCATTTGGCTTGGCGATCGGCCGGAAGGCTGCGTAAAAGTGCGATTCTTTCGAAAAGATTATTCATGACGTGGGGGAGGTTGTGGGGACTGAAAGTCGGTTAACTTAATCGGTTCAGGAGGCGTTTTGTAGTCTACTTCATATTTCAAAACTCCTTTTTTGTCGTAAAAGTACCACAAGCCCGCACGCATGTCTTGACTGTATTGGCCTTTTTGTTTGAGCTGACCAAAGCGATCATAAAAGCGTGCAGGACCATTACGCACGCCTTCTTCATAAAAAATAACTGATTCGAGCTTGCCATTGCGCCGGTAGTCGTAATAGTTGCCGGTATAAATGGCCAGCCAATTTTGGTCGGGACCAATGGCCATATGTGCTAAGTACTTGGCGCGCAGGTGTTTGAATTCTTGGTCGTAATACACCGAAATACGTGCAAACCAGCGATTCTGGGTATAGTTCCAGCAGTAAATGGTGTTTTTAACGGTATCAGTGCTATCGCATTCAAATTCAACATCTTCAATGGTAATAGAAAGCGTTTCTCCTTTGTAAGTGGGCAATGGCAGGGCTGGTTGTTGCCCCCAGGCACTACTTGCGAACAGAATCAAAAACCAGAGGGCTTTCATATTTTTCATTGAAACTAGTCAAACAAGGTACAACGCTAAGGAGCTGTTTGTACAACGGTGGCTTTCTTTTGCCAATATACGAAGCTTATACTTTGTCTTTAGAATCGATTACAATGGTTACCGGACCGTCGTTGGTAAGTTGCACCTGCATAGTTGCACCAAAAATGCCACAGGCCACAGCTCTTCCAAGCAAATCGGCCAATTGTTGTTTAAAAGCTTCGTACAAAGGAATGGCTTGTTCGGGGCGTGCAGCTTGAATAAAGCTGGGTCGGTTACCTTTTTTAGTGGAGGCGTGGAGGGTAAACTGACTAACGACCAACAACTCGCCATTGATGTCCTGCACCGAGCGATTCATTAGTCCATTTTCATCGCTGAAAATGCGCATTTGAACGAGTTTAGAAGCCATCCATTGGAGATCCTCTTTGGTATCAGCGGCTTCAAAGCCTACCAAGAGCAGTAAACCGGTGCCAATCTGACCCACGATTGCATCCGCTACTTGCACAGTAGCTTGGCTAACCCGTTGCACTACTACTTTCATGGGAGTCGGTAGTATACAGCTTGCTCTTCAAAAAGGTCTGGTGCCTCGTCGCGGAAGCTGTGGAAGCGGAGACTGTCGCCATCCAGCTGCCAATAATAACTATCGTGCTTGTTGGCACTTCTGTATAACCATACCACATCCATAAAAGCGGGATAGCTATCATAACCTAAAATAAAGCGGTACTTATTGTAGCTGCTGATGCCCCGTACAAAGCCTTTTTGGTCGAATTGCAGCTTACCACCAAAGGGGCGCTCGGCGCGGGCCGACTGCCAGGTGCCTTTTAATAGACCACCAATGATTTGCCGTTCAACCGCGTTGCCTGCCGTTTCGAGGGTTTTGTTCAGGCGTGTAAATCGATAGTTTACATCGTCGGCCAGTAATAAAAGTTCCTTTTTAAAGGGATCATACTCGAATTCAAATTGATAATCGGTGTTGCCGTCGCAGCTTTTGAGACTAAGCTTGTCGATATTGCGCGTATAGGTACCTGAACAAGCCTCGTTATAGCCAAACACAATTTGCATGCTGCTATCGGCCTCGTTTATCACGACTTCAACGATGGGCAACATTTTTTGTTGGCTGAAAAAGGCACTTTTGCTTTGTTGAATGCTACTGATAAATCCATTGTTTACCCAATGACCAGTAAGTGTGTCGCGTACAATATCTACCACTTCTAACAGGGTTTCTATAGAGTCTGTAGCAATAGCTTCGGTTTCTACGGTTTCAGACGTGGGCTCGTCTCCACAGGCGCTCAGCAGTAAAAAGCTAGCCAAGAGGAAAGTCAGGAGGATTTTGGTGTATCGGAGGGTCATAGGTAGGTGCTTAATTAAATTGGTCTTCGTTGTGTAGAATGCTCAAATAGCTGCGGTAGCGTTCGGGGGCAATTTTGCCGGCTTCTACGGCCGCCAGTACCGCGCACTGGGGCTCGTGCGTGTGGGTGCAAGTGTTGAATTTGCAGTTTTTGAGGAAGGCCCGCATTTCGGGGAAATGGTGACTGAGCTCGTAGCCGTTGATGTCGATGATGCCGAGCTCCTTGATGCCGGGGGTATCGATGATTTGGGTGTGTTTGGTGGCTTCGAACAGCTCGGCAAAGGTGGTGGTGTGCTTGCCTTTTTGCGAATAGTCGCTGATGTTGCCGGTGCGGAGCTGCAGCTCGGGGTAGAGGGCGTTGAGCAGACTGCTCTTGCCAACGCCCGAGAAGCCGCTGATGAGGGTGGTTTTATCCTTCAGCCAGGTGCGAATGCGGTCTAAACCTTCTCCATTTTGGGTAGAGCAATGGTCGAGTGGGTAGCCCGCCGGCTTGTAGATGTTCAACATTTCGTCGTACACTTCGTAAGCATCGGGCCCCCAAAGGTCGGTTTTGTTGAAAATCACCTTGCAGGGTATGCCATAAGCTTCGGCGGTAAGCAAAAAACGGTCGATAAAGCCGAGCGAAATGCGCGGCTGAAACAAAGTCACCAACAAAAGCGCTTGGTCGATGTTGGCGGCCAGTACGTGTGTTTGCTTGCTCAAATTGGTGGCCTTGCGGATGATGTAGTTGCGGCGGGGCAGCAGCTCGGTAATTACCGAGCCGTCGCGCTCGTCGTGGTCAAACAGCACCTGATCGCCAACGGCAACGGGATTGGTGGCTTTGCTTCCTTGCAAACGCATTTTGCCGCGCATGCGACAGTCGTACAGGGCCCCATCCGCTCCTTTTACGGTGTACCAGCTGCCGGTTGACTTAATGACTAATCCTTGCACAATGCGAATTAATCGGTTTTTTTGCTGTCGAGCACGATGTACTGGCTGAAATCACGGGCATTTTTGATTTTTTCTTTCAAAAGTGCCAAATCCACCACCTCTTGCATGCGGTCTACATAATGGAAGGTCAAATCGCTGATGTATTCTGGCTTGATGTCTTCCACATCCTTGCGGTTTTGACTGCTCATGATGATGTTGGTGATGCCCGCACGTTTGGCTGCCAAAATCTTCTCTTTGATGCCACCCACAGGCAACACCTTGCCGCGTAAGGTTGCCTCGCCGGTCATGGCGAGTTTGTTACGCACCTTGCGCTGAGTATAAGCCGAAATGATGCTGGTGAGCATGGTTACGCCGGCTGATGGACCGTCTTTCGGTGTGGCGCCCTCTGGCACGTGGATGTGCAGGTCGGTGCAATCAAAAATGCGGTAGTCGATGCCCAGCTCCTCTGCATGACTCTTGATGTAGGCCAAAGCAATGCTGGCCGATTCTTTCATCACCTCGCCGAGGTTACCAGTAACATTGATGCGGCCTTTGCCTCGGCTCAAGCTGCTTTCTATGAAAAGGATGTCGCCACCCACCGAGGTCCAGGCTAAGCCCGTAACCACACCGGCGGTGTCGTTGCCTTCGTGTTGGTCTTGTTCGAAAATGCGTGGACCTAAAATCTTGCGGGCCGCGGCCTCGTTTACTTCTTTATCGTAATCTTCTTCCAAAGCTTTTAACTTGGCATAACCCCGCACCAAGGAGGCAATGCGTTTGTCGAGGGTACGCACGCCAGACTCCCGCGTATAGCCTTCAATGGCGTGGCGGATCATTTGGGTGGAGATTTTTAAATCCTTCTTATCTAAACCATGAGCCTCCAATTGCTTGGGGATGAGGTATTTTTTAGCGATTTCAATCTTCTCTTCAATGGTGTAACCGTTGATTTCGATTACTTCCATGCGGTCGAGCAGGGCGGGTTGGATGGTTTGCAGACTGTTGGCCGTGGCTATGAACAACACCTTGCTCAGGTCGTAGTCGAGCTCGAGGTAGTGGTCGAAGAAGGTGCTGTTTTGCTCCGGATCGAGCACTTCGAGCAGGGCCGAAGATACGTCGCCGCGGTAGTCGCTGCCTACCTTGTCGATTTCGTCGAGGGCCATCACGGGATTGCTGCTGCCGGCTTTTTTAATGCTCTGGATGATGCGACCGGGCATGGCGCCGATGTAGGTTTTGCGGTGACCGCGAATGGTGGCTTCGTCGTGCACGCCGCCCAAACTCATACGCACATATTCGCGCCCAACGGCACTGGCAATGCTTTTGCCGAGCGAGGTTTTACCCACTCCGGGAGGTCCTACTAACAAGAGGATAGGCGCCTTCATATTGGCCTTGAGCTTTAACACCGCCAAATATTCTAAAATGCGGTCTTTTACTTTCTCCAAGCCATAGTGATCGTTATCGAGTATTTTTTTTGCTCGTTTTAGGTCGAAACGGTCTTTGCTGTACTGCTCCCAAGGCAACTCCAACAGCAACTCCACGTAGTTCAGCACCACGCTGTAATCGGCCGCGGCCGGATTCATGCGCTGCAATTTGTCGAGTTCTTTGTGGAAATGCTCCTGCACCGCCTTGTTCCACTTTTTCTTTTTACCGCGCTCGCGTAGGTTTTGCACCTCGAGGTCGGGGGTGGCTCCGCCCAATTCTTCTTGGATGGTTTTGAGCTGCTGGTGTAAGAAGTATTCGCGCTGTTGCTTGTCTAAATCCACCTTTACCTTGCTCTGGATTTGGTTTTTGAGCTCCAGCATTTGAAACTCTTTGGTAAGATAGGTAAGCACCTCGGTGGCGCGCTCTTTTAGATTTTCGATTTCGAGCAAGCGCTGCTTCTCGGCCACTTCAATGTTGAGGTTGCTGGCGATGAAGTTGATGAGGAAGGCAGGGGTATCGATGTTTTTGAGGGCAATGGCGGCTTCGCTCGGAATGTTCGGTGACATCTGGATGATCTGCTGCGCCAAATCCTTCATCGAGCCAATCAAGGCCTCAAATTCTTTGTCGTTTTTGCGCGATTTGATGTCTTTACTGTGCGCAATTTTGGCCTTCAAATAAGGCTCGGTGGCGGTGAGCTCAACCAAACGCATGCGCTGGCGACCTTGAATAATCACCGTAGTATTGCCATCGGGCATGCGCAGCATTTTGAGGATGCGGGCCACGGTGCCAATGGCGTGCAGGTCGGTAAAGCCGGGGTCTTCCACCGAAACATCTTTTTGCGATACTACGCCAATGGTTTTACTCGAGCTGTTGGCATCGCGGATGAGCTTGATCGATTTATCGCGGCCCACGGTAATGGGAATGACCACGCCTGGAAAAAGCACGGTATTGCGAAGCGGTAATATTGGCAGTTCTTCGGGAAAATTGTCGCCTTTGTCGTCTTCGCCCTCGTCACCAACGGTCATGATGGGGATAAATTCGGCATCGTCGTCGTAGCCTTGGAGTCCAAATATGTTGTCAGAAGGATAATTATCGTTCATAATGGTTTACAAGATAAGCAATGTGTCAGGATGGCAGCTATGCGCCACCCCCTTAGGTAGGCAAGAACGATGCCATTCGCTAAAAATGGCTGTTTTCTGCTGTAATGACGCCTGAATTTAAGATTTGTTTTGGATGAGTTCCGAAAAAAGTCGGTACAAGGCTGCATGCGCCGGGCGCTCGGCTATTTGCTGCAGCTGCTTTTGGATGGTGGGGAGATCGCCGCGGCGGGCGGGACCGGTTTGTCGCTCCCAAGGGGCTTGGTTGCTGGCAAAGGCGTCTAACTGATAGCGCAAAATAGGCAGCAACAAACGGTGGTCGAGCTGCTGCTGCTTGAGCAAGTCAAATGCTTGCTCGAATAAAAAGTTGCTGAAATTGGCGGTGGTTACGGCCGCAAGGTGGTAGGCTTCACGACTTTTTTGGTCGGCAGCCTCACAAAGTTCCGATAAACTGCCACCCAAAGCCAAAATTTCGGCCAAACTGGCTTCGTCTGAGGCGTCGCAAAGCAGCGGAACAGTTTTCCAGTCGTACTGCAGCTCCTTGCGGATGCTTTGCAGTGGCCAGAGGATGCCACGGCGGGGGTGAGGGGCCAGCCAGTCGAGCTGACCCGTACCAGCGCAGTGCAGCACCAATCTGCTCGCATCAGGAGCTATTTGCTGCGCCACTTCGGCAATCACCGCATCGGGCAAGGCCATGATACAGAGCTCTGTCAAGGGTAATTGCTGCAACTCGCTCACCGGCTGGGCGCCGAGCAAACGGGCCAAAGCCTCCCGATCGGAGCGGTTGCGGCCCCACACAAAGCTGATGGTGTAACCAGCTTGGTGCAGGGCTTCTCCCAATTTCCAGGCCACATGCCCGGTGCCGCAGAGCGCTATGTTAGCCTTGCTGTTCACGGGCTTCTATCCGCAGGGCTTCAAAGTAGCGCTGCATGATCGACATGGTAAAGCCAATTACCAAAATGATGGTGCCGATCCACAATACATTGATGAAAGGGAATTTGATGGCTTTCATGATGATGTATTCTTTAGGACCAGGATTGGCTTCGGCGATGCTGAATTCTACCGTTTCGGCTTGCGGATCTATTTTGTTGAGACTGATTTTGAGGCCGGCTTCTTCAGAAGTGGCATCGTAACGGAACTCGGTGCCATTTTGGATGGCGTATACCGGCTCTAATTGCACATCGCCTTTCAAAGTCTTTACCCTGATTTTAGCCGCCACAGCCACTTCGGCACCAGCTACTTTATCGGCCATTTCGGGCGACAGCTGTAAGCTCATGCCTTCCATGATGATGAGGTTTTCGGCCAGCATCAGCGTATCGCCTTTGCCTTTAAAGTTCACCTTTTTGGCTTCCTGCCACTTCGGACGGTCTTTGTAGGCGTCTTTATCGATTACCTGCGTTACGTGGGTGTACAAATCGTGCAGCAAAAAGTGCTTGGTATCGGGGTTTGCAATCAGGCCCATTTTTGGGTTGATTTGCGCATTCGGATACAACGTAAAGTTGTATGCTACCTCGCCCTTGGCATTCAGTTTTTCGTAGAAGACCTTGTAATAATGGTTCGGCGGCGCAATCGAGTCTCCTAAATAGGTTACCCGGTAGTTGTTCATCTCCAAACCTTCGTTCTTCCACAGCAATACATTCTCAAAATTGGCTTTGGCGTCGAAGGCTTCGCCGTAGCTTACGCCCGACTGGTTAATCGATACCACTTCTTTGTTGGCCGACGAAATGAGCACGCCAATCATCATCATGGCAAAGCCAATGTGCGCTACAGAGGCACCCGCATTTTTGATTTTGCTGAATTGTTTGGCCAAGATGCTGCCGTTGCCTGAAAGTGAAAACCAGCTTGCAAAAATGAGCAGCACATACGGCCAGGCATAGATTTTAAGCGGTAGCATGGTAGCGATGGTGAGCACGCCAGCAATCACTGTTGGCAAAATTAACGAGCGATAAAAGGCCTTGGTGTCGGTTTTGCGGTATTTAAGGAACTGACCGATGGTGGTGAGTGCCATGATGAGCACGGCCATGGGCAGCTGCCAGCGGTTGTAGTGCGCAATGGGATCGGCCGGCGGCGCCATGTTGGTGCCTAAAATTTTGTTGAATACCGGAATGGAGGTGCTGATGAGGATTTGGAAGGCACTCAAACTCAAAATGAGCGTTCCCATGAAGAGCCAGAACTCGCGGGTGTAGGTGCCTTCGTCCTTAGGCGAACGTGGCAAACCTTTCCAGCGGGCAATGAGCAAGCCTGCGCCCAAAAGCACAAAGGCGAACAAAAATACGAGGAGCTGTCCCGACATCCCCAAATCGGTAAACGAATGCACCGAACTTTCTCCCAAAATACCCGAACGGGTAAGGAAGGTGGCGTAGAGGATGAGCAAGAAGGTGGCTATCACCAAAATGAAGGTGGTCGGCAGCGAATTGCCGGTCTTTTTATAGGCATGCATCACGTGCACCGCCCCAATCATGGTGAGCCAGGGAATGAGGGAGGCGTTTTCAACCGGGTCCCAGGCCCAATAGCCGCCAAAATTCAGCGATTCATAGGCCCAAGCAGCACCCATGATGATGCCTGTGCCCAAAATCATCACTCCAAAGAGGGTCCAGGGCAGGGCAGGGGTGAGCCAGCTGCTGTATTCTTTCTTTAACAAACCGGCAATGGCAAAGGCAAAAGGCACAATGGTGCTGGCAAAACCGAGGAAAAGCACCGGTGGGTGAATCACCATCCAGGGGTTTTGGAGCAGGGGATTGAGTCCGTTACCGTCGGTAATAAAGCTCAGGTAGTTGGGATTGGCAAAAATGGGGGCTTCCATGGCCTCGCGCAGGAGGATGAAGGGACTGCTGCCCACTTTGTAGCCCAGCACATACACGCCCAAGAGCATGGAGCTGAGGGCCACTTGCGCCAGCGATACCACGGCCATCACGGGTGATTCCCAGTGGCGGGTGCTGTACATCAACACCCAGCCGATCACCATGTGCCAGAAAGTCCAGAGCAAAAAGCTGCCCTCTTGTCCTTCCCAAAAGGCCGAAATGATGTATTTGGCCGGCAAGGCGCGCGAAGCGTGCGACCAAGCGTAGTTGTATTCGTATAAATGGTTGTAGATGATGTAAAAGAGCACCACGATGATGCTCAGTACGCCTACACTGTGCAGCCAAAAGGAGGTGCGACCGATTTTTTTCCAGCTAACGCTGCCTTCAGGACGGTTGAAGGTGCTGGCGGCATAGCTGATAAAGGCCAATACCGAGGCAATGAACGATAAAATTACAGCGGCATGGCCGAGGCGACCTGCCCAAAGGTTTTCTCCAATATATTCAATCATCTTATCCCTCCGCGGTTGGTGCCGTGCCTGTGGCTTCGTACTCGTCTATTTGAATTTCGTCTTCGGTGTATTTCGAAGGGCATTTGGTTAGGATTTTTTGCGCCGTGAAATGCTCGCCGGTCATCTGACCCACGATTACCACCTGCTCTGAGCGCTCAAAATCCTGCGGTTTGGTGCCATAAAACACCACTTCGCTCACTGCGCCTTCATTGTCTTGCAAGTAAAATTTAAACAAATTGGCGTTTTGTTCGGGGTCGTAATGCATTTCATCCATGCGGGCGAGGGTGCCTACTACGTGGTATTCACGTTCGGGATTTTTGGCCGCGGTGCTGAAGTTTTCGTAGGAGCTGCTGTCGCCAACAGTGCTGATGATCACGCCGATGGCAATGGCAATGATCACAATCAGTAAAATATGGGTACGCTTCATGTAGGAGCTATTTTAATTGCGGTGCAAAGTTCGTTAAAGAAACGATGCATGGGGCCCATAAGTTTCGGATTTTAAGGTTTATTCGCAAGAAATGGCTTTTGTAGCTTAGTAAGATCGGCTGCCGAGAAAGGGGTGTATTGGTTTTTAGGGAGATGGATGAGTTTCGGGAGGGAGATGTGCGATTAGCTGGGTTTTAGGCCACAGACCATAGTGGACTTATGGCTAGGAACTGACAACAAGTTGAATTCATAGTAGCTTGTGGAAAAGTTGAGCGCTTTAGCTTGTGATATTATGCTTAATTTGGGGTGTGCGAATTGAAGGAGTTGCGCGTATAAATGAGTTATAGGCAAGCCTAAAAGACAATGATAAACGAACTAATAAGAGATTTAGCTTTTGATAAAATCACATTGTCACAAGCATTAACTCGAGCTAAGTTAATTGCTCGACAAATAAAAAATGACACATTCAGAAACTGGTTAAACAAGGAGCTAAATGGATATGAATATGACGATGCTCTGCTACCAGGATATCGCAAAATTTGGGCAGAGATAAATTTGACTGCAGAATTTCCATTTGGTCGTACTCATACATTTCCAGTGGTTATGGGTGAAGAGGATAGAGAAATTGAGGAATTGTTGAATTTTCATCATGTAATCGAACCTATTTCAATAATTGAACAAAATATCATTCAATTAGTAGATGGTAAAGGGTTTATACATCTTACTGGCGGACAACTTCAAGCGGTTGCTGAATTATATAGAAAACAAGTAGAGGCACAGCGCGGAGTTATAAGAAGTGGAAGAAGAACAATCGGGAAAGCGCATCTTTTAAATATAATTGAACTGACAAAACAAAAACTCTTAGATACCTTACAAGATTTAGAAGAACAATTTCCTGAAATCGATAACAAATACGTTATGAGTGAAGAAAACGAAAAGAAAGTACAGAATATAATCACTAACAACATTTACGGCAATAATAACCCCTTAAATGTTGCTGCTGGAGACAACATTAAGCAAGGAGGTATTAAGTTAACCATTAATCAAGTCCATTTCGACAGATTAAAAGAGTTAGGTGTTCAAGAGAAAGAGTTAAATGAATTGAAATCAATAGACCTAGAAGCACCTAAGGGAAACTCAGAACGAAAAACGAAAATTATGGGATGGATAGGAAAAGTTACATCTTCCTTAGCTTCTCGAGGCATATATGACAGCATTCCAACAGTCGTAGAATATGTCGGAAATTTGATCTGAGGCCTGCTTATATCACGCGTTTGGCTACAATAGGGGTTTGAGTGCTAAATTGAAACCTTTTCGTACTTTAGTACATCGTGCTGGCAAGCAAGTGTGGTGCTCCTTGTCCCCCACTGCGCCAAGCGCTAGAACATAAGTGGGAACAAGCATAGTGCGACCGAGAAAATTGAACAATGGAAGTGGGAATACAACCACTTCCGACCACATTTTCTTTGGATGATTATTCTCCACAAGAATTTAGTAAATTGAATGAGGTAAACGCCTGAAAACTCTAATTAAAAGCGTCCGAAGTATAGGGAGGACCTCAGTGATTTTGACCATTTGAACAACACCATGATGGATGTTATTAAAGTTGTTGAAATTGTGTGAGCAAATTGCAACGGCAGCATGTTATTTTTACGTAGAAGATTTAGCTTGCCATGCCTCTTAAAATCCAATACGCTTCCGACTTACATTTGGAATTCCCCGCCAACAAGGAATTCCTGAGGCGGCAACCTTTGCAGGCGGTAGGAGAGATTTTGGTATTGGCCGGTGATGTGGTGCCGTTGGCTGTGTTAGAGCAGCATCAAGATTTTTTCAGCTTTGTAGCCGATCATTTCAAAACCACCTATTGGTTGCCAGGTAATCATGAATATTATCAGTTCGATTTAGCAGATAAAAGTGGTGTGCTTCATGAAGCCATTCTCAGCAATGTGTTTTTGGTGAATAATGTGTCGGTGGTGCATGAACAGCTGAAATTGATTTTTTCGACCCTCTGGAGTAACATTAGCCCCGGCAACCTATGGCAAATTGAGCGTGGACTGAATGATTTTCGCTACATCCAATACAAAGGACATCGCTTTTCAGCGGAGGTGTTTAATGAGCTGCACCACGAAAGTTTGGCCTTTATTCGAAAGGAGACAGAAGCCGGTCAAAAGGTGAATACGGCCGTTTTTACGCATTATTGCCCTACTTTTTTGAATTACCCAGCGCAGTTTAAAGGGGATGCGCTGAATGAAGCCTTTGCCGTAGAGCTCTATGAACTGATTGCATCTTCCGAAATTTCGGCTTGGGTATATGGCCATCACCATACCAATACCCCAGCCTTCAGCATAGGAAATACACGCCTGCTAACCAATCAATTGGGGTATGTGGCGCGAAACGAACATCAGACATTTGAACGGGACAAGGCGTTTGAATTCGCAAATCCAATGAGCTAAGGCTTCAACAGCAGCTGAAATTTCTTCCTAACAACCCCAACTTCAAAAAGCTATCTTTGGTTTTTAAACCTTTTTGAATGCTTGCTGTCCTAGTAAGGTTGAAGTTTTTGTATGTATAGAAGTTCTTACCTCCTTTTGATTTTTCTGGTATTTAGTATAACGGCCCAAGCGCAATTTGTGGTGAAAGGCAGCGTGCAAGATGCGGCTGCCAAATTGGGTCTGCCGGGCGTAAATGTGGTGGCGAGTCCAGTTTTCGACAGCACCCAAGTAATTGGCACCACCACCAATGCCCAGGGGGAGTTTGAGCTGAAGCTCACACGTCCCGGTCCTTATACCCTCCGCCTTAGCTTTGTTGGCTACGTCACCCGCGTAGAGCGCATCCGCGTACCGCGCGAGGGGGGCGTGGTGCAATTGCCGCCTTTTGCTCTGCAAGACGATATCAAAACCCTGGGCGAAGTGCGCATTGAAGGGGTGGAGCAGCGGGTGGAGCAGCGGGGCGATACCACCGAAATACGGGCCGACGCTTTTAAGGTGAACCCTGATGCCGATGCCGAGCAATTGGTGCGCAAAATGCCGGGCATCACCGTAGAAAACGGTCAGGTGCAGGCCCAAGGCGAGCAAGTGCGGCGGGTGTTGTTAGATGGACAAGAGTTTTTTGGCGACGATGCCATGATGGCCTTGCGGAATTTGCCTGCCGAAGTGGTAGACAAAATCCAGCTCATCGATCGCCTCAGCGACCAAGCCCAGTTTACCGGCTTCAACGATGGCAATACTGAAAAAACGCTGAACATCATCACCAAAACCGGACTCGATAACTCGCGTTTTGGCAAGGTGTATGCCGGCTACGGTACCGATAATCGTTATATGGCTGGGGGCAACGTCAACTTTTTTAAAGGAACCAAGCGCATCACCCTCATTGGCATGGCCAACAACATCAACCAGCAAAACTTCAGCAGTCAGGACTTGGGAGGACTCAGCAGTGGCGGCGGCAGACCAGGTGGCGGGGGTAGACCCGGAGGCGGCGGCGGTCGTCCTGGCGGCGGCGGCAGCAGTGAAGCGGCCAATTTTTTAACCGGACAACAAGGCGGCATCAGCGCTACCCAGGCCTTGGGCATCAATTACAGCGACAGCTGGGGTAAAAAAGGCAAGATGAGCGCCAGTTATTTTGTAAATCGCTCCGACAATACCCAAGAAAGCAGTGTGGCACGGCAGTTTTTTTTAGCGGATGGCATCGGTCAACTCTACAATGAGCAAAACAGGGGAGAGACCGTGAATTTGAGCAACCGCTTCACCTCCCGCATCGAATACAACATCGATAGCAACAATTCTTTGATATTTACGCCGCGGGTGAGCTGGCAGGGCCGCGATCAGCTCAGTGTGTTTGACGGTTTTACCAGTACCCGAGAGGGGGCGCCCATCAACAGCACGGTAAACCGGCAGCAAACCGACAACCGTTCGTGGAATGTAAATGGCGATTTGCAATACCGTCACCGATTTGCAAAAAAGGGCCGTACCATTTCCTTGAATGTGAATGGAGATGTGAACTCGCAGAACGGCTTGCGTGATTTACTGGCCTTAAACCAGCAGTTTGGCGTCAATCCCGATTCGCTGCTCATTGACCAGGAAATCGAAACCTTCTCCTATGCGCAACGCTACCGGGCCGATTTGGTATTTACCGAGCCTGTAGGCGAAAAAGGCATGCTCGAATTCAGCTATGCGCCCCAGTGGCAGTTCAGCGAAACCGATCAGCTGGCCAATAACTTCAATGGACTCACCGATGCTTATGATTTGGTAGACAGCAGTATCTCGAACCGCTTCGATAACTATATATTGTCGCAGGCCTTTGGCACCCGCTATCGCTTTTCCACCGAAAAATACGAATGGATGGTGGGGACTTCTTATCAGATTACCAATATGATGAGCGAGCAACTTTTTCCAGCGGATTTGGTGGCCGACATCGATTTTTACAACTGGTTGCCTACCGCCATGTTTCGCTACAACTTAAGCAAAACAGCCAATGTGCGGCTTTTTTACCGCACCAACATCCAATTGCCGAGCTTGAGTCAGTTGCAGAATGTGGTCGACAATACCAATACGCTGCAATTGAGGGCGGGTAATCCCGAGCTCGGGCAGTCGTACACCCATCGCATTGGCGGTCGTTTTAGAGAAGCCAAGCCAGGCAAAGGTACTTCCTTCTTTGTTTTCGGCTCTTTGGCACTCATCAACAACGAAATTTCGAACAGCACCTTCATTGCTGCACGCGATACTACGCTGCCGGGGGGACTGGCCTTGGTGCGTGGCGCGCAATTGGTGCGTCCTGTAAACGTAGATGGGGCTTATAATTTCAGGTCGTTTATGAGTTGGGGGTTCCCTGTGAAGCTGCTCAAGAGCAATATGAACCTGAGCGCGGGTTATACCATCAATAATTTGCCTAGTTTGATCAATGGGGCGGTGAACAATGCGCTCACCCACAACCTCAATACAGGCTTTACCTTGGGTAGCAACATCAGCAAGCAGCTCGATTTTACGGTGAATTACACTTTGAACTATAATACGGTCTTTAACAGCATCCAGCCGCAGTTAAACAACAATTACTTCATTCACACCGGTGGCGTGCGTTTTAACTGGATTCCCGTGCCGATGTTGGTGCTGAGTACGGATGTGATGTACAATGCCTTTACGGGTCTGGAAGATGGCTTTAACCAGCAGTTTACCTTGCTGAATGCGGGGGTGGGTTACCGTTTCTTAAAAGACCGTCGTGGTGAATTGCGTTTGTCGGTATTTGACCTCCTCAACCAAAACAACAGCATTGCGCGTAACGTTACCGAAACGTATGTAGAAGATGTGCAAACGGTGGTATTGCAGCAGTTTGTGATGTTGACGTTTACGTATAATATTCGTCATTTTCGTAAATAGACCGCCCTTCGAGGGGGCTCAGGGACCATCGCTTCGCTCGTTCAGAGACAGCGCAGGCCCTAGCGATGGGCGATTTATGATTTCTGAATTCGATTTCCGATTTATGATTTGAGTCTCCGTGCCCTCAGTGCCCTCGGTGTTTTAAACAAAAAAAATCCCGCCAACTACGAGCAGGATTTTTAAGGTAGCAGACCACTCACTCCGTTCGCTGAGTGACAGCGCAGGCCTTAGCACTGGGCGATTTATGATTTCTGAATTCGATTTCCGATTTATGATTTGAGTCTCCGTGTCCTCAGTGATCTCCGTGTTTTAAAAAAAAATCCCGCCCCAAATGGAGCAGGATTTTCAAATATCACCGGCCGCTTAAGCCGCTGGATTGTCGTTTTTGGCTGCCTTGCGGGCGTCCCAGGCCTTTTTGGCACCGAGGCCGGCACCAGCAGCGAGCAACAGACTCAAGCCACCGTCGATGGGCACGGCTTCGGGGGATGCTGGGGGTGGTGGCTGCGCCATGGCTACCTGACTTATTACGATCAAGGCAACGATGGCCAAGCTAATGTGAAGGAACTTTTTCATATCTATAAGGTCGTTTATTGCTTAGAAAATAACTTTTACGGTTTTTACACTTGCGCCGCTCACCAACTGCACTACATAGGTGCCTTTGGCCAGG
>JAUXNJ010000010.1 GCA_030682795.1 Sphingobacteriaceae bacterium
AGTGGTTTCTAACCCAGCGGGTGCTGATAGTATTACAGTAAACAACGCGGTTACGGTAACCTTAGGGTATTGCGCTTCTAATGCTACCTCTACAGCTGATACTAAAATTGACTCGGTTATGTTGGGCACGGCCCTTACTGGCTCGGCTAGTAATACTTGCCAAACTTATACCAATTTTGCAGATTCATTAGGTGTGGTAGCAGTTATTGAAAAAACAAAGCCATTCCCAATGATGGTGCGCAGCGGTTATTGCGGTACTTCGGGATTTGTGGCACGTGGTCGGGTATTCATGGATTTGAATAAAGACGGTAGCTTTACAGCGAATGAGGCTGTGGCTGACTTTGGTCCGCCTGCTGCTACTGGTTCTGGTTCCGCTAGAGAATGGTTCAACATGAACTTGGTTGTTCCTTTGAGTGCAGATACTGGCGTTGTTCGTTTGCGTATTGTGTATCGTGAAGGTGCAGCTACCTTTGCCGATGTATTGGGTTGTGGTACATACAGTTTTGGTGAAACCGAAGACTATTTGGTGCGCATTACCAATCCAACCATTGCAAGTCCGGTTTTGACTGCTCCAGCAAACAATACATTCTTGAATGTAAATGGTCCTGACCAGGTTCAAGTAAATGTAACATGGACGCCGGCAACACGCTTCAGCGGAACAGGTGGTCCTGCCACTTACACTTGGCAGCTGGCAAGCAGAACTGCAGGTAACTTCAATGCACCATTACTTTCGCTCCCTGCCAACAATGCAGGTGCTGATACAGCCCTAACCCTCTCATTGGGTCAGTTAGATCAGGCATTGGCTTCCTTAAGCGTTCCTGTAGGTGATACAGTACGCGCCATTTGGAGAGTGCGTGCAATAACCGGTACTGACACCTTGTTTAGTGCACAAACATGGAACATTGATATTCGGAGAGGTACCATTACCGAGGCTGTTACAGCATTTAGCTTGTTAACGCCGCCGAACTTCACCATTTTGCCAGTTGCTGGTCCGGGTTCACAAACTGCTCAAATTCGTTGGACGAGACCAACAGTAGCAGGTTCAGCACCAATTACTTATCAGTGGTTGGCGATTGCACCAGGAGGTAACTTTAATGCACCAGTGGTTGCGTTAAGTGCAAATGGTTCAGACACTTCTTTGACCCTTACGTATTCAGCCATCGATGCCTTATTGGCTAGCTTGAACTTCAACGTGGGTGACAGTGTGTTCTTGGATTGGACAGTACGTGCTACTTCGGGTTCATTTACACGTTTGGCTACGCAGACTTGGAGAATTACTTTGTATCGTGGTGGTATTGCACCATTGCGTTTGGCTGTGGCACCTGTATTTACAAATGCAAACACAGGAACAAGAGGTCCAACCGGAACAAGTGCTCAGGCATTTTTACGTATAGCTACGATTGTAACAAAAGCAGAAATGACTGCTGCTGCAATTGATAGTGGTACTAATCTGGCTAACGTTGCTTTCCGTGCAAGTGCGGGTGCATCTGCAGCTGTGAGAGGTAAAATGACAATGTATATCAGAAACGCGTCTGATACAGTTACTGTGTACAGTCGAGGCACAGCTTGGACAAGTGCGATTCAAGGCTTGTCTGTTATCCATGATGACAGCTTAACGGTTCGAACCACTCCAGGATTAATGACTATTCCATTTAGTCAACCATTTGTTTATACTGGTGGTGCTTTGGAATTGGCTTTCGAATGGTCGGTATCACCAGCATTTGCTACAACGGGTGCCTCGTATGCTGCCAATACTTCAATTTTAGGTAGTTCTGCAGCGGCACAAAGTGCAACTGCATTCCCAACTGCATTGAGTGTTGCAGCAAATACACAATTCCGTCCGGAATTGACGTGGGGTGCTGATGACCGTAAGGCAAATGAGGTTGAAGTTGTAACCTTGTTTGCAAAAGGACGTAATCCTCGCGTATATGGTGCACCTGAAACCATTCAAGCAATCGTTAAGAACAATGGCTATCAAGCCAGAACAAACTTGGCTGTTACTTTGAATATTGCTGGTGCGAATACCTTCTCTAACGTGCAAACGATTAGCAGCTTGGCTTCGGATTCAAGCCAATTGGTTACGTTTGCTCCGTTCACTGGTACTGCTATTGGCTTCAATAACATGACAGTAAGTGTACCTGCAGATGAGAACAATGCAAACAATGCCAAGACTTGGGCTCAAGAACAAACCGATAGCATTTTCAGTTATAACGACAGTGTTACTGTTGGTAATGGTGCAGTAGGTTACAATACTGGCTCTGGACTATTGCTATCACGCTTTAGCATCACTGGAACTCGTTCTGTGGCTGCTGCCCGTGTTAGAATTGGTGATGGTGCTGCTATCGCTGGTAACGGTGTGTATGCAGTTGTACTAAACGATAGCGGTGTAATTGTGGCTCAGTCAGGTACTGTGGTTTTAAGTGCAGCTGATTTGAGGACTTGGGTAGTATTCCCATTCCCTGCACCAGTGAACATTACGAATGGTAATTTCTACATTGGATTGGCACAGCCAGCGAATGCTGCTACTGGTTATTTCCCAGTTGCTTTCCAAGGTGAAACGCCAACCCGTGCAAATGCCTATTTCACTGGACCACTTGCAGGTGGGGTGGTACCTTCACCAGTTGCAAACTTCCGATTGATGATTGAGGCGCATGTTGGACCACAATTTACTCCAGCAGATACGCTTTCACGCTTTAATTTGGTAGCTCCTGCAAACAATACTACTTTGAATTTGCAGGGTGATCCAACTCAAACGGCTCAAATTCGTTGGAGAACGTCTACCCGTGTAGGTGGTGTAGGCACTACAACTTATGAGTGGTTATTGGATGTTCCTGCTGGTGATTTCTCTAATCCAGTACTTCGTGTAAGTGCCGGAACAGATACTTCATTGACCCTTACTTATGGTCAAATCGTTGACAGCTTGGCTGCCAGAGGTGTGCCAGTAGGTGGTGGTTTTGCAGGTCGTTGGATCGTGCGTGCTACCAATGGTCCAGTAAGTCGTTTGGCGAACATTCCGTTCACCATCACTTTGAACCGTGGCGTGATGACTTCAATCGAAGAGACTGACTTCAGCAGAGCAATCAGCTTATATCCTAACCCAGCTGCATACACTGCCAAGTTGCAGGTAAATGTACCGGGTGAGAAGGAGTTAAGTGTTGTGATTGTTAACGCTGTTGGTCAAGAGATGAAGAAGTTCAATGTAAGCAGTTCTATTGCTAATGATATTGAACTCGATTTGTCAGGCTTAAATCAAGGCTTGTACTTCGTACGCGTGAGCGATGGCCATGAAATGGCTATCAAGCGACTGATGATTCAGCGCTAAGCGAAACGTAGCTTAAATGATCCCCCGTTCGGCAACGAGCGGGGGATTTTTGGTTTAAGAGGGGAGCTTTGGAGGTAGGAGGACTGTTTTTTATCACAGAGCTGGATGTTGAGAAGAAGTATGCTTGCTCAAAACATGATCAGAGTAAAATTGATGTGATAGGGTGCAGCATGGGGCGGATTATATAGATGTTGTCTTTCCTGTTTATAGGCTCAGGTCGGAGGCCTTCGATAAACTCAGGGACCGACACAGACAGCTGTTTCACAGCCGGGTGCCAAATAAAATTATGGAAAGAGGAATGAATAAGTATTTGACAAGGTTGTTTTACGCCAGGGCTTAGCAATCTGACAGCGAACAAAGTGTGCGGTCTGTGAGGGAGCGTAGCGGCCGGTCTGTCAGCGCAGCGGTCTGAAAAGCGAGCGCAGCTCGCGGTCTCCAAAAAAAATCCCCGCTCCGAAAGGAGCAGGGATTTAAGTGAATGTTGATTAGCTCAAATAATCTGCGCGGTGTGTTCCTTTGTTTTAACCTTATCGATTACTTTTTCGATGATGCCTTTTTCGTTGATGATAAAAGTCACCCGGTCGGTACCCATGTATTTACGGCCGTACATGCTTTTTTCTACCCAAGTGCCGTAGGCCTCGTGCGTACTCTTGTCTTCATCTGCTAGTAAGTCAAAAGGCAGGCTGTATTTGGTGGCAAATTTGTCGTGCGACTTCACACTGTCGGAGCTTACACCGATGACTACGTAGCCTGCTGCTTGTAGGGCACTGTGGTTATCGCGGAGGTTGCAAGCCTCAGCGGTGCAACCAGGTGTGTCGTCTTTTGGATAGAAGTACAGGGCAATTTTTTTACCGGCGAATTTGTCGAGGCTGATGGTTTCACCTTTTTGATTTAATCCGCTGAAATGGGGGGCTTTATCGCCCGCTGCTGGTCTGCTCATGGAATGTGTATTTTATTTGTATACGTAGTGGTATTGCCCACAGCATCTTTAACAACCAAACGGAGATTTAGATTTCCTTTTGGACTGTTTTCATGAATGGTGTAGGAAAGGGTAGCGATTTTACCATCAAACACCGTTTTTTGCCATTGGTCGTCGAGGTACAAATGGTAAGAACCTAAGCCGGCGAGGTTATCGCTTAAAGTGAAGCGAATCTGTTGCCCTTGGGTGTAAGTGCCGCCTGGTCGCAAGGAAATGACTTTGATGCTGGGTGCAGTGGTGTCAATGGCCAGATAAAAATCACCTAATCCACGGGCTTTGGCCTTAAACCAGTCGCCATCCCATTTCCCAAGTAAAGCAGAGCGGCCTTTGTTGATGTTGATATTTACGAGCACAGTTTTCGACTTTAGACTGTCGGCAAGACCGTTGTGCCGTACTGCCAAATCATAAAAGGCATGAACGGGCACATCAGCTTTGGCAATGCTGTGCACAGCCGAAAACATACTATAGGGCTTGACGCTACGCGTGTATTCGAAATCGAGGGTGTCGTAAAGATTGTTGGCTGGCATGTTGAGTTGTAAGTCGTCGGTGATCCATGACCAGGCTTCGTTAGGCGGATAGCGTTTTTGAATCGTAGTAGGCGCAGCTATTTCTGCGGTGATTTGGTCGGCGCCATGCACGGTAAATTGCAAGGACGTATGGTTGCCATCGAAATCGTATACGGTTAACAGGTAGTTTTTGCTTTCGCCTGGCTTGAGCTGTAGTTTTGCGCCCTCCTGTGGCTGTTGTATCATGGCTAACAAATTTCCTGGGAGTTGAAAACCACGATAAATTTGCTCACGATGAATCATGCGGGCTTGGTAATCCATCACCGCATTGGCATAGCGTGTTTCGTTGAATTCAAACCGGTCGGCGGTGAATTGGTACAGGGTATCGTTGCCCGAACGAAGCACGAGCTTATAAACCCCGTTACGGAATTCATTGCCATTGTGCTTGTCCCATGCCCGCACTTGCACATAACAAGCACCAGAGGTCTCTAAACGCTGCGCTATGCTGTACTGCCCGCCTGAAGCCTGTACCGCTGTAAAACGTTTTTTGTTGCTGCTGCCATTGATGCGGGCATCGCGACCGTAAGGCACCACTTCGAGGTAGTCAATTACCGGCGCGATGTTGTCGGGAATGCTGAAGCCAAAGTGCTTGGGATTGATCACCGCCTCGGTTTTGGTATCGCGCACTTCAAAATGCAGGTGCGGACCACCAGAGCCGCCGGTATTGCCACTGTAGGCAACGATTTGTCCTTTAGTAACGGGCAGTTCATTGGGATAAAGGGGAATGTCGAGCTCGAAATTTTGCTTTTCGTAATGCTTTTTCTCCACCCAGCTGCGGATGGGCTCTTCAAAATCGCGTAAATGGCCATACACCGTGGTATAGCCATTGGGATGGTCGATGTACACCGCATTGCCATAGCCATAGGCCGATACTTTGATGCGACTCACATGCCCTTCGGCAGCCGCGTATACCTTGAGGCCTTCTACGCTGTTGGTACGGATATCGAGACCACTATGAAAGTGGTTTGTTCGCAACTCTCCAAAGGTGCCTGAAAGCTTGAGCGGTATGTCGAGTGGCGAACGGAAATAGTTTTTTGGATAGTTTTGCGCCCCCAGCCACAGGGGTATGCTCAAAAACCCGATGAGGAGACATCGGGTGAAGAGGTTGGGTTGGTTCATGCTTAGAAGTTAGGGCTCAGTACAAATTTGCTGTAGAAGTCCTCGATGTGTGCCACAGCATCGTCGGCGGTATCTACAATTTTCATGAGGTCGAGGTCTACTGGATTTACATTGTGCTCCTCTTCCAACATGGTGGTTTTGATCCAATCGATCAGCCCCTGCCAATAGCTGCTTCCTACCAAAACAATTGGGAATTTGCCAATTTTATGGGTTTGGATGAGGGTAAGGGCCTCAAAAAGCTCGTCCATGGTGCCAAAACCACCAGGCAGTACAATAAAGCCCTGGGCGTATTTGATGAACATGAGCTTGCGCACAAAGAAGTAATCGAAATTGATGAGCTTGTCGCCATCAATATAGGGATTGCTGAATTGCTCAAACGGCAGGTCGATGTTCAAGCCTACCGATTTGCCGCCCGCCAGCTTGGCGCCTTTGTTACCGGCTTCCATGATGCCTGGACCGCCACCCGTAATCACGCCGTAGCCTTTTTCGGTGAGTTTGCGGCCAATTTCTTCGGCCAGCAAGTAGTATTTATTGTCGGGTTTGGTACGGGCCGATCCAAAAATGGATACGCAAGGGCCTATGCGCGAAAGCTTTTCGAAGCCTTCCACAAACTCTGCAATGATTTTAAAAATTTGCCACGAGGAAGCGGCTTTTATCTCTGTCCAGCTTTTTTGCTCAAAAGCTCCGCGGATCATTTCGTCTTTATCTGCACTCATAATAGCACAATTTATGGGTTTTTAGGCAATCTCAACAGCCATAAGCCACAAAAAGTTATCAGGCCGTTGAGGATTAATAATTCAAATCCGAATTTATAGCCGCTGAGCCAGGCTTCGGAGTTCTTGCTCAGGATGTAACAAAAAATGGGCGATAAAATTGCAACTACTGGCACCCATTTGTCTTTGACCGACCAGCTGGTGAATAAGCCAAAGGCAAACATCCCCAAAAGTGGGCCGTAGGTATAGCCTGCCACTTTAAACAATTGGGTGATGAGTGAATCGTCGTGCAACGAACGGAACAGTAGGATTTGCAAACCAAGTACCACCGACATCCCTATGTGCACCCACATGCGGGTTTTTACGCTGCCTTTGTCTTTGTTGAAGCCCAAAAAATCTACACAAAAGGAGGTTGTAAGGGCCGTGAGGGCAGAGTCGGCGCTCGAGTAAGCCGCCGCAATAAGTCCAACCACAAAGGTAAAGCCCGCAATGGGTGCAAAATGCTGTAGCGCGAGCATTGGAAAAAGCTCGTCGGCTTGGGCCGGTATGGCAATGCCTTTGGCTTCGCTGTAGATGTAGAGCAAGGCACCCAGGCTGAGGAACAGCAAATTCACGCCAATGAGCACCAGGCTGAACCAGAACATGTTTTTTTGTGCGTCTTTGAGGCTGCGGCATGACAGGTTTTTTTGCATCATATCCTGGTCGAGGCCCGTCATCACGATGGTAATAAAAGCTCCTGAGAAAAACATCTTGAAAAAATTCTGAGGACCGCTCCAATCCCAGAAAAACACCTTGGAATAGCTGCTATCGGCAATCAAAGCCGGTAAAGCGGTGATGCTTACTTTTAAGTCTGCCGCGATGATGCCAATAGAAATGAGCACGGCTCCCACTAAAAAAGCCGTTTGCAGGGTGTCGGTCCAGATAATGGTTTTGATGCCGCTTCTAAACGTATACAGCCAAATGAGCACAATGGTTACTACCACGGTGACCCAAAAGGGCACGTCCCACTGACTCAGTACAAAGCGGTCGAGCACCATGGCCACCAGGTACAGTCGAAAGGAGGAGCCGATGGTGCGCGATAGCATAAAAAAGGAGGCTCCGGTTTTGTGACTGGCCTTGCCCAGTCTGCTACGCAAATAGGCGTAAATGCTGGTAAGGTTGAGCTTGTAATAAAGCGGCAGCAGGATGTTGATAATGGCCAGGTATCCCAAAAAATAGCCAAAAACCAATTGCATATAGCTGAAGGCTTGGGTGCCCACGGTGCCGGGAATAGAAACAAAGGTGACGCCCGAAAGGCTGGAGCCAATCATCCCAAAAGCCACAATGTACCAAGGGGAGGAGCGGTTGGCGAGGAAAAAGGAGCTGTTGTCGGATTTGCGGCCAGTGACCCACGAAATGCCGATCAAGAATAAAAAGTAGGCTGAAATGATGATGAGAATGAGGCTTGGACTCATAAGAAATGCACAGATGTTTGGAGGAATAACCTAGGTGTTAACGAAGGTAGTATTTTTGGCCTATGAATTTTCCATCGCGCTTGATTGAAGAGGCTGTGAATGCATTTTCGCGCTTTCCGGGTATTGGCAAAAAGACGGCATTGCGGCTAACGCTGCATTTGTTGCGGCAACAGCAGGCCGAGGCTTTGGAATTGGCGCGTGCTGTGACCAATTTGGCCACCAATGTGCAATATTGCCGTACCTGTCACAACATCAGCGATGCGCCCGTGTGCCAAATTTGCGCCAATAAGTCGCGCAATCAAGCCCTGGTGTGCGTGGTAGCCGACATGAGGGATGTAATTGCAATTGAAAATACGGGCCAATACAATGGCTTGTACCATGTTTTGGGTGGATTGATTACGCCGATGGAGGGCATTGGTCCCGACCAACTCAAAATTGCGAGTCTCGAAGAACGCCTCGCCACCGGCGAAGTGCGGGAGTTGCTACTCGCCTTTTCGGCCACCATGGAAGGCGATACCACGGCTTTTTACATTGGCCGCAAGCTGCAGGGCCGCGACATCCGCATCAGCACCATTGCCCGTGGCATATCGATTGGCGGGGAACTGGAGTATGCCGATGAAATTACCCTGGGCCGCTCTATTCAGCAGCGGATTCCGTTTCAGTCGTAGGCCTGCCTGCTTGCACCACATACCAGGTGGTGAGCTGGCCTTTATCGGAAATCCAGCCCGCTTGTTCGTAAACAATATGATAGTCGAACTGTGCTTGGGAAACGGCCGATTGAAAATCGCCAAAATTACTGCTGTTTAAAAGCAATAAGGCCTCTGGATGTGCTAATTGCTGCTGCCAGCGGGAGGCATCAGTAGCTTCTTCATAACTTATCGCTTGGGTGCTGAGATAAAAAGGTAGGCTTGGCAGGTGGAAATTGCGACTCAATAAGAGGGTTTTTTCTGGATGATTTGCAGCCAAAAAGGAGGCCACTTCCTTGGTGGCACCTCGCAGTTTTTCGATGCCCGGCATCAGTACCAGCCAACCCATTCCCAAAAAGAATATACTTTGGGCGAGCATGCTCCTAAAAGCCAGTTCGTATTGCGCTCTTAGTAAAAAAACAGCGGTCATTATCCCTAAAAACAGAAAACCAATGCCCGTGAAACGAGCCATGTTGATGCCAAAATTGTCGAATAAAAAGCCATCTCCCACAGGGGCGGCTGCCGCAAAGGGCAGACCGAGTCCAAGAGCCAGGCACAGCAAGAGGTAAAGCAGCAAGCCAGCTCGTAGCCAGTTTTGCCTGCGGAAATTGTAGGTGGGCAAGAGACTGATTTGTTGTCCCAGCAACAAAGCCAATGCTGGGTAAGCGCCAAGGGCATAGGCGGGTAGTTTCGATTTGAGCAATTCGTAAATCAACCAGCCACTGATGAGCCAGGCAATGAGCATGAACTGCTTAAACTGGGGGTGGCGCCAACTGTAGCGGCTAAAAAGTTGCTGAAAGGCTTTGGGAAGCAAGGGTACAAAGGGCAAAAAGGCAATGAGGATGGTGGCGAGGTAGTAGCCTGGAGGGCCAGTTTGGCCGAGCACCTCGTTGTTTACGCGGCTCACGGTGTACCAGTCGATCATCCAGCGGATGAAGGCGCCATCATCGGTTTGCCAGGCCATGCGCCCCCATGCCAGCAGCGGCAAGGCAGCTAACGGAAACAGCAGCCAAGGGTGGAAGGCGATAATTTTTTTTCTTTCTGGCGAAAACAGTAAGATTAGTCCGAGCATGCCAATGCTCAAAATGAGTACTGGTGGGCCTTTCACCAGCAAGCCTCCTGCAGTACCAATAACGAAATAAAGCTGTTCTTGCGAGCGGGGTTGCTGAAAAAAGCGGATGAGCGAGAGTACGGCCAGGGTTTCGAAAAACAACAAGGAGGCGTCGGTAACCGATATCTTAATGAGGTGGGGCAAAAAAAGATTGGCGGCAAGCACCCAAGCCGCGGCCTGCGCCGTGGGCTTTCCAAAAACGGCTACGGCCCGGTAGCGGAGCAGCAGCACGGTGCCTACACTTGCTAAAAAAGCCGGAAATCGTACTGCAAATTCGTTCACGCCCCAGAGTGCATAGCTCACCGCAATGCTCCAAAAATGAAAAGGGGTTTTGCGGTGGATTTCGCTCCATAAAAACTCCGGCACCAACCAATTGCCCGACTCCCGCATTTGCCAGGCAAAGGCGGCATAGGCAGACTCATCCTGGTCCCAGACCGACAATCCTGTGCCTGCCAGCCAAGCGATGCCTAAAAGCAGCACCCACATCCAGGTCTCGTATTTGTGTTTTGGCAGGAGGTCCACAGCGAGGTGGTTTATTCGGTTTCGCCCCAAGCTTCAAAAAGCTTGTTGATGAAGATGTTTTCTTCTTGGGTAATGCGGTTGTCGGATTTGATGAGGTCCATGGACAGCTGCAAAAAAGCGGAGCGGTCGGCCGCACTGCTTTGTGAGAAAAAGGCATTCATGGCTTCGCGAAACTCCAGCATTTGCAGCTCTTGGGAAATGGCCTGGAGGCGAATGCGTTCGGTTTGCATGGTGGCAGCCATGGTTGGCGCATCAAACTGATTGCCTAAAAAATCTAGAATAAGTGCATGTTCTTCCGCCATGTGTTCTCCATCTACATTGGCCAAAATCATGAGCATTTTATAACCTGCGGTGACTTTATTCATAGCTTTCTCTTTAACGTGACACAAAAAAATGGCTTTTTGCGCAATCTTGTTTGTTAATCTTTGAAAACTTCGATGGTTTTGGTCATGCGCACCAAATCGGTGAATTTGCCTTCGTAGCGGGTAGCCCGTACAATGTGGTTGTCGATCCAGTGGTAATTGCCGCCGCGGGGCTTGTTCATCAGCAGACCGTGGTACTTAAAGCCGTATTCTTGGAGCCAAGTTTCGGTTATCTCTCGTAAGTCTTCTGTTCTAGAGGTGAAAAAGGTAATGATGTGGCCCTCTTCATGCCACTTATTCACCATTTCGAGCGCATCGGGGAAAGGTTTGCAGTGTCGCATACGCTCGGGTTCCTCGTTGGGAACGTCTTCGGTTACGGTGCCATCAATGTCGATGAGGAAGTTGCGGACTTCGGAGGGCAGGAGCGGACTGGCGGCTTTGCCTTGTTCGTCGAAGGCCTCATTCAGACTGGGGAGTGGGGGCTGTTGCTGGGACATGGGCGGGTAGCGTGGTAGGGTTGAAATTGAAATCGGTGATGCGTAGCTTACCCGCATCAGTAGTTTTGTAGGTGCGCAGGCCGATCCTGTAAAATAAGGCAGCACCAGTGAGCATGGCTGCTGAGCTGACGATGGCAGAATTAGTCACCAACGGCCTACTGCCTGAGCTAACGCCATTGATGGCAACGATGGCTGGCCAAAGTACACCTGCAATACCTAAATTGGCGGCTGCACCAAGGGCTGCTGCTTTGTAGGTGCGTACCGCCTGAATTTGGTTGAGACCAACTTTAAAGCCGGCTACAATTAAGGTGTCGTTCAGTAACCATTCAATATCGCCGCTGATCCAGCCGTGTGGACCAACCTTCAGCTGAATGCGGTCTCCTTCATAAAAACGCTTGCCCAGTTGCCCGTTTTTTTTGTAAACAGACAATTGTTTGCTCTGGGCAAAGCACAAATCGGCCCCACCAACGAGGAGGATAAGCAAAGGAAAAACAACTTTTTTAAGCACCCTTAAAACTACAAATTATTCAATTCGCGCGGTAATGCTATTTGTGTAAAACAAATAAAACAACATTCGAAATAAATAAGCCGTCGGTAATGGTTAGCTGCTGGACCCTTTGTATCGATTATTTTTTGCTCGATCGTTTAACGATTCGACTGTGAAGGTGCGATGCCGTAAAACTTCTTATAGCTGTAGCTGAAATAGCTCAAGCTGTTGAAGCCGGTAGTTTGTGCTATATCGGAGAGTGTGCCTGCATTTCTTTCAATCATTTTTCTGGCCTTTTCAAGTCTATACTCTCGAATGAGTTGATTGAGGTTTTTATTGACACTGCTTTTTATTTTGCGCTGGATGGTCGACTTGCTGATGCCTAAGTGTTTAGCTATCATGTCAACAGAGAGGTTGTAATCGCTCAAGTGTTCCTCAATGTATTGAATGATGTCGCGGATCATCTGTTCGCTTTTTGGGATGATGTTGTCTTCGCTGACAGCAATCAGCCCCTTTTTTAGCATTTTTTGATGCTTCTGGATGAGGTTGGAAGACCGTGCTAGCAATTCTTCTGCCGAAAAGGGCTTTACAATGTAGTCGTCGGCACCCAATTGTAAGCCTTCTATTTTAGACTCCATCATGGTTTTGGCGGTCAGAAAAATGACGGGCACAAATTCGGTAGCTGGATTTTTCTTTAGTCTGAGTAGGAGGGCAAAGCCATCTTCCTCGGGCATTATTACATCTGAAACGATGAGGTCGGGAAAGAACTTCAACGCTTTTTCGTAGCCGCTTTTACCATTATCGGCTGATTCTACTTGGTAATGCTGCGATTGAAACAGTTCCATGATGTTTTCACGAAGTTGCACTTCGTCTTCAATGATAAGTACTCTGTTCATAAGGGAAGTTCTAGGATAAAGGTGGTGCCACCGAGCCGATGGCTGTTAAAATGGATTTTGCCTCCATGGAGGTCGATGAATTCTTTCACCACCACCAGGCCAAGACCGGTGCCGGGGGTTTGGTCTACATTGCTGCCGCGGAAAAAGGGCTCGAATACGCGTTTTTTATCACTGGCGTGGATGCCAATGCCATAGTCGCGTACCAAAATTTCAACCTTTTTGCGTTTGAATTGGAGGGTGATTTCAGGCGCGGGTTTGCCAGTTGAGAATTTAAGGGCATTGCTCAATAAATTCATCAGACAGTGGGTGATGAGTTGTTCATCGATGGCTGCCGTCTTGGGTTTCCCAATTTGGATAAAGCGTGGAATTCTTGGGTCTGGACCGTTGCTGTAGTGATGTGCCAGTAGGTTCACAATCAATTCGTTGAGATACACTTGTTTGAGCTGTAGCTTGGTTTTGCCGGCCTGCATTTTGCCCAATAGCAGGATATCGTTCATGAGGTCGCCCACACGGTGGATCTCGGTGCCCATCTTCTCAAAATGCTTTTCGCACATTTGCCGCAAATGCTCATCGGCCGTTTGCAGGTAGATACGCAGGATGTCGAGACTCGATTGGATGGTGGCCAGGGGTGTTCTGAATTCATGGGAGGCCATCATGATAAAACGGGAGCGCAGTTCCATGAGCTCTTTTTCTTTTTCAATGGCCCTGGCGGTATCTTCTTCCGCCTTTTTTCGCTCTATAATGTCTACAATGGTGCCGGTAGAACCGATGGTTTCGCCAGTGGGACTCAAAATCCGCTTGGTTTTTACTTCTGCCCATACCACTTTGCCCGATTTGTGTTGGTATTGAAGCTCCACATTGGTGTAGGTGTGGGGCGATCGGTTCATTTTATCCAATGTAGGCTGAACACTTGGCAGTGCGCTTGGTGCTAAAAACAACCTACCTTGCTTGCCAAGTGATTCTGCCACTGTGTAGCCGGTAAGTTGCTCCCACGACTGGTTGAGGAAGGTAATATTGCCTTGGGCATCTGATTCAAAAACCACTTCCCGCAGGTTATTAACCAAATTGCGATACTGCCGTTCATTTTCTCCTAATACCTGCTCATGTATTTTGCGCTCGGTGATGTCGGTATCACTGCCCGCAATGCGAACCGGTTGGCCATCGGCAGCTAGCTCTACCGCGCTGCGACTCAATACCCAAATGTAGTGCCCGTTGCCATGCCGCATGCGGTACTCTATATCGTTGGTGCCCGTACCAGAGCTCATAAATGCACGCAGGTTTTCATCCACTCGCTGTTTGTCATCGGGATGGATGAGGTCGAGCCAGCGGTCATAGGTCCAAGTAAATGTAGTTTCCTCAAAGCCGAACATTTGCTTCCAGCGTTGACTCACATAGGTTTGGTCGGTCACTAGGTTGATGTCCCAAATGCCGTCTTTGGAGCCCTTCAGCGCCAAATCAAACTGCTTGTTTTTTTCTTCCAGTTCGTTACGCAGTTGTAAGTTTTCGATGAAAAAGCCGAAGGCATTGGCCAGGGTTTGCAAGGCGCTGATTTCAGCCGCCTCCCATTGTCTTTCTTCCTGGCAGGCATCGTAGCCAATGAAGCCCCAAAGCTCATTTTTGCAAAGAATGGGTAAAAAGAGAAAGGCCTGTATTTCTTGCTCGGCCATGATGCTTTTAAAGGGTTCGGGACAATCGGCTACTGCACCGTAAACAGCTTGTCCCGCTTTCAAGCGTTGGTATAAATCAGGATAAATAGCGTACGGCAATCCTTGCAGTTCGGGGTTTTCGATTTGGATGCTTACGCCCTCACTGGCCCACTCTACCAATTGATTCATCAGGGGATTTTCCTGATCAAAACTGTTTTTAAAGATGTAGCAGCGGTCCACTTGAGCCGATTTACCCATGATTTCGACCACGGAGGCAATGGTTTGGTCGAAGTCTTGATAACGCACCAATTGCAACGAGGCTTGGGCCACGCCTAACAAAGTGCCTTCTAAAGGGTGCAGCGACTGTATTTCCTTTAACATCGGGATAAAGTTAAGAAAACACCGCACAAGCAAATTAAATGGCAACAATGTTGCGTAAATATTTTTTTGCAGCTGAAGCACAATGATGAGCAGCAGCCATTTGTGGCGATTTTTCGTGCAAAAGCTGTCGTTTTCCCGTATTTTTGTGAAAATTATGGATATGCAATACGATTTAGCCGTTATCGGCTCTGGTCCTGGTGGTTACGTAGCCGCCATTCGGGCTGCGCAACTCGGACTCAAAACCGCCATCATTGAACGTTACAACACTCTTGGGGGCACTTGCTTGAACGTAGGCTGCATTCCTTCGAAGGCCATGCTCGACTCCTCTGAGCATTTTCACAATGCCGAGCATACTTTTAAAGGGCACGGCATCGACCTTACGGGCTTGAAGGTGAACCTTCCCCAAATGATCAGCCGTAAAAACGAAGTGGTGAAGCAAAATGTCGACGGCATTGCCTTCCTCATGAAAAAAAATAAAATCACGGTGTACCATGGTCATGGTTCATTTGCCGATGCCAACACCATTTCCATCGCGAAAGAGGACGGTAGCAGCGAACAAATCACGGCCAAAAATGTGATCATTGCCACAGGTTCGAAGCCGGCTACCGTTCCAGGCGTTGAAATCGATAAAAAACGCATCATTACTTCTACCGAGGCCCTCAATTTACCAGAAGTGCCCAAGAGCATGGTGGTGATTGGTGGCGGTGTAATTGGCATGGAGCTCGGCTCGGTGTACGCCCGCTTGGGTGCTAAAGTCACCGTTGTGGAGTTCACCAACAGCCTCATTCCTACCATGGATGCGGCTATGGGGCGTGAATTGCAGAAGTCGCTGGCCAAGTTAGGCTTTGAGTTTCATTTCGGACACAAGGTAACCTCGGTGGTGACCAAGGGCAAACAGACTGTGGTAACCTACGAAGACTTAAAAACGGGCGAGGTAAAAGAACTCAAGGCCGATTATACCCTTGTTTCAGTAGGCCGCAAGCCGTATACCGACAGTTTGAACCTCGACAAAGCCGGTTTGCAAACCGACGAACGCGGTCGGGTAGCGGTAAACGACCACCTACAAACCGCGGTGCCGCACATTTACGCCATTGGCGATGTGGTGCGCGGGGCTATGCTGGCGCACAAAGCCGAAGAAGAAGGGGTGTATGTGGCGGAGTTAATCGCGGGACAAAAGCCGCACATCAACTACCTGCTCATTCCCAATGTGGTGTACACCTGGCCAGAAGTGGCAAGTGTGGGCCATACCGAGCAGGAGCTCAAAGAGGCTGGTACACCCTACAAATCGGGTCAGTTTCCGTTCAAAGCCAGTGGTCGCGCCCGCGCCTCCGGTGATGTAGATGGTGTAGTAAAAGTGTACGCGCACAAAGACACCGACGAAATTTTAGGCGTGCACATGATTGGTCCACGCGTAGCCGACATGATTGCCGAAGCCGTAGTAGCCATGGAATTCCGTGCCAGCGCCGAAGACATCGCGCGCATGAGTCACGCCCACCCTACCTATACCGAAGTATTTAGAGAAGCTTGTTTGGCGGCTACTGCCAATCGCGCTTTGCATATGTAAAAGCATTTGCTGGCCTGTTTGGGCTGGATTTATAGGAAGCGACCGTTGTGTAGACAGCGGTCGCTTTTTTGTTGCGCATTGGTGCAGCTAAAGCCGTTTTTCTTCCAATTCAAAAAATTTAACATTTCGATTCCAGAATTTTTCCTTTCATTTGTGATATTAAAATGATATTAAAATGATTCAAGAAAAAACCCTTCTACCAAAATCAGGCTACCTCCAGTTGCTGGTTAGCCTGTTGCTGCTGCTAGGCGCTATCCTGTTTTTCGTTCAGCAAAATCAAAATCCTGGTCCTTTGTTTTGGCTTCCCGGCCTCATACTTAGCCTTGCTTGGCTGGTGCATTTGCCTGGCTTCCTCATCGTTAATCCCAACGAAAGCATGGTGATGGTGCTTTTTGGCACTTACAAAGGCACGGTAAAGGAATTTGGCTTTTTCTGGGCCAATCCCTTCTACACCAAGAAAAAAGTATCGCTGCGGGCCATGAACCAAAACGGCGAGAAGCTCAAGGTGAACGACAAAGTGGGCAATCCCATTGAAATTGCTGCCGTATTGGTGTGGCAAGTGGCCGACACCAGCAAGGCGAGTTTTGCGGTAGATAACTATGTAAAATATGTAGAAACCCAGAGCGAGGCCGCGGTGCGTTCGTTGGCAGGTACCTATCCTTACGATGAGTTTGAGTTGGAAGGCGCCGAAATCACCTTGCGTGGCAACGCGCCATTGGTGAATGAAGAGCTCGAAAAGCAACTCTCGGAGCGTCTAGAGCGCGCTGGGGTAGAGGTGATCGAAGCCCGCATCAGTCACTTGGCCTA
This sequence comes from Sphingobacteriaceae bacterium, assembly GCA_030682795.1. GTDB lineage: Bacteria > Bacteroidota > Bacteroidia > UBA7662 > UBA7662 > PNNG01. The sequence goes on from JAUXNJ010000010.1 coordinate 17,113, forward strand.
TGCACCGGAAATTGCGGGTGCTATGTTGCAGCGGCAGCAGGCCTCAGCCGTAGTGGCTGCCCGCCATAAAATTGTGGAAGGCGCTGTGGGCATGGTCGAAATGGCCCTCGAGCAACTGAGTCAAAAACAAGTGGTGGAGCTCGACGAAGAGCGCAAGGCCGCCATGGTGAGTAATTTATTGGTGGTGTTGTGCAGCGATCGTGCGGCATCGCCCGTAGTAAACGCAGGGAGTCTGTACCATTAAAGCATGAGTGTAAACAAAAAAGCCTTCGCGCTACGCTTGAGTCCCGAATTACTCGAAGCCCTCGAAAAGTGGGCGCAGGATGAGTTTCGGTCGGTGAACGGACAAATTGAGTTCGTGCTCACCCAAGCCGTGCGCGCTCGAGGCAAAAACAAAAACAAAAAACCGAACGATGGCCAAGGTAGTATTTGAAGAAAAGCAGCGCATGCGGCAATGGTGGATTTTGCTCCTTACCCTCGGGATAGTGGCTTTTTCTACCTATGCCTTGCTGTATCAGTTGGTAACCGGAGTAGGGGTGGGAACGAATCCGCCACCCCTCGGGATGATGGTTGCGATAGAAATAGCATTGATATTGATGTTGTTTTTTATTTGGAGGATGGAGTTGGGGGTGCGGATGGATGCAGCAGGTATACACTACCGTTTTTGGCCCTTTTTCAACTGGCGACATCGCATTTGGGCGGAGTTGCAAAGCGTGGAGGTGCGGCAGTACAAGCCGTTGCTTGAATACGGCGGCTGGGGATTGCGACTAGGTATGAAAGGCTGGGCCTACAACATGGCTGGCAATAAAGGCATCCAATTGGTGCTGCAAAATGGCGACCGCTTGTTGCTGGGCACCCAAAAGCCGGAAGAAGCTGAGGCAGCTATTGCGCGTTTAAAAGTGGTTCGGCATGACTAATTCACTGCGGGTGCTTGTGGTAGGCGCCGGCTGGCTGGGTTTGCCTTTGGCAGAAGCCTTGAAAGCAGCAGGCCATGCGGTGCAAGTCAGCAACCGGTCGGGCGCGCATGCAGCATTCACAGCTGCTGGCTTGTCGGCCATGGCGCTCGATTTAGACCAAGCATTGCCCGATTTAACGGCTGTTGAATTGGTTATTGCCAGTTTTCCGCCCGCGGCCCGGGCTGGGAATGATACGCTTTATGCCCAACGACTACAACGCCTGTGCCAAGCGCTGTCGCCAGAAGCGCGCTTCGTACTCGTGAGCAGCACGGGCGTTTACCCGCAGGCGGCCGGTGTGTATACCGAAGATAGTGCGACCGTGGCCGAACATGCCGTGCGACAGGGTGAGAAGGTGGTTTTGAAGCATTTTCCACAAGCTTTGATCTTGCGAGCCGGCGGTTTGGCAGGTTACGACCGCCTCATTGGCCGCTACTTCAGCGGTCGCGAGCTCGTTGACCCCACTCAAGTGGTGAACCTCATTCAACGCGATGACGTAGTAGGTGCCGCCTTGCATCTGATGGCAGCTGGAGCGCAGGGATGCTACAACCTGGTAGCTCCTGAACATCCGAGCAAAGCAGTGGTTTATGCCGCCGATTTGGAGGCGCTGCAACTGACGCCTTTTTTTGTGGTAGCCAATAAGGATGAGGAGGCTCCTCGAATCATCAGTTCCAACAAGCTCTTGGCAACAGGCTATCGTTTTGAGCATCCAAATCCGCTGTATTTTCCGAGATAAATGGGGTCTAGGCGATGCTTTTGGATGATAATTGTTTCCGAGCATCTTGCCAAGGCACCATTTCTGCTGATTTGGTTTTTAGAATGCCTGTAATCCTCCGAAAGAGGCATGCAAAAATAACATGGGCTCATGAATCTTTTCTTCATTCCTCAGACATCCAGCGAATAATCTCTCCCCAAAAGCAAGCATTAGCCGCTTTTTAGCGATATTCGTGAAGCTTAACTCCTTTTATGAAACACCTCCTTTGTGCGACCGATTTTTCTGATGGCGGCAACAATGCTGTAGCCTATGCCGCGGCCTTGGCCAGTAGCTGCGCCGCCACCCTCCATGTATTGCATGCCTACAAGTCGCAAACCAGTGCTGTAACTGCTTTTAAGGGGCTTAATGAGATTTTAGAGGCGGATGCCAAGGAGGCTTTGGAGGGGCTCAAAGAAGCATTGCTACAGGCTCATCCCGGCTTGAAAGTGATTGTTTATGCCGCTTTTGGCCATTCGGATGAGGTAATTGCTGCCAAAGCGGATGCTTTAGATGTAGATATGATGGTAATTGGCACCAGAGGCAAGTCGCTGCTCGACACCCTCTTTTTTGGAAGCACCAGTACTGCGCTTTGCAAGCGAGCAGGCAGACCGCTGTTGCTGGTACCACCCAGCTGCAGCTTTGGTGCCGGTAAAGAAGTGGCCTATGCTACAGCCTTACGTACCGATGTGCAACCCAGCATGCTCTCGTTTTTGAAGCATTTTGGTGAGGTCATAGGCAAAAATTTCAGCGTTATCCATGTGTATGATGGCGATCACCCGCTTACTCCGGCCCAAGAGCTGCGGCATGCTCAGTTGCAAGAGGTGTTGGGTATCCCTAAAAATGTGCAGCACCTGATATACAGCGAAGATGTAATTGCCGCTATTTTGGCTCATGTGGGAGCGCAAGACAGCTCCGTATTGGCCTTGCATTTATATCATTACGGGTTTTTGGAGCGCCTTTTTGTGCCTTCCGTTGCCGATGCCCTGCTTAGCAAAGCCAAATTGCCGTTGCTGTTGCTGCCAGTTGCCGCCGCAACTGCTGGCTAAGCACCCTGAATTTGGGCAGCGCAACTGTTGTTTTTCCTTTCCTAGGGCAAAATTTTGTACCTTTGACAGATAATTTTTAGCTCATGATCATTGCTCCAGAAAAGGTAGTCGGCTTAACCTTCGAATTGCGCGTAAACAACGGCAATACCGACAACAGATTGATTGAAACGGCTGGTTCCGACAATCCTTTTTACTATTTAGTAGGCCAAAGTGGCTTGCCGCCAGCTTTTGAAACGGCTTTGATGGGCTTGGATGCAGGCAAAAAGTTCGATTTTACCATCGACATGCTGGAGGCCTATGGTCCGGTAGAGCAAGAAGCCATCATGGACATTCCCAATGCCGTTTTCACCGACCCAAGTGGTGCTTTTGATGCCGAAAACGTGAGCATCGGTAAGTTTTTGTATTTAGAAGACGAGCAGGGCGACCAGCACCGCGGTAAGGTGATTGGCTTGCAGGCCGATACCGTTACCATGGACTTCAACCATCCTTTGGCGGGCTTCAACCTGCATTTTTCAGGTGAAATTGTAGAAGTACGCACGGCTGAAGCCGACGAATTGGCGCACGGCCATGTACATGGTCCGGGCGGTCACCACCACTAATTTAAATTTATCCTCATGAAGCAAGTAAGTGTTTTTACACTTGCGCTGGTATGGCTATGCTATTTTGGTAGCGCCGCGCAAGCCCCCCTGCAGTACACCATTAGCTTTCCAAAGCCCTCGAGTCATTACGTAGAAGTAGCGCTGCAACTCGCTGCCGATGCGCAAGACACAGTGGAATTTCGATTGCCTGTGTGGACCCCGGGTTCTTATTTGATTCGTGAGTTTTCGCGCAATCTCGACGGCATGCGGGCCAGCAGCAATGGTGCGCCCTTGGCCGTTCAGCAGTTTGAGAAGAATGCTTGGCGGGTAGTAAAAGCGCCCGGTGCGGCCTTGGAAGTGCGTTATCGGGTGTATAGCAAAGAGTTTAGCGTGCGCACCAGCTTTGTAAATGAGGAACAAGCCGCTTTGGTAGGAACAACCTATTTGCTTTTTGTACCACAATATTTGCAGGCGCGGCATGAGTTAAACATCCAGCCTTATCCAAAATGGAAAAATGTGGCCACGGCCTTGCCACAAACCGGCAAGAGCATTTGGCAGCGTTATGCCAACAATTACGACGAATTGGTGGATGCACCCATTGAGATTGGCAATTTTAAGTCGTTTTATTTTGAAGCTGCCGGAGTACAGCACCAGGTGGCCATGCCGGGCTTAGATAAATTTCCAGAGAAAGATTTGAAGCGCGATATGGCCAAAATAGTGGTGGCGGCGACCGATATTTTCGATCATCAACCCAACCAAAACTACCTCTTCATAGTGCAGCACAGTCTGCAAGGCGGAGGCGGCCTGGAACACAGCGCCAGCACTACTTTGCAAACCCGCAAAACGGCTTACGATACACCTAAGAGCTATCAGGGCTTTATGGGATTGGTGGCGCACGAGTATTTCCATTTGTGGAATGTGAAGCGCTTGCGGCCGGTGGCTTTGGGTCCGTTTGACTACAACCGTGAAAACTACACGCATAATTTGTGGTTTTCGGAGGGCTTCACGAGCTATTACGACAATCTGCTTTTGGCCCGCACCCATTTAATGGCCGAAAGCGACTACCTCAATGTACTGAGCAGCGGTTTTGAAGCTGTTTTGGGCAACAAAGGCGATGAGGTGCAGTCGGTAGCGCAATCGAGTCTTGAGGCTTGGATCAAATTCTACCTGCGCAACGAAAATTCAGGCAATATCAGCGTGAGCTATTACCGCAAAGGGGCCATGCTCGGGTTTGTGTTTGATGCGGCGCTGTTACAGGCTTCGAAGGGGGCGTTTGGACTCGATTCGGTGATGAAGCGCATGTACCACCGCTATGCCTTGGCGCTCGATCGCGGCTTTACCGATGCTGAGCTCTTTGCTGAGTTTAAGCAGCATTTAGGGGCGGAGGCCGACAGCATTTTTGCGAACTATATTTATGGTACGCGGCCTATTGACTTTGCCCGCTATGCGGCTTATGCTGGTTTGGTATTGGAAGATACCGCTGCCCGCCAGCCAATGGCCTATTTTGGGGCGTCTTGGCGCAAGCAAGGCGAGCGGCAGTTCGTTACGGCTTTGCGAGAAGGCAGTGCAGCTTGGGAAATGGGTTTGCAAACCGATGATGAGTTGTTGAAGCTCAACGGCAAAGAAGAAAAAAGTTTTGATGCTTGGATGAAGCAACAGCAGCCGGGCACCAAGGTAAAGCTCAAAGTTTGGCGCTTGGGAGAAGAATTAACACTGGAAGGCAAATTAGATGCGTATCCAGCGCCACGTTTTTATCTTTACAAACAGCCTGATGCCACGGCACAGCAACGTTTGATATATGAAAAACTGGTCGGTTATCCTTTTTAGCAGCTTAACGCTACTTTTTACCACTTCTTTACGCGCACAAACGCCAACGCAAGCCCAACATGCGGCTTTCATTCGGCAGGTTTTCGACAGTGCTTTGGTGCAGGGACAGTCTTGGCCCATGCTCGAGCACCTCTGCAAGCAAATTGGTCACCGACTCAGTGGCAGCGAAAATGCCCACAAAGCAGTATTGTATACCCGCAGTCAAATGCTGAAATTAGGTTTTGATAGTGTATGGCTGCAGCCAGTAATGGTGCCTGTTTGGGTACGTGGGCCCAAAGAAAAAGCCTATTTGTTGCAGAACAAACGCACCTCGGGAGGGCTTATTCAGCAGCAACAAATCAATATCGAGATTTTAGCTTTGGGGGGATCGGTAGCCACGCCTCCTGGAGGATTAACAGCCCAAGTGGTGGAAGTAGCCGATTTGGAGGCTTTGCGGGCCCTGCCAGCAGGTGCAGCCAATGGCAAAATTGTGTTCATTAACCAGGCTTTCGATCCACGCAACATTCACACTTTTGAGAGTTATGGTCATTGTGTGGGCAACCGCTACAATGGCGCACGAGAAGCAGCCGCGAAGGGGGCTGTGGGTGTAATTGTTCGGTCGCTTACCCACCGCATTGATGCCTACCCGCATACGGGGGTGATGGGGTATGGGGATGCGCAAAAGCGGATTCCTGCTGCGGCCATCAGTACTTTGCATGCTGAGCAATTGAGTCAGATGCTGCGCGACAAGCAGGAGGTGAAGTTGTTTATGGAGATGCATTGCGAGAGTCGGCCCGATACTTTGTCGTACAATGTAGTAGGACAAATTCATGGTCGCGAGCTGCGGGATGAAATTATTGCGGTGGGCGGTCACCTCGACAGCTGGGATGTGGGCGAAGGCGCGCACGACGATGGTGTGGGCTGTGTACACAGCATCGAGGCTTTGCGTTTGCTGAAGGTTAACGGTTATCGGCCCAGGCGCTCTTTGCGTGCCATCATGTTTATGAACGAAGAAAACGGCTTACGGGGAGGAGAGGAGTATGCTCGTTTGGCCAAGGAATTGAACGAAAAGCATTTTGCGGCCATTGAGTCGGATCGCGGTGGATTTTCGCCCCGGCAGTTCAATGTAGAAGCCGATTCACTGGTGATTGTTGATATGCAGAAGTGGCTGCCGCTTTTTGAGCCTTATGGAGTGCACAGCATCAAAGCCGGTGGCAGCGGTGCCGATGTGGGGCGTTTGCGGGGTCATGCCGAGGCTTTGTTGGGCTTTGTGCCCGATTCGCAGCGTTATTTTGACTTTCATCATGCTGCCAGCGATGTGTTGGAAGCGGTAAACAGACGAGAGTTGGAGCTGGGTTCGGCGGCCATTGCGGCCTTGATTTATTTGCTCGACCAATAGACCGCTCGCCTTCGGCTCGCTATACAGACCGGTCGCCGGGAGGCTCCCTGACAGACCGTTCGCTGGCGCTCACTAACAGACCGCTCCCGCTGGTCGCTCAGAGATAGATTAGGTTCTAGCGTGAGTCATTCTGCACGGAATGATCATTTTTAACAGGTATATTGAAAGCAGGTGCTGTCAAATCTAAAATCGCCAATCGCAAATCATCTGGCTCTAGCGTGAGTCATTCTGCACGGAACGATCATTTTTAACAGGTATATTGAAAGCAGGTGCTGCCAAATCTAAAATCGCCAATCCAAATCGCAAATCGCAAATCACTCGCCCAAGCGAGTAACCAGCACCACCGCCGTTTCCGTTTCCGAATCGTTACTTAACAGGGCGTCTTCGTTGGGTTGAACCACTTGACCTGCCAGCATCGGCCGGTCGTTAATGCTCACGGCTGTTCCTAGCACAAGCTGAATCGTAGTCCCTGCCTCAAAGTCCACTTCCATGCTTTGTTGCGGCAAGATGCGAGCTTCTTCTATGCTATAATGGAGAGTACTAAGGGCCACTTTGGAGCTTCCGTAAGGAGTTTCAATGCTTTCATGGGCCAAAAGCAAAGCAGAATCTTGCTTTTTAAGGGCGTCGACTACCTTTTTAACATCCTGACTTTGGCCTTTTTTGCCAATGAGGGTGGCCGAAGGGGTTTGCACCACGAACAAATCGCTCACACCCAGCATCACTAGCTGACTATCGGCTACGTTGAGCAACAAATTATTGCTGGCGTCGATGTTCAGGCTGTTGGGCTGCACCGTATTTCCATGGGCATCGGTAGGCAGCTCGCCATACAGGGCATCGAAACTACCGAGGTCGCTCCAACCAATGTCGGCGGGCACCACGCGTACCCGACTGCTTTTTTCCATCACGCCGTAGTCAATGCTGATGTCGGGAATGGCCATCATGCTGTCGAAATCGGGCTCATGCACCTCGTCTTGGGCGCGGAAACGGGCTGCAGCGGCTTGGGAGGCGGTGTATACGTCGGGACTGCACAGCTGCAACTCACGTAAAAAACTGCCTGCGGTGAAGCAAAACATGCCACTGTTCCAGTAATAATTGCCTTTTTCGAGGTATTGCTGGGCCGTGGCGGCATCGGGCTTTTCGCGAAACGAGCGTACCTCGTTACCCGCAGCTTCGATGTAACCAAAACCCGTTTCTGCATAGGTGGGTTGGATGCCAAAAGTCACCAAAAAGCCTTCTTTCGCGAAAGCCACAGCCTTTTTAACCGCTTCTTGATAGGCGGCCTGCTTTTTAATGAGGTGATCGGAGGGTGTAACCAATACTATTTCCTCGGGATCCATCATCAAACAAGCCAAAGCAATGGCAGGGGCGGTGTTGCGACCAACAGGCTCGAGTACGAAGCTACTTTGGTGCCCGCCCAATTGCCGCAGTGCCAATAAGTACTGATCTTGATTGGTGACCACCATAAAGCGCTGGCATTGCTCCGCGTTTCTTTCCACGGTAAGTTCGAAGAGCGAGCGACCGTTAAGCAGGGGATAAAACTGTTTGGGACTGAGTTTTCGGGACAGCGGCCAGAGGCGCGTACCGCTGCCGCCGGAGAGAATGAGGTTCGTTATTTGCATCACAGCACGAATATAGCCAAGAGGATTTTAGCTGCTGCGCATTATGCTTTAAATTTTGATGGTATTCTGTGCTTGCGACCATGCGGCCAGCAAATTTTGCTTATCTTCAGCCCCTTATCGCTTGAAATGCTTAGTTACGAAGATGTGAAAAACACCTTTGAGGTGCTCAACAGTTTGGATCAGCCGAACCGATTGCGCGTCATTGAGCTTTTACACAAACATACCGAGTTAACCGTTACCGAATTGTGTGCCCACATGGCTTTAGACCAGGGCTTGGTTTCGCATCATTTACGTATTCTTACCAAAATACAGGTGATTGAGCAACGAAAAAACGGCAAATACACCCATTACAGTCTGAATTATATGCGTTGGGTGCTGGTAAAAAGCGTTGTTAACGACCTTGCCCATTTGTAAAAAGAGGGTAAAAAGCTACCTTTGGGCCACAAACAACCCCATCATGCCTTTCGAAAATTTATATTCCCCTGAGTTTCGCGCTGCTTTAGCTGCCGATACCAATGCCGTTTTATTGGATGTACGTACTGCTGCAGAGGTAGCTGACCAAAAAATAGAAGGCTGTTTGCACATCGATGTGATGCAGCCCGACTTTACCGACCATATTTCGAACTTGGATGCCAGCAAAAACTATTATGTATACTGCCGCAGCGGCGGACGCAGCGCCCAAGCCTGCATGATGCTCGAGGAGGCTGGTTTCAGCGGCCGATTGGTGAACTTGGCGGGTGGCATCACCCAATACGACGGTCCAACCGTTTAGCGGATGTACTCAAAGCCGGTATAAGGCACCAAAGCCTTAGGAATGCGGATGCCATCCGGAGTCTGGTGATTTTCTAGCAAGGCAGCCACTATGCGCGGCAAGGCCATGGCCGAGCCATTGAGGGTGTGCGCCAGGTAGTTTTTGCCGTCTGCAGCTTTGTAACGCAGTTTAAGGCGGTTGGCCTGGAAGCTTTCGAAATTACTTACAGAACTCACCTCTAGCCAGCGGCCTTGGGCTGCGCTCCATACTTCAAAATCGTAGGTGAGGGCTGAAGCAAAGCTCATATCACCTCCGCACAAGCGCAAAATGCGGTAAGGCAACTCCAGGGCTTCTACCAAACTGGCCACATGCGCCCGCATTTTTTCGAGGGTTTCGTAGCTTTTATCGGGATGCGCCAGCTCTACAATTTCTACCTTATCAAACTGGTGCAAACGGTTTAAGCCTCGCACATCTTTGCCATATGAACCTGCTTCTCTACGAAAACAAGGTGTATAGGCGGTATTACGCACTGGAAAATCACTTTCTTTCAAAATTACATCGCGGTACAAATTGGTCACCGGCACTTCCGCTGTAGGAATGAGGTAGAGGTTGTCGATGCCCACATAATACATTTGCCCTTCTTTGTCGGGCAGCTGTCCTGTGCCGAAGCCCGAATCTTCATTCACCAAAATGGGCGGCTGCACCTCGAGGTAGCCCGCGGCGGTGTTTTGGTCGAGGAAGAAGTTGATGAGGGCCCGCTGCAATTTGGCACCCGCGCCTTTATAAACGGGGAACCCGGCGCCCGTTACTTTTACACCCAGCTCAAAATCGATGATGTCGTACTGACTGGTGAGCTCCCAATGCGGCTTGCTATCGGCCGGCAACACAGGGATCTCAGCCACTTGGTACACTACTTCATTGTCGTCAGGCGTTTTGCCAGCCGGCACACTGTGGTGCGGTAAATTGGGCAGGCGCACCAATAAATCGAGACTCTTTTTTTCGAGCTCAGCCTTCTGGTCTTCCAAGGCTTTGCTTTGTTCTTTGAGGACTGCTACTTTCGTTTTTAGGGCTTCAGCGGCCTCTTTTTGGCCATTTTTCATCAGACCGCCAATTTCTTTGGCCAACTGGTTTTGCTCGGCAAGCAGCTGGTCGAGCTGCACTTGTGCAGCTTTGCGCGCATCGTCGGTTGCCAATACCTCGTGTACGAGCGAAGCCGCATCGGCGAGGTGTTTGTGTTGCAATTTTTGAATCACCTGCTCGGTGTGCTGACGAATGTGTGCGAGTTGAAGCATCTTTTAAAAGGAATTGGCATGCAAAACTAAGCATGCAGATCGAAATAACTTACTGTAAGGGCAAACGAAGTGTAAAAACCGAGCCTTGCCCTTCACGCGAGTCGACCGAAATTTGGCCCTGAAGCAGCTCGGCGTATTTGCGGGAGAGGGTGAGACCAATCCCTAAACCTTCGTAGCCCCGTGCCAACTGGTCGTCGCTGGTGCGGAAGGCCTCAAAAATCTCTTTCAGGTTATTGGCAGGAATACCTACCCCTGAGTCTTGCACCCGGAAGCAAAAAGTGGGCTGGCCGGCCCAGAGTTCTCGAATAAGTTCAATTTTGATATAGCCCTGTTCGGTAAATTTGATGGCGTTTTGTACCAAATTCGATAGAATACGCTGCACAAAGCCTGCGTGCGATACCAGGCTGATGTCGCCAGCGTAATTCACGAAATCGAGCTTGAGGCCTTTCAGCTGCAAATCGCCTTCAAAACGCTGTATTACGTTGTACACGAGTTGTTCAGGATTGAAGGCCTCTAGTGGTAGATTTTCAGGATGTGCCTCGGTATTCGATAGTTCAATAATGGCGCTCATGGTTTCTGAAAGCCGCTTACTTGAATCTAATAGGCCATCGGCCACTTGTTTAATTTCAGGGCTTTGCAGGCTTTCTTTGAGATACTCGCTCATGCCAATGATGCCATTCATAGGCGTTCGAAGTTCGTGGTTGATGTTGGCTAGGAAGAAGGTTTTGAGCCTGTCGGCGCGCTCCGCTTTTTCGAACGCCTGACGCAGGTCACGGGTACGTTCATTTACTTTTTCTTCCAAAGAAGCATTTAACCGCCGGAGGTTATCCTGGTTTTTACGAATGAGCTGGTATTGATTGATGATGAAAAACAACAGTAAGAGAGAAATGCCAATGGCGCCAATGTAAACCTTGTTCAAAAGTTTTTGGCGGTTGAGTCGTGCATCCAACAAACTTTTATTTTTTTCCGACAATACCAACTCCTGTTCTTTGCGCTCTGTTTCATATCGCGCCTGGGTTTCGGCCAATATCAAACTAGCTTCCTCCCCCCTAATTATGTCTTTTACGGCCGCCAACTCCTTAAAGTATTTCAAACTTTGACTGGGTTGATTCATCCGGTCAAAAGATTCTGTTAAAATTTGAAGCGATTGTAATTGGTTGGTGTAGTCTTGTGCGGTTTTGGCAATTTCCAAAGCGGCAGAGGCTTGCTGGATGCTACTATTGTATTCGCTGGCCCTCAAATGGATACTGGCAAGTCCGTTTAATGTACGGGCAATGCCAATGGGACTAGAAATCTCCTGGGCGATTTGTAGCGATTGTGTGTAGTGCTCTTTGGCTAAGGACAGCCGATTGGTTTTACGATAAATTTCTCCCAAATTATAAAAAGAGGAGGCCATGCCGAAGCGATCACCAAGCTCTTTGTCAATCTCAAAAGCATTTATATAGCTCCCAATGGCTCTTTCGAGCTCTCCAGTTTCTTCGTAGATTAAGCCAAGATTGTTGTGGGTATAACTAATGCCGCGCTTGTTGCCTAAGCGAATAAATACCTCTTGCGCATCGGTATAATGTTTTCGCGCTTGCTCAAATTGTTTTTGGTTGACGTAGATGTTGCCAATATTGCATTTCAGGCCAGCCACGCCGTTTTCTTGTCCCAATGCCTCCTTTAATCGCAAAGCACGCAAGTAGTGATCGAGTGCTAACTGGTAGTTGCTTCGATTAAAATAAATGGTGCCCATGTTCGACAATACACTGCTTACGCCACTGCTGTCGTTGATTTCCAAATATATGTCTTCAGCTTTCTGTGCTTGTATCAAGGCCTCGCTCAGCCGTCCTTGTAACTGCAGTGCTGTACTCAGTACATTGTGCGCATCGGCGGTGGTCATTTTAGAGAGCCTACTGCCTTCTTGTCGCAAAAGCTGGGTAGCGAGTTGGATGGTGCTATCCGGGTTGATTTGGTAATAGGCCTTGGCTAAATCGATGGTTAATTCGTGCGCCATGCGACCGGTAGCCTTGTTGAGCTTGCGGCGTAAATCATCCACTTCGCTTTGGGCCTGTAGCCGGGGGCTACTGAACAAAGACAACAAAAGCATGCAGCAAACTAACCGCAAGAGTCCTATTTTTGTGTTTTTCAAAGGGAGTTATAAACGAAATGCCAAATTCGCAATTCACATTGGTAAAACGAATAGTTTTTTGTGGAATTATGTGTTTTTTTTCGTTTACCACCCAGCTTCAGGCACAGCAAGCTCCTATTGGCTCTGAATTGGGCTTGCGTTTTGGCGTACGGCCAGCGCTGAGTTACCGTTTCATGCCTGTTGAAACCCATATGGTGGAGCTTTTATTTGCGAAGAGTGGTGAAAGCCTAATGTTTACGGCACTGTATCAAAAGCAACAGGCGGCTTTTTTCCCTGGTTTTTATAGTCGCTATGGAGGCGGGTTTTCTTTGGGTGGCTGGAATGAGCGCCTTGAATCGGGCTTAGATATGCAGTTAGGGGTTGATTATTACATACCTGTTTTGCCTTTGGTAGTGAGTTTAGATATAAGGCCATGGATTCGGCTTACCGGGGAGGCTGGGGTTAATGGAGAACTGGCTGCTACTGTTCGATATGTTTTTTAGCATTGGGTCATTCTTTTTCGAATTTTTTTTCAAAAAAGCTGGGTATTACAGAAGAAATCCCTAAAATTGCCTTCGTCATCTGGTTAGCATGCTGTTCAAGCATCACCAGTTTCTCAAATTCCTCCTACAGATTCTTCTTCCAGATTTAAATCGCAAGCGTTTGAGCTTCTGATAGGCCAGGGTCCCAATTTATCGTATCAAAGCATTACAGTGACCGAGAAAAAAGAACGTGTAAGAACGGTGAAAGCCGATTCTGCCGAAGCCCCAGAAACCACTGGAGGCGAACCAAAGCGTCGCGGCCGTCCTAAAAAAGCCGAAGCTACGCGTCCCGAATTGTTTGATGAAAGCACTGCCGCATTCGATTTGGCTAATAGCTACGAACCGGTGATTGAAAATGTAGAGCCTGAGGCTCCCGTTTTTGAAGCTGCTCCACAAAGCACCGAGGAATCGCCTGCCGCTACCGAAAATGCTGAAGCTGCAGCAGCAGAGACAAATCCATCAGAACCACGACCTGCTTTTGAGCGTGGCAACCGCGAGCCCAGGGAGCCAAGAGGCATGCGTGAGGGGCGTGAACCGCGCGGAGATAACCGTCCACCGCGGGAAAATCGCGAGCCGCGCGACCAAAATGCCCGTGAGCCTCGGAACGATAACCGCGAAAATGCTGGTAACCCGAACCAAACGCAAGGCCCGCGCGAACCGCAGGCCCCACGCGACGCCCAATTCCCACGAGACCCACAAGGTCCGCAAGGTCCACGTGACGGCCGCGAGCAACGCGAAAACCGCGAGCGCCGCGAGTTTCGCAATGAGCGAGGGGAACGGGCTGATAACCGCCCAGAACGCCCAGAGCGTCAAGACCGTCCCGAGCGCCAAGAGCGCCAACCCGTTTACAATTTCGAAAACCTCGTTACCCACGAAGGCGTGCTCGAAATGATGCCCGATGGCTATGGCTTTTTGCGGTCAAGCGATTACCACTATCTCGCCTCCCCGGACGATGTGTATGTGGCCCCCAACCAAATCAAATCGTACAGCCTCAAAACCGGCGATACCGTAAAAGGCTATGTACGCCCTCCCAAAGAAGGCGAAAAATATTTTGCGCTCACCCGCATCGAATCCATCAACGGCCTCAGTCCGCAAGAAATCCGCGACCGCGTGCCCTTCGATTTCCTCACCCCCCTCTTTCCCAACGAACGCCTCAAACTCAGCAACAGACCTGAGAATTTGAGCATGCGCATCATGGATTTGTTTACGCCCATTGGTAAGGGGCAGCGGGGACTCATTGTGGCGCAGCCGAAAACGGGTAAGACTTTCTTGCTCAAAGACGTTGCCAACGCCATTGCCCACAACCACCCCGAGGTGTACCTCATCATTTTACTCATCGATGAGCGGCCCGAGGAAGTAACCGACATGGCCCGTTCGGTGAAAGCCGAGGTGGTGGCCTCTACCTTCGACGAGCCTGCTGACCGCCACGTAAAAGTGGCCAACATTGTGCTCGAAAAGGCCAAGCGCCTGGTAGAATGCGGTCACGATGTGGTGATTTTACTCGATTCGATTACCCGCTTGGCGCGTGCCTACAATACGGTGCAGCCGGCGAGCGGTAAAATTTTGTCGGGCGGTGTCGATGCCAATGCCCTGCACAAGCCCAAGCGCTTCTTTGGTGCGGCCCGCAAAATCGAAAACGGTGGCTCGCTCACCATTTTGGCTACGGCCCTCATCGATACCGGCTCCAAAATGGACGAAGTGATCTTCGAAGAATTTAAAGGCACGGGCAATATGGAGCTGCAGCTCGACCGCAAATTGTCGAACAAGCGCATCTACCCAGCCATGGACGTTACGGCCTCGAGCACCCGCCGCGAGGATTTGCTGCTCGATAAAGACATCCTCAAAAAGATGTACATCCTGCGCAACCACTTCGCCGATATGAACTCGCAAGAAGCCATGGAGCTGCTGCTGCAAAACATGCGCGGCACCTTCTCGAACGAAGAGTTTTTGATGTCGATGAACCAGTAAGGGCTCGTCATTACCTTAAAAAGCCCTTGTATCGGAAGATGCAGGGGCTTTTTTGTGGGGGGAGATTAGATTGATGGTGATGAACTTGTGGTTGGAGATAGTTCGGGTAGCATACCTTAAAGAAGTGGTATTTCCACCGGTATTTGTTATTTTGTGAGAAGAGATGCTTGAAAGAGTTATTGATTAATTGCCTGAAGCAAAAGTTTCAAAAATGAAAAAATATTACCTGTGGTGTTATACGTTTGCGAGATTGATCAAAGGAAATTCAATGCCTGAAGTCACCGCAAATATCATAGCTTCAATCTTACCCATGTTTGTTTTGTTTACCATTGTTCGGTTTCAAACGGATATTGAAGCCAAAGCCTTAGTTGCACCATTTGTTTTGTTTAGTATTTTATTAATGATTTTCCTTCATTTCGGTATTTCAAAAACTTTGGTTTCAGAATTTAAAAATAAGTATCGTAATCTTCCGAGGAAGAAGAGACTATTAATCGGTGCATTCGTTTTTACTTTAGAGGTTGCTTCATTTTACTGCTTTACATTTCTTTAGTTCGGTAGGGAATTGGCGTATTTCGAAGTTGTTGCTACGCTAGCCTGAATGCAAAGCAAAACACCCCCATATCTATGTCAACAACATCCTTTATTATAAATTTGAGAGCCACAAATACTTTGATTACGGCAATGGCGTTTTTTTATTATATTTGACTATGTTAATTGAACGAACTAACGACGAGATATTGATTCGGGTGTCGTCCAAAACGGACTTGACCGGACTACAACGCATTTTAGATTTTGTGCGATTTCGTGAAATCACTTCGGAAAGCAAGGCGACTCAGGGGCAAATCGATGCCTTGGCAAAGGTTTCAAAGGCATCTTGGTGGGACCAAAATAAAGGCCGCTTTGTGAAGTGAAAATAGTTGTAGATACCAATGTGATATTTAGTGGCATTTTAAGTCCGAAAAGCAAGATCAGCGATTTGTTGCTTAATTCAGATGGTATCTTCGAGTTCTCTGCTCCAGATTTTATGTTGGTAGAACTTGAAAAACACGACTCAAAACTGATGAGACTTTCAGGCTACACTGTTGCGGAGCTTGATTTTATCAAGAGTACGCTTTTAAAAAAGATGGACCTAATTAATCTAGAGGCTATTCGATCTGAAATTTGGAACCAAGCCTTTGAGTTGACAAAGGAAATAGATGAATTTGATACACCATTTGTAGCTCTGGCATTAGAAATGAGTGCTTTTCTTTGGTCGGGAGACAAAAAACTGGTAAAGGGATTGCAAAAACAAGGGTTTGAGCTTGCAATAGGTGTAGATGAATTAATAAAAATCAGGATGTTGTAGACATCCACAAACCCAACACATTTTTAATTTACAGCTGGTTTTGAGGAAGAGTTAAGGTCCAAGATATTGAGCCTCTCAAACCGTCCACAACGCAAAAGCCTCGTCTTGCGCTTGGCTGCGGTTAGCCAGGCGTTCGGTCTTGTAAATGTCGAACCAGCGGCTGCTACCGGCGCTCAACACCGCTTCGTGCTCGTGCAACATTTTGTCTTTCCAGCGCAAGTACAGCTGATCAGCTTCGAGCCTTTGCTCAAGCAGCTGGTCGTCGGCCACCAAGCCGCAGTAGGCGGCAGGACTCCCTGGTGCTACCATGGCCACAATGCCTTGTTCGCCACCTGCCTTTACTCGGATGCCAAAATCGCGCTCCAGCTGGTTTTCGGAGGGATGGCACTTCAGTGTGCAACCTACCCAAGCCAGTGCCTCAGGAAGGGCTTTCTCCAAGGAAATGGGCTGCTGGTAGTGCTGTTGGAAGAAGGCTTCGAAGCTCTCATCGGTGATCTCAAATAGTAGTTCGAGCAAGCGCGATTCGTCGTAAGGCAGTTGGTTCACCGCATCGGCATACAAACGGCGCAGGAGGGTGTCTAAACTGTGTTCGTTTTGGGTGCGCTTGCGGATTTCCATATCCAAACACAAGGCATTTAGCATGCCTTCTGCATAAATGCTCACCCGTCGATGGGGCGCCGCAGGGGTGCCGTAACCATCTACCCAAGTATCAATACTTGATTCGTGCAGGCTGTGGTTGAAGCGACCGTAGTTGTCGAAGTGCCGTTTAAGGTACACATCTACCTCCTCGGCATAGGCTTGCCAGTCGAAAACCCCGCCTCGCAGCAAAAACAAATCGCCATAATAGGTGGTAAAACCTTCGTACACATAGCCCAGTTGGGAATAGTTTTCGCTTTGGTAATCGTAAGGAGCGAATGCTTCGGGTTGGATGAATTTAACGTTCCAGGTATGGAATAGCTCGTGGGAGCTCACGCCGAGTAGCTCGCTATAAAGGCCTTTGAAGGCGTTTTCGGCCGGACCAAGGGCAATCACTGTGCTGTTGCGGTGCTCTACGCCATGGTACCAGGCATAGGGGAGGATGAGGTTGAGGTAGTGGTATTCCTGCACCGGCAAGGCCCCCATGCAGCGGATTTGAGCGGCGGTGAAGGCCTCAAAATCGTGTTTAAGCTGGTCGAAAGGCACTTTGCCAGCGCCATGGAACCACAGGTGGTAGCGCACGCCATCGTGCAAAAAGCTGTCGTGTTGCAGCTGGCGCGAAGCCAAAATAGGCATGTCCACCAGCTCGTCGAAGTCGTTGGCATGGTACAAACCATTGGTAAGCGGCATGCCAGTAGCCACGTCAAAGTCGGTTTCAAGCTCCAGCAAAACGCTGCAAGGCTGGTTACGGCTGTGTTCGGTGTATACACAGCAGTGCACGGGATTTACGTAAAATAATTGCTCGTCGACATAGCAGCTGCCGCCATCGGCTTGGTTGGCGAAATAGCTGTAATGGAAGTGAATGCGGCTGTTTTTGGGTGCATGTACGCGCCAGCAGGAGCGGCTGATTTTGGTGTATTGGAGGTGCTCACCATCGGTGTTGCGCACTTGCACGCCCACCACATTGCGGGCAAAATTGCCGAGTTCGTAGCGGCCGGGGCGCCAGTCGGGCAGCCAAACATCGGTATGGCCAGCGATGGGGTGGGTATCTAAAATGGCCAGCACGCGCAGGTGACGGGGCCGCTCGAGGTCGTGGGAGAGGTGGTAATGTGCCATGGCGTTAAGATACGCATTTTAGATACTCAGACCGCTCGCTTCGCTCGCTTTTCAGACATCAGACCGGTCGCTTTGCTCCCTATCAGATAGAGCTGGCCCTGGCGTAGCTGATTAAATTACTGCTCACGGGCCTTCGGCAGCCTGATTTGTCTGAAAAGCAAACGAAGTGCAGCGGTCTGATGTCTGAAAAGCGAGCCATAGGCGAGCGGTCCCTGAGCGCGCAGCAGCCGAAGGGCGGTCTATAAAGAGAGCGCCAGCGAACGCTCTACATTATTTTGAAATTTCATTTGTCTTTCAAAAACCAACGCTTATCTTTGCAGTCCTGATTTAAAAACGAGAGCAATGAAAAGGACTTTCCAGCCTTCGACCCGTAAGAGAAGAAATAAGCACGGTTTCCGCAATCGCATGGAGACTGCAAATGGTCGTAATGTGATCGCACGTCGTCGTGCCAAGGGCCGCAAGCGCCTAACTGTATCTGACGAGAAGCGCCACAAGGCATAAGATACCGGCCCCTACCAGGCCTTCAGCCATAGGAGCCATGAATACGTTTACCAAAGAAGAGCGATTGCGCAGCCGGCTTTTAATAGGTCGGATTTTTGCCGATGGCTCTTCTTTTTTTTTATTTCCACTCGCCATCCATTACCTGGAATTGCCCGCTGGTACTTTGCCTTTTCCTGCGCAAATGACCATCTCCGTGGCCAAAAAGCGCTTCAAACGAGCTGTCGATCGCAACCTGCTCAAGCGCCGCCTGCGAGAGCTTTATCGGTTAAATAAAGCCAATTTTTACGCAGACTTGAACAACTGCAATAAACAAGTTGTATTTTTAGTTAGCTATTCGGCTAAAGAGATCATGACCTCCGAGCAACTCGCCTCCAAGCTGGTGCCGGCACTCGATCGTTTGGTGAAGGAGCTCAACCTCGAGAAAGCTTGAAATACTTGTTTATTGCCCTCATCAGGGTGTATCAATACGCCTTGTCTCCCCTGTTGCCTATGGCTTGCAGGTACCACCCCACTTGTTCGGTGTACGGGGTAGAGGCCATTCGCAAGTACGGTGCTTTCAAAGGTGGTTGGCTTACCCTCAAGCGCATCGCCAGTTGTCATCCATGGGGCGGCCATGGGCATGATCCTGTGCCTTAATTTACTACATTTGCTTATGAACAAGATGAAAGCGTTTTTCCTGCGTAGCCGCCGTTGGTTGGCGGTGTTGATGATTGGTTTGATGTCGTTGGGCTCTTTGGCCTTCGTCAATAATTATTTCGAACTCTCTAAAAACATCGAAATTTTTACCTCGCTCTACCGCGAAGTCAATACCTATTATGTGGATGAAATAGATCCTGCCAAATTCATGCGCACCGGTATCGATGCCATGATGAAGAGCTTGGACCCCTATACCGACTACATTTCTGAGTCAGAAATCGAGGATTTTCGTTTTATGACCACGGGTCAATATGGCGGCATCGGCTCGCTTATCTCCAAAAAAGAAGACGATGTGATCATTGCCGATCCCTATGAAGGCTTCCCAGCCCAAAAGGCCGATTTGCGGGCCGGTGACATTTTGTTAGAGGTAGAAGGGCAGTCGATGAAGGGCAAAAGCACCGAAGACGTGAGCAAACTGCTTAAGGGCCAACCGCGCACCGAAGTGAAAATCAAAATCAGTCGCTTGGGCGAACCCAAGCCCCTCGAAAAGGTGCTCATTCGCGAAGAAATTAAGGTAGAAAGTGTGTCGTTCAGCGGCATGATCAACGAAGAAGTGGGCTACATCAACCTCAGTGGCTTCCGCACCAACGCAGCCAACGAAGTGCTCAAGGCTTTCAACGACCTCAAAAAACAGGGCATGAAAAAATTGGTGTTCGATTTGCGCGGCAACCTCGGCGGCTCGCTCGACGAAGCCATCCGCATCAGCGGCATTTTTGTGCCCCGTGGCAGCGTGGTGGTAGATACCAAGGGCAAGGTGAAGGAGTGGGACAAAACCTACCGTACCACCAACGAACCTTCTGATGTAAATATGCCAATGGTAGTGTTGATAGATGGTTCTTCAGCTTCGGCTTCTGAAATTGTGTCGGGGGTGGTGCAAGACTACGACCGCGGCGTAGTAATCGGCCAAAAATCGTTCGGCAAAGGCCTCGTGCAAACCGTGCGTCCGTTGACCTACAATACCCAAGTGAAAATCACTACTGCGAAATACTACATTCCGAGCGGCCGCTGCATTCAGGCCATCGACTATTCTGAAAAAGACGCCAACAACCGGCCGGTTAAAAAAGCTGATTCATTGCGCACGGCCTTCAAAACCCGCAATGGCCGGGTGGTTTATGATGCCGGCGGCGTTTCGCCCGACATTGCCACCGATGTGCGTCAACTCAACAACATCACCGCAGTGCTCGTAGGCAAGCGCCATGTGTTCGACTATGCTACTATTTACCGCAGTAAGCACGCAAGCATCAGCAGTCCCGAAACCTTCAAAATCACCGACGACATTTACAACGATTTCTTGGCATACATCAAAGACAAGGACTACGACTACACCACAGAAAGCGAAAAGCTACTGAACGATTTTAAAGAAAAGGCCACCAAGGAGCAATATTTTGATGCCATTTCGGCCGAGTACGATGCTTTGATGGAGAAGAAGAAGCGTGATAAGAGCCAGGACATTCAGAAGCACAAAGACGAAATCAAGTATTTCTTGGAGCAAGAAATTGTGTCGCGTTATTATTATCAAAAGGGCCGTTTGCGGGCATCCTTCAACGATGATGTTGAAATCAAGGAGGCGCTGGCGGTATTAAATGATGAGGCGAAATACAAGTCTATTCTGAAGCCAAACTAAGGTGCCCGGGCTCGAAGAACTCATAGTTTTTGCCCTCTTTGGCATTCTGAGCGGTCTGATTGGTGGTTTTTTAGGCGTTGGTGGGGGTACGGTATATGTACCTGTGCTTACCGCCTGGTTTGCCAGTCAGCAACATCATGGCCCCGCTTTTGTAACCTTTATCATTGGCAATTCCTTGTTTTTAACGCTGATTTCGGGCTTGAGCGGCTCTTTTAAGCAGTGGCGACTGGGTAATTTTCACCTCAAAGACACCCTCCTGGTTGGAGGCGCCGGGGCAGTTACAGCTTTGAGCACCAGCATCTATATTTCCCAGGTAAGTTGGTACGACAAAAAGCAGTTTGCGCTGCTTTTTACTTTTGTGTTGGTGCCCTTGATTCTTCGCATGTTATTTAAAAAAGCGAGTACCGATATGCTTGCCTTCAACAAAGCAGACCGGCCGAAATTACTTTTGGTGGGTGGATTAAGTGGCATCGTATCAGCCCTCTCGGGTTTAGGAGGCGGGGTGGTGATGGTTCCTTTGCTGGTCGATATTTTGAATTATCCCCTTAAAAAAGCAGCATCAGTAAGCTTGGGTGCCATTGTATTGATGGCCTTGAGTACCGTGAGTTGGTATGCTTTTCAATTCGACAGTCCCGTTTTTAGCGAATGGCAAATTGGCATGATTGCCCTGCCCGCAGTGCTACCGATGGCCCTCGGGGTGATGCTGGCAGCACCTTGGGGGGTGCGCCTGTCGACCAAAGTAGCGCCACTTTACAGCAAAGTCTTTTTCTTGCTGTTTTTTATAGTCGTAATTTTGCAAATGCATTTTAACATTTTTGGCTGAGGCCGCATTGACCATGAAATATATCTTACTCCTCCTTTTAAGCTTACAATTGCCTTTTGCCCACGCACAAGTACCGGTTGAAGCCTTATCGCCGCGCCTCAAATACCATGTGTATTATTTGGCCGATGACAGTTTGCAGGGGCGTCAAACTGGCTCTCCTGGCGAGCAAAAGGCGGCCAATTATCTGATCAAAAACTTTGCGGAAATGGGCTTGCAGCCGGCTGGGGACAAAGGCAATTGGCGTCAGGCCTTTACTTTCACCGGAAGACAAGAGTTTGGTAAGAGCAATAGTCTGCAAATCGATGGCAAAAAGCAGAAATGGCTAACAGCTTGGTTTACCCTGCCGCAAAGTGCCACCGGTTCGGCCAGTGGCGCCTTGGTGAATGTAGGCTATGGCATCAGTAACAAAGAGCTGGGGCATGATGATTATGCTGCTCAGAAGGAATTATCTGGTAAAATTCTGCTCATCCAACTAAACAGTCCCGACGGCAACAACCCTCATGGTAAATTTGGTGCAGATGCCCAAATCGACCGTAAACTGCGCCTAGCAGCGGAAAAAGGGGCTATCGGGGTTGTTTTTTATCCTGGAAGTGCAGAAGACGCCTTGCCGGTGGACCAGCTAGATCGCCGCACCCAGCAACTCGAATTACCGGCTGTATGTTTGCGCTGGGATGCCTGGCAAGCCCTACAGTCGGGAGACCTCAAAAGCGCCAGTTTTCAAACCCAAATCATCCGCCATCAAATCACAGGCAATAACGTGGTGGCCTACCTCGATCGCGGGGCACCTTATACCATCGTATTTGGGGCGCATTACGACCACCTGGGGCTGGGTGAATACGGCAGTTCTTTGCACGCAGGCGAGCCAGCCATCCACAATGGGGCCGATGACAATGCAAGTGGAACCGCTGGTTTGATTGAATTGGCGCGCTATTTCAGTAAGCAACCTAAGTCTAAGTACAACTATTTGTTCATGGCCTTTTCGGGAGAGGAACTCGGTCTTTTGGGTTCCGCTTATTTTGCTAAAAATCCCACGGTGGATTTGTCGAAGGTGGCGGCCATGTTGAACATGGACATGATTGGACGGCTCGACCCTACCACCAAGCAGATTGGGGTAAACGGCGTAGGCACTTCTCCAGTTTGGAAGCTGCTGGTCGACAGTTTGGCTTATGGCCTCCAACCTAAAACCACCGAAGCCGGTACTGGCGCTTCGGATCACACCTCCTTTTACTTGCAAGACATCCCCGTTTTACACTACTTCTCGGGCACCCATGGCGATTACCACAAGCCCTCCGACGATGCCGATAAGCTAAATTATGAGGGCATGGCTGAGGTGGTGAATTACATTATTCGCATGACCAACGCCCTGGAAAGCGGCGAAAAATTGGCTTTTGTAAAAACCAGCGATGCCGATAGCCGCTCAGCCCCTCGGTTCAAAGTGACTTTAGGCATCATGCCCGACTATTTTTACGAGGGGAGAGGCATTAAAGTGGATGGTGTAACTGCGGGTCGCGCAGCTGACAAAGCCGGCGTGCTCAAAGGCGATTTGCTTTTGGAGATAGGAGAATATGAGCTCGCCGATATGCAAGCTTATATGCAAGCTTTGGCCGCCTTCAATAAAGGAGATAGTGCTAAGCTTAAGCTCATTCGTGGCACTGAAACCTTGGAGCTCAACTTGAAGTTTTAATGGCAGCAAATATTTTGCTCATTGATACAGCCAGCTCGGTGTGCCATGTGGGCTTGCTGCAAGGCGAGCGGCTTTGGCAGCGGTCGTTGCACGAAGCATTCAAACATGCCGAGCAGCTTACCAGCACCATCGATGGGTTGATGCAGGAGTCAGGACTGGCTTACGCGCAGCTCGATGCGGTGGCGGTAACGGGTGGACCAGGTTCCTACACGGGTTTACGCATTGGAGCAGCTACGGCCAAAGGCATTTGCTTTGGTACGGGTGCCAAGCTGCTGGCGTTAAATACACTCGAGGTAATGTGCGAGGGCTTCAAACAGGCGCATGCTAATTTGCCTGCCGATGCAGTATTCATCCCCATGTTGGATGCCCGTCGCATGGAGGTGTTTACCATGGTTCAGGATTCAAGTGGTCAAACGCTCCTGCAGGGGCAAGCTTTGGTCTTAGAGGCCAATAGTTATGAAGCTTGGCAAGATCAGCCTTGTTATTTTTTTGGTGATGGAGCTGGCAAGTTTAAAAATCTTTTTGAGAAGCCCATTGCAAATTTTTATGACGCACTTTATTTAAACCCTGAAGCCATGGCTACACTGGCAAAAAGGGCCTTTGCATTAGGTAATTTCGAGTCGGTTGCGTATTATCGTCCTGATTATCATAAAGATTTCTATACCCCGGCTGCAAAATAATTGGTTGACATTCAAACAAAACACCCGTTTGAATTGATATTAATTAATCTCTCACCAATAAGGTAGCGAACTATGAACAGTCCTGGAATCGTAAAATTGCAAAACAACATGGATCAACTCGATTTGAATGATTTGAAGCTGGCCACGAAAGTATTTCGTGCTATCAATCATCCATTGCGGTTGAACATAGTGCGTTTGATTGAGGAATTTGGTCGTTTATCAGTTACTCAAATTTACTTTAAGCTGCGCATCGAACAGTCGGTTGCCTCTCAGCACCTGGCCATCTTGCGTGAATGTGATTTACTTGAGGCAACGCGGGATGGTAAAAATATTTATTACGCCATCAACACGCCTCGCTTAAACGCCATTCAAAGGAGTATTCAAACCCTCAGGGCCTGAGTCTACTAACGACAATTCGTTCCATTAGTCTGCCTGCTTCTCCGGTTTCCTCATAATAGGAGGCTTGAAGCAAATAGGCACCCGTCTGTAAGGACCTACCTTGCAAGGTGCCATCCCAAATAATTTCTACTAAGTCATGGCATAACTGCAGGGGTAAGAGTGTTCCTAATGACTTGCCACCCAAGTCTAAGACCTCAATTTTTAGCATTTGAGGGCCTTTAGCTACATATTGTATATGCATTCGTTCGAATGCTTCGGGCCGAATGAGCTGTGGCTCCACTCGCCAGCCTGCTTTTGTGGTTGGTAACCATGTTATTCTGCTATTTTTTAGACCGGGCGTACCCCTGACGCTACTTTGTGCGCTACTGAAGTTGGAAGTTGGGGAACCCTCTAGGCGTTCCAAGGCCATACCACGTGTGTCGCGTAGTAAAGGATGATGTAAGCTATCGTGAAACAGTAGCCGGTCTACTGCACTGCCTGCCTGGTCAAGCAGTAGCAGTCGGCCTCCAGATTGGTTGATGGTAGGCCATGAACTCATTTGAAAACGATTTTCCAAGGGTACCGAGCCAAAATCACGTCTTAGGGCGAGCGTGTCTCGGCAAAATACGATGTACTGTCCAGGAAAGATGACCAGTGGCCAAGTACTAAGCACCACCGCCTGACTGGGAAGCCAATCAGTGTTGGCTGAACTAACGAGTACCTTACTGAGGTCAATCAGTTGATCGCTGGCATTCAAAAGCTCAAAATAGCTAGTGCCAGCGCTATTTGGCCGATAATAAATTTCGTTAAAAATGAGCGCATTCGCTTTGGGAGCACTTCCTTTTCCGATGCGATAATGGGTGGTTTGTACCACTTGGCCGTGACAATCGTACCAATCGCCTATGGTAAGAGAAACCGAATTTCGGGAAGTAGCTGCAGCGGTTATGGGAAGTCGCCATTGTGGTGAAAATTGTGTGTTTAAGTTCAGGAGAGAGGTGTCTTCCTCTATTTTCATCCACCCAGGCAATACGGCATGTGAAAACTGCAACAATACACTGTCGCTGTTAAGCCAGTACGCATATAGCAGGTGTGGCCAAGCAGGGGGAACAGGACTGCCGTGGATGCTGTTGGCTTGTCCTGGACTGCCACCGTTGGGGTGCTGGCTGGCCTTCCAATTGCTGCTGTCGATGCAGCTGCTGCTTGGTGACACCCGTTCGTAAGTCCAGCCGCCTTGCTGCTTTACCACATTTCCCAGCCAGGATACATGGTAGTAAACCGAATCAAGCACCAACCCATTGCGGTTACTCAAGCGAAGCCGGTCTTGATCGTTATTGAGGGATGGCCAAGGCTGTACTGGTAAAACAGGGCCATAGCCGGTCCATAAATTCAGGGCATTAGACGGAACGAGCAGTACAAAGCTTTTTGGGGGGATGACATATGCTGGTAGCTCAGCCGCTGTCCCCGGATCACTCAACAGCCAACCACCTATGTTTATGGGGAAATCGGTTGTGTTGTGCAATTCTACAAATTCGGTTTCGGGCAGGGCTATTACAGGACTGGGATCGGCCATGAATTCATTGATCACCACATCTCCTCTTTGTAGTTGGCGGTTAAGTATTTGAAGCGTGGTATCGAGCACATTACCGGCGCTGTCGCTGAGGCGTACATCGAGTTCGAGCAGGGCGGGACTAGCAAAGGGCTGCAGCCATTCAAGGTAGATGGAGGTATCTGCACCAGGAGTGACTCCCAAAGGCGACCCGAAGCCTACGAGTTGGTAACTAGCAGGATGCAGCAGTTCATTGGCTCTTGGCCATTCCGAAAATTTAAGCTCCCAAGCGCGGTCACCAAGCAGCCGCGAGCGGGTAATTTGAGGAGCTATGGTATCGGGCATGCCACTACCCATTACTTCAAAATCATCGAAGTAAAATTTATCAGCCCGGGTTGCGGTATACACCAGACGCAAGCCGAACCACGAGCTGTTTGGATGCACCAAATCCGATGCCGTGCCTTCGAGCACATAGTGTTGTCCTGAACCGCTGCTGTCGGCCCACAGCTGCCAAACCCCTTGGGCATTGCGCTCCACCTTTACCTTGAGTAGGTTGTTGTTGCGGTTGAGGAGGCCATCGCGCCCATCGATGATTTTGGTGCGTGTGCTGCCGGTTTGGCGATACAGACTTACTTCATCGGTGGTATTGCCAATGCGCACAAAATAGCCGTTGAGCGGTCCATCCAAATGTGCTTGGTCGCTCACCACATACACATCGGCATAATTGGTAGAGGAAGGGTTGAACTCGAGTCGCGACCACCACTCCCAACTTGCTGCATGAATGGCTTGGGAAGCAGTATGGAGCAGGGAGCGTGTGCTGCCGCTTGGGGCCAGCAGCTGCAGCTGGCGCTGGGCATTGACGGTAAAATGGCTGCTGTCGCCCATCCAGGCAGGTGCCGCGTGAAAATTGCTGTCGCTGAAGGTGTCGACAAATTGTGCGTTGCAAAAACGGCCCAAACTGAGCCATAGGAGTAGAAGTGAGGCTAAAGTTTTCATCTTTCAAATAAGGAGAAGAAAAACATTAATTTTGCCGCATCTTTTATCACAAATTGCGCATTTTACCATGAAAATAGCTGTAGTAGGGGCCACCGGAATGGTTGGCGAGATGATGCGTCGGGTTTTAACCGAGCGCGCTTTTCCAGTAACTGAGTTTTTGGCAGTAGCCTCTGCCCGTTCGGTGGGCAAGGAGGTGGACTTCAAAGGCAAGACCTATAAGGTGATTTCGATGGAGGATGCGGTGGCTGCCCGGCCCGATATTGCCCTGTTTTCAGCTGGTGGTAGCGTATCACGAGAGTGGGCGCCGCGTTTTGCCGAAGTGGGCACGGTGGTGATCGACAACAGCTCGGCTTGGCGCATGGATGCCGACCGGCCGCTGGTGGTGCCGGAGTTGAATGCCGACATCCTCACTAAAAACGACAAAATAATTGCCAATCCCAATTGCAGCACCATTCAGTTGGTGGTGGCGCTCAACCTCCTCCACCAGCGTTACAAGGCGCGGCGCATTGTGGTGAGCACTTACCAGAGTGTTACAGGTACCGGGGTGAAGGCCGTAACCCAGCTTATGAACGAAAGGGCGGGTCTTAGCGGGGAGATGGCTTATCAGCATCCGATCGACCTCAATTGTTTGCCGCAAATCGATATTTTTACCGACAATGGCTATACCAAGGAAGAACTCAAAATGACCAATGAAACGGTCAAAATAATGCGTGATCCGCAGATTCGCCTCACCGCTACTACGGTGCGGGTACCTGTAATGGGCGGCCACAGCGAGGCGGTGAATGTGGAGTTTGAAGAGGAGTTCGACTTGGCCGAAGTTCGTGCCTTGCTGGCGAAGAGTCCTGGCGTACTGGTAGAAGACGAGCCCAAAGCAGGTGTTTACCCCATGCCGATTAACAGTCACAACCGTGATGAGGTGTTTGTAGGCCGTTTGCGCCGCGACGAAACCCAGCCGCGTACGTTGAATATGTGGGTGGTAGCCGATAATTTGCGCAAGGGCGCGGCTACCAATGCCGTGCAAATTGCGGAGTATTTGGTAGAGCAGGGTTTGGTAGGGGCCTAATAACGGATGGACAATCCTAAATTATATATGGTCTTACTCGGCTGCAAGCCTGCAGGGCGGCATACCGAGCAGCACGATGTTTTTTTCGGCATTGCAGCGCAACTGCGTGATTTGATACCCGATTTTAAGACGTTTTGGCCCGAAGCCAAAGGCAAATTGCATGTAGATGGTTGGCGGGAAGTGCAAAATGTAAATGGTTACCGGATACAGCTGGTTCCTCGCGAGCAAGCCCTTCCCCAGGCCATCAAATTGTTTTTCATCAACCTCGGCGGTTATAAGCCCGGGGAGTTTGAGGAGTTTCATTACAAAATGCTGGTGGCAGCGCCCACCAAGGCAGAGGCAGTGCGGGTGGCCAAGCAGACCGCTTTCTTTAAACATACCGGCTTTGCCGGCGCCAACGCCCACATTGATGATCAGTATGGGGTAGATGTGGATGATGTAGTGGAGGTGGAGGAGATTTTGCCTGCTTCCACGCGCGAGCGGTTTGCATTGCAGTTTGAGGTAGCGGCTTCTTTACAAGAAGATCAACTGCAATTGGGCTATTTCAAGCTCAGTCTTCTTTAAACTTAGACTTCCTGCAGCTGTAACGCCGCTGCAACGCCATCCCACAAGGCCAATCTGGCTTGCAAGGATGCTACTGCCGCTTCTTTTGCTTCCTCCCACTTTTGGGCGTCGTCGCCGCACAATAGGGCCGTCATTTGCAGGGCTAGGTGTGAATGGTGATCACCATCTACCTCAATGTGTCGCTCGAGGTAGTATTTGAAATTGGCAACGGTGTCGGGAAAGCTTTTGTGGATGTCGTTGACTAGGCTCATAAACATGCCAGGAATCAAGTCTTCCCTACCAAAGGTGAAAATGGCGGCCAGCACATGGCTTTTGCCTTCCTCAATGCGGCTGAAGGTAAAGTTTACGAACTGCTGTGCTGCTGCAGGAGTTTGCGCCAAGGCGAAGGCCGTTTCAAAGCTGCGATTTTGTTGTAGGCTGTTTACAAAAGTCTGCATCGATAAATCGGCACCCGCCTGTGACATCGCGTCGAGGTAGAGCTCGAAATGACTTTTACGCTGGCCCACGAGGTCTAGGTCGGCCTCTTCACCCACCACAATTTCATTGATTAGAAAGCGGGTATCGGCATGTCCAACCGGGAACCACGGCACTTGGGTGCAGGTAAGTTTGTTTTGTAAGCTTTTGAGTAGCGACATAAAATCCCACACCGCATACACATGGTGCTGCATGAATATTTTGAGATCGTCTAAATCCGTTATTTTCCCGTAAACCGGATGTGCGATAATTTGCTGACGGAGAGGTTCAATGGCGGTTTGCAGCTTTTGGAGGGGAGATGTGTCCATTATTCGGATGCTTTTTTCTTAATTCCTCTAACAACCAGTCATTACTTACATTGGTTTCGGTGGTTTGAAATTTTTGGTGAATTATTTAAGATGAGCTCCAGTAATGAGCGGGGAGCGGATTCTACAGCCGTTATCCTTTTGTATTTAAACCAAAAAAGCCTCACATTTCTGTAAGGCTTTTTGCTCCCCGGGTTGGGCTCGAACCAACGACCCCCTGATTAACAGTCAAGTGCTCTAACCAGCTGAGCTACCGAGGAATTTTCCATTGCTTTCGCTAAGGGACTGCAATATTAGCAGGTTCAAATTAATTGTGCAATATTTGCAGCAGAAACATTAAAAAAAAATATCTCATGAGTCTTGTTGTTGTAGGAACCGTGGCCTTTGATGCCATCGAAACCCCCTTCGGAAAAACAGATAAAATTGTAGGCGGTGCAGCTACGTACGCTGGCATATCTGCCTCATTCTTTACGGATAAGGTGAAAATTGTGTCGGTGGTGGGCGACGATTTCCCACAAGCGAAAATCGATTATTTCCACTCCCGCAACATCGATACGGCTGGTTTGCAGATCAAACAGGGCGAGAAATCTTTTTTTTGGTCGGGCAAGTATCACATGGATATGAACACCCGCGATACCCTCGACACGCAGTTAAACGTGCTGGCTGATTTTGATCCGGTGTTGCCAGACTCTTATCAAGACTGCGAATTTTTGCTCCTCGGCAACCTCACGCCCATGGTACAGCAGCAAGTGATGAACCGCTTGCACAATCGCCCCAAATTGGTAGTGATGGATACCATGAACTTTTGGATGAGCGTGGCGATGGACGACCTCAAGGAAACCATCAAGCGGGTAGATGTACTCACCATCAACGATGAAGAGGCGCGCATGCTTTCAAACGAATATTCGTTGGTGAAAGCTGCTAAAAAAATTCTGGCCATGGGCCCGAAGGTGCTGGTGATCAAAAAAGGCGAACACGGCGCCCTGCTTTTCAACGAACATGAGGTGTTTTATGCACCTGCCTTGCCACTCGAGGATGTATTCGATCCAACCGGCGCTGGCGATACATTCGCTGGTGGCTTCATTGGCTACTTGGCCCGTACCCGCGACATCTCCTTCTCAAATATGAAACGCGCCCTCATTTATGGCTCAGCCATGGCCTCGTTTTGCGTAGAGAAATTTGGCTCAGAACGCCTCGAGTCGCTTACCCATGAAGAACTCGAAAACCGCATTCAGTTGTTTGTTGACCTGGTACAGTTTGACATTACCTTGGATTAGAGCCTGACGAATTCTTCATTTAAACCTTAGGCTTACATATAAAAGCCTCTGCTTCAATAATCATATGTTGAGGCAGAGGCTTTTTTTAATATGCTTAGGATCAAAGTTGCAATTTGTTAATCTTTTTTTTGCTTTGGTATATTTTGGTTTTATATTGGCCCTCATAAAGAAAAGAGCCTTAGCGCGCACAGGGGAGGCATGAAAAGCATATTTACTTTTTTATTGTTAGGATGTTGGCTGCAGGCTGTGGCGCAAACAGATACTTTGTATGTGCCTGTTCTTGAAAAACAACCAAAAGCTGAGCTGGTCAAAGTTTTTGAGGCTAAACTCAAGGAAGACCTTCAGTTTATTTCGGTCCGAGACAAAGCCATCAAGGCTGAGGTTGAAAAGTCATATATCCATCGTACCCAATACCTCACCCAGCTGGTTCAAAGCACGCATTTGGCAGAACAGGAACACATCTATGGCTTCTACAACAGTATCCTGCAAGAAATTCTCAAAGCCAATCCTTCTTTAAATCCCAATATCAGGCTGTTAATACCAGGGTATTATTGGCCCAATGCAGCTAGTTTTGGGGAGGGAACCATTACTTTGCACCTGGGCATGACCGCTGTATGCGAAAATGAGTCTCAACTTGCCTTCGTTATTGCCCATGAATTGGCACATCAATACCAGGGACATGTAAATAATGCCATTTGGGAGCGAGCTGAATTGTTTACCAGTGAAGAAGTGCGACAACTCGCCAAAAATGCCGCCAAAGAAGCCTATGGTGCAAAATCGGCCTTGTTGCAGAAAATCGCAGAGATCCAGTTCGATGGAAGCAGGCACAGTCGGAGATTTGAAAATGAAGCAGATTCTTTGGCGCTCAAGTACCTTTCATTTACCAAGTATGATTTATGGGAGGCCTTGCGTGTAATGGATATTCTTGACCAGGTGGATGAAGATTATTTTGAAAACAGGGGGGGATTAGACTTGCAAAAGGCTTTTGATACGCCCGCTTTTCCTTTCAAACCAATTTGGTTACGGGCAAATCAAACGAGTTCCCTACTCGGACTGGTTGGCGAAACCGCTTTGGAAAAGCAGTTGCGTGATTCCCTCAAAACGCATCCGGAGTGTGCGCAACGTAAAACAAACATGGAGCGGCAGCTTAAGTTTATCGGCGTAAAGCCCAAAGCACAGGAGGCTTTTGCCCAGCAACGCTTCAATCATCAAAGATATGTAGCAACGGCTGAAATGATTGCCGCTTTGTATGCCGATAGTAATTATGTGATGGCGATTTACCAAAGTCTCATCATGCTCGACAAATACCCCAACGACTTATTTCCACACCTTGTGATTGGATTAAGTCTTGCCGAACTGCAAACCCATTTTGCAAAGCGTATATCAGGCAGGGTGATGCCCACTTCAAATCCTTACCACAAGGCTTCTTACAATAAGTTGATTCAATTTCTTGAAGAGCTATCAAAGGCAGAGCTGGCCAACCTGAGTTATGCGTATCTGCGTACACATCTCGAATACACCTATGAAAATGAGCTATACTACTGGTCGATGTATTTGAGCAGTAAAATTGCAGGGCAACCCAGTGAAGCCAACCAGCACAAGGCTGATTACGAGTGGAAATATCGAAAAGGAAAAATCAAATCTAAATTCACAAACACCCCCTAAAACTTAAATATGAAAAAACTATTACTATTGATGACAGTGTTGTTGCTGACACTGCAAACCAAAGCTCAATCTGCACTTGTGGAAGACGTAATATCCCTGCGGATTCAAAGCACGGGATACATCATTGGCTCAGAAGGCTTGGCCGGTTATTACAGCTTTTACAAGTTCGATAAAGTAAATAAGTCGGAAAATTCTTTCATTTTGTTGTTGCATGATAACAGCTTAAATCTCATCAAAAAGATTACCATTAACCGGCCGAAAAACGACAAAATGGTAGAGATTGTGTACAATGGTAAAAACTTTCTCATTGCCTTTTTGAACAAGTCAGATTTAGAATTGGTGGTGTACGACAAAGACGGTAACAAGCTGGGCAGTCGCAAGCAACTGAAATTGAGTGCTGCTGATCGGGCTGCCTTGGTGAGTAACAGCGAATCGGAAGAAAAAAACAACATTACTTTTGGACTTGGCAAAACGGGTTTCTTGAAAAACGACAGTCATGCCGGCAAAAAGGAAAAATACCGGATTGAGGCGTTTGACAATAACCTCAATAATACTTGGGCATATGTGTCGAAATACAAAGGAAAAGCCATTGAATTTGTAGAGGTTTTGGCGGCTAATGAACATGTAGTGGCACTTTCAGTAAGCCGATCAAAGAGCAGAACTTCTCGAGACATTACCATGTCGCTCATTCTTCTTGATGCAAAAACTGGCAATCCTTTAATCGAAAAGGAGCTCAAGGATGGCAAGGCTGCAAAAAGCTTGATCAATGCTTTTGTAGATACCTCTTCTAATGAAGTAGTTGTTGGCGGCGAATATTATGCTGCTGGTGAGAACATAGTTACTGGTAAGCCACTGGGCATTTATTTTGAACGTTTTAGCTATTTCGGTGAGTCTAAGGGCTATCAAAAACTCAGTTGGTCGAGAGATTTTGCAAAGTATCAGAAATCTTCAAAAACTGGCAAAGCAGCGGATGGGGGTTATACCCTGTTTCACAAAATGTTTAAGACCAAAAATGGCGATTATGTGTTGATTGGTGAACAATTTAAGAGCGCAGTTTCGGCTGCTGGAGTGGCAATGAACGTGGCTGTTTTGGCTACAGGGGGAGGTACCACTGCAGGATTAGTAAAGTTTGTTATTATGGATATGGTTTTTGTAAATCTCGATTCTAATTTTAATCTCAAGGCCTTTGAGCGTGTTGAAAAGAATAAGCGTGAAATTACACTGCCAAAAGGTTGGGAATTTGCTTCTTCGGCTATGGTGGCCAAATACATGAAGGTAAATGGCCTTTTTGATTATGCTTTTTCTTCGGTAGATTTCGAAAGAAATCGTGTTTTTGCGAGCTATGTGAATTACGCCAAAAAGAAAGAGACCGAGGATAAAAAGAAGACCAATTATGTGGGTACATTGGTGTACGACGACGGTGAACTGACCACCGATAAGTTGCTTTTGAAGTCAGATGCAACCTGGTACAACATATTGCCTGCAAAGCCTGGCTACATCGCTTTGATGAGTTATGAAAAGAAAGCTAAAACCTTGGAGTTGCGGCTTGAAAAAATCAATTTCTAAAGTAAAAGGCTGGTTTCGACCAGCCTTTTTACTTTTGTAGCCTGCCGATTTTTTGCAGTCTACTAAACACTTCGGCATTGTGCGGGGCATCGGGCAATTCATCGGTGAGGTCTTGCCCGGCCCAATGCTCGTAATGCTTGCCATTGCGCCATAGTCGGCTATGTGTAACGTCGTAAATGATCCCCAGGTAGGCTACCCAAATTTCATCGCGGTCTTGCCCGTTGCGCAGTGCCAACTGTGCACGACTGTAAACCGGCAAAGCCGCTGTTTCGGGTGTCATTTCCTCACTCATATTGAACCTTCCTGCGGAGTTTTGTTTTGAAAGAGTGTAAAGATAGCATCCAATGAAACAATTCTGGGACGAACGTTATGCCGAGCCGCATTTTGTGTATGGCGAAGCCCCCAATGTATTTTTTGAAAGTAGCTTGAAAGATCTTGCTCCCGGTAAAATATTGCTGCCCTGCGAAGGAGAGGGCCGTCAAGCAGTACATGCTGCTGCCCAAGGCTGGCAGGTGCTGGCCTTCGACCAAAGTGAGGTGGGGCGCGACAAAGCCCTGCAGTTGGCTGCTAAGCGGGAGCAGCACATCGAATACATCCTCGCAGATGCATCTGTTTTTAGTCCAGCCCCTGAATTTGATGCGGTGGCCCTCATTTTTGCCCATTTACCGGCGCCTTTGCGGGCCAATTTTCACCGCAACATGGCGGCAGCCCTGCGCCCCGGCGGATGGCTCATGCTCGAAGGCTTTCATCCTGCCCAATTGCAGTTCCAGTCGGGCGGTCCACGCGAGCTCAGCATGCTGTTTACCGAAGAAATGCTGCGAGCCGACTTCGAGGTACTCGAAATCATTTCCCTCGAAACCAAGCAAGTCATCTTAAACGAAGGGCCTTACCACCAAGGCGAAGCCGCTGTGATTCGCTTGCTTGCCCGCAAACCTTACCACTAATTCCTCCAATTTCTCCATCTTTGTAGCATGAATATTCGTCCCCGCCGCAACCGCAAAATGGCCGGTGTCCGCGACCTCGTTCGCGAAACCCAACTTCATACCAACGACCTGTTGCTGCCACTTTTTTTGCTGGAAGGCCAAAAGCAGCGCATTCCCGTGGCTTCCATGCCAGGGGTCGACCGGCTCAGTCTCGACTTGCTGCTGCAGGAAATAGAAGCCGCCATGAAGCTTGGCATCCGGGCTTTTGATGTATTTCCGGTGGTGCCAGAGTCGTACAAGGACAAATACGCCACTTACAGCTATGCCGATGCGAACTTTTACAACCGCGCCCTGGCCAGCATCAAGCAGGAGTTTCCGGAGGTGGTGATCATGACCGATGTAGCCTTGGATCCTTACAGCTCCGATGGGCACGACGGCATTGTAGAAAACGGCAAAATCGTGAACGACGCCTCTTTGGAGGTGCTGGGCAAGATGGCTTTGGCGCAGGCCCAGGCGGGTGCCGACATCATTGGTCCGAGCGATATGATGGACGGCCGCGTGGGCTACATCCGCGAGCTGCTCGACGACAACGGTTTTACCGAGGTAAGCATCATGAGCTATACAGCTAAGTATGCGAGCGGTTTTTACGGTCCTTTCCGCGATGCCCTCGACTCTGCTCCCAAGTTTGGCGATAAAAAAACTTATCAAATGGACCCTGCCAACCGCATCGAAGCCCTGCGTGAGGCCGCTTTGGATGAACAGGAAGGCGCCGATTTCCTCATGGTGAAGCCAGCTTTGGCTTATTTAGATGTGATTCGGCTGCTCAAAGACCATTCCGACCTGCCCATCGCTGCCTACAACGTTAGCGGGGAATATTCGATGATCAAGGCCGCCGCCATGCAAGGCTGGCTCGACTACGACCGGGTGATGATGGAGTCGCTGCTGAGCATCAAACGCGCCGGTGCCGACATTATCCTCACCTATTTTGCGAAAGACGCTGCCAAAATCCTCCAAAACCAATAAAATGCAAGAGCCTGTTATCCTGCCGGTAGAAGGCAAATCACCACAATTTGGCCAAAACTGTTTCCTGGCCCCCAACTGTACCGTGGTGGGAGATGTGGTTTTGGGAGATGACTGCACCGTATGGTTCAATGCCGTGGTGCGGGGCGATGTGAATGCCATCCGGGTGGGCAAGCGTACCAATATTCAAGATGGAGCGGTGATCCACTGCACTTACCAAAAGGCGGCCACCACCATTGGCGATGAGGTGAGCATTGGGCACAACGCTATTGTGCATGGCAGCACCATCCACAACAATGTGCTGGTAGGCATGGGGTCGATTGTAATGGACCATGCGGTGGTTGAAGAAAACTGCATCATTGCTGCGGGTGCCATTGTGCTAGAGAACATGCGCTGCGAGTCGGGCTGGATATACGCCGGCATCCCCGCCAAAAAGGTAAAACAAGTGAGCGCCGAGCAGGTGGCTGGCATGAAACGCACTGCGGCAAATTATACCATGTATGCCGACTGGTTTCGGCCGGGTAAATAGATTCGCTCAATGGGATGCTGACTTAAAAGGCAGATGCTTCAGCGGCATTTAAATTGCTTTTATAGAAAAAAAATAAGCGAGGGATTGAGGTTTGTTAGGAGCTTAAGATTTATTTTTAAGTAGATATCACAGACCTCTTCAAGAAGTTTTTTCGTAAAACGAGCTAGCAGGACGTTGTTCAGACGCTAGTTTCGAGATTAAAGAGAGATTAAAACCGCGAGTTGAAATAACGACTCGCGGTTTTTTTATTAACTTAGAGGTTGGTAAATTAGTTTTTGACGAGATCCAAATGGCCTCCTGTCAAACATTTAGACAACAGCGTTATGGTAAAAAAACTGCTTTTTTCGTTGAGCTTGCTGCTCATTTTGCTAGTGCCTCAAGCAAAGGCTTCCCACGTTTTGGGGGGTGAAATGAGCTACAGATGCTTGGGAAACGGTATATATGAATTCACAGTTACCCTTTTTAGGGATTGTGCTGGTATTGGTTGGGACCAGCCTCAAGTTACTGTGAATGGTCCATCCGGTGCTTTCATCCTCAATAGATTACCGGGCATTGCTGGTGTGGCTGATATTTCACAACGTTGTGTAACGGCAACTTTTTTTGGTTGTGGCGCTAATCCAGCCACAGGAACCGGTAATCCCAACGGTACGGTGGCCCGATTCACTTATAGAGGAACCACGAATTTGAGCGCTTTAGCAGCGCCACCAGCAGCTGGATACAGTTTCACTATGACTAACATTCCTGTCAATGTTCGAAACAACAACAACAATACAAATCTAGGTGTAGGAGGTTTGCAAAACTCGATGGGATTGCGAGCAATTATGTATCCGTTTATTAGTCCTGTAACCGGTGTTGCTTTAACACCCGCACAACTATGTGATAATTCGCCAGAGTTTGTCGAGGATCCAGCTGCTTTGCAAATTT
The DNA here is from genome assembly GCA_030682795.1 of Sphingobacteriaceae bacterium. Classification (GTDB taxonomy): domain Bacteria; phylum Bacteroidota; class Bacteroidia; order UBA7662; family UBA7662; genus PNNG01. The sequence goes on from JAUXNJ010000010.1 coordinate 54,266, forward strand.
TGAATCCTTTAGATACTGCGCGTTTTTCAAATTTTGCATTCGATAGAGATTTAGATAGCATGGCATACAAAGTGGATGTACCGTTAAATGGAAGTTTGATTCCAGCTGCATACAGTTCGCCTTACACCTTACTCAATCCTTTACCCAATTCACCTCCAGTGGTTCCGGCAGGAGTTTCTGCTCTCAATCCAATGAGTGGCGTGCTTACCTTTAGACCAAACCAGGCAGGTAATTTTTTAGCATGTGTAAAGGTGGAATCGTGGAGATGTGGCCAAAAGGTTTCGGAGGTTTTTCGTGACTTCCAAATGCAAATCATTAACTCTCCTGGAGGAGGGGCACCGCCTTACATACCTGGTAACCTCACTACACAAAGGGCGCCCTTCATTACACCTTACTTCTTGAATGCGTCAGGGCAGCCTATCTTCGATATCAACTTTTTTGTAGGCGATACCATCGACGTACCTATCGCTGCGAGCGACTATTATCCTCTTTTCTCGCCGGCCATGCTCCCGCTTCCTCCACCAGCTGGTGAGTTTTCTATGGTCATTAGGGGTCTTCAAGTAAGTTCTACCAATAATCCCAATGCCAATTGTTTGCTCCCACCTTGTGCTACCTTGAGGGGCATCAGCGACCCGGCGCCACCAGCAGCGGTGGTTACGCCACCTACCAATATTACTGGGGGTAACGGTCAAAATTTAGGTTTGGGTTACAATGCTTATTTTGAGGGCGGGGGCAGATTGGTATGGTTGCCGGAATGCGCGAATTTGTCGGTTTCGGGGGCATCTGCCTGTGGTGCATCCAGCTCAAGTTATCAGTTTGCAGCTATTGCGGTCGACAAAAACTGTCCGATTGTAGGAAAGGAAGTACAGGTATATACCTTTAACATTGTGGATTTGCCCAAGTTACCAGCGCCTCGCTTCAGGGGTGTTTCGGCTGGTGTGAATAATCGCTCTGCAACCATTCACTTTGAGCTTGACTACGACAGTTTGAACATCGACCCGATCGATTCATTTAATTTTTCTAACCAAACCATCGCATTTCAGCTGCAACGTTCTGCCGAACGCCGTAGACGCTCATTTAGGGCTTATAACATCTACAGAGCCACCTCACCAGCTGGTCCTTTTACCCGAATTGCCAATCCTAACCAATTGTATACCAATACTTTTGTGGATGCCACTGTTGATTTGGATGTGAATGATTATTACTATTACCTTACCACAGTATCCAGCTGTGATTCTTCAGAATCAAGGGCATCAGATACTTTGAAAGTCATTCGCTTAAACCTCAACAACAACAATGTTGCTGGTATGGCCGAGTTGCGTTGGGATTCTACTGCGGTAGTGCATAATCGGGGTTATTTCCCGAATGCATCAGGTACTTACGTCATAGAAAGAGAAGTACGTACGGTGAATCCTGGTGTTTGGGAAGTAGTTGATACCGTAGTGAATTTGTATACCTATGATCAACCAGTGGTGGTGTGCAGCGATACCGTATTTTATAGGGTTGCCCTCTTGGATACCAATGGTACCCGGTATTATTCTAACATCGATGGCGATTTATTTGAGGATATTTTCTCGCCAGATACCATTCTTATTCACCATGTATCGGTGGATAGCATTACAGGCTTACCAGTTTTGAGCTGGAGGCCTGGCCCGAGTCCAGACGTAATTGCTTACGTTATCTACCGACTTGATTATAGTTCAACACCTCCTACCTGGAGACCCATAGATACCATTCCTGGCTATAATAGCACCTATTGGTTTGATACTACGAGTTTGCAAAATCCCTATGACAGCTCTTTGCATTATGGCATCGCTGGCATGGATAGCTGTGGAAATACAGGGCTAATTAGCAGGGTACACAGTACCATACACCTAACAGGCGGGCTCGATCAGTGTATCAGTTCCATTGTGATGGATTGGACACCTTATGTAGGTTGGAACGTGAGCAGTTATGACATTTTTAGATCTGCCTCTGGAGGTCCTTACACCTTGTTGGCTACTTTACCTGGAGGGCGGCCAAGTTATAATTACATCGACAATGACAATTTGATTCAGGATTCCCTGTATTGTTACGCAATTCTGGCGAATAGGCTGGGCGATGATACCACAGCGCTTTCCAATACAATTTGTGTAACTGCACGTGTAATTCAAGATCCTGAATACAGCTACATCAGAAAAGTTACGGTAGACAGTGCAACTGGAAATATCGTTGTGGTATTTGTAATTGATACCGCTGCGGATGCTGGCCGTTTTGAGCTTTATCGCGCAACAGCTGCTACTGATTTAAGAGAGGTGATTTCATTTACACCAGCCGATATGACCCTCAATGGTGGGTATTTGCAATACACCTACATCGACAATCAGGTATTTTCGAATAAAGAGATTTACTACTACACGGTTTATGTTTATGATCTCTGCGACCAGTTGTATGATACGTCCAATGTATCGAACAACATTTACTTACAAGCCGTACCGGAGATCGACTTTACCAATCGTTTACGTTGGAATAATTACGCTTCTTGGCTGGGGGCTGTAGATCGGTATGAGGTATTACGTTTCATTCCAAATTATGATCCAGGCTTCTTACCGATCAACACCCTTGGGGCGACCAGCATTGTTTACAACGACGATATTAAGGATTTCACCGACAACGATGGCTTGTATAGTTATTTAATACAAGCTGTAGAAGGCGGAAGCAATCCAACCGGCTTTAGAGATACAGTTTTGTCGAATAAAGTAAATGTGATTCAACAGCCTCGTATGTTTATGCCAACGGCATTTGTACCACAGGGGGTTAATCGCATCTTGCAGCCCAAAGGAGTATTTATTGAGGAAATTGCTGGATACAATTTTGAAATTTATAATCGCTGGGGTGAACAGATATTTAAGACCATAGACTTTACCAAAGGATGGAATGGTACCCACAGTGGTACCATGGAGTTGGTAGACCCTGGTGTTTATATTTATGTGGTGAACTTTATTGGCAAAAATGGAAAGCCATACAGCCAAAACGGCACCTTTACGGTAATCAGGTAAGGCTGTTGAGTAGTAAAAAAAATCCCAAGTCTTGAGGCTTGGGATTTTTTTATGCCTTATTTTTCTTGAGTTCGGCAGCCACTGCTTCCAAAGCCTCAAACCAATCGGGCCCGTATTTGCGAATGAGGGGGCCTTTGAGAAACTTATACACTGGCACCTCTAAACGATCGCCGCATGCGCAGGCGGGTGTGCAAATATCCCAACGGTCGTAGTTTAACCCCTCGTAGTTCTTGAGTTTTTCGATGCGAATGGGGTAAAGGTGACACGAAATAGGCTTGAGGAAATCGCTTTTACCCGCTTTGTGTGCAAGCTCAATGGCGCATTTCCAGGTTTTACTTTCATCTTGAATGGCAAAAACGCAGGCCTTGCCGTTGATGGTGGTGGTTACCAGTTCTTCCCCAGGTGCTGCCTCGTAAAAGCCTTCAGCATCCAAAAGTTGAAGTCCTGCTGCAGACATAAATGGACGAATGCCTTTTAAATTTGCCTCAATGGCATCAATTTCTTCTATTTCTAGGGGTGCACCAATATCTCCTTCTTCGCAACAAGCGCCTTTGCAAGCTGCCAGGTCGCAAACGAATTTATTGTTGAGAATTTCTTCGGAGATGAGCGTGTCATCGATGATAATCATGCCACAAAGCTAAGCAGTTATGTTTAAAACGATTCGTTTAGATCGAGGTAAAATGCGGTATGTCCTTCAAAGGTTCTGGCCACATCCACCCGCAATACAATGCGCTCTTTTTGATTTACAAAAATACGCAATCCAGCGCCATAAGCCCCTTTCCAACGATTTTGCAGCAAACTTACGGGGTCGGGACCTACTTGAAAAGTAGATGAGAAGAGGGTGGCACCCAGCATTTTTCCCATCGGGAAGCGCAATTCGGTTTCCAAGGCGGTCAGACTTTTATCTCTGTAACGACCTTGGAAATAGCCGCGCACCAATTCTGAACCACCTGCCAAGCTCAGTTCCCGAAAGGGAGGGTTGCCGCTTTGGTGTTGGTTAAAAATGCGATTGGCCCAAACTGTGTTTTTTGCCAATGGCATATAATGTCGCAGATCGATGAGATAAGTTTGGAAGGCTGGATTGGCAGCATTTAGTGCTGGGTTGTAACGAAAAAGCAAGGCGATTAGGCCTCCTTTTAATGGACTTTGCACGTTGTCTCGGCTGTCGAAACGCATTTCGGGGCCAAAACCAAGGGTGTTGCTGCCAGTGCTGCCTTGTGCCAATTGGTTGTAAAGGGCCCCGAGGGAGTCGCGCGACTGGATGTTATACATGTTCTGGTGGCGCAAATTCAGTCCCAAAAAAGTTTGGTCCGCCACTTTACCTAGCACACTGATGGCTGTGATCCAGCTGTTAAAGCTAAAATCTTCGCGGGCCGACTCTTGGCTGTTAGGCCCTATGCCGTAAAAGCGGTCTAGGTACTTCCGATAGCCCGTATAGTAGTGAATAAATAGACGTTCATCCTTGGTAAAGATATCGGCGGAAACCCGGAACAAGGTTTGCTGATTGAAAGTGCGAACCACCTGCAGCTGGGCGTTGGAGGTACGGGCGGAACTATCGATTTTGAAATAATAGCCCATGCTGGCCCCGATGCCCCAGCTGGTTTCAGGGCTCCGAAAAAGGATGGGGGCGGGTACAAAGCGCAGGTCGGCTTGGAGCAGACTATCTACTAATTTAAATACTTTAGGTTGTGACAAGGCAGGGCTGAAGGAGCAACAAGCCAGCAAAATCAGTAACCAGAATCTCATGCTGGTAGCATTTTGGGAAAGATGAGCTGTATTAGTTTTCCCTGTTTGGCACCGATGTTTTGCCAGCTGGCGACGTCAAATTGAAGGGTTGCCAAAGCGCCCGTGGGGAATTTGTCTAAATCTTCGATGTATTCCGAGATGATGTCTTCGAGGCAAGTATTGTGACCCACCAGCAGGATGCTTTGGAGTTCATCGGGAAAACGCCGCGCCACCTGCCAGAGCTGTTTTGGACTGCACTCATACAGGTCGGGCTCCAGCAAGAGTTCTGTGCCTGGCTGCAAGCGTTCGTAAAAATATTTGGCAGTGAGTTGGGTGCGCAGGGCAGGACTGCTGATGATCATTTCGGGACGGATACCTTGTTGGAAGGCATAGTCGGCCATGCGAGGTGCATCTTTTTCTCCTCTTTTATTCAAAGGTCGGTCGAAATCTGCGAGGGCAGGGTTTTTCCAACTCGATTTAGCGTGTCTAAGCAGGTAAAGGGTTTTCAAGGGCAGAGATCTTCCCCAAAAATAGCAAAGCCTGAGTTGAGCTGGGCATGCTTTTGTTGGATGGCATGAAAGAATTATCCAATACTTCGCAGAAGGAGCTGCATTTCGGCTTGTAGGTCTTGCCCTTTATTGTCGGCGTACCACTTATGCAATTGGGTGCTGGCTTCCATATAAGGCAGTTGTTGTGCCTTCAAATCGAGGTAGAGCGTTTGTGCCGCTAATGGTCGTGGACCCCATTCTCCCAACACCTCACCATTGCTGGCATCGAGGAGAATGAGTTTAGGAATAGAGCGAGCGCCGTTCGTTAAAAAGCGATCCATCAGCTCCAGGTTTTCGTCGCGCAACACAATTTTCAGCTCAATTTTATCGCTGACTGCTGCCATGTGCTGCAGGTAGGGCAGGTTTTGAGCGGCATCACCGCACCAGGCTTCACTGATCACCAGCCAGGTTTGGGGTTTTCGAATGCTATTCAGTTGCTCCTCCAGTGCTGGCAGCAATTGAGTGGTTTTGTCGAGCCGCTTCATGCGCTGCACATTCATGCGGGTATGCTGCAGCATATCTTCTGAATGGTTACTGCCAGTAGTTTTGTTGTTGCCTAATAGTGTGTCGATGGTGCTGCGGTAGCTTGCGTAGCTGTAGGCGCTTGCCAGGAGCGCTGCCTCAATTTGGCCTTTGTTGATTGTTTCCATAATGATACCTATACTTACAATATGAAGCCGCAAACAGTTCCTGAATCGAATTCAGCGGAAAATATTGCCTTTGAGCCACCGGTTTGGCTAGTAGGCGGGCATTTGCAAACCATTTGGCCTTCTTTTTTTCGAAAAGTATTGCTCAACCATGTGCCTCGTGCCGGTTGGCTGCACACCCCAGATGCCGATGAGCTGGCGTATGATCATTATACAGTGAGCGGTGCTAAAGGATTGGTGGTGCTGTGCCATGGACTCGAAGGGCACGCGCGCAGGCCTTATATGCTGGGCATGGCTGCCGCCTTGCTAGAGGCGAGTTATGACGTGCTGGCCTGGAGCTATCGGGGATGCGGCGAAAGACTTAATAAACAACCTATTTTTTACCACAGTGGGGCCACCTACGATTTAGAAACGGTGGTAGCCTTTGCTCAGGAACTAAGTCCGCTGCCCATTTATTTGGTGGGATTTAGTTTGGGTGGAAATTTGGTGATGCGCTGGCTCGGCGAACAAGGGCAAAGACTACCAGCAGCGGTACGGGCGGCGGTGGCCATATCCGTACCACTCGATTTAGCCGCAGGATCCGATTATTTAACACGACCAGCAGCCAAAGCCTATACGCTTAACTTTTTAAAATCGCTAAAGGCCAAGGTAGCGGCCAAAGCAGAGCGATTTCCAGAGCATTTCCAGCTCGATTTGCTGCCAAAAACTAAAAATTTGCGGCAATTTGATGAGTATTTCACCGCACCGCTGCACGGGTATAAAGACGCCAATGACTACTATGCCAGCGCCAGCAGTCTGTTTGTTCTGGAGCAAATCACCGTCCCAACCCTCTTGCTGCAAGCAGCCAACGACCCTTTTTTACCACCTTCCTGCTATCCACAAGGACCTTTTCCGCAGCTCAAGCTTGAAATTACGCCAGCAGGCGGGCACGTTGGTTTTACAGTAAAGGGACAGGCTCAGAGTCATGCCGAGCAACGGGTAGTACGTTTTTTAAATGCACTGTGAATTACTTGTTCAAATCCCTCGTGCTTGATAAGCTATTTTTAAGGAAATTTGCAAAGTGAAATTCTCCGACATCATCGGGCAACAAAGCCTCAAGCAGCAACTCATCCACACCATCAAAGAAGGGAGGGTGAGTCATGCGCAGCTGTTTTTAGGTCCAGAAGGTTCCGGGAAATTGCCTTTGGCCATTGCCTATGCGCAGTACCTAAACTGCAAATCTCCATCTGAGGACGATTCGTGTGGCATTTGCTCGTCTTGCCAGAAGTACAACAAGCTCATCCACCCCGATTTACACTTTTCCTTTCCCATTGTAAACAAGGGCAACGATGCTGAAAAAAACATCTGTGCCGTGCATATGAAGGATTTTCGGGAGGCTTTTTTGGCCGATCCATACATGTCGTACAACGACTGGATGCAAGCGCATGGGGCCGAAAACAAGCAGGGGAACATCAGCAAATTTGAGTGTTACGATATTATTTCGAAGCTCGGGCTGGCACCTTTTGAGGCCGGTTTTAAGGTGCTCATCATGTGGTTGCCAGAACATTTGCGGGATGCGGGCAATGTGCTGCTCAAAATCATTGAAGAACCACCTCAGAATACCTTATTCATCCTGGTGGCTGAGCGCCAGGAGATGTTGCTGAGTACCATTAGTTCGCGTACCCAACTGGTAAAAGTGCCCCGTTTGCAAATCGATGACCTCGCAGCACACCTAGAAAGTCAGTTTGAACTTGATGCTAAGGCAGCACATAGTGTAGCCATGTTGTCGGAGGGCAATGCCCGTTTGGCCAGAGAGATGTTGGGACACGAAGTGAGCATCAACGAGCAGCTGTTTATGGATTTTATGCGGCTCACTTTTACCGGCAAGGGTTCCGACATCCTCACTTGGATCGAAAAAACGAATGAACTAGGCCGTGAAGGGCAAAAAAACCTCCTGCAGTATGGCCTGCATATTTTGCGAGAGTGCTTCTTAATGCGCTTTGGTTCAGCTAAATTGCTGCGCTTGAAGGGGGCAGAGCTCGACTTCGTCACCAAGTTTTCTCCTTTTATTACGGAGCAAAATGTGAGTGAATTCAATCGCATTTTTAACGAAGGTATTTATTACATCGAGCGCAATGCCAATGCGCGCTTGGTGTTTCACAATTTGGCCAATGAGTCGGAGCGGCTCTTAGCCAGCGCAAAGAAAGTAGCAACGGCAAATGCATAAGCCAACCGTTCGCGGCTTTTTGTTCTTATATTTGAAAATTAAACGTTGATACACCATTATGGGATGTGGAAGTTGTAGTAGTGGAGGGTGTTCACCGACCGGTTGTGGTGATAAAGGCCATTGTGCCAGTGGGGGTTGTAACCGTTTGAATGTCCATGATTGGCTTTCAAATTTGGAACTTCCTTGGGCTCAAAAGGCATATGAATATGTTGAAGTGCGGTTTAAAAGTAACCGCAAAGAATTTTTTCGAAACGTCAATCAGCTCGATCTGTATCAGAACGACTGGGTGGTGGTAGAAGCTCAACATGGCCACGATGTAGGTCAGGTGACCCTCAAAGGCGAATTGGTTCGCCTTCAGATGAAGCGCCGTCGGGTGCAGGAGGAAGATCCTGCCATCCGCAAAATATACCGCAAGGCTACGGAGCAAGATTTGCAGAAGTTGACCGAAATGCGTGAGCAAGAGGCGGAAGTTTCTTATCGCGCCCGCGAAGTCATCAAAAGCATTAAGCTCAATATGAAGCTTACGGATGTGGAATTCCAGGCGGATCGCTCTAAGATTATTTTTTATTATACGGCCGAGGAGCGTGTGGATTTCCGCGAGCTTATTCGCATGTTGGCCGAACAGTTTAAAACTCGGGTAGAAATGCGCCAAATTGGTGCGCGGCAGGAAGCTGCGCGCATCGGTGGTTTGGGCGTTTGTGGCCGGGAACTATGCTGCAGCACTTGGCTGACCGATTTTAAGTCGGTATCTACCTCAGCAGCCCGCTATCAAAATTTGTCGCTGAACCCGGTTAAACTAGCTGGACAATGCGGTCGTTTGAAGTGCTGCTTGAATTACGAGCTAGAGACGTATATGGACGCGCTGCAGGCCTTTCCAAAGGATGCCAAAACGCTTCAAACCGAAACGGCGACTTATGAATTGGTGAAAACCGACATCTTTAAGCGCCAAATGTGGTATCAAATTCAGGGAAAACCCGGTGAATTTGTGGATATGAATGCGGTGCCTTTGTCGATTGAGCAGGCGGTAGAAGTACGTGCCATGAACAAGGAGGGGGTGAAGCCTGCTACCTTGGAGGCTTTGGTGATTGAAAGTGAAGTGGATGCATATGTGGAGCCTGACTTTGAGGTGCACAATGAAGATAAATTAGACCGTTTTGATGCCAATCGTCGGTCGGGCAATAAAAAGAAGAAAAAGCCGCAAGGCCGTGGGGGTGATCGTAACCGCAATGATGGTCGGGGACCAGGAGCAAGTTCTGTATCCCAGGCCGAAGGTGGAGCCGAGAAGCCAGCTGCCGCGCAGCAGCCACGTGGGGAGCGCAACGACCGTAATCGGAATGATCGCAATCGTGGCCCTCGTCCAGAAGGAGAAGCCCGCACCGACCGGGGTCCCCGACCCGAGCGTGGTCCCCGTGCCGAAGGTGATACCCGTCCAGAACGTGCCGCTCGCCCGGAAGGCGAAGTTCGGCCTGAGCGTGGTCCCCGTGCCGAAGGCGAACGCCCGAACCGTGGCCCTCGTCCAGAGCGTGCCGCTCGCCCCGAAGGTGAAGTCCGCCCTGACCGTGGACCTCGTCCAGAGCGCACGCCCCGCCCTGAAGGCGAACTCCCTAACCGTGGTCCACGCCCGGCCAACGAAGCCCGCCCCGACAGTCCAGCTGGCAAGACTGAGCCGCAGGGTGAAGGAAGTGCTAACCGCAATAACAACCGTAATCGCAATCGGAGGCGACCGCCGCGCGGTCCTCGTCCCGATTCCGCTGCCCCATCTGTATCATGAAAAAAAAGTACTGGTTAATCATATTCGGTGGCTTGTTGCTTACGGCTTGTGACGATAAGCGACAGATAGATGTGTTTTATCCGGTAGCTGATCAGGCCTGGTATTACAATGATGTGAAAGTTGTGGAAGTGGAGAATGTGGATACTGTGGCTTATAGCAATGTGTTCCTGAATTTGCGCCATGCTGGCAATTACGAATGGCAGAACTTGTACCTCAGGGTAAAAATTGTTAGTCCTTCGGGTGACAGCAGCGTGTCGAATGTGAGTTTTCAACTTACTGCGCCCGATGGCCGTTGGCTGGGCAATGGATTAGGTGACATACTCGAATATCAAGTACCCTTTAAACAAGGAATACAGTTCAAGGAAGTTGGTACCTACCGATTTGAGTTGGAGCAGTACATGCGTGTTAATCCTTTATATGGCATCCACGATGTTGGTTTACGCATTGAGAAAGCCAAGTAGCAGTTAAATAAAAAGCGCCCGTTGATCAACGGGCGCTTTTTGTTACGCGGGAAATTGGAATGGATACCGGCCTTAATTTTTTGTAAAATATTTGGTCAATACGTCCTGCCCGTTGTTCATGCGAATGATATATTGGCCTTTCGGCAAGTGCCCCACGCTGATGCGGCTTTTCATCGTGCTGTTTTTGTACTGAGCTACCTTTTTGCCAATCATATTGTAGATTTCTATCTCAGCCAATTCAAAAGCAGGGGTGGTTTCTAAATACAAATAATGATCTGTAGGCACGGGATAAACCTTCAAGCTAGGTTTACTCATGGCAGCTACAGAGGCGCCAGTAGTACTTCCAATAAAGGTTACAACCACGTTATTGCTGGGATTGGCAATTTCGTATACCCTAACCCGCATAATGCCAGTTCCCACAATGTTGTTGGGGTAAAAGTGCCCATCAACATTGCCAATCGCATTGCCTCCTAAGGTGAAATCGGCGCTGTCTACGCCATCAGGGTAGCATAAGTTTACGTCGCAAATGGTACTTAACCAGCCTGGTGTAACTTGGTTTTGGAGTTTTACCCAGCGGAATACTTTAGGGCTTTCGTTGGTATTGCGCACATTGGCATAGGCGATTATTTCAAACTCTGTGGCGGGACCAGCGGTATACACCGTGTCGTTTGAAAGCAAAATGATTTGTGCTTGTGCCGACCAAGTTGATAATAATAAAACTGCAGCGAATAAAAGTTTCTTCATCTTTTATGGATATCTCAAAAATTCTAACTCAAATATACTGAATTGACCTCCAAACTCAAAATGCTTGGTATGAATTAACTCAGCTTGCTTCCAAGGACCGCTCTCCTCTATCTGCAAAACTGTAAAATGACTCGTTGGTAAAAATAATGTGATCGAGTACTTCTGCACCCAAAGCTTTGGCTAAATAAGCTAATCGCCGGGTAATGGTGCGGTCGGCTTCACTGGGCTCCAAATTGCCGGATGGATGGTTGTGCATAAGCACAACGCTGCTCGCCTGGTGTAAAATCATCTCTTTTAATATTTTTTGAGGATCGGCAGTCGTATGGTTGGGACCGCCAATGCTGATGCGTTTTTCGGCAATGAGTCGGTTCGAGCGGGTAAGCAATAATATCCTAAATTCCTCATGTGGTAAATCAGCAAAGAGGTGATGATAGGCTTGAACAATGCTTTTGGCAGTTTTAAAAAAGAGTTGTTTGTGGACCATGCTGTTGCGTCTGCGTCCAATTTCCAAAGCTGCCAATATGCTTAAGGCCTTGGCGGCGCCTATGCCCTTGATTTGTTTGAGCTCTTGTAAACTGCAACTGGCTACTTTGCTGAGGTCTTGGTTGTAGCGGGCAAGAAGCTGGCGGGCAAGGTCCACGGCCGAAACCGAGCGATATCCGTGGCCTAGGAGAATGGCCAGTAGTTCGGCGTCACTCAGGCTCTCTCTGCCGTGACTGATGAATTTTTCGCGGGGACGCTCTTCGGCGGCCCAATGTTTGATGCCGCGGGGGAGCCTGAAGTCATGTACATCCTGTTCCATGACTTGAAAATAAAAAAGGTCCAGCTAATTAGCTGAACCTTCCTTGGTTTTTGAAAACTATTGCGCAATTCAAGACAATGTGTTCACCATCTTAGCCAATTTTGACTTCTGGTGAGCAGCCTTGTTGCGATGAATGATATTCTTCTTCGCGAGTTTGTCGATGCGTGAAATCACATCTGGGAACATTTTTTCCGCATCCTGCTTGTTGGCAGCAGCCTTCAGACGCTTAATCATCGTCTTAGTGGTTTTTAACTGATAACGGTTGCGCAGGCGCCTCACAGCGGTCTGACGGATTCTCTTTAGAGCTGATTTATGGTTTGCCATTTTTCTATGTTTCTCTTTGCCGGAAAACGGGAGTGCAAATATAGATACTCTTTTCTAATTCACAACCCTATGCTCGTGATTTTCATAAAGATTATCTGCAAATATCATGTTTTCCTCTTGAATTGTTTAAATTTGTGCTAGTTAATCTACTTAAAAATGAAGAAACTTTTCCTTTTGGCCCTCGTTTGTGGCGCCATGGCTTGCAATCAAGCACCTAAAGAGACTGTTGCAGTTGAAGAAATTGAAATCCAATATTATGGTGAAGAAATTACAGAGGCGGATGCCATTCCTGTAAGCCAACTCATGGCTTTGATGGGCGATGCTACTGAAAAAGAAGTGAAAATTGTAGGTACGATCGAAGAAGTATGCCAAAAGAAGGGCTGCTGGATGAAGGTGGATCTCGGCAATGGCGAAACCATGCGCATTACCTTTAAGGATTATGCCTTTTTTGTGCCGAAAGATGCTTCTGGTCGCCAGGTGGTGATGGATGGCATTGCTATGGTAGAAGAAACTTCTATGGAGTCGCTGCGTCACTATGCTGAAGATGCTGGCAAATCAAAGGAAGAAATTGAAGCCATTACCTCAGGTACCAAAGAATTGGTTTTTGAAGCACGCGGTGTGATTTTGAAATGAGGAAGTCCTTTTTAACGGTATTAACGGCAGTCTTGCTTTTGGTGGCCTGCGGTGAAACGGAACAAAAAGCCGGAGAAACAAGCAAGGCGGCAACATCCGAAGTTGCAGATGCCAAGCCTATGGCTTTAATGATGCGTGCCATTTATGAACAAAGCAACGCCATGCGTGGCAAAGTGGAGGCAGGTGAAGCGCTAGATTCGTCTTTTTACCGCTTTTTGGAGTTCCATCAGCTTGAACCTACCGACTCAACGGTTTTGGTAGAGGTTTTTTACCAGCACAACGAAGATTTCAAAAAAGCCTTTGAAGATTTGCTGAAAGCCTCTAACAAGGAAAGCTACAACGCCATGTTGACGCAATGCGTAAGTTGTCACGAGGATTTTTGTCCTGGTCCCATCAAGCGCATCAACAAGCTGCGTTTTCAGGAATCCTGAAGCATCAAGTTAAAGAAAGAGCCGGCCTTGTGCCGGTTTTTTCGTTTTTGGCGGTGGATAATTAGGTTGAGTTCTTCTTGGGTAGGGTTGAGCTGCTGTTTATTTTTGGAAGATGAAAAAGGCATGTTTGCTGTTGGTCTGTTGGTTATGTGTATTGCCAGAAGCAGGGAGTTGGGGTTTTTGGGCACACCAACAGATCAATCGGGTAGCGGTTTTTACCCTTCCAGAAGCGCTTTTCCCGTTTTTTCGCTACCACCTCGACTATCTCACCGAGCATGCGGTGGATCCCGATAAGCGCCGCACTAGCGACCCTGAAGAAGCCCCGCGGCATTACATTGATTTAGATTATTACGGCAGCCATCCCTATGATAGCTTACCGCGCAGGTGGCAGGATGCGGTGGCTAAATATTCGGAAGACACCTTAAAAGCGTATGGTATTGTGCCTTGGCATGTACAACGTATGTATTACCGATTGGTGGAGGCATACAAGGAGCGTGACAAGCAACGTATTCTCAAAGTAGCCGCCGATATAGGCCACTATATTGCCGATGCGCATGTTCCTTTGCATGCAACGCTTAATTATAATGGTCAGTTAACCGGCCAACATGGTATCCATGGTCTGCTCGAATCACGCATACCGGAGCTGTTTAATGAGCAGTATGATTACATTGTTGGTCCTGCACCGCTCATCGAAAGTCCACTTTACCGCATCTGGGAAGTGCTGCTGCAAAGTGGGGCAGCCGTAGATACGGTGTTGCGCATGGAAATGGAAACCCGACAAACGGTGCCCGAGGCCGATTGGAAAGTGTTGGAGCCGCGTGGCAATCGGCAAGTGCAGACCTACAGCCGTACCTATGCAGAGGTGTACAACAACAAGCTGAATGGCTTGGTGGAGCGTCGTTTGCGCCAATCGATTTTAGCAGTGGGTAGTTTTTGGTACTCAGCTTGGGTTGAAGCGGGGCAGCCCGACTTAAATCCCCTGATTGATGCCCCCATGGCCCTCCTCGATAGTTTACTTCAGAATGCTGAAACCCTCAAGTACCGGCAAGGGCATTTTATAGGTCGGCCTGAGGCAGATTAAAACTTAACTGCTGCTGGTATTCCTTCTTATGAAGGAGCAGTAGCGGAGCCAGGTGGCAGGTCGTTTTTCCCAAATGCATGGTGTTGGTTCATGAGCAGGCAAGATGGAGCGGCCAGTTTTCGAAGGGTGTAATTAAGGTGTAGGGGCCTTGAGCAAGGGGTTGTTTGGCTGCGGTAGGGTAGGAATGACTTCAATACTTACCATGGCGAAACCTTGTCGTCCTATTTTCAGCTGGCGGGCTGCGTTTTTACTTAAATCAATGATGTGGGGTGAGCGACTCGACATGCGGTCGTTAACGATTACCTCAACCGTGAGGGTATTTTCACGATTGGTAACTAAAACGCGGGTGCCCAAGGGCAGGCTTTTATGAGCGGCAGTGAGGCTGTCTTGCCGAAAGACAGCACCACTGGCTGTCCTTCTGCCTTCGAACTTATCATGATAAAAGGAGGCAGTGCCGTACAATTGATCGGCTTTTTGGATGGAGAGCTGTCCATAGGCCGTGCCCCCGTAAATGGCTAATCCCAAAAGCAACAAACAAAATCGCATGGTAAAATGGCTTTATTTCATGTAATTTTAGGCAAAAATCAGCAATGGACCTCTCCCTTACTATCAACGACGCCATTAAAGAGGCGATGAAGCAAAAAAACCAAGCTCGTTTGCGGGGCTTAAGGGCCATCAAATCGGCGATTTTGTTGGCACAGACCGAAAAAGTGGGTGCTCTAATTGATGAGGCCAAGAGCGTTCAAATTTTGCAGAAGCTTGTGAAGCAGCGCCGTGATAGCATGGCCATTTACCAGGAACAGGGCCGGGACGATTTATTTCAAATCGAAAAGGAAGAGCTCGAGGTTATTGAGAGCTTTTTACCTGCCCAAATGGATGCCGATACGTTGAAAGCTGAAATTGCAGCCATCATTAAGGAGGTTGGGGCTCTGGGCATGGCCGATTTAAAAAAGGTAATGCCGGTAGCCATTCAAAAGTTGGCCGGAAAAACCGACAACAAAGCCATTGCCGACACCATCAAAAGCCTGCTGGGTGCCTAAGTGAATTGGCTCGATTATCTGATAGTCCTTTTTTTAATCCTAGGTGCTGTGCGCGGGGCCATGAAAGGATTTGCAGTTTCTGCAACTTCCTTTATCGCACTCTATGTGGCCCTGTTTTTAGGATTCCGACTGATGCACCGGGCAGCCAGTTTTTGGGCCGAACAATTTGACTTGCAAACCGGCTGGCTACCATTTTTGGGTTTTTTGACTGTGTTTGTGCTGGTGTTGATTGGCATTTTATTTTTGGGTAAACTGCTCGATCGCTTCTTTAAGGTAGTGGCGCTTGGACTGCTGAACCGACTGGCTGGAGCGCTTTTTGGCATTTTGCAGTTGGGCTTTGCGGTTGGCCTCTTGCTTTGGCTGGTAGATCAGGTGCAGCTCATAGACCCTAATACCAAATACGAAAGCACGTTATATGGTCATACCACGGCCTACACCCAGCGTTTGATTGACTGGGGTGCGACGGCTTTACCAATAGCAGGGGATGTTTTAGGGGAGATTGACGGTTTATTTGATAAGTTAATTACACCAGAAGAGCTGGAAGAGATATGAAGATATTATTGGTAGATAATTACGACTCTTTCACCTTCAACCTGCTGCATCAGCTGCAATTGGCTGGTGCTGAGTGTGTGGTGGTGCGCAATGATGACCCGGATTTTGATTGGAAAGCGCCAGGGGTAGACGCCGCTGTATTATCTCCCGGACCTTGTACCCCCAAGGAAGCGGGCTGGTTGCTTGATTTTATTGCTTATCATGCCGAAAAACTACCCATGCTAGGCATTTGCCTCGGGCATCAAGCCATTGGTATGCACTTCGGAGCTAGTCTTGTAAAAGCACCCAAGCCCATGCATGGAAAGGTTTCTAAAATCACCACCAAGGCAGATCCATGGTTTTCAAAAACAGGCCGGCATTTGGAAGTGATGCGCTACCACTCGCTTGTTTTGCAGGATTTACCAGACGAAATATTGCCTTTGGCGCAGAGTAAAGATGGCTGTTTGATGGCATTTAAGCACCAAGTGCTGCCGTTATACGGACTCCAATTTCATCCAGAATCGATATTGACCCCGGCAGGCCAACAATTGATCGAGACATTTCTCGAGCTCAATGTGTTATCTTTGGCGGCAGGAGCTGGCCGTTGAACAATTTTTACGTGCTGGCTGTTACTGACCCATGATTGTTAGCGAAATACAACTTTCACTTGTTCCTGTACTCAAGCCCAGCGATGCGGTTTCCTTTGCCATGGACCGCATGTTGGAGTCGCGCCTCTTTGATTTACCGGTGGTAGACGAGGATCAGCGCTTGCTGGGCATGCTACGCTACGAAACATTGGAGGAGCAGGACGAAGACAGCAGCTTGGAAAGCTTCAAGGCTGAATGGAAAGACTTTTCGGTACGTAGTTCAGACCCATTTGTACGTTTGTTGCATCTATTTGAGCAAGACCAAACCACTGCCGTACCCGTGGTAGATGAAGATGATTTTCATGTAGGAACCGTACAGGTACATGATTTAGCTGCCTGGTTGGCCACCCAAAGTGTGGTTGCTCAACCGGGAGGCTTATTGACGCTTAAAGTAGCGCAAAACAATTATTCCCTCTCTGAAATTGCGCGCATTGCAGAGTCAAATAATGGCACAATTATCAATCTGAGGCTTAGTCCCGCCGACGAGCCTGAGTTCATGCTCATACATCTTAAGCTCAATTTGATGGACCTTACCTATGTAATGGCTACCTTTGAGCGATTTGGTTACCGTATTCAAAGCTTCAATCACCAGTCGCACCTCAGTGATTTTTACACCGAGCGCTATGATGCTTTGATGCGCTACCTCGATATTTAGAGCATGCGAATAGCAATTTATGGTCGTTCGATTGTGGACGAGCAGCAGGACCATCTGCTGAAACTTTTAGAGGCTTTTAGCAAGGCCAAGGCGGAAGTAATGATTTACGAGCCCATTGCTGCCTGCCTCAAAGCAGCTGGCCGCGAGGTGGCGTTTCCGCTTTTTAGCACCGAAAAAGAACTGGATCCAGGTTTAGATTTTTTTGTAACCATTGGGGGAGATGGCACTTTGCTGGATGCCGTTAGTTGGGTGCGCGATCGAGGCATTCCTGTATTGGGTATCAATTTTGGGCGATTGGGTTTTCTCACTTCTGTGGCGCCATCGAAAGTAAAAGAAGCAGTTGACCAGCTGTTACGCGGTAATTATACCATTGAAAAACGAAGTATGGTGCGGCTCACCACTTCACCTAAATTGTTTGATGGAGAAAATTACGCACTCAACGAATTCGCTATCCACAAAAAAGACATTGCCTCGATGATTAAAATCAAGGCGTTTATCAATGGTGAATTGCTCAACAGCTATTATGCCGATGGCTTGGTAGTTGCCACGCCAACAGGCTCAACCGGCTATTCAATCAGTTGTGGTGGCCCTATCATTTTGCCTGAGAGTCCTGCCTTTGTCATTACCCCCGTAGCGCCTCATAACCTCAATGTGCGGCCGGTAGTGGTGCCCGACAACAGTGTATTGAGTTTTGAGGTAGAAGGCATGGGGAATCAGTTTTTGGCATCGCTTGATTCGAGAACTGCCAATATCGATAACCAGGTGAAAATTGAAATCAACCGCAACCCTTTCGACTTTTTATTGGTGCGTTTAAACGACAGTACACACTTACGTACCTTACGCAGTAAATTGCTTTGGGGCATCGATAAGCGCAATTAATTTCAGCTGCTTTGAAGTGCTTTTCAAAGAAAAGACAGCTATTTTGTTGCCGATTGGTCTAAAATCCAATTTGTTACTCCTATATTCGTTTTTTAAATAGCTAAAAAAAATCACTTAAGCACAAAATCTGCTTCATGTCTAAATTTTTTGCAAGTCTACTCTTGCTCCTATTTTTTGCTTCTGAATCACAGGCACAACGCCTTGAGTATGGTTTTAATGGATTTGGAACGAGCTATTTTGGTGAGTTAAACAACACAACAGCCTTTCTTAACAATGTGCGTTACGGAGGTGGTGTGCACATTCGTCGACATCTTAATCCCTGGTGGAGTGTAAGGGCCGATGTAAACTGGGCGCGCATTGCTGGGTCTGACAACATTCCTGGTGCCGTGGTTGATTTAAGAAACCTAAGTTTCAGAAGCGATGTGGTTGAATTCACGGGCGTTTTTGAAGTGAATTTGCGGCAAATTGGTCACCGCCGCAATGATTATAAAACCACACCTTATCTCTTTGGTGGATTAAATTTGTTCAGATTTAATCCCAAAGCCGAGTTCGGTGGTGAATGGTATGATTTAAAACCGCTAAGTACCGAAGGGCAGGGTTTATTGGAATATCCTGAGGCTGAAGTTTATTCATTGACACAAATGGGTATTCCTTTTGGGGCTGGCTTTCGTTGGGTTTTGAGTAAGTATTGGAGAATGAGCTTTGAGGTTGGCTACCGACTCACTTTCACCGATTATTTAGACGATGTGAGTGGGGTTTACGTAAACAGCAATATTTTGGCGGCAAACCGGGGGCCATTGGCTGCGGCTTTAGCCGATCGCAGGCAAGAATTGTCAACTGGTTTGGAGCCGGCGCAACCTGGCACATTCCGTGGTTCTCCGCGCAATGATGATGCCTTTTTGTTCGTTGGTTTTTCGGTTAGCTATGTTCTATTCAAGAAAACTTGTCCCCGTTGGAAATGAAAAAACTAATGCTCCTTTGCTTGGTGGCAGCAGCCACGGCCTTGCAAGATGTTAAGGCGCAGATATACGATTTTGGTGCCACTTTGGGTGTTGCTGGTTATATGGGCGATCTTCAGCCGAGCATCAATCCGCTCAATATCAAGCCTGGAGGAGGCATTTGGTTTAAATACAACCTCAATCCACACTGGGGTTTCCGTGCAGGTTATCTTACTACTTCAATCAATGCGAGTGATGCTAATGCCTCAAATCCATGGCAGCGGCAGCGCAATCTGAGTTTCGATACCTATATCTCAGAACTGGCGGTGACTGCGGAATTTAATTTTTTAAGATACATCACCGGGCATCATAAATACAACCACACACCTTTTGTATTTGCAGGTTTGGCGCGTTTTCGCTTTAATCCCACGGCTATTATCGATGGTAACAAGGTAGAGCTTCAGCCCTTAGGAACAGAAGGCCAAGGTTTAGATGCTTTTCCGGGAAGTGCCCGCTACGATTTAATCGCCTTAAGCATTCCCTTTGGAATAGGCTACCGCTGGAATTTTTATAAGTTTCACAGTTTGACTTTTGAAATTAGTGGGCGTTATGCGCTTACCGACTATCTCGATGATGTGAGCGGAAACTACGCTGGTTACGACTTGATGTTATCGGAGCGCGGTGAAATAGCCGCTCGTTTGTCAGACCGTTCGGGTGAATTGGGTATTCCTTTGCGCGAACCATTTAGTCAAAGAGGCATCAATACCTTTAACGATACGTACTGGTACGTAGGAATGAGTTACATTTTTACAATTAATTCGGGGAGATGTCCTCGATTTAGGTAATTTTGCCCTTTACACTAAAGCAAATGTCTTTACGGGATTTAATTGATACGGAACGGCTTCCGCAGCACATTGCTGTAATTATGGATGGCAATGGGCGCTGGGCTAATAGTCAAGGCAAGCACCGCATTTTTGGACACCAGCATGGAGTACAAGCCGTTCGCAATACTACCGAGGCTTGCGCAGAGTTGGGCATCAAGCATTTGACTTTATATACCTTCTCCACTGAAAATTGGTCGCGGCCGCAGCAAGAGGTGAATGCGCTCATGGAATTATTGGTAGCAACAATCAAGGCGGAAACAGACACCCTGATGAAGAACAAGATAAAGCTCGTGGCTTTTGGCGAGTTGAGTATGTTGCCGGCGGCCTGTAGACAGCAGTTGCAGGAAACCATTGATACGACCAAAGACAACGATCGACTTCAGCTGAATTTGGCGCTCAGTTATTCTTCGCGTTGGGAATTGGTGAAAAGTGTACAATCCATTGCCGCAGATGTGAAGTCTGGAGCGCTTAGCATTGAGGATATTACGGAGGCTTTAATTAGTCAGCGTTTAATTACTGCGGATATACCAGATCCAGAGCTGCTTATTCGCACAAGCGGAGAAAAGCGAATCTCCAATTTTTTACTGTGGCAGCTGGCCTACACAGAACTCTATTTTACTGAAACTTTTTGGCCTGATTTTGAGAAAGATGATCTTTATCAGGCGATCATAGACTATCAGGGTAGAGAACGCCGTTTTGGCAAGACTAGTGACCAAATCCGAATTAGCTGATGTCATTGAATCATCGAATAGTACTTTTTTTCCTTTGTTTTTTCCCTGTTTTCGCCACTGGTCAAATACAGATGGGAAGCTTCGAGGTAGATTATAAAAACCCCAAGGAGTATACCATAGGTGGTATTCAGGTAACAGGCACACAGTTTCTAGATAAAGAGGTGCTCATTATGCTCTCGGGTTTACGTGTGGGCGAAAAGGTGACGGTACCTGGAGAGAAATTTTCGAAAGCTATTCAAAACCTGTGGAAGCAGGGACTTTTTGGCGACGTACGCATTTTGGTAGACCGGGTAGAAGGGGAAACCATGTTTTTAAAGTATGAATTAGAAGAAAAGCCGCGTTTATCGCGTTTTACTTTTAGTCGTAATTTAAAAAAGGGCCAGGTAGACGATATCAATGAACAATTAAAGGTATACCGGGGTAAGATTGTGACCCAAAACATGAAGGTAACCACGGAAAGTATTGTGCGTAATTTTTATACTGAAAAGGGTTTTTGGGATGTAAAGGTGGAGTTAACTGAGCAGCCCGATACCAATATGCTGAATACGGTGATCATGCGTGTGACTGTAAATCCTGGTAAGAAGGTCAAAATTGGAGAAATTAACATACAAGGTAATGAGGCGTTGACCACCAAAAAGGTGAAAAAGCAATTGAAGGGCACCAAAGAATATCAGGCTTGGAACATCTTTAGAAATGCCAAATATTTAGAGGAAAAGTACGAGGAAGATAAGCTCAAGTTGATGGCCAAGTATCAGGCCGAGGGATTCCGTGACGCCAGAATCGTGAAAGATTCGATTTACCGGAATGCTGACAATAGAATTGCCATTGCCATTTTGATTGACGAGGGAAAGAAGTATTACTTCCGCGACATAAGGTTTGTGGGAAACACTTTGTACTCTGACTCAGTATTAACCAAGGTATTGAGCATTGATCGTGGGGCTGTTTACAACAAAGAAGTATTAGATACGCGTTTACAAATAGATCCCAACGGACAGGATATTTCGAGTTTGTATATGGACAATGGCTATCTGTTCTTCAACATTACGCCAGTGGAAACACGGGTAGAAGGCGATTCGATTGACTTGGAGATTCGCATTTATGAAGGCTCCCAGGCCATTATCAATAAGATTTCGGTTTCAGGAAATGAAAAAACCAGTGACCATGTAATCATTCGAGAATTACGCACGCGGCCTGGTCAAAAATTTAGTCGCAGTGATATTATCCGTACTACCCGTGAATTAAGTCAGTTAGGTTATTTTGACCCTGAACAAATTGGGGTGGTGCCAACGCCGAATCCAGCCGATGGAACGGTGGATATTGCTTACAGTGTGGTGGAGCGCTCGAACGACCAAGTGGAGCTTTCGGGTGGCTGGGGTGCCGGTCAAGTGGTAGGCTCCTTGGGTTTGGTATTGAACAATTTTAGCGCGCGTAAATTTTTCCAAAAAGAAGCTTGGAAGCCGGTGCCTTCGGGTGATGGGCAGCGAGCCAGTATCCGAGTGCAGTCGAACGGGCGCTTTTTTCAGTCCTACAACATCTCTTTTACGGAGCCTTGGTTAGGAGGTAAAAAGCCGAATGCCCTTACGGTAAGTGCCTATACGTCGATACAGTCGAATGGCTTGGTGAGGACCGATCTCCGTCGGGAGTCGATTACCATCAATGGTGTGAGCGTGAGCTTAGGCAAACGATTAACGGTGCCAGACGATTATTTCACCTTAATTCACTCGGTAAACTATCAGCAGTTTGTGCTGAATAACAACCAGGCAACGGTGTTTTTGCCGAATGGCACCTCGAACAATTTCTTTTTTAAAGAGACTTTATCGCGCAACAGCATTGACCAACCCATTTATCCACGTTCAGGTTCGAGTGTGTCGTTAACCTTGCAGATTACACCACCCTACAGCTTGCTGGGACGTAAGAATTTTACAGATTTGCCTGCAGAGGAGAAGTTCAAGTGGGTGGAATATCACAAATGGCGTTTTGATTCGCAATACTATTTGAAGCTTTTGGGCGATTTAGTGTTGATGACCCGTGTTCAGTTTGGTTTTATGGCTAATTTTGACCCAAATTATGGTAACATTCCTTTTGGACGTTATTATGTAGGTGGGGATGGTATCATGGGCTTTAACCTCGACGACCGCGAGTTGATTGGCTTACGGGGATATCAGAATAATTCCTTGACCCCACGTGCCGGTTCACAGGTGTTGGGCGCAACGGCCTTCCAGAAATATACCATGGAATTGCGTTACCCCATTACGCTGAATCCCAGTGCAACCATTTTTGTGACTAGCTTTTTGGAGGCAGGAAACAGTTTCTTAAGGGTGCGTGAATTTGAGCCCTTCAATAATTTCAGATCTGCTGGTGCGGGTGTGCGGGTGTTTTTGCCCATGTTTGGATTGCTTGGGGTAGACTGGGGTTACGGCTTCGACCGTGTGCCGGGCTTAGATAATGCGAACAAAGGCAATATCCATATTTCGATTGGACAAAACTTTTAAGGATGCGGCTGGTTCAGGTTTTGATTTTTGGCACGCTTTTTAGCTTATTAGGGAGTGCGACGGCTTTGGCTCAGCGCTTTGCTTACATCGATAGTGAGTATATTTTAGGAGAAATGCCAGAATATGCTGCAGCGCAAAGCGAATTGGACGTATTAGCAGAGCGATGGTCGAAGGAATTGTCGGAAAAGCGCAAAGAAGTAGATCGTATGTATCGGGCCTACAAAGCCGAACAGGTATTGTTGACCGAGAAAATGCGTAAAGAGCGTGAGGAAGAAATTAGTAAGAAGGAAAAAGAAATAGAAGAAATGCAGCGGAAGCGTTTTGGTTTTGAAGGGGAGCTTTTTTTGAAACAAAAGGAGCTGATTAAGCCGATTCAAGACAAGATTTACGAAGCTGTTCAAAAATATGCACGAGATAAAGGATATGACATTATTTTTGACCGTGCGGGAGAATTTACCATGCTGTATGCCAACAGTCGCTTAGACAAAAGCGACGAGGTATTGGAAGCGATGGGAGTAGCGAAAAAAACCAATAGATCAACTGGCAATGCAGGTACGCCTTCATCGCCAACAACGAGACCAAAACCAGGAAGTAAATAATAAACTTAAGTCAAATGTCAATTCTAAAAAAAGTAGCACTCATTGTACTGGCGGTTATGCTGGGCAATACTGCGTTTGCACAAATTAAATTGGGTCACATCAATTCATCTGAATTGGTTGGTTTGATGCCAGAAACCAAAAAAGCCGACGATAGTCTGCGTAAATACACCGAAGAACTCAATGTGCAATTACAAGCCATGTTGGGTGAATTGCAAACCAAGTATGGTGATTTTCAGTCGAAACAGGCGAGCTGGTCGGAGGCCATCAGAGAGTACCGTGCAAAAGAGGTACAAGATCTACAAACGAATATTGATAATTTCCAGCAACGGGCACAACAAGATATTGCCAAGCGCAAAGAGGAGTTGTATAGTCCTGTTTTTGAAAAGGCTGAAGCTGCTATCAAAGAAGTAGCTAAAGAAGGCAAATACAGCTATATATTCGACACCAGTGCAGGCGCCTTGTTGTATCAGCAAGATTCAGACGATATCATGGAAGCTGTGAAGAAAAAAATGAATCTCACCGGAGCAAAGCCGGCTGGAAAGAATTAAAACGGGATTAAAATAGCAAGAAAAGATGTGCCACAAGCACGTCTTTTTTTGTTATTCAAACTTTTTGTTGGTTTATGCGCATCTTTTGAAGGTAGAATGCCCCTGCTATCTTGTCAAATTGCATATAAATCGTTTACTTTGGTATGTATGAATATTAACTGCTCAAGCATGCGGCTATCTTTTAAAAGCATTTCAGTTTCAATCTTGTTATTTGGCTTTTTAGCCCTTTCTCCCTTGCGTTCTTTGGCTCAAATGTCGAGTGGCGATAAAGCTTTTGCAGTTGAGAACTATTTTTTAGCCATCGACAGCTATAAAAAAGCCATCAAGAGCAAGGAAAAGAAGGCCACAGCTACATTTAAGATAGCGGAGTGCTATCGTTTGATGAACGACAATAAGTTAGCGGAGAGCTGGTATGCTCGGGCTATTAAAGCGGGCTATGAAGAGCCTGAGTTATATTTAAACTATGCGAGCGTATTGCGGGGGATGGAAAAGTATGATGATGCTATTGAGCAGTATAATGCGTATTTGGGCTTAAATCCGACCGATAGCAGGGCGAAGTGGCTGATGGAGTCGTGCAAGTTGGCAAAAACTTGGATGAATATGCCTTCACGCTATGAGGTAAACAATATGCGTGCTTTTAATTCGCGCCAATCGGACTATGCCTTGGCCTTGTATAAAAATAACGGGGTGATTTTAAGTTCTACCCGGGAAGATGCAACGGGCAAAAAGCTTTATGGCCGTATTGGAGAAGATTTTAGTGATTTGTTTGAGAGCACGGTTGACCGCCGGGGCAAGTGGAGCAAGCTTACTGTTATTGAGGGGGGCGTGAATACGGCCTTCAATGAAGGTACTGCCACCGTTAACAAGACGGGAACCATTATGTACTTTACGAGGTGTAGCAGCAAAACGGGAGAGTGCAAAATATTTATGGCCCGAAAGGCTGGCGCCAAATGGAGTGATGCCGAATTGATAGAGATTTTTGGTGATACCATCAATGTAGGGCAGCCGAGTCTCTCACGCGACCAAAAGAAACTCTACTTTGTTGCAGACAATGCGGAAGGTGGCTTTGGTGGGAAGGACATTTGGTTCATGAACAAAGGCCGTGGAAATGACTGGGAAGCTCCCATCAATTTAGGACCTGCTGTGAATACTGAATTCGACGAGATGTTCCCCTACATCCACGAGGACGACAATACCATTTATTTTGCATCGGATGGCCATCCAGGTATGGGAGGTTTAGATATTTTTATGTCAGAAGGATCGGGTACAGAATGGGAGCAGCCTGTAAATATGAAATACCCCATCAATTCGGGTGCGGATGATTTTGCTTTTATTGCCAATGCCCGTAAAGACAAAGGCTTTTTAAGTTCAAACCGTCCTGGTGGTCGTGGGAGCGATGATATTTGGCAGTGGGTACTTACGCCTTTGCAGTTTAACCTGAGCGGTCTGGTGTATGACGATAGCACGCGTCGTCCATTGTCTGGTGCCGAAGTGAAGCTCATTATGGATGACAGCAGCTATATTGATGCCATCACCGATAATAAGGGCATGTATACGTTTCGTTTGCGGGAGGGCTTATCCTACCGCCTTGAAGTAACCCGGAAAGATTATTTTGGAGAAGATACGTCCTTAACCACCAAGGGACTGGAAGATTCAAAGGATTTTGTGATAAACATTCCCCTGAAACTGGTGCCAATTCAGGAAATTACTTTGAACGACATCTTGTATGCTTTCAATAGTGCAGACTTAACTCCTAAATCGAAAGAAAATCTGAAAGTGCTGATTGACATGATGAAGAAGTCAGAGAACTTGATTATTGCCATCAATTCGCATACCGACTCGAGAGGTTCGGATGAATACAATTTGGAGTTATCGCAGCGCAGGGCGCAATCGGTGGTGAATTATCTGATTGAAAATGGCATTGACAGTGCACGTTTGCAGGCCAAAGGCTATGGCGAGACGCAGTTGTTAAACCAGTGTGCCAATGGGGTGAAGTGTAGTGACGAGGAGCACCAGCTGAACCGGCGTACCACTTTCAAGGTGTTGTCGACCGACTTCAAGGGCATCATCAAATACCGTCGTGTAACTGGTAAGGAAGAAGAGGATACCGACCAAATCTTCACGGATCCAAGAAAAGAGTAATCACATTCGAAAATACAGGAAAGGGCAAGTAACTTTGCCCTTTCTTTTTTTGCATACCATGAGTCAGTCGAAATACAACGATCGGGGCGTATCTGCCGCCAAAGAGGACGTTCACAAGGCCATTGCTAAGCTCGATAAGGGGCTCTATCCGCGGGCTTTTTGTAAAATTTTGCCTGACTTCATGGGCAATGATCCTGAATGGTGCAACATCATTCATGCCGATGGGGCAGGAACCAAGTCCTCGCTTGCTTATGCCTATTGGAAAGAAACGGGTGATTTGAGTGTGTGGAAGGGCATTGCCATTGATGCGGTGGTGATGAACATTGACGATTTATTATGTGTAGGGGCGACGAGCGGCTTTTTGCTCTCGTCAACCATTGGGCGCAACAAGCGCCTGGTGCCGGGCGAAGTAATCAGTGCTTTGATTTCGGGCACGCAGGAATTTATAGAAGAAATGGCGGCACACGGGGTGCACATTCACTTTGGAGGCGGTGAAACGGCCGATCTCGGCGATTTGGTACGCACGGTGGTGGTTGATTCTACGGTAACGGCTCGCATGCGCCGCAAGGAGGTGGTGAGCAACGACCGCATCCAAGCAGGTGATGTGATTGTGGGCTTGGCGTCCTATGGCCAAGCTACTTATGAGCAAAGCTATAATGGGGGCATGGGGTCGAACGGACTCACCTCGGCCCGTCACGATGTATTTAATAAACTCATAGCGCAACGCTATCCCGAAACATACGACCAGGGTATTGATGCGGCCTTGGTATATGCAGGAAGTAAGCTGTTGACCGATGCCGTGGCTGGAAGTCCGTTAGACGCCGGCAAATTGGTATTATCGCCAACGCGCACCTACGCACCTGTACTGCAAAAGGTGCTGCAGCAATTGAGACCGCAGATTCATGGCTTGGTGCATTGTTCGGGCGGGGCTCAAACCAAGGTGTTACATTTTATAGAAGATGTACGTGTAATTAAGGACAATCTTTTTCCGGTGCCGCCTTTGTTTGAGATGATACGAGCGGAGTCGCAAACCGACTACAAAGAAATGTATCAGGTATTTAACATGGGGCACCGCATGGAAGTGTATTTACCTGAGGCCCATGCCCAGGAAGTGATTGACATTTCACGCAGTTTTGGGGTAGAGGCGCAAATCGTGGGCAGGGTGGAAGCTGCTGCAACAGCCAGCGTTGAGCTGCACACCCCCTACGGTAGCTTCAGCTACGCGAAATCTTGATAAGCTAGCAGACTTGGCATTGCTTTGGCCAAAGTGCGTGGCGGGGCTGGATGGCGTTTTTTCAAGGAGTACATGCATGCGTAAAAATGCCGATGCCCTCGTAAGAGGGCATCGGGTGGTTTATTTGGCGTAAGCGATTGACCGTTTTTCTCGAATCACCGTGACTTTGATTTGTCCCGGATATTGCATCTCGTTTTGGATGCGTTGGGAGATGTCGACTGACATGAGCTCGGCGGCATCGTCGCTGATTTTTTCAGATTCTACAATCACGCGCAGTTCGCGACCTGCTTGGATGGCGAAGGCCTTTTCCACACCTTGGTAAGATACAGCGAGGTTTTCCAGGTCTTTCAAACGCTTGATGTAGCCTTCGATTACTTCGCGACGGGCACCCGGGCGGGCACCTGAAACAGCATCACAGGCTTGTACAATGGCCGAAATGGGGTCGGTCATCTCAATTTCATCGTGGTGGGCACCAATGGCGTTGCAAATCACAGGATGTTCTTTACAGCGCTCTGCTATCTGCATGCCGAGGATGGCGTGTGGGATTTCTGGGTTGTCGTCTGGCACCTTGCCAATGTCGTGCAGCAAGCCAGCCCGTTTGGCCAATTTGGCATTGAGACCCAACTCTGCGGCCATGGTGGCGCAAAGATTGGCCACTTCGCGGCTGTGCTGGAGGAGGTTTTGTCCGTAAGACGAGCGGTAGCGCATCTTACCTACCAAACGCACCAGTTCTGGGTGCAAGCCGTGTATGCCGAGGTCGATACAAGTACGTTCGCCAATCTCCACAATTTCTTCTTCGATTTGCTTTTTGGTTTTGGCTACCACTTCTTCGATACGCGCTGGGTGTATGCGGCCGTCGGTAACCAAACGGTGCAAGGCCACGCGGGCAATTTCACGACGCAGTGGGTCGAAGCACGACAGGATGATGGCTTCCGGGGTATCGTCAACAATGAGTTCAACACCGGTGGCAGCTTCAAAAGCACGGATGTTACGGCCTTCGCGACCGATGATTTGGCCTTTTACATCGTCGTTTTTGATTGGGAATACCGAAATGGCGTTTTCAATGGCATGTTCGGTGGCCGTGCGCTGGATGCTTTCGATCACCACTTTTTTAGCCTCTTTGTTGGCCTGCATTTTAGCTTCGTCAACAATCTCTTTGATTTGGGCCATGGCCTGACTCTTGGCCTCGCCTTTGAGCTGTTCGATGAGCTGTTGCTTGGCTTCGTCGGCGGTAAGGTTGGCGATTTTTTCGAGGGCTTTAACGGTGCTTTGGTGGGCTTTGGCCATCTCTTCCTTGCGTTGCTCCAAAATTTCGAGCTGGCGATTGAGGTTTTCTTTGGCCGAATCGAGCTCTGCCTCTTTGCGCGAGGTTTGTTCGATTTTTTGGTTCAGGCTCTGCTCTTTCTGCTTCAGGCTGTTTTCCTTTTGGATCACGCCCTGGTTGCGCTTATTGGTTTCTTCATCGTGCTGGGCACGCAATTGCAAGAAACGCTCTTTGGCTTGCAGTTCTTTTTCTTTGCGGATGCCTTCAGCACGCAATTCTGCTTCTTTGAGGATGCGGCCAGCTTCTTTTTCGGCCTCCTCTTTTTGTTTGTTGGCGGCAGGCATCAGGAGTACTTTTCCTAGTCCTGCACCTGCCACAAGCGCTGCTACGCCTATGATGATGGTTGTTAGCATTACGGGTTGTTTTTAGGCCCGGTTGCAGCTATCGCTAAACAGAAAGGTTGTGAATCATGGTTAAACGTTGAGGCCATCGAGGAGCGTATTGAGCTCTTGGATGGCAACCTGCACTTCGAGCTGATTGCTTTGGGTGCTGGTGTCAACAGACAATAATGCGTTGGCTAGAAAAAAAGCGGTCATCGCTGCATGATCGGTTTTATCAGCTCCTGGGTACAAGGTTTTGAACTCCTTGAGCTTTGTATTGATCAATTGCTCGGCCTCCCGAACGCGTGGTTCGTCGGATGCCGGTACTACCACCGGGTATTCTCTGTCGCCTATCTTGATATTAAGATGCTTATTTTCCATGGTTCTCAACCGATTTCCTGTTTTTACTTAGTCTTGCAACAGAGCAATACACTTATCGATTTCTTTAATGAACTCATTCACCTTTAGCTTGGCCTCCTGCTTTGCTTTGGGATCATGTTCGAGTCCTTTCGCAATTTTCAGGATTTTTTTCTGTGATTCCAATACTTCGAGTTGTTGCTGTAGCTCGGCTTTTTGTTGCAAGACTACGGCCAATCGCTCTTTCAACTGCTGATTTTCGCCAGTGAGCTGTTGCATTTTCTTAGAAAAGCGCTCCAGCTTCTGTTTAATCGCGTTTAGTTGTTGAACAATCGTTTTTTC
Organism: Sphingobacteriaceae bacterium; assembly: GCA_030682795.1. Classification (GTDB taxonomy): domain Bacteria; phylum Bacteroidota; class Bacteroidia; order UBA7662; family UBA7662; genus PNNG01. Next base: position 84,340 of record JAUXNJ010000010.1, read on the forward strand.
CATCTCTGATTATTGGCGCACAGTGGCTCCTAAAGATTTTTCAAAGTTAACGATTAATTTCTGCATCACGACGTCTACTTCTTGGTCGGTGAGTGTCTTTTCTTCGTCGTTAAAAACAAAGCTCAGGGCGTAAGAGCGTTTGCCTGCACCCAGCTTGTCGCCTTCGTACACATCAAACAAGTTCACCTCCTTGAGCAATTTGCCTGCTGTGCTGCGGGCCGCTTGTTCCAGGGCCTGGTATTTAACGTCGGTGGCAATCACCAAGGCGAGGTCGCGGCGCATCGAAGGATATTTGGGGAGTTCCTGGAAACGTAATTTGGCACTTCTGGCGCGTAAAATCTTGTCCCAGTCGATGGTAGCAAACCACACTTCTTGCTTGATGTCGTAATGCTTGCAGATGGCTGGCGCTACTTGTCCGAGATACACCACCGGCTTGCCTTCAAAATTATATTGAAGCTGGTTGATCAAGCAAGGGTGACTGCCTTCGCGCAGTTCCAGGGCTGCCATGCTGCCCATCCGGCGGAGCATATTGCGCACATGGGCATGCAGTTGTGGCAAATCGGCTTTGGTTGCCTTGCCATACCAACTTTCAGCCTGCTGGTTGCCGGTGATGAACAAGCCGAGCTGGTCTTGCTCCTTGCGGCTTTTTTGATGTTTGAAGTAAATCTTCCCAAACTCAAAAAACTGCAAGTCGAGCTGCCGGCGGTTGATGTTGTGGGCGATATTTTGCAAGCCGCTGAAAAGCAAGCTTGGCCGCAATACAGGCACTTGTTCGTTTACGGGATTGAGTACCCGCACCTCTCTGCCTTCAAAACCAGGGATGAGGGCGAGTTCTTCGTTGCTGATGAACGACAAACTCATGGTTTCGGAAAAGCCGCTGCCTACCAACTGGGTGCTGATGGTTTGTTGCCAGTCGTTTTTATCGCCGCGCTGCGGATAGCCCACTTCGTAGTGAATCGGGGCACCTAGCGGGATGTTGTTGAGTCCATGGATGCGCAATACCTCCTCGATTACGTCGATTTCGCGGGTTACATCAACGCGGTAGTTGGGGGCAACCACTTGCAAGCCTTCGGAATAGTCGTATTCGATGCGGAAGTCGAGGCGCTGCAAAATGTCGCGGATTTCTTCGCGTTTGATTTTTTTGCCAATGATGCGGTCGAAGTTACTGAAGAGCAAATGCATGCGCTTGGGCACAGGCACGGTGGAGGCCACATCTACCAAACTGCTGCTCACGGTTCCGCCGGCTACTTCAATGATGAGGTTCACGGCCCTTTGCAAGGCTGGAAGCACCATTTCGGGATCGGTGCCGCGCTCAAAACGGTAGCTGGCGTCGCTTTTGATGCCAAGCAGGCGTGAGGATTTGCGGATGGTGGAGGCGTCAAAATGGGCGCTTTCGATGAAAATATCGGTGGTATCGCTGGCAATAGAGTCGTTTAAGCCACCCATTACCCCGGCCACACCCATGGCTTCCTCGGCATTGCAGATGAGGAGGTTGGCAGGACTCAGCTGATAGACTTTTTTGTCGAGCAAGGTGATTTTTTCATTCGGCTCTGCACTGCGCACGATGATGGTGTTGCCTTTTACCTTGCGTAAATCGTAGGCATGCAAAGGTTGGCCGAGCTCAAACATTACAAAATTGGTCACGTCTACCACATTGTTGATGGGCTTGCTGCCAATGCTTTGCAAACGCTGCTGCAGCCATTCGGGCGAGGGGCCCAGCTTTACTCCGCTGATGCAAATGCCGGCGAGGCGACTACAGGCCGCAGGATTGTTGATTTGAATGGCTACCTCCTGCGTTTGTTGCACCTCGGTTGGCTCGGTAAGCTCCGGGAATTTGCGGCCAATGCGCAGGTAAGCGGCTATGTCGCGCGCCACACCGTAATGGGAGATGGCGTCGGTGCGGTTGGGGGTGAGGCCGATTTCGATTTGGTAGTCTTGCTGCCCTCCGTAAATATCGGCTACTGCCGTGCCTATCGCGGTTTCGGCGGGCAATACGATGATGCCGTCGTGACTTTCACCTATGCCTATTTCATCTTCGGCGCAAAGCATGCCTTCGCTTACTTCGCCCCGGATTTTGGCCTTTTTGATGGTAAAGCCCTCCCCGCCCAGGGGCTGGAGCGTAGTGCCAACGGTAGCCACCACTACTTTTTGTCCTGCCGCCACATTCGGCGCCCCACAAACGATGGGTAAGCGGTTGCTGCCATCGGTGGTTACCACGGTGCACTTGAGCTTATCGGCATTGGGGTGTTGCTCACAGCTCAGCACTTCGCCCACTACGAGTCCCGCCAAAGCCTGCGCATCCTGCCCGATTTTTTCGATGCCATCTACTTCAAGCCCAATTTCGGTGAGACCGGCGCTGAGCGTATCAAGATCTACTGGCTTTTCTAAATACTGGAGCAGCCAATTGTAGGATATTTTCATAATTCAGGGTATTCAAGCCGCAAAGTTAAAAGCAAAAGCGCTTGCCACAGGCTTTTTTTCCTTTGGCAAGCGCTTAAGTGCTCAACTTAGGCGATTTTATTTCAAGATGATGTTTTCGTGGGCGCTGTGTTGACTGCCACGCACTTCTAAAATGTACATGCCACGCGCCAAATTGGCTACAGGCAATTGTAATTGCTGCAGGCCAGCGTCGAGACGTTGGTTTTGCTGATATACTATTTGACCAAGGGTATTGCGCAGCGTAATAAACATTTGATCGTCGTTCGTTAATTCAAACCGTAAGTTCAAATCTTGTGAAGCCGGGTTCGGATAAGCCAGAACTTTCATCTGACTGGTGAGTGAGCGGGTGCTGGTAGCTGGTGCCAGATCATAGATGCGGATATCGTCAATGGCGGCTTCTACAATGGCGCCAGGATTAGGGTCTTGGGCCACAAAACGGAACTGCACGGTGCTGGTAGGCGGTACAATGTCGGCCACCCGTACTACATTGCGGCGCCAGCTGCGGTCGCTGCGGCGCGTACGTTCAACCAACAGCCAAGTGGCACCACCGTTGTTGGTTACAAATACATCCCAGTTTTTGGTATTGGGATTGGCCCCCATATCGTTGGTATACCAGCGCATATAGCTGAATACTGGGTCTACATACATACTCATGTCGTAAACCGGGGTGAAGAGGGTAGTGCGACCGCCGTCTACATCTGCGGTTCCAATGGGGTCGTTGGGTGAATTGGCGTTTTGAGTAAAGGCCGCGCGACTACCACCTGGTGTGGCGTTGCTGCCGGGTTGTACAATGCTGGCGGGATTGCCAATTTGGGCGAAAGAAGGCACGGGCACCCCAAACTCCCAGATGCCAGCGGTCGCATTATCGGCGCCCCAGCCTACCGTAAACAAGTTATCATCGGTAGCTACTTCAAACGTATTGCTGAGGTATTCGGTAAAGCCAACCAGGATGTTGAAGTGTAGGTTTGGACTTACGGCATCGTTGGCATTGGCAGGTTGCGCTGAACCTAAATTACCACTGTGATCGGTTACCGCGGCAAAATAGCGGATGATGGTGCCTTTAGGTTGTGCTGGAATGCTGCCAGTGTAGTTGTTACCACCGGCTGATGTGAGTGTGATGGTGTCGCTGCTCGAAATTGGCGCATTGTTGAGGCGGTAAACGACTTTAGCCCCACTTACAAACACATCAAAAGGCGGAGCAACTACAATGTTGGTAGAGATATTGATGGGCTGATTTTCATTCGCATCTGCTACAGGGCTGAAGGTAAAATTGACATTCGATAATAAGCTAATGCCATGGAAGGCAAAGGCATTTACCAGCTGTGCAAAATGCGGCGTGCCATTGCTTAGGTTGTTGTCGTTGTCATCTGCCTGGATGGCATCAATCAAAATATCGGTGTAAAGCAAACCTTCCTGACCATTGGGTGCGTTGGCCAAACCATACATCGATTCGCCTAAAATGCGCATCATGGTGTCTTCGTTGCCAATGTTTTGTGCGGCACGGTACCAGGCACCACAGATAATTTCTCCGTCGGCATGTACTTGTCCTACTAAATTCTGCGGGAAAATTTTCGGATTGATGTCGTAACGGCGGATAGATGTATTGGGATTGGTAGCGCTGAAGCCAATGCCTAATACAGGACTGTTGTTTAAGGTGATGGCGAAAATGTCGCTATAGCCTTCTCCCATGGCGCCATTTTGGAAGTTTTGTCCCAATGAGTTGTAGAAATAATTGGTGATGGCGTGACCATATTCGTGGTATACCACGTCGGCTACCATGGAGAGTGCATGGCACCCGCCGGCTGTTGTATAAAAATTGATGGAGTTGCCATTGAAGAAGGCGTTGCAGGTGCCATCGGTGCGGTCTACCCGCGTGGTGAGTGGAATATCGAGCGCTGTAAAGCGTGGCAACACTGTTTTCATATAATCGTGCACCAGGCTGGTGTGGTAATAAGCACTCAGGTGGCGAATGGTGTTGGTGGCGGGGGCTGTACCGCGGCCATTAAAGTGGATGGTATCGCGTAGGGAGTCTATCTGCAGCGTAAAGGTGGGGATGTTGGAGCCGGTATTGCCATGCACCACGCGTGACCAGCGGCCGAGTAGTGGAAAAGTGCCTGTTTGCGGTAAATTATTGATGCCAAAATCATACACGCCATTGGCATCGGTAAAATAGGTGGTGCCGTTTACTGTAAACTGTAAATGAGGGAGGTTGACCAATGAATCTGGTAAAAAGGGATGCACTGGAAAAATGGTGCCTTTGAGGGTAAGGTTGCCGTTGGCTTCAGGCCCATTGCCGCCGTTCCGGGCTTGTTCTGGACCGCTGATGTTGACCACTAAATTGCGGCGCGACAATAGTTCGCCTGTTTGGGCATCAACCAAAACTTCCCAACGCTCGGGTACTTGTTCATGGTCGATGCCATCGATAAATACTTCGCGAACGAGTTTGAAGCTGTAGCTGCGATTACCAGGAATGGCGAGCACCTTGAGCTGTGGTGTGGCACTGCTGCCGGTGATGTGGTGTAAGCCAGCCTTGGCCAATAAAATGGCTTGGGCTTCGCTCACTGTAGGGGTGGTGCTGAGGTTGATATCGTTAAACACATCCAATCCAAACAAAACCACTTCCCCATTTTTGGTGAATTTGAGGGTGAGGCGACTGTTGATGATTTCGAGGCCTTGATACAACTGTCTGAAATTCACAAAATCGAATTTGGCGGAGCTGTGTGTATTTACGAGTTCGAGTTGTCCGGCCGGAATGTTAAAGCCTTCGAGTTCCTGGGCCATAAATTGCCAGCTGCGGGCCATCAAGTCGGCCCCTGTTACGCGGATGGCATCGCCGTAGGCGCGGTGAGGTTTGTTGTTGCCCTCGTTAAAAATCACATGCCACGAGGGGTGGCGTTTACTGAAGTGCCGCCAGTTGGTGAGCACTTTGAGTTCTTGCTGCCAAGGGGCGTCATATGCCTGATTTTGTTGTACATAGCGGATTTCGGCGGCTTCGTTGTGGGCGATGGCGTTTGGACCAAAAACCAGGAGGATGGCACTGAAAAAGATGGTATTAGCTAATTTCATCTTTGGATTGGTTGAAATGTAACTCCAATAATAGTAAAATTTCACTAAATCTGATGTTGCACCATTGAAAAATTGCGGCTAAAATGGGTTGCCGGGTAGATTTTTCGAAAAGCAACCCGCATGGCGTTGATATTGTTTAGCTTTGTAGAAAGCCCTTCAGCGGCACCCCGCATCATGAAAAATCAGTCATTCAGCATTTTAGGCATTTTGTTTTTCATCATACAAGGCTGCAGCAGCCACCCGCCTTTGCCGGTGGTAGACTTTGTAGATTTAGAGCGCTACCAGGGGCGGTGGTACGAAATTGCCTCTTTTCCCTTGCGCCCGCAGAAAAATTGCACCAATACCTATGCGCAGTATACCTTAAAGGAGGGTGAAATTGAGGTGTACAACCATTGTATCGACAGTACCAATGGCAAAGTAAAGGACATTACAGGTAAGGCCTATCCCGAGTCGAAAGGCAGTACAAGTCGCTTGCGGGTAAAATTCTTCAAGCTTTTTAGTGCGCCTTATCACATTTTGGCGCTTGATACGCTTGCGTACCAGTATGCCTTGGTGGGCACGCCCAATCGCAAATACCTGTGGATTTTATGTCGCCAGCAACAAATGGAGCCGGCCTTGTACGACAGTCTCTTAAGCCGAGCTACCGATTTGGGCTTCGACGTTAGTAGAATGAACCGTACGGTACACCGCTAATCACATCAAATCAGACAAATCTAACCAACGCAATTCGGCAGCGTCGAGCTGTTCTTTGCTGTTGGTGAGCTCACGACCCCAGCGTGCATAATCTTCGGCACTGCCTTGGCCGCCACTGAGCTGGGTTTCGAGCTCTTCTATTTTTTGTTGGAGCTCTGCAATGCGGGCTTCGAGCTGTTCGAATTCCTTTTTTTCTTGAAAACTGGGCTTGCGTTTGGCTGTAGGCTCCACTTTAGGGGCTACAGGTGCTTCTACCTTGGCCTTTTGCACGGGCGCAGCGAGGGTTTGTTCAGCTGCAGCTTGTTTTTGGGCGCTTTTGGCAAGTTTCAGTGACTCACGGTAGTCGGTATAATTGCCCGGGAAATCACGGATTTGTCCGTCTCCTTCAAACACAAACAGGTGGTCTACAAGGCGGTCCATGAAGTAACGGTCGTGCGACACCAGCACCAAGCAGCCTTGAAATTCATCTAAAAACTCCTCAATCACATTTAAGGTTTCGAGGTCGAGGTCGTTGGTAGGCTCGTCGAGGATGAGGAAGTTGGGGCCTTGCATCAACACCAGTAGCAGTTGTAAACGGCGTTTTTCGCCCCCGCTGAGCTTGCTGATGTGGTCGTGTTGCTGCTTGGGCGGGAACAAAAAGCGGTTCAAGAAGTTGGAGGCGCTGAGCTCCCGGCCGTCCGACAGCTTGATGAACTCGGCGCGGGCCTTCACCAGGTCGATGACCGTTTGGCCAGGTACATATTGCAGCTCCTGCTGGGTGTAGTAGCCAATGGTGGTGTTGTCGCCTTTGTCGATTTTGCCACCGTCGGGCCGTTGGAGGCCTGCGATGAGGTTGAGGAAGGTGCTTTTGCCTACGCCATTTTTGCCCACCACCCCAATGCGGTCGGTGCGGGTAAAAATGTAGCTGAAATCATCCAGAATGGTGTGTTCCCCAAATTTCTTTTGGAGGTAGGAGAGTTCGAGCACCTTGCCGCCAAGGCGTTTGCCGCTCACATCGAGCTCTATTTGGCCTTGCACCGAAGGGCCTTTGGCCTTTTCTTCGAGCTTGTAGAAGTTTTCGACCCGTGCTTTCGACTTGGTGCCCCGTGCTTTGGGCTGCCGGCGCATCCATTCGAGCTCTTTGCGCATGAGGTTACGCGCTTTGTCGGCATCTACCGCTGCAATTTCTTCGCGTATGGTTTTGTTCTCCACAAAATCGGCGTAGCTGCCGGCATGGCGGTACATTTTACCGCGGTTGAGCTCAAATATTTCATTACAAACGCTCTCGAGGAAGTAGCGGTCGTGGGTAATCATTAATACCGTAATGCGCTGGGTGCTGAGGTAGTGCTCCAGCCATTCGATCAGTTCAAGGTCGAGGTGGTTGGTGGGTTCGTCCATGAGAATGAACTCGGGCCGGCTTACCAAAGCCTGGGCAATGGCCACCCGCTTGCGCTGTCCGCCCGAAAGCTTGTGCACGGGTTGGTCGAATTGGGTGATGCCTAATTCGCTGAGGATTTGTTTTACCTGCTGCTCGTAGTCCCAAAGCTGCCGACCATCGATTTCCATGATGAGCTCGTGCATGCTTTCCTGCTCGGCTTCGCTCAAATCGTCTTTGCTGATGAGCTGGTAGTAGCGGCGCAACAGCTGCACATCGGCATGTTCGCTGGCAAAAATGGCGTCGTTTACGCTGGCGGTTTCGCCCATCAACGGCTCTTGCTCGAGGTAGGCCGTGCGCACATCGCTGCGGATGCTAAAATTGCCGCTGTCGGGGGTTTCTTTGCCCGCAATGATGCGCATGAGGGTGCTTTTGCCAGTGCCGTTTAAGCCCACCAGCGCCACTTTTTGCCCTTGGTTTAAGCCGAATGACAGGTCTTTGAATAAAAACCTATCGCCAAAACTCTTGGCCAGCTTTTCTACCGATAAAATATTCATGGCGCAAAAATCCGAATAAATCGGGAGAAAAGAGGCTGCCTTTTAAAGAAAGGCAACAATTGATTTAAGGGGCCAGCAATTCGATGGGATGCAGGCTTTGCAGTTGGCCGTTTAGCTGCAATTGCCATTGGTGAATACCGGGCTGGTGCTTGCGGGTGGTGCGTTCTTCGAAGCTGTGCTGCCGCTGAATCAACCATTTTTCGTTGGGCTGGAGGGTTTTTTCGGCGATTTGGAAGACTTTGGGGCTCAGACTGCCATTCATTTTAACGTAATGCAGCAGGTATTCGAGGCGGTATTTGGCAGGTTGGGTACCGAGGTGCTGCAGTTCGAAGGCGAAGCTGAGTTTTTGTCCGATGGCCAGGGTGCTCGGACTGATCTGCACATTACTTAAAGCAAATGCCACTTCTCCCCCAAAGCCAAACAGCTGCAATGCTTGGGGATGGCCATTTTTGAGCAGACCGCGCAGGGCATGTTTGAGCAGGGCATCGGTGGTAGCAGCTTGGCCTATCCAGCGCTGGGCAAGGCTCAATACCAGCTCTGGATGCGATTTACTGATGTCGTTGAGGTTGTTGGCCACCGAGCGCCGAACGTATTCGGAAGGATCGTTGCGGAGTTTTTCGAGGATGGGCAGCACTTTGGCGGGATCTTTTTTAACCCAGGCCACATCTTGTCCCCAAGGCAGTCGCGGCCGGATGCCCTCGCTGGCCAAGCGCCGTACATGCTCATTTGGGTGCTCGGCCCAAGCGTGATGCTGCAGCAGCATGCGCTCGGGATGCTGCTGTAAGAAGGGCCGCACGGCAAATTCGGCGCTGAAGTGCTGGGTGAGCTGGGCGAGGGCGGGAATGGAGCGATCGGGGTCGGCCTGACCGTGTACTTCCACAAAATCGGGAAAAAGCATGCCGGCCAAACCGTTGAATTGTGGTGCCAGCAGCAATACCACCTCTAATTGTTTGGCATAGCTGCCGTTGAGGTGCTTGCCGAGAGCTAGGCTCAAGTGCCGCATGCGTGCTTTGAGGGAGAAGTCAGTCCAGTTTTCGGGCAATGCCTCGGCTAAAAACGCTGCTTTGTTAAAGCCACTTTGCAGCTTTTCACAGGCTTGTGCAAGCCTGTGGATGAAGGCAGGATCGAAAGCATCCTTGAGTACAAAGTCGGCCATGATAGGTGTTTTAACGCAAACAGCCACCCCGCAGGATGGCTGTTATAAAGGTAGGGAATTTTATTTTTTAATCACTTTCAAACTGCCCGCTGCACCCTGCATGCGTAGGGTGTACATGCCAGCTGCCAAATCGCTGATGTCAACAGTTTGCTGCATTTCGTTCATGGTCACACGCTTTACTTCGCGGCCGCTGAGGTCATACAGCTGCACCAAAGCCGATGTTTGGTTGTCTTGCAGTTGCAGATTCAATAGGTCGGTGGCAGGATTAGGATAGGCTTTGAGCAGGCTGCTCAGCTGCTGCTCTGCCACGGAAGTGCCGGTGCCTCCCACTGGGGTAAAGCGATATACCGTACCGTTGGTAGGTGTGCCAATTACTGCTTGGAGGGTGGTCATGAGGGTAGGACTAGCTACCGGACCGCTGAGTAAATTGGTAGAGATACCAGTTGCCGATTCAATGGCGAAGCCAACGAGTGGCCCGGTTTCACCTTCGTAAAACATTGGGAGGTTGGTGATGGTGTTTGCACCATATCGGTATTCAATCACATGGGTGCCTTCATAGATCCAAGCCTGAAAACTGATGTAGTTGGTGAGGATTCCCCCGAGCATATCATACTCTCCGTAAGAACCTACTTCTTTCCATTCGATTTTTAAAATTCTGCTGCCTACTGCGCCTTCTACTTTGTAGTTTATGGACGAAAGGTTGATAGAACTATCATAACCCCGGTCGATGATGTCGGTTTCAAATGGCAATGCTACATGCAAAACGTTAGGATTGGCGTTATTCGCACCTACCACCATGGCGCCCAATCCATCAATGCCAATCACATCTACCGCAACGCTGTTGAGACTGATGGGGAACGGTGTTGGAATCAGCAAGGAAGGGTCGTCCCAGGTGATACCGGCTGTTAGTGATATTGGGTTATCTAGCGGGGCGTAGGCAGCAGTCAGCTGCGCAAATGTGTAATTCAGCTGGCTCACTTGCTCGATGGTTGCACCTGCTTTAAGTTTAGCGGGAGCTTTTTGGGCCAAAACGGGCGTGCCAAAAGCCATGGCAGAAATAAACAGGAAGGTGGAGATTCTGGTCATTCTTTTTTTCCTCAAATATAACCAAGCATTTTAGAGTTGCGACTGCATCTAAATAATTGCATGGGTTGCGTCATTGGTTTGATTGAAAGCAAATGACCGCGTTTTCCTACATTTTCCCGAAATTCGCCCCAACAACCTTTTTCCATGATAAAACCTTGGCTCATTGCCTTCCGCTTGCGCACCCTGCCACTGGCTACAGCTTCGATTTTGTTGGGTTGCGGTTTGGCGGCCTTGCACGGACTGCACCACTGGCCTATTAGCATTTTGGCGGTGTTAACAGCTGTTTTTCTGCAGATTTTGAGCAATTTGGCCAATGATTATGGCGATTTTGAGAATGGGGCCGATTTGTCGGGCCGGGTGGGGCCCGACCGCATGGTAGCCTCCGGTACCATAAGTGCTTTGGCCATGAAAAAGGCCATGGTGGTTTTCGGTGCACTTTCTTTTTTCACAGGTGTGGCACTGCTTTGGCTGGCGTTTGGGGGATTTAGTCTTGGCTTTTTTACACTTTTACTCCTTGGAATGGCAGCCATCGCCGCGGCTGTTAAATATACGGCAGGGCGCAATCCGTATGGTTATGCCGGTCTTGGTGATATCTCGGTCCTTTTGTTTTTTGGCCTCATTGCTGTTTTAGGTACCTATTACTTGCATACCCAGCGACTGCAAGTCGATTTGCTGCTGCCGGCCTTGGGCATGGGTCTTTTGTCGGTAGCCGTGCTCAATCTCAACAATATGCGCGACCGTGAAAGTGATGCCCGTGCCGGAAAGCGCACCATTCCCGTGCGTTTTGGAGCCCAGGCGGCAGTGCGTTACCATACTTTATTAGTGCTGTCGGCCTTGTTGGCCTTGCTGTACTACGCCCGTGGGCAATCGTTACAGTTGCACCTTGGCTGGGTAGTAGCTGGCATTTGGCTGCTGCTCAACCTCTATAAAATACGCAAGGTGAAAGTGCCGGTGGATTACGATCCTTTTTTAAAGCGCACTGCCCTCAATGCCCTGCTTTTTGCGCTTTTGTTACTACTTGTAAATGTGATGTCGTGATGCGAATCCCCGAAAAACTAACTGCCCGCTGTTTCCCTTACCGCCTTGATTTTAAACAGCCGGCTGGGACATCTCGTGGGGTGCTTACCAGCAAAATAAGCTGGATGTTGGTGTTGGAAGATGAAAATGGGGTGCAAGGGTTGGGTGAATGTGGACCGCTTGCAGGCTTGAGTTTCGACGACCGACCCGATTTTGGAACCCGTTTGCAGCGCCTTTGCGAGCAGTTTAACCAGGCGGAGTGGGCCACTTTTGAAGAGACCTTGCTTTTTTATCCGGCCATGCGTTTTGGTTTTGAGATGGCCTTACAGGATTATGTGCAAGGTGGAAAGCGGCTGCTGTTCGAAAGTGATTTTAGCTTGCAGGGGGCTCCTCAGGCCATTAACGGACTCATTTGGATGGGTTCGGCCGATTTTATGAAAGAACAAATTGCAGAGAAGCTCGAGCGAGGTTTCCGCTGTTTGAAGCTGAAGGTAGGCGCCATTGATTTTGATGCTGAATTGGCCATTTTAAAGGCGTTGCGCAGCGAGTTTAGTGCGCAAGATTTGGAGTTACGCGTAGATGCCAATGGTGCATTTTCTCCAACCGATGCCTTGCGTAAGCTCCAGCAGCTGGCCAGTTTTGATTTACACAGCATAGAACAGCCCATCAAAGCGGGTCAAGTTGCGGCCATGGCCCAATTGTGTGCCGAGAGTCCTTTGCCCATTGCCCTCGACGAAGAGCTTATTGGCTTGACTATGGCAGAAGAGCTAGAGGACTTGCTCGACCAGGTGCGGCCGCCTTACATCATCCTCAAGCCCACGCTGCTGGGCGGTTTTGAAGCTTCGGAGCAATGGATTGCTGCAGCTGAGGTGCAGGGCATTCACTGGTGGGTTACCTCGGCATTGGAGTCGAACGTTGGCTTAAACGCCATCGCGCAATGGACCGCGACTTTAGGCAATGATTTGCCCCAAGGGCTAGGAACTGGCCAGCTTTATACCAATAATTTCCCCTCCCCCTTGCACATTCAGGGTGGCAGTTTGCAGTATCTCCCTGAGGAGCATGCTTGGAATTTGACTGGATTTAAGGATAATCTTTAGATTATTTTGAATTAAGCATCTGTAAAACAGTAAATTGTAAAATTACTCAGTGTATTGAGTAAAATTTACTCAATAAGGTGAGTAAAAAATACTTGGGACATTGAGTAAAAATTACTCAGTTAATTGAGTAAATTTGTAATTATGATCAAACGACCACATTTAGAGCTACTTACAAGGCGATTAAGTTTGCCACGGAAGTTCATTCAAGTCGTTTTTGGGCCCAGGCAAGTAGGTAAAACCACCACCATTCGTCAAGTTTTGGCGGCATGGGAGGGACCGAAGCATTTTGCAGCAGCCGATGGCGAAGCGGCTTCCGATGCCAACTGGCTCAAAACCCAATGGGAAATTATGCGGGCGCATGGCGAAGGCCTGCTGGTAATCGACGAAATCCAGAAAATCGAAAACTGGAGCGAAATTGTGAAGCAGCTCTGGGATGAAGATACCTTTGCCAACCGTCCCATCAAGGTGGTAGTGCTGGGCTCTTCGCGCATGCTGCTGCAATATGGGCTCACCGAATCGCTCGCCGGTAGGTTTGAAACCACGTATATGGGCCACTGGACCCTTGCCGAAATGGAGGAAGCCTTTGGCTGGGATGCCGATACCTATGTGTGGTTTGGCGGCTACCCCGGCGCTGCCGATTTGATAGCCGATGAGGTGCGCTGGCAAACCTACCTCATGAATGCCTTGGTTGAAACCAGCGTTTCGCGCGATATTTTGATGCTTACCCGCATCGACAAACCGAGTTTGATGAAACGGCTGTTCGAAATTGGTTGTGTGTACTCGGCCCGCGAAATTTCCTTCACCAAAATTATGGGTCAGTTGCAGGACGCAGGCAATACCGTAACCTTGGCGCATTACCTGGAGTTGCTCGACAAAGCCGGTTTATTGGCGGGATTGCAAAAATATGCCGGTAATATGCCCCGCAAACGCGCCTCCAGTCCTAAATTCCAAGTGCACAACACCGCCTTGCACAGCGCTTTGTTCGGAGGTTATTTCAAAGACACCCGGCACCAACCCGCCCTTTGGGGACGCTGGGTGGTGTCGGCCGTGGGTGCTTACTTGCTCAACCAATCCTTCCTCCACAATTACCAGGTGTATTATTGGCGGGATGGACAGGCGGAGGTGGATTTTGTGATTGAAAAAGGGCAAAAGCTCGTGAGCATTGAGGTAAAATCGAATACCGACCGCAACCAAAAGGGCATGGAGTTGTTTGCAAAGCAGTTCAAGCCGCACCGCCAGCTGCTGGTGGGCGATGGTGGCATGCGCTGGCAAGATTTTTTGAAGATGGACATCAGTAAGTTATTCGCATGAGTGCCGGCCCAATCAAAGGCATTTGGCTGCACAGCCACTGGTTCGAGGCCGAGTTGATTGCCTCTGGCCAGGCTGCAGCGGCCTGGCAAGCGCTGGGAGTACCAGCTGCGGTACAGTCTTTTTTAAAGACTTGGTTCAGCTCGGCCGAAGCCATCGTAGCGCATACTTCTGGCTCCACAGGTCCGCCTAAAGCCATTGCCCTGCATCGCGATCAAATGATTGCCAGCGCGCAGCTCACCGCCCTGCACTTTGGCTTTCGAGCGGGGCAAAAGGCTTTGCTGCCGCTGAGTGCCGACTTCATTGCTGGCAAAATGATGCTTGTGAGGGCCATCGTAAGCGGCTTGGACTTGTACACCGCTCAACCTACACAGCGGCCCGACCTGCTTTTTCCAGAACAGCAGTTTGCGTTTACGCCTTTGGTCCCGGCCCAGCTTTTTGCCATGCTCGAAGCTAGGGCCAGCACGGCTGATTTAGGTACGATATTGTTAGGCGGGAGTGAGCTAAGCAGCGATTTACAAGCACTTTTGCCCCAATTAGGCACCCAAGAGCTCTGGCAGGGCTTTGGCATGACCGAAACCGTGAGTCACCTTGCCTTGCGCCAGCTGCATCCCGTTTTACAAACCACTTACACCCCTTTGCCTGGTTTGCTGGTGCAAAGCGATGCCGCGGGCTGTTTACAGGTGTGGGGCGCTACCACCCAATACCGTTGGTTACAAAGCAACGATGTAATTGCTTTGGAGCCAGATGGGAGCTTCAGCTGGCTGGGGAGGGCCGACCATGTGATCAACAGCGGCGGCCACAAAATCCATCCCGAGCAACTCGAAGCCAAGCTCCGGGTTTTGGCGGCAGAACTTCCCGAACTGGCCGTTTTGCGCCAGCAAGACTTTTACATCTCCCAGCAAAGTCACCCCCAGTTTGGCGCCGTGCCCGTGTTGGTGCTAGCAGGAGAAGCCGGTCCCGAGGCCGCCCTGCTCAATCAGCTACAGCAGCAGTTGCAGCCGCATTTGGCCGCTTTCGAAATGATCCGCGCCCTGCGTTTTGAACCACAATTCGCCCGTACTACCAATGGCAAACTCCTGAGGCACTGAAACAAAGGTAAAAGCAAGCGGTAATTGGCCAAATTGCCGTAACTTTGCGCCGTGTCAATTTTCGAACAATCCTCCGAGCTGGTCATAAGCTGTTACAAGCGACTCGGCATTTTCCTTGAGCAGGAGCTCAAAACCCTTGGTTTCACCCCAGAACGCGTAGCCGAAAGCTTCGTTACTTTACAAGGCACTGTTACCGATGCCATGCACCTCAATATGAAGTTGCGCACGGCCAGCCAAATTTTGTATAAACTCCACAGTTTTCCTGCCGAGCATCCCGATCATGTGTACGAGGCTTTGGTGAAATACCCTTTTGAAGAGCTTTTGCCAGCCGATTGTTACTTTTCGGTGACCTCCATCGTCAAGCACGAAAGCGTAAACAACCCCATGTTCCTCAATTTGCGGGTGAAAGATGCGATTGTAGACCGCATGCGTGCCAAAAACGGCAAACGTCCCGATACCGGACCCGACCACAACAAAGCCGTTATCCACCTCTATTGGGTGGGTGAAGAGGCCATTTTATACGCCGATACTTCTGGCGAAACCCTTGCGAGGCACGGCTACCGCCTGCATCCTGGCAAAGCGCCATTGCTCGAGTCTTTGGCCGCCTCTATGGTGATGGCCAGCGGTTGGACGCCTGATATGCCCCTGCTCAACCCCATGGGCGGCACCGGCACCCTCGCCATTGAAGCGGCCTGCATCGCCACCAACCGCTACCCCGGTTTGTACCGCCGCCGCTATGGCTTTATGTACCTCAAGGGCTTCGACCAGCGCAGCTATTTAGAGGCGGTGTTGGATTTGGAAGATGCCATTCAGGAAGTAGAAATGGAGCCGATTATTATCAACGACCGCGACAAGCGCATGCTCAGCTTTGCCCTTCAAAATGCTGAAAAGGCAGGCGTGGCGCATATGGTAGAAACCATTTCGGGCGATTACAGCGAATTGGCCATCCCTGAAACACCGGGCTGGGTGCTGCTCAATCCCGAATATGGTGAGCGCCTTGGCGAAGTGGAGGCTTTGTCGATTACCTATGCCGAAATTGGCACCTGGATGAAAAAATCGCTCCCCGGCTGGAAAGTCGGCATCATCTCTGGCAACCAGGAGCTGCTGAGCAAGGTGGGGCTCAAGCCCGATCGCCGCATTCCGTTGTACAACGGCCGCATCGACAGTCGCCTGTGCCTCTACAGCATGTACGCAGGCACCAAGCGGGTATTCGGCGAGCAATCCGACGCCACCGCCTTAACTGATTCGAAGCCAGCGGCCGATGCCGAGGCTCCCGAGGCAGACGTATAGCATAGCTCGAGCAGATTTTGTATCTTGCGAACATTACGCATGAATACAACACCCACACCTTCCAGCCCAGCGGCTGATGAACCAGTAAGAATTACTTTTGACGACCTTGAACTCGATTACGACCTGCTCGATGGGCTCGACGTAATGGGCTTCAAACACCCAACACCGATTCAAGAAAAAGCCATCCCCATGATTTTGGATGGCAAGGACCTCATTGCCTGTGCCCAAACCGGTACTGGCAAAACGGCGGCCTTTGTACTGCCCATCATTCACCGCATTTTAAACGCCGATCACCGGCATTTGAATACCCTTATTTTAACCCCTACGCGCGAATTGGCGCAACAAATCGACCAGCAGGTGGAGGGTTTGAGCTATTATACCTCGGTAAACTCCATTGCCATTTATGGCGGAGGCGATGGCGCCCTGTGGGAGCAGCAGCAGAAAGCGCTTAAAACCGGGGCCGACATCATCATTGCCACCCCGGGCCGACTGATTTCCTTTTTGAGTTCCGGCAATTTTAAGCTCGATAACTTGCAGCACCTGGTGCTCGACGAAGCCGACCGCATGCTCGACATGGGTTTTTTCGACGACATCATGCGCATTGTGGCCATGTTGCCCAAGCAGCGCCAAACCTTGATGTTTTCGGCTACCATGCCGTCCAAAATCAGGCAGTTGGCTGCTACCATCTTAAACGAACCCGAGCAAATTACACTCTCGATCAGCAAGCCGGCTGAAAAAATTAACCAGCAGGTATATTTGGTATACGATCAGCAAAAAGAGCCTCTTTTGAAGGAAATTTTGGCCGATCAGCAGTACAAAGCCATTTTGGTTTTTTGTTCTACCAAAGACAAGGTGAAGGAGCTCAACCATACCCTCCGCAAAATGCATATCCCTGCCAAGGCGTTTCACTCCGATTTGGAGCAGGCCGAGCGCGAGGAGATCATGCGCGATTTTAAAGCCAGCAAGCTGCGCATTTTGGTGGGTACCGACGTGCTTTCGCGCGGTATCGACGTGGACGGTATTGACTTGGTAATTAATTACGATGCGCCGCCAGATGCCGAGGACTATGTACACCGCATTGGTCGCACGGCCCGTGCCGAGCGCACTGGCACAGCCATCACCTTTGTGAATGAAAAAGACCAGCGACGTTTGGCTGCCATTGAGCAGCTCATCGAAAAGGAAGTGCCGCGGGTGGAGTTGCCAGAGAAATTTGGTCCTGCCCCAGCCTACAATCCCCGTGCAGGCGGTGGAGGGGGTGGCGGCAAGCGTCGTCCGTTCCGCAAAGGTGGCAAAAGTCCTGGCGGCCACAACCGTCCCCGGCAACAAGGCCCCAGGAGCTAGCCGAGTGCTGCTGCTCGCTTCGCATAAGGGGGCAGCGCTTTAGGTTTTTAGGTGGTTTTGAAGAAGGCCAGCGCTCGTATTTACATCCACAAACTAGCCTTATCTTTACCAGATGCAAGCCTCTCATTCCCACGAAATACGTTTTCAACGCTGGTTGGTAGTGATTGGAGCCCTGCTTTTGGTGCTCAAATTGGTGGCATGGCGACTCACAGGCTCCAATACCATTTTTAGCGATGCAGGTGAAAGTGTGGTGAATGTACTCGCCGGGGCATTTACCTGGTACAGTTTGGTGCTCAGTCGGCGCCCGCGCGACCTGAACCATCCTTATGGGCACGGCAAGATTGAGTTTTTAGCCGCCGGTGTGGAGGGTGCGCTGCTCGGCTTGGCGGGTTTTTTGATTGTGGGCAAGTCGCTTTACAACCTCTGGTTTCCGCAGCCTTTACAGTCGCTTGACCTGGGTTTGGCTTTGACGGCGGTAGCAGGTCTGGTAAATTACATTTTAGGCAGCATGGCGCTACAACGCGGCAGGACCAGTAATTCTCTGCCACTATTGGCTGGAGGGAAGCATTTGCAGGCGGATGCTTGGAGTACTTTGGCGATGGTGTTGGGACTTGGCTTGGTGCTCTTTACAGGCTGGTGGTGGCTCGACAGTGTGGTGGCCACTTTGTTCGGGTGTTTTTTGTTGTATACAAGCTATCGCATTTTGCAGCCCAGCGTGGCGGGCATTATGGATGAGGCAGATGAGGTGCTCATAGAGCGTTTTGCCGCGGTTTTACAACAGAAGCGCCAGGCCGATTGGGTAGATTTTCATAACCTTCGTTTGATAAAATACGGCAGGATGCTGCATGTAGACGGCCACATGACCTTGCCGCGCTATTACGATGTAGAGCGGGCACATGAAGAAATAGAGCGGGTAGATGCCTTGATTGCCGCGGAATTTGGGCAGCGGGTGGAGTTTTTTATCCATGTAGACCCCTGTTTGCCGAGCAGTTGCAGTTTATGCGCCCAAGCCGATTGTCCGGTGCGCGCCCAAGTTTTTGAGCGGCAGTTAGACTGGACTTTGCCCTTGTTGATGGAGAATCGGAAGCATCGGTTGTAGGGGGCAGAGGAGGTGAACAAGCCAGAGGATTCGCTTTTTGCCTTGTACAGGAGCGGTTTTGTACGCCGATTTTTTAAGATTGCGCGATTTTGACAAGTATCAAACCAGTGCCCAATTCCCCATTGTTTTGAACTTCATTTCAAATAAATAGGAGCTTGTCAATGCAAACAGCGCTATTGCTTGCGGGCTGCGGCGCGTTTTTGCATGCTTTTGGTGAGACCAGAGCGCAGGAGCACGTAGAGCAGCACGCCCCCAAGGCAAAGCAGTTCGAGCCACCAAAGGCGGGCTTGCATGCCAGCTACCAGGCCGCCACCGAGGGCCAGGCCGAGCACAAAATGCATGAGGGTATTGGATGCAGCATCTGCGGCAGGCTGCTGAGCTACTTCGCCAGCGGCTTTTTTGCTCACTTTACCGGCTTGTTCTGAAGCGTTGCTCATAGGATTTCGGGGATTACGGCCATGCACTTCAATTCAATGGCAATGGCAGTAGGTAAGGCGCCAACTTCTACCGTAGTACGACAAGGCTTGGGATCCATTTCCTTAAAATACTCAGCATACACCCGGTTGAAGGTTTTAAAGTCACGCTTCATATCGGTGAGGTACACGGTAATGTCTACCAGGTCTTCCATGCGGGCGCCGCTGGCTTCCAATACAGCTTTTACGTTGGCGAGCACCTGGTGCACCTGGGCTTCGAAATCGAAAGCCTCGAAGTTTCCGTTTTTGTCGAGTTGCAAACCCGGCACCTGCGGATCGTTGGCATCGGTGCCGGCGGCGCGGGGACCAATGCCTGAGAGGAACAACAAATTGCCAACGCGACGCGCGTGGGGGTACAGTCCTACCGGATTGGGAGCACTGCTGGTTGAAATGGTAGCCATGTTACAAAGTACGCTTGCAGCCGCGAACTTCGCAAGTTTTGGTTGTTTTATTGGTATTCCTGATCTGAATAGATGATCACCTGGGGAATTAAGCAACCATAATCATCCTCTATTGATTTGAAATAAATTTACCAGACCCTCATCAACCAGTAGCAATTCGGAAGGCGACAACGAGCCTAATTTGCCAATCACGATTGACCGATCAATGGTTGCTATTTTGCTCAATCTAATGATTGATGGCCGTTTTAATCCATTTCGAACAGCAGGTACAAGCATTACATCGTGTAACTCTTGCCATTTCAGTTGGCTAGTGATAAAAGAAACCGTAACATCCGTATCACCCGCAAATAAAATAACAGCAGGCCTATTTTTACTTCCTGTAAGGTCTGTAAAAGGAAAAGGGATTTAAAACGAGGTCACCTTTGGTCACCGTATTTTTCGATTACATCAGCAGCTGAATACAAATCATCATCTTCCGCCAGAAAATCAAAGGCTTTTGCCTCCGAAACTAATTGCTGCATGCCTTCAGCAAGTATTTTCTGGTCAATCCCCCGCAAAAGCGTCTCTGCATAATCCGAAACTTCTTGTATCTTTTGATTGGGAAGTTTGGAAAGGTGCTGAATGGTTTTTTGTACGAGCTTGTCTCGCGTCATAATTCAAATTTACGGAAATGTATGCACTCATCCAATGGCATTATAGAGGGTTTGGCGGGGAAGTTTACAGTATCAATGTATCAATATTTGCTCAAGGCATGGTTACCCGCAGTCTCAACAACTCGCTGCCCTGCTCATTGCAACCAACCTGAAGCAGGCGGAAGCTGAAGTTCAGGCGCGCTTCTTTCCAGCTATATACCAGCTGGGCGTCAGGCAGAGGTAGGTAGCCGATGGTTTGGTAGCCTTGCACCACGGCCACTTGGGCGAGCTCGAGTTGGCGGTCGTAGTGGTAGCGCAGCCGTACTTTTTTGTGCGGCTGGTAGCGGCCTTGCAGGCGTGCCGGCACCAGCAGCTGGGTGTCGAGCAGCAGTTGCAGGTTGCGGGCAACAGGGCGCTGGTGGTAGCTGAACCAGCGCCCGAGCGTAGGGAGTAGTACCGCTTGCATATCAAGCGGCCTGGGTGATGGTTTCCTCGGTGTCGCCGTTGAAATAGGCTTCAAGATCGGTGATGTCGGCGGGTACGCAGTCGAGCACTTCGTCGATGATGAGGATGGGCAGGGACTTCTTTTGGATGCGCTTTTTCATATCATTCTTGTTTTAATGATACTAAGGTAGCGGGGTGTTTTGACATCTTACGTCAATTAAAGACCGCTCGCCTTCGGCTCGCTTTACAGAACGCTCGCCTTCGGCTCGCTTTACAGACCGCTCACCTTTGGTTCGCTGACAGACCGCTCGCCGGTGGGCTCGCTGACAGACCACTCGCTTCGCTCGTTCAGAGACAGAGCAGGCCCTGGCGTTGGTGTATGGAATCAGAACTTGATTTTTTGGAGAACGCGAGCCTTCGGCTCGCTGTACAGACCGCCCTTCGACAGGCTCAGGGACTGCCTTTGACAGGCTCAGGGACCACTCTTCGACAAGCTCAGGGACCCCCTTCGACTTGGCTCAGGGACCACTCTTCGACTGGGCTCAGGGACCGCTCGCTTCGCGGGTTCAGAGATAGAGCGGACGCTGGCAGCAGGAGAGCGAGGGATTTTCGATTTCTGATTTAATTATCCAGTGCCCCGGCCCTTCAGCCCAGTCGAAGGGCGGTCTACACCGCCGCCGTAAGGCGGATTTTTTGCTCAGTAAAGAACCAATGAAAGGCCAAACCTTCGTTGTAGCGAAACAAAGCCGCGCTGAGCTGCTCAGCAAATTTGGTCATGGTTTGTAGCACCAATTGTCCATATTCCTGCTGTTCGGCGCCCTGCATGCTGAATTGTTGCAGCGCAGTTAAACTCTGTACCATGAGCAACGCATTGGCACTGTCGAGCAGCTGCCGGGCTTCCCAGCTTACTACTTTGTGCCGACTGAACTGCTGCAGCAGGTTTTTGAGATGTTCTTGTGTTTCTTGGATGAGATGCAAATTGACTTTCAAAGTCTTAAACAAATGTTCAAAGCCTTCCCTCTTGGTTTCGGCGGGTAAACGTTTGCATAAGCGCTGACAGGCCAGAATTACCGGCTCAGACATCAATTGCTGCCACAATTCAGGAATCAAAGGATTGCGAATCTGAGGCAATTTGGGCTTGAAAATGGCCTGTAATAGACCATTCATAGCTACCGCTGGGGCCGCATTCGGTGCATATAACAGGCGGTCTTCTTCCAGGATTACCAAATTACTGGCATTCAAAACCCCCGTGCTCACCAATTGCAGTTTACGCTCACTGCCCAGTCCTACTAAATCGGCAATATCGATGAGGTACAGGGCATGGCCACTCACCATCACATCGCCTGGCTCATAGGCTATCAACTGCAACTGCTCGCCGAAAACCGACTGTAGTTCGGTTGCCCAGCGCTTGCTGTTGCCAATCAAGGCGATGCTATGTGTCAGAACGGCTTCCATCTCAGTTGTAATACAGGCGGATGACAATGCGTCGGTTTAAATTTTGGTTCTCAGGTATGTAATTGCCCGCGGCGTCCTTCTCTTCCACATCGGGAAAAGTATCGGCATAGCCCGAGGCTTTGAGCTTGGTAGCAGGCACCCCGGCCTCTAAAAACGAACGCACAATGCCAGCGGCACGGGCGGCCGAAAGTTGCCAGTTATCGGTAAATTTGACGGTACGGATGGGCGCGCTGTCGGTATGCCCCTCCACATCGAGCTGAAAATCCTGGCGCTCCAAAGTTGCCAGTCGCGCCACTACCCGCTCAATGATGGCCCGCCCTTCGGGCAAAAGCTCGGCGCTTCCGCTGGCGTACAGACTGCTGCCACTGAATTTCATGCGGATTTCGTAGGCTCCGCGATCGAGTCGCATTACCCCAGAGGCCAACTCTTCGGCCATGCTCACTTTCAGGTCTTCTTCGAGGTATTCAATTGGGAAAAAGACAGGCTGGGCAGGATTGTCAAATTTTTCCTCCGTATCCACCGCATCGGGCGGCAAAGACCCCATCATGATGGCAATGTCCTGATCGGCCATACTCGCCAAAATGATAAAAAAGGCCAGCAGGATCGTCATGGTATCCATAAAAGTGGTTTGCCACTCCGAACCCTCTGAAGAATTTTCCTCAGAATCGTCGCTGCTCGCTTTTTTCGGTAGTCTTAGTGTGCTCATTAATTCGACATGCTTGAAACGCCTTCGCGGGCTTGCAACATCGACGACAATTGGTCGATGATGTAAAGCTCAGGACGGCCTTCCATGGTGAGTAATACAGCTTCTAGTTCTATTTCGCGCTTCACTTCATCGTGTTGCACGGTTAGGGTGAGTTTTTTGCCAATCGGCTGCCACAAAAACTGGGTAAAGAGCAAACCGTAAAAGGTAGTCATGAGGGCCAAAGCCAATCCGTTGGCCAAGCCACTTGCATTTTCAAAATTGCTAAGCATCACAATTAACCCCATCAGGGTACCTAACATGCCGTAGGCGGGAGAGGCAGTTGCCAATACGCCAAACACCTTTACCGGAGTCATTTCGGCTTGTTTCATGGTGTGTATTTTGTGGGTGCCCAGCACTCGAATTTCATCGATGCCGTAATTGGTCGACAATAAATCGGCGATGTACAAACGAAAGCCCTTGGAGCCGCCCTCCATCATTTTGGCGATGGTGGCCTGCTTGTTAATGCGCAGCTCACGCACCATGGCCATCACATTTTCAATGAGCTCTTCTTCTTCCGCCAATTTGCTTTTGAGCGAAAGGGTAGGCTTAAATTCCAACATGGCCTTGTTTACCGCTGTAGCGGGAAAGGAAGAGTAGGCCTGAAAAAAGCTACCTCCTAAAATCACCATCATGCTGGGAATGTTAAGTAAGCCTTGGATGAATTCGATGCGATAATACCCAAAAGAATCTAGTGCCCCAATCATGAAAAATATCATGGTGAGGGTCATGCCTATATAACTCGATAAACTTCTTTTCATTTGTTGCGCTTGTCTTTATTTGCTTTTGGGTGCTTTTGGTTTTGGCGTAGGAGTGGTGCCGCCCCGCTGCGGTAGTTCGATGGCCCGTTCATCAAAGCGGGGGTCTAACCGCCGGGCCTCGAGCCAACAGCTGTCGGCCGAGGCCGAGCGCCCCTGTACCTCGTAAACGCTGCCGAGCAACATGAGGGCATCGGCGGTAGGGTACCATTTGAGCGTTTGCTGGAGCAGCTTTTCGGCTTCGGTGTAGCGACCGTCGTAGGCGGCTTGCTGTGCCCTTACCATGTTGTTGATGATGAGGTTGGTTAAAAACATATACTGCTCGGCTTTCAACTTCTTGACATCTTCGGTCAAGGAATCGGGCTTGGCCTGTTGTGGAATCGAATCCTTCTTGGCCTCCTCTTTCAAGTTTTCCTTTCGGTCTTTGCCCGCCGTGCGAATGCGCATGCCTTTGCGGTTGCAGCTCTCGAAGATGCCCGCCAAAACGGCCAAAATCAATATCAATTTGAGATAGCGCATGCGATATATTAACTGGCCACTTCAAGGGCTGGGGTGTTTTGTTTGCGTTGACGCACACGGGACAAAAATTCACGCCGCTCTTTTTCGGTTTTGCTGGGGTTGATGTTGCCCTGTCCCAACAAATCTTTGATAAGCAATTGCTCCCTGGCAGCCCGGAAGGGCAATAAGCGTTCTTGCAAGGCTGTATCGCCAACGATGAGCGCCGCCACACTGTCGCTGTCGAGCCCACCCATGGCTTGCTGCAACACTTCGTCGGCAATTTCGGGGATGTCGCTCCACAGGGTGATGTGCTCGCGCACATAGGCGAACAACTCGCGGTTGCTATCACGCAGCTTGTCGAGCATCTCCTCTTGCTGACTGATGCTTTGTTGCTCGATGGTGGCCAGCACCTGCTTGAAGGCTTCCACGTTTTTGCCCTTGCTCTCGCGAATTTCTTTGAGTTTTTTGAAGAGGTTGGTGCTCAGCTCGGCATATTCGTCGAAACGAATGGCGGCCAAAGAGGGGTAAGACGACAGGATGTCGGAGGCTTTTTCTACCCCAAACATATTCATGAGCACACTCTTGCGGGCGGCCGATAAACCTTCTAACACCATCAAGCAGTTGATGGCTGGCTCCTCTTCCAACAAGGTTACAATTTCGTCGTCTTTGAGGTAGATCACGAATGGGAAATTACCAAACTGCCGCTGGTTGCGCATGGCCAATACCAATTCGTCGAGGGCACGCTTTTGGGCGGCACTGTCGAGGTGCTCAGGACTCCACCTGCGCCAGGCCATGTCGACCGCATGTGCGGTTTTGGGCTCCAGCAACTCGGTAAGCATATCGAGGAAGTGGTTGCCGTAAGGGTACAGCAACATCACCATTTTTTGGATGCCGTTGGCGCCCTGCTCGCGCGACCAACGCTCAAAGGTAAAGGCCAAATTGGTACGGTCGTTAATCAACCAGTCCATCAACGGATCACTCGCCCGCAAATCGGCCTGCTGCTGGTCCTGATGCATCACCATTTCGGTTTGCATTTGGATAGGCGCCATGCCTTGCATCATCTGTCCGTTCATTTGCCCGTTGTAGCCCGCGCCTTCGCCCATGCCTGAACCCATACTTTCGCTGCTTTTGTTGCCAGCAACTGCTGCTGCCAAGGCTTCAGCTCCTTTTTTCTGCCGCCATACCAAGCCAATGAAGATGAGCAAACCTACTAAGCCTAAGCCAATGCCGAGGATCATGCTCAGGTTGTTGCCTAAATCGTTGATCATGCTCATCATGGCACCCTGACTCTCGGGGTTCTGTTCTAAGCGTGCGTTCACGGTAACGGAGTTGGTACCAGGCGTTTTATCTTCCTTGGGGAAGTTGGTAGTGGTAAGCACAATGTTGTCGCCCCTGCGTGCATCTAAACGCAGCGTATTGCTGATGAGGTTGCGGTAAAATTCGGCATTGCTCGGACTAACAGAGGAATCTACTGCCAAAAACACCCGGATGCGATCGATGCTCGGACCGTTGTTTACATTGCCTCCCATGGCACCCATGCCACCACCTCCACCCGCAGATGGATTGTTGGAAGGCGCCACATCGGCTTCTTGGTCGTTGGCATCAACCGTTACTGGGGCCCTTAAACGTGAGCTGAAGAAGGGTAAGGCAGGTAGCATCTCAAGGGTTTTGTCTTCCTCGGTAAAGTCGTTGTTTGATGGGGTGCCTTTTACAGTGGCATCGATGTTGGCTTTGCCGCGACCGCTGCCGCCAGTACTCCCAACTGGCTGTGCATTGGTAACTCTGCCGGTAACTTCTACGCTCAGGTGAAAGAGGGTAGGACTCAGGTAACGACCCAACAAGCCCTGGAGCTGGTTGGAGATTACAGACTCGTAGCTGAACCGCTCGTAGGCGCTCAGGGGCCGGGAACTGGCGGTGGCTACCGCGGCCGATTCGTCGGCGGAGCTGGTATTCGGAGCTCCATCCTGAGCCGCCACCGTGGGAATCCACAATGCGCCCAGCAGGAGCGAGCTCAATACGAGCCGCCGCCAGCTTTTAGTTAAGGGAGTATTTCTTTTGTCCATTCGTTGAGGTCCTAGCTACAGGTTTGATGAGTCTATCGAGTATTTGTGTTTCTGGTAGGGCAATGAGTGGATTGCGCTCCCGGGCTTCTGCCCAAATGCGCCAGGCCTCTTCTTGCCTACCGGTGATGTATAAAATCGAACCTTTCAGCGCCAGGGCATGATCGGTTACAAAAATGCTGAGGGAGGTGTCGATCATGGCGTCGGCTTCTACATAGCGCCGGCGGTAGAACAACTCTTGGGCCTGAACAAAGGCCGAAACTGCGGCATTGAGCGCGCCACCCAGCTCTGCTTCAAAGTTTTCCATGAGTTCGAGCGAGAAGCTGTACTCAATGGTGTCGAAGGCTGGTGGTGGAATTACCGGTACATTGCGGTTGGCCAACAAATCGCTGTTTTGAAGCGGCTTGAAGCCTACCTGGTTGGTATCGGGTACTTCTATAAAGGGATTGCGGTAGCGGGCTTCGCTCCACAAATCACGGGCGGTTTTTTTGTCGCCGAGCAAATAGGTAATCGAGCCTTTGAGCGCCAAGCCAAAATCGGTAGGGAAGCCCGTGAGTGAGCTATCTACCATGGCCAGGGCATTGCTGTAGTTGGCGCGGTAAAAGTGCTCCTGTGCTTCGGTGAAGCTGGTAACGGTTTGTTTAAGGCGCTCACCGAGGAGGTATTCGAGTTGGGCGAGGGTCAATGGCTCGTCCTCTTTTGGCTTGGTGGTATCGGCTGGTGTAGGTATCAAGCGAATTTCCAAGGTATCAATCCAGTGTCCATCTGGTAAAGGCAAGATGGTGAATTTGAGGGTATCAGGGCGCTGCACCACATTCATGAATTTGAGCTGCATGGAGTCAACCAATAGGGTATAATTGCCAGGGATAAGACCGTGCGCGTAAAAACTGCCATCAGCATAGGTCCGAATGGTGGTTGCTCCTTCATGATCACCATTGCGAGCTAACTTTAAGCGTAAACCAGGCTGTGGGTCTAACATACCTGCTCCCCGATCGCGATACACCATGCCTTCAATGGTTCCGGTACGATACAAAGGAATATCAATTAGTTTGAATCGGTTTGGGTCGGCCACGAAGGAGAATTTTTCAACCAGTGGAGCAAGTGTTGCATCTGGGAGTGCACTTTGGTCAACGGTTAATCGGTAGGTCCAGTAGCTTTGTAGTTGGGTGATGCGCAGGAGGCCGTCTTTGCCTTGCAACATGGTGGCTGATTGGTCTAGACGAACAGCTCGGGCAGGTACAATTTCCTCGCCTTTATCGAACTTACCATTGGCGTTGTCATCTATAAACATTCGGACAGTTACACCTGCACGACCTACTTGATCTCGATTGGTGGCGAGGATCATACCATTCCGCAAGTCTGCCCCAAAAGAGCCGCTGAAGTTTTGTGTAAAATTAGGTTCGGCATAGGGGCCCTTTTGGCGAACGGATGTCTGTGTGCTGCTTCTGAACGCATTAAAGTCATAAAGAAGTGCAACTTGGATTAGATTGGCCTTGTTTGCAAAATCACGATCAAAACCAAGTGTCAAGCGGCCTTTTTTAAATACGGTTTGTGAAAATTGAAAACTACCAAGGGCTGTTGCGTCTAGTTGTTTCATGTCGTGACGTAATTGTACCCTAAAGAACATACCACGGACGAAAACCGGAACACCTGGTGTCCTTGGAATCGTGTAGGTGAATGCGCCTGTAATCAGCCTTTGTGGATTGATTACGCGGTTTGGCCTAATCAATAACTCCTCTCTGTAGTTTAGTCGAGTAACTATTGGTCCAAAGCGCGTGTTAAGGTCAAAATTCATTCTTCTATCCTCACCTGTATTGTACCAAAGTTGTTCAATCCCTGCCCTAAAGCCAGAAACGCGTCCAAATATGTTGAACGGTACATAATAATTTGCTGATGCTTCTCTTGAAGCTCTATTAGTTGTGAACTCAGGGTTGAATGAAACGTTCTGAAAGTCTGAAAACTGAACATTTAGTGATGTGTTGTTAGCGTAAAACACACTAGCTGTAGCTCGAACAAAAGTATTTGGTAACAAATCGATGTTAAATAAATATTGGTCAAATAAACGTATAGAGGCACTTCCATACGGGGTATATTGCACCCCTAGGCTATCAAACCGCCTATCGATTCCGGCCCTTAAGGTTATGTTGTTAGTTAATCCGTATGAGAAGCTGCCATGTCCTATAATATCGGAGCTAACGGTGTCTCTGAATATATCTTCTTGGTAACCAGCTTGTAAGGAGTAATTAAACATGCCTCTTGGCACAAAAGTAAATGGTATTTGCAATTGGCGGTCTTCCATTATTACTTCGCCTTGAGGGGTATAAATCCTTATCCCAATACGAATTGTTCCATAGGTTAGCGGAGTTGTAAATCGGTAATAACCGAGTTCATCGGCACGAGTAAAATCTACCAGTTGATTGCCTATGAGAAGTTCCACTTCAGAGTCAGGAACCGTAAAGCCTTCAACTGCAAATACATCAAGTACCCTTCTAGGAACGATTGGGGTGTTAGAAATTGACAACCCACGAACGCTGCCACCGTAGGGGCCTAAAACGCCAATTTGCCCTGCTGTGATATCACTGATAATGGGATTTCGTAAAGCATCTAAACCGCCTTTGAAAACATATCTCCAACGCAATCCGTTAAACGAAAAATCACTAAAATCCTTGTTTTGGTAGCCGCTCAAATTTCCTTGAATATCCCCTCCTAAAAGTTCCATTCCGCCAATTAGGTTATAATTGAGTTGAGAATATCCTGGGGAGCTATTTATTCCAACGTTATAATCGAGCATACCCGGTGCAAACAAGGCTCTACGTCGAGGGTGCGACATTGGAAATTCTTTTAATATGTTTTCAGGAGCTTCATTTTTTATTCGTTGGCGCACGCTTTGTCTTTTGAGTTTTTCTTCAACTGGTGTGAGCCGTTCTGACTTTAAACTCAACATAAGGGCATAGGCATTTACTGTGAAATCAAGTCCAAAAATATCTTTGAAAAGATCGGGCGATAAGTATAAATCTGTTTCTCCAAGAAAAAACTGATCTGCCTTTAAAGTCAGCTTTTCTCCTTTTCGAATAAATACAAATTTGACAGGATCAATTTCCCAGCGATCAGCCTGGCTAGGATAGGTGCCTTTTAGTCCGAAGCGACTCTCGTTTCTTTCAAAAGGTATCATAAGTAAATTCAAGATTTCTCCTGCTGCAATTAAAGGCTGTTCGCCTCTAAAAGCACATGTCACGTATACTTGCCCAATTGCAGGGTAGCCAAATGTTAAAGTAACCTCATCCACCTCCTGTGCCCGCACCACGGACAGGCCCAGCAATAACTGCAGGAATACAGAGAGGGTTATCAGGTTAACACGTGGTGTCATTGTGGTAAGAGGTCTTTTTGATTATTTTTTAATCAATGATTAGTGTTGTTTTATAATTATAGGGTTTAGCTTGTACTAGGTCGTCTGATGGAATATCACTTCTGTTTGTCTCGAATTCATATTCTAAAGCATATCTGCCAGGCTTGAGTGATTCTTTCGAGAAAAAACTAAATCTTCGTTTTCCACTAAAATAAAGGGCAGCAGGTTGGGTTGCCTCACCGATAACGATACCAGATGGATTTTTTAAGGTAATTTTTACTTTCCCTAGATAAGGGGAGTTTCCTGTTGTTTTATAATGGGTATCAAGCACGATTAGGTTACTATCCACTTTGTGGGTGACTTTTTCAATGCTTACACCTGTTGTTACTTCTCCATTCTTGAAAAATGCAACAATAACTTGTTCAAAGCGCAGATTAATCCGGGTCGAAATAGCACCTTCTGACGCCGTTTCACCTATATCAGCTACTTGGCCAGAACTACCAACTTTAATTCTTGTAAAGTAGGTTCCTGGATTTGTATTTTTAGGTATGCGGGCTTGCAATCTTACAATCTGTTGTTGGTTAGGTGGTAAAATGAATGAGCGCGGAAACGCTTTCATCATATTATTTAATCCCCAAATCTTGGCATTTACACTATCATCATAAATCATGACCAATACACCGTTGTCATCTTGAGCAGAATAACCAAACTGAAAGTTTATAGTTATTTCTTGGGGAACAGCTGAGTTATTGGTTACGTACAAATTCCCAATTCCATTTTTATCTAAATAAACGGCTGTGGGAGCAAGCGAAAGTTGTGCTTTCACTCCATAAAATGGAAGCGTGAATAGCATCAACAATAGTAACTTTTTCATGTGCAGAGAGGTTTAAGTTAAGCTCGGGGAATATTCCCCGAGCTTTCATGTTGAAATAAATTGGCTTAGATACCGTAGATGATGTTAAAAGCCATGCCTCCAATAAAGGTTCCTTGGGGGCCGTTTGATGGTATAACTGATCGAGTCCCTCTAAGGTATAAGTAGCCTCCAATGAACAATGTTGTTCTTTGATCTACACCAGAGGTTGTAATTAATCCTACTGGGCCTTCACCATTTCCAGATGGTCCTGTGACATCTGTAATTGGATTAGCAATTGCTTGTGCAGAAAGTAGAACTGAGTTAGTTCTATTCGCAGTATTTGCTTCTTGCTCACCATGGATAACTGAGATCACCGGTACAAATGAAATTGATGTGTCGTTTGTTGTTCTAGTTAAAACAACTGTAGAGTCAAACGTGATACGGATAGGCTCTTCTTGTGAAGCGTCAACAACCAGCCTGCCCACGGCGGCACTAAAACCAATATTAGTTGAAGATGCCTGTGACTGTGGATTCAAAAAGGTTTGAGTTCCCGCAGCGACAGTTCCAAACCGGATGGAGTCATTCTGAGTTATTGTAATTTGCTTTAAAATTCTGGCATTAGCACCAACAGAACCTTGCGTACCTAATTGTGCCTTTGCTGTTGTGCCTACACCTACAAATAGGGCGGCAACGAGCAGTGATTTGAAAATTGTTTTCATCTTTTTTTTGTTAAATGGTTAAATTATTTTGAAACTTATTGGCTTTGCTACATTTCCTAGGTTTGGTAGCGCTGCCAGGTTTCGGGCAATGGCTTCTGTTGAGTGGGGTTTATTGTAGCGAACCGGGGCGCTGCTGTTTGAGGGCGGAAGGTCTTACCTTCCGGAACCTGCTTACGAGCTAGTGACTTTCTGCATGGAGGTTTTAGGTCGTTTTGTTGTTTATAAATATATTATCGTTAAAGTACCACTGGCGTTCGCAGGCATGCCCAGCCAAGAGCTGAGGGTAGTAAGATCGCCAGGTATGTTTTTAATCATGATTGGTTCATTATACATTCGTAATTCGTTCATTCCAGAATTAAGCTGCATAGCTGCCGCAAAATTAGTAGTACCATCGTTGAGGTAAAGCATAGGTTTAAAACCACCTGGTCTGCGCACATTAGGTGTAAATTGAACGGCGAAGTTGATGTTTTCTTTGGCCCGTAGTTCTATCCAACGCGTTCCTGGGTTTAGGCTACTGCGGTACCCAAAGCCCCCCTTTTCTTTAACAGGTGGTTCTAAAATTTGCGGCGGTACAGGGTTAGGATTTAATTCTACTCCTGCAGGGATATTCAATGTAAGGCGAATAAATTGGGCTTGCCCAACAAAGCAGCAAAGCATAAGGACTACAAAGAAAGTCCCAGAAAGCAATATGGCTTTAAAAGTTGTTTTCATTGTAGTTTATAAATAAATTGATTTCACCAGTGTAATTGCCTGATCGGATGTTGTTTGGAATTGGCCCTAAGGAGCCGTAGATATAAAAGTATGCCTTTCCACGTTGACGTATAAATCCTTGGTGATCGGGCGTAGGCGGAGGTAAGGGGGGGCCTCCGGCGGTCCTTCTGCGTACTGGTAAGGTTACGGTTCGGAAGGCAGATGGAACTTGGACTGCAGCTAAACGTCGATCTATATCGCTTAATTCGCCAGTATTGTTATAAGCGAAATTAAGGTTGAAAGGCACTGTGATACCTGTATCAATCCCCAAATATAAGCCAGGTGTCCAGCTGAACTCTGCTGTTAAATCATACTCAATCGGGGCATCAATTTCAATCACGATGGTTGGATTATCATTGATGCCTATGACTACAGGCGTTGGGTCTCCGACCACGATCACACGCTGCTGATCATTAAAGTTGAGCCCTAAAGGATTATTGACGATGGTAAGCGTTATGGCCTCATCTTTTACATGCGCGCCAAAATTAATACGCTGCCCCAGAACTGATGCATTCAGGGAAAGAGAGAGGAGAGCTATGGCAGTAAGTTTTTTCATCAGTTCGCCTCCATTTCAATGATGAATTCTGAAATGTACCCACCTGGAGTAGCACGAGCTACATCTATCACTGCTCCTAACCAAATGTAGTAATAGCCTTCCTTGCTTAAACGCACATTGGCTTCGCCAATATCAAGTAGCACACTGGCTGCTTGATTGTCGCTTTCAAAGCCGCTTATACGATAATTGGCTCTTACAATACCTCCACTCCCTCCTGTTTCTACCAATGTTTCTTGGGATAGATAAGTGATTCGTACCATGGCACCTGCTCTCCCTGCAATGCGCATTAAACCCGCATATGGACTACTAATTGGCGATACTGTTATGGTTCCATCTATGATAGCAGGTGCATTTAAATCTACATCTCTCATAGTTGAGAGCCCAAGGTTATCAATAATGGTAGCTGTTGCTGAGACACGGACAGATCTCGTATGTACGACCTGCGACTGCTCTTGTGCATTACTGTACCTAGCTTCCCCAAGCACCAACAAAATCAATATGGCCAACCACTTCCTCATTTGATTTTCACAGCTTTTTGGGTAGACACAAAATCGGCAGTTACCAAACGAATAACATAGGTGCCCGGCGTGGCTTGGGGGGCGTTCCAAACCAGCTCGTGGGTGCCGGCCGTATACAGCTGTTGGGGCTGCCGACTCACTACACGTCCGTACATATCGCTTACTTCTAACATGGCCATCGTTTGTTCTGGCAAATAAAAGGCCAAAGTAGTTTCTTGTTCAAAAGGATTGGGCATGGGCGGATACAGATAAGGGTGATCGGGTCTATATACGAGCTCACTTCCGTCGTGGTTTGGTATGATTACAATGGTAAAGGGCCGCTGCGGTTCGCGCTGTTGGCGGAATACGGGATTTTCGGCAATATCGGGCTTTGCACCATGTAAAACGGCCTTTGGAGAACGAAAATCACCGTCTTCTTGACTGGTTCTAAAGGCTGGATTGGCCGGTGCCTGGTAGTTGAATTGGTAGCTGCTGCGCTCCAACATGGGCACCACTTTTTGATTGTGGTGGTCCATAAGCGCAATGGTCCAATTGGCTGGCCAATTCTGAGCAAGATTCCAAAAAAGAGCATAATTTCCCGAAATGGGTTGTCGGTCTTTGGCAGCGGCCAGGTGCAATGGGATGGCTAATTCGTTGCTGAAGTTGTCGGGCAGGTGGTTAATCACCAACGGTTTTTTGTGGCGGGTAGAGCTTTGGGTGTACAGCATCAACCAGCTGTCGTTGTACGATTCGAGCTGGTAGGCGTCGTACACATCGGGGCCTGTGATGCCTTGTTGGGTAAAGCTCACGTAGCTGTTGGCCTCCATGCCGGCGCCTTGTAGACTGAGGCTGATGCTGGGCGGCGCCTGTCGGCGGCTGTAATATCGGGCAGCGTCATCACTCTTGGCATTGTTGTTAAAAGCCAGCGAAGGATTAGCAGCATTGGCATGTACCCAAAAGGCTTGGTAAGGGGCTATGTTGCCGTCGCTCAACGAGGTGTCGATATTACCCACCGTTCCGTTCCAATAGCGATAGCCGCCTACACCGCCAAAGCTAGGATCCCATATATAAAAGGTGTTGTCGAGGTTGTTGGCGGTCCAGGCCCCCGAGCTGGCATCCCAATTTAAGGTAGATGGGGTGGGGTTGGCCAATAAATTCCAGCCAGCATCGGCCACATTTTCGTCTAAGAAGAAGGTGTTGCCCCCGGCGGTATCGGCTTGGGTGCTGAGCGCCCGTGGGGTAAAGGTGAGTTCGGGGAATACAAAGTCGCCTGTCGTAAGATTTGGTTCAAATCCGTTTGAAGTAAGCACCACTGGCAAAGTATCAGCATAATTGCCGCCACCTGTTACGCGAGCTGGGTAGCCGGCCCCATCAAATACGTATACAAAATGACCGCGACCTTGTACGGTACTATCGCTGGCATTGGCAGGTTTTCGCCAGCTTTGCAGGGTGGTGCCGGTATCGGTTTCGGCAAACCACAGCACATTGGGCTGCAGCGAGTCGAACTTGGCACCGGGGTAGCCTTGGGTTTCGAGACTGTCGAGGAAGTCGGCGTAGGTGGTTTTTACCGGACTGCCCAGCTGGCGCCAGCCTTTCACGCCACTGAGGCGCTGTCGCGACTCGAGTCGTGGCAGGCTGCTGCTCAAATTTACATAACGGGCGTAAGGCTCCACCACAATTTTGCTGTTGGTGCCGCGCGTTTCGGTTTCGCTGCCGTTGTTGAGTTTGAAAAGTGGTCCTGGCGCCCCCGCTGTACTGCTGTCGATGGTTAACACACTACCATTGGTGAGTATGAGTTTACCACCGTTGGCCAGTACAAAGCTGTTTTCGGCCGGCGTAACCGAGCGGTTGAGGCTAGGCTGATTCGGCCGCAGGGGGATGAGGATGCGGGAGGTGTCGCGGGGGGTGAGGCCGGTGTTCCAGTTGGCAGCGGTGTACCAATTGCGGGGGTTGCCGCTGGCGCCGCCAATCCACACATCATACAAAAAGCCATCGAGGCCCCTGCTGATGAGTCCAATGCTGCTATCGCCTCGGCCCTGGCCGCCATCGTACACCACATACACATCAAAAGGCGCGCTTACGGCCGTGTCGAGGGTGTGGGTGATGCTGCCGCCGGGTTCCAGGCTGAGTTCATAGCCTGTGCCTTCGCGGTTAATGCTGAGGTTGTTAAATACGGCTACGCCGCCGGTGAAAGGCTGGTTGCCTCCGTTCAAACTAGCACCAGAGGGATTGGTGTAAAAGTCGAGGATGGCTTGCTCGGCCCCGAAAGGCACCAGGCGGTTGTCGGTTGAGAGGATGCGGGCGCTCAAACTGAAAGGCTCGTTGGCAATTTGGTCGCCGGGTTGGGTGTCGAACACCAATTTGCTCGGCACGGCTTTCGCCCCATCGAGGAATACTGTATCGCTCGAAGCGCGCACATCGCCCCGACCAGCTCCCCCAAAATAACTTTGACCTAAAATTTTGGCAGTGCCAAAGGGGGCGCCAAACAAACTGAAGATGTATTCGGCGGTATCTGTGCCGCTAAGTTCTGCTTCGCTGATCACTACGCGCTTGTTTTCACCCACGCTCGGCGAAAGGAAGCCATAAAATACGGTGTCGAGCACCACATTGGGGAAGCTGGTATCGAGTCCCACCAAGGTAATGTTGTTGGCGCTTACCCCGCTGGCGGTGATGTTGGTGGTGCCGTCGTACAGCTTGTCGAAGGCCACAAAGCTGCCATCGAGTTGCAGTACAAATTTGCCATCGAGGTTGGTTACGCGGGGGTTATTGGCGTCAAATCCGTCGCCCTTACCGCCGTTGTAGTAGTTTTCGATGATGTCGAAGGCCAAAGAGGTGTCGGCAATGCTGCCTACAGCTGCACGCATAAAATAGGTGCCGCCATTGGGGATGGAGACGATGGGGAAGATGGCCACGCCACTTGTTTCGGTTACCTGGAAAGTGCCATTGATCACGCCAAACGGCAGCAAACTCAGGGTAACGGTATTGGTGTCGGTCCACATCCGGTTGTCGTTGGAGTCGAATATGCTCACCTCAATGGGCGGAAAAAAGATGGTGTTTACCGCGGTACTGTAGGGCGGGTTGTTTACCAGGATGCGGAAGGGAGGGCCTGGGATGAAGT
Organism: Sphingobacteriaceae bacterium; assembly: GCA_030682795.1. GTDB lineage: Bacteria > Bacteroidota > Bacteroidia > UBA7662 > UBA7662 > PNNG01. The sequence continues at coordinate 120,236 of JAUXNJ010000010.1, forward strand.
ACACCCGGGCGGTGCCCTGGAAAGGGTCGTCGGCGCCAAGTTGGGTAACGGCGAAGTAGTTGATGGAGTCGGCCACGGTGGAGCTCACCGCAAATTGGGCTACCCCAAAGGAGTTGGAGAAGCCGAAGTTTTGCGCAACGATGGTGGAGACTTTGCCGGAGTCTTGGGTGAGACTTACCAATTGGTTGGTGATGAAGTTGGTGTCGATGTCGCTCAGCACCACCGTTACGAATACCGAGTCTACCCCATTGGCGATGGCGGTATCCACGCTAAATACCACACTAGAGAGGCTGGGTTCGATGGGGCCTGGTGTCACGCTGATGTTGTCGGATTCAAGCGCCGGTGTTACCAGCGAGTCTACAATAAAGGCGATGCGGTACACACTGTCGGCCCTGCCGCCGATGCGCAGACTGTCGAAGGTGGCACGGTCGTTTACCATCAATTCAACCGAGTCGCCTCTTAAACGACCGCGATTGGTGGCGTCGGTTAAGCTGAGGAAGGCCCGCACTGGTGAGGTGTTTTGGGCGTTATTAATGAGGATACCTGTGGAGTCGCGCAGCTGTACTACGGGTGGCGAAGCAAATAGCAAGCTTGAACGCCCACCAATGGGCTGGGTAAGGAATTCGAGATAGCCTTTGAGACCGAGGCGACCGGTGCTACCAGCGGTAAAGCGGTTATTGTCTTGGAATTGGGCGGTGGTGGAACTGGTGCTGCCGTAAATGCGGGGCGACTGCCGAACGCCGTCGAAAAACAGACTTAAAGCAAAGGCGGTTTGGGTGCCGGGATTAAACCTGCCCAGGTTGTTGATGTTGAGAACCCTAAATGTTTGTGGGTTGGTGGCTACGCGCACCTCACCGCTATCAATGTTTACAGGGCCCACCAGGGTATTGGTGCCACTAAATTCGATGCTGCCGCTGCCCAATTGGTTGAGGGTAGTGGAGGCAATGGTCACGAGGGAACTGCCAGCGGCTTGTCCGAGTTGGCCCGGTCCGCGGTGGTTGATGGTAATGTTTGCCCCGGTAGGACTGTAGTTAGGCCATTCTACCCGAGCATTTAAGCTGGTATTGTAATTGTAGGTGCGGTTGGCGCTATTTTGTAAGAGCGAAGCAATGCCCAAACTACCAATGGCAGCTCCGGTAATGTTGGCACCTCGGCTTACATTGAGCACATAGGTATTGTCGACAATCGGCCAGTTTAAAATGTTAATGCTATGGGTTTGGCTGGTGGCGGCAGCATTGGCACGGTCTACCACAATCTCTAAATTAGGAGCCCGTAAAAAAACATCGGTATTGTTAAAGGTGGTATTGGCATCAGCCGCTAAAATGAGTTGCCCCCCATAGAAGTTAAAATCGGCAGTGGCACTGGTGCCCATAGAGTTGGCATTGCCCAAGCGGATGCTGCCGGCGTACATATCGGTAACAGAGGTACGCGTGCTGTTACCGGTGATGCTGAATTCACCACCGCCATATTTGCGGATAGCGCGACTTGTGCCCGCAAAGCCGGTGGTTTGCAACAAAGCCAGGGTATCTACATTGATGTTGGTGGTGGTTGGATGCGTAAGTGTTCCAAAAGCCACGCCGGCAATGCCAGAGGTCACATTGCTGCCCACCAATACCCGCATGCTGTCAACTGGCGAAAGGGCGCTGTAATTACCCAAGGTATGGGTAACTCCTGCACCAGCAGCAGTACGATCGCTGATAAAGCTTGGATTCACAGTGGCAATCACTGCGTTGTTAAAAGCAATAGGCGTATTGTTGCTCAAATTCAAAACGCCACCGCTCATATAAACCGTGGTACCGCTACCAAGTGCATTGCCGTTGGCCGTAGCCACCACCAAGCCGCTACTCAGGGTAAGCCGCTGGGTCATGGTATTGTTCTGGCTCAAGGTAAGCGTGCCCGTGCCGCTGTAGGTAATGGCGCTTTGGGTAGCCAAAGTGGGTTGAATGTTGAAGGCCCCCGTTTGTACAATGGTGCCATTGCCATTCATTACCACAGGCAAGGTGCCTCCTGTTAAGGCGCCTAAACTGAGCTGGGTAAGTCCACCGCCGCTAGGATTATTCACTGTATAGGTAGGCGATACGCTATGTGTAACCGCTCCAAAGGTTACGCCCGCTGTGCCGCTGTTTACATTGGCACCACCGCTGATGGTCAATGTGGTGGCATTCAGGGTTAGGGCGCCCAAAGTGTGTGTTGCGCCAGCGCCCGTGGTATTGTTATCGCTGATGATTTCGGCATTGGCATTCACCGTAACCGCTTGTGCAAAATTGAGACCTACTCCCGCCGTATTACTCAAGCGCAGTACAGGTGTTGTACCTGCCAAGGTTACACTGCCATTGCCCATAGCGGTGGTGCTGTTGCGCGCATGCAAGGTACCGCCGTTTACCGTAATGCCGCCTGTAAAGGTGTTGTTGCCCTCCAGCACCTGGGTCATGCTGCCCGTTTTGGTAAGGCCCACCGTGCCTGAACCGTTTTGGATAATGCCCGAAAAAGCACGGTCGGTGGTGCCATTGATGGCAATGATAACATCAAATGGTTGAGAGTTTGTAAGCAAGCCTGGACCGCCCAAGCCAGCACAAATCAATCCTTTACCGTTTAAGTCGATGGTATTGCCCGTATTGGTGAGCAAAGCACCCGTCATTTCAAACGGCCGTGGCTCGTTCGATGACAAGCGCAGGGTGCCCGTGCCAAAATATTGGAGGTTGGCAAAAGGCCCCACACTTGGGCGGGTAATCACCTGCGCCACACCACTCGCTTTGCGGAAGTTGACCGTAGAAGTGGCGGGTACAAAACTGCCATAGTTGAGCCAGTCACCGTGTACATCAATCACGCTGCTACCACTCATGGTTACGGTGGCCGCTGGGAAAATTTCCAGGTCTTTACAAACAGCGGTAGCATTAATGGTAGGGTAGTGCGGACCTGCATATTCAATGACAGCGCGCGTAGTATCGCGAGGAATGTGGCCGTTGTGCCAGTTAGAGGCCGTAAACCAGTCGGTACTTGTGCCTCCCAACCAATAGCCATTGGTAATGCCATCGATGGCTACCAAGCGACCCGTATTATTGGTGAAGAAAGTAGTATTGATGTTGGTGGCTCCTGAACCGGTATAACCCCACGAGCCAGATACCTGCCGTAAACTGTTAAAAGAAAGGTAAAAACAGCCCGAAATAAAGCCGTTACAGTTGAAAGTACCACCTGTATTGATCGATACCACACCCGGAAAATCGAGTATAGCCCCCGCACGCAGCGTGCCACCACTGATGATGGTCAAGCCCGAATAATCGATGGTGCCTGCTAAAGTTAAAACACCCGTACCAACTTTTTGAATACCACCCGTTCCTACACCTGTAATGGTGCCTGAATAGGAGGTGTTCGTATTGTCGCTGCCAATTACCAGGGTGGCAGTTCCCAACAATACATTACCGCCTGCTCCGCCGCCACCTGCCAAACTACCAATGCTGTTGCTAAAGCCCTGAATGTCGAGCGTGGCCCCAGCCGTATTGCCAATGGTAAAGGCCGAGGAGGCACTGATGGCGGTAGGACTTACAGCTTTGAGCACTCCCGCATTGATGTTGGTGCTGCCAGTATAGGTGTTGTTGCCGCCTAATCGCTGGGTATAGGCACCGGCTTTAACTACCGATAATACGCCCGTGCCATTAATGATGCGTCCGTCGTAGGTAATGTCGCCACTTCCACGGCTAAAGGTAATGCTTGCAGGACTTGCGCTGTTGTTGCGCACAAAGGCGTTGGTGTCGGTACCAATGATGCCAGCAGTGGTAATGTTAAAGCCGTTTAAATTGAGGGTAGAAGTGTTGTTAACCAAACTTCCACTTGGAATGGCGCCTGCATTGCCAATGGTGAGGGTGCCCTGGTTGATGATGGTATTGCCGGTATAGCTGTTCGCGGCGTTGAGGGTGGTGGTGCCAGCTCCTGTTTGGGTAAGTGTGCCGGTTCCTAAGCTAATAACGCTATTGACCACTATTACGCGGTTGGTACCGCCCGTTGGCTCCAAAGTTAAGTCTGCATTGGTTCCAGTAATGGCGCCATTTAATGTGAATGCATTGGTGGAGTTCGCGTTTCGCCGAATGCTACCGCTACCAATGATTTGAAAAGGACGGTTGGTGGCGCGAGCAGTTGTACTGCTGTAATTTAATATACCACCGTTTTCTAGGGTAATGGTAGCCGTAGTGCTGCCTGTACCAATGCTACTGTTGGTGCCACTGTTGGCAATTACGTTCGATACCGTTAAAATACCTCCACCTATGTAAACTTGTCCGCTGAAAGTACTCGCTGCGTTTGAAAGTACAAATTCAGCACTTCCTAATTTGCGTAAATGTACCGTGCCACTTCCATTTGATATAACGGCAGCCAAAGTGCGGTTGGTGGTATGGTCTACAGTTAAGGTGCAGCTGCCGGCTTGACTGCTGGTAATGGTACTGCCTGTGTTCGAGCCTGCAATGCCATTGAAGGTTTGATTTTGTCCGTATAAATCCAGCACAATGCCAGCGAAGTTGCCAAAATTCATGACCGTAGCTGGGTCTAAGGTATTTTCAACACCAAGGATAACGGTGCCTAAGTTGAAGTTAAATTGTCCGTTAGTAGGTCTGTTGCCCTGCATGAACAAGGTGCCACTGCCCTCTTTTGCAAAAGTAGCTGAAGGGCCGTGTTCGCAGTCGCCTGCAAAACGAAAATGTCCGCTTCCCCTAAGCGTAATGCTTCGGTTGGTGCCGTTGTTACTGATGATAGAAGATGGCAAGGCGGTAAAAAGCAAACTATCAGCGGTGGCGTTAAATTCTACGTTTCCAGAAAGTGAAACAACTCCTGCTAAAACATTATTTCCATTGATGTTGGCTATGGCTCCGCTAGTCGCAGGAACTCCCGTGCCCGTAGCGGTAATGTCTTGTACAATGGTAAGGTTACCTGAACTTGGTGCCAATTGTAAACTGGCATTGCTAATGGTAATGGCATTGTTGCTGCCCAAAGCACCATTGGCCGTTACCCGCAAATTTCCACCATTAACTAGTACGTTACCGGTAAAAGAATTGGCTCGTGGTAAAATCCAAGTACCCGCATCCGATTTGGTAAGGGTGGTGATGCCGTTTCCAGTAAAATCCACAATTTCACCCGAAAAAATATTGTTTCCGGTATTGGTGCCTCGTAAAAACAGGGTGCTGGTACCTGTATTGGTGGAGAGGAGGTCGCTGGTAAACTCTAATGGCCCTGTACCATTGGAGGTAATATTGGTATTTCCACTGGTACCTGCCAATTCAATGGCCCGGTCGGTGGTTTGTCCGGTACCCGTATAGGTGAGGTTACCCGTATTGCCGCCAAAGCCAATGCGAATGACGCCATTGGCCGCACTCGAAGGGGCACCTAGGTTACTGCTGGCAGCAGGGGCGGGACTGCTCACCGAATTGAGTGTGGCAACGCTGAGAACACCATTCTGAATCCATACCTGTCCGGTGAAGGTGTTATTGCCAGTTAGTGTGAGGGTTCCTGTGCCCGACTTGATCAAGCCTACATCACCGCCTAAATTGGCGCTAACAGTGCCGCCTTGCAAAGCAAAATCAACCGTGGAAGACAGAAGCCCTGTACCGATGATGCTACCACTGGTAATGGTTATGAGGCCAACCTCATCGGTAAAGGTGCCTACATTGAGAATGCCGCCATTTACGGTAACCGCACCGGTGGCTAAAATGTCGTTGGCACCATACAACAAAGTGCCACCTGTAACCGTGGTGGTACCAGTGAAGGTACAAGGCACATTGAGGGTTACGGTGCCACCATCTACTTTGGTCAATCCACCGGTAGTAGTGGTGATGGCACGGTTAAATACCATATTGCCTGCACCACCTACTGTTAGCAATTGGTTGGTGCCGCTCAAACTACCAGCTACCGTTAGGGTAAGCGTATTAGCATCGCTGTTGATGCGTCCATTGCCGGTCATGGTAATGTTACCACTCAGGTTGTTGTTACCACTCGCACTCCTGATGCCGCCTACGTTGCCATTGCCTACACTGGCCAAGTTGATGGGGCGCGCAAAGGTTACGCCGCCTTGTATCTGCAAGGTTCCCGACCCCGTGATGTTTACGGTGCCACTGGTGCCCAAAGCGTTCATATTGGTAGGCAACAAGGTGCCTCCCGAAATATTGGTATTACCGGTAAAGGTGTTGGCCACAGTCATGGTAAGGGTGCCGTTGCCATCTTTATTGAGGGTGCCTGAGCCGATGGTAAAGGTACCGTTCACTGTAGTTCCTGCTGCGCCACCAATGGTAAGGTTTTGGTTGGTGCTAGTTACTGAAGGAGTGGCAGAAAGTGTTAGGCCTCCAGCCTCAGCGTTTATACGAGCAGCAGTAGAGAGGGTAATGGTGCCCGAAATGGTATTGGTACCGCTCATACTGCGGATGGCCCCTGCACTGCCTACGCCGTTACCGTTAATGGTTGTTGGGCGCGATAAAGTAATATTGTCTTGCAGTTGTAAAGTGGCACCATTAACTACGGTAATGGCACCTGCACTGCCCAAAGCGCTGTTGTTGCGAATGTTGATGATGCCGGCATTGATGGTGGTACCGCCGCTAAAGGTATTTACACCGCTCAAAATGAGGGTGCCGCTTTCTTCTTTGGTGATGCTGCCTGTGGCGGTGCCCACGATGCCGCTGATAAAGACGGTGGCCGTGCCGCCTACAGTGAGGTTTTGGTCGGTGCCATTAACCGCCGTAGCTGCCGACAGAGTAAGTGTGCCGTTGTTCGACTCAATGCGCGAAGCGCTGCCGAGGGTGAGGGTGCCCGAAAGGGTGTTGTCGCCTGTACCGTTGCGCAGCGCGCCGTTAGTGCTCGGGCCGGTACCGTTGATGGTAACCGGTCTGGCCAAATTTATGCCACCTGTCAAGCTCAAAGCCGCGCCGCTAGCTACTGTGATGTTGCCGCTGCTACCTAAGGCTGAAGCATTTTCGGCACTCAATATGCCTGCATCGATGTTTTTATTGCCCGAAAAGGTATTTGCACCGCTTAAGATAAGGGTGCCGGTGCCAGCTTTGGTTACCAGTCCCGACCCACTAATGATCCCCGAAACAGTAGTATTGCCACTGCCCCCGAAGCTGAGCGCAAAGGTGCTGCCAGCGATGGCGGTAGCCCCCGAAAAAGTAAGCGTACCTGCGGTGCTTTGCAACAAAACGGCACTTCCCAAGGTTACGGTGCTACTAACGGTATTATTGCCGGTATTGTTTACCAGGGCCCCATCACTGCTTACGCCTGTACCGTTGAGGGTGAGGGGCCGCGTGAATTCGATGCCGCCTTCTATTTGCAAAGCAGCCCCGCTGGCCACGGTAACGCTGCCTGTAGTGCCCAAGCCTGCTCCATTGGTAATGCGGATGGCGCCTCCATTGATGGTGGTATTGCCTGTGAAGGTGTTGGCGAGGGCCAAACTCAAAGTACCTGTGCCTACTTTCACCAAACTAAAAGCACCGGTGCCCAAAGTGCCTGAAAAGGTACGGTTGGTATTGTCGCTTCCCACGGTGAACACCGGCGTGCCACTCGAACTACGCATGCTACCCGTACCACCTCCAATGAGGGAGCCCGCTGTAAAGTTAAAGCCCGCCATTTGCAGGATGCCATCTACCTGAATGACGTTGGTGGTAACCGTATTGGCCACCAAGGTTACGGTATGGCCTGAATTGATAACGACCTCATTGCTGCCCGTGGGCACGATGCCGCCTTGCCAGGTGGCCGGACTGTTCCAGTTGCCCGAACCCGCGGTAAGTGAACTTTGCGCCGCGACTTGTTGCCAGCCAGTAAACAGCAACAGCAATAGCCATAAGCTGAGTTGACGTGCGGAAGCACACCAGCTCAAAGCCCGAACGTGGGTAGGTTGGATCCGTCGGAAGAAACTACCGGCCATTGGCATTTCTGTAGGAGCTATAATGTTGTTGGTTGTCAAGGCGAAAGAGCGGTGCCAAAATCATTCCAAAACTTGGTTTAAACTGGCTATTCAAAGCCATATACGTAGCCTTCCTGAATAAGGTTTGCGCCGTTTTGTTTAAATTGTTTTGGTTGTGATTGTGATACAGTTCTTTTCACTATAAAGAAAGCATCCAAAATTGAGAAATCGTTAACAAAATAGGAGTTATTATCCACAAAACGAATGAAATAAGGCCTTGAGGATTGGGTGCTACAGTGGATAACCTTCTATAAAACGGATAGGTTTTCTCTAATTTGGAATTTTGTCAAAAAATAGAAAATGCCTTTTTCGACTGCAATACCTAATTAATGCCCTTTTTATACTTATTTCAGTATGTTTTAGAATTCGTAAGGGTTACTGGGTATGCTGCCGCAGGTAAAAGCGATGCCGTTAAGAGGGACCTCAAAAAATTAAGGAAAATCAATAAAGCTAGCTGGACCATGCCCGCATTCGTTGGCATAAGCTACCCATACCCGGGCAGGGAATGAAGCCGAGGTCACGAAAATGCGGTTGCTGCCTTGTCCGTTAATGATGCGCCAATCGGATGGCAATACCCACAGGTAACCTTCGCCTACACCCGCACCTGAGGTGGTGAGCTCAATTACATTACCAAAAAGTGCATTGGTATCGATGGCTGGTGGCGCACTGGCAGGGGTGCTGCAAAAACGACTGCGAGCGCCCCGTCCGCCATGATTTTCGACCCGGGCAGCTGCTGCTACAGCGGCCAAACCACGGTCTGATACGCGCAGTGCCAAAGTATCGGAGGTCCAGCCACCGCCTCGTAAACCTACGCCAAGCGCATCGGGACTTGGCCAGTTGCTAACGTTGGCTTGTCCTGCTGCCGTTATTTCCCCATCGCCATGGATGCCCGTAAAGGCCCTGCCTTCGGCGGTGGCTACGTTAATGGTGCGTTCCCACACATTGCCGCTCATTTCCATATTGCCATAACGGGCAGCGCCTGCGGTGGCGCCCCCCGTGCTGGCGGTGTCGGCAGCAAAAATACCTACCCTGGCTGGACCAGCTGTACTGCGACTCAAGGCATACCACGCATTACCTCCCACATCGGCACTAGTATAATTGCTGGCAATGAGCTCGCTGTCGGTGCCTGCAAAGGCCAAAGTATAGCTGCTTTTACCGATACCGTCGGTGCCCCAAGCGTATTCGTTCACCACGCCGCGACGTTCGCCACGTGTGGCCTTCTCGTATTCTAACTCGGTGAAAGGCCGCATGGCAGTCCAGTCGAGGTAAGCCGCCACATCGGCCCAACTGAGGTAGCTGCAAGGCAGTTCTCCAAATAAGTTGCTGGGGAGTTCGGCATTGCCACTGCTCCAGCTGATGTTGTTACGTGCCACAAGTCCATCACTGTTTTTGCCATTCAAATCGGTGATGTCGCGGGCAGTTTTTTGGTTGTCGGTGAGCATATTGAAGAAATCGATCCATTGCCGTTGGGTGATTTCATACTTCATGAGGTAAAAGCCGCGGTGTCCTTTCGGGAAAGCCTCGGGCAAACTACCTGCGCTACCAATGCTGCTGTCGCCGCTGCTCGATCTTCCCCATAAGTTATCGGCCGCATTGCCGATGGTCAAGGCATTTTCGGAACTGATGCGCAAAGGCACAGTGGGTCCACTGGTCCAGCTGCCATTAGTAAACGAGCCACGTTCCAGACCCTGCGTTCCCACAAAAAAGAAGCCCTGTGGGATGTACGCCGTTTCGATGGCAATTACCTTGAGTTCTACCAAAGACCCGTCGGGCACGCCTTGGCGCCCATAATTCCAGCGCAAACGCATATTGGTGGCACGAAAAGGCCCGGGTTCGGGAATGATGCTCCCGTTGCTGATGTAGGCGCCCATGCCCGGATTGGTAGTAGCATCGTAGGCCAGTGCAGGATCGAGGTAGCCAATATCGATGCGGGCAGGACCCACCCCTTCACCAGCCCAGGTGCCCACCTGGTGACCGGCATCGTGGAGGTAAGCATGCCGCCAAGTACCGCCCAATACCCTAAATTTGATGATTACCCAGGCGGCATCGTGGTTGTTCATGCCAATGTTGTAGTTAAGTCGCCAAGCATTTTCCCAAGCCAAATCAAAACGCACCAGGGTAAAATTTGCGGGGTTACCACCACCTGCACTGGTATCTAAACCCGTGAGCCGAACATTGGTTACCCGGATGTTGTTGGCTTGCACCTCCTGGGGGAAGCTGGCTGCAGCCATCCATCCCAAAATGGCCCATAAAAAGGGGCGAAAGCTGCGGAATAAGAAGGGAGTTGCTGGCTTCATTTAGTTGATGGTTACTGCTACACTGCTTTCGGGACCGGTACCGCAGCTGTTGAGCGCCGCTACCCGGAGCAAACCGGGAGTGGTGGCATATACTTCGATGCTGCTGGTGCCTTGTCCGCTTATAATTTCCCAATCGGCCGGCACAATCCACCAATAATTGGTGCTGCCGCTGGCCGAGAAAAAGCCATTGAGGCCTACATTGATGCTATTTCCGGTGATGCTCACCATATCGGAGGGCGCTGTGCAAGGGAATTGGCGCAGGCCTCGACCGCCAGCATTGGCGCTGCGACTGTCAACACTGTTGATGGCTTCGGCCCGGTCGCTGGTGCGCAGCCGCAATGCCGCATCTTGCCAGCCACCGCCCCGCAGTCCTTGTCCTACCGCCGTGGCCGCCGGCCAACCCGGGGTGTTCGCTTGTCCGTATAAAGCGGTTGTGCTGCCTGTGTCAATCAGCTGTCCGTCGCCCAGCTGGGCGCTAAAGGCCCGTCCCGCCGCCGTTCCTATGTTCACCACCCGCTCGTTGAGGTTGCCGCTGAGTTCAACCGCGTCCCAAAAGCCGGCGCCCATGCCGCTCCTAAAGCTGGAGTCGGCCGCAAAAGCACCCACCCGCAGCGGTCCCTGCACCGCACCCTGATTCCCAAAAACGGCATTAGCGCCCGTGGTGGAGCTGCCTTCGTTGTTGGCGCCAGCATTGCTGATGGCTTCGGCGGCGGTGAGGGTGGTTTGTCCCCAAGCATATTCCTGTGCCAGGCCAGCTAACTGACCCCGGGCTATTTTTTCATATTCGAGCTCGCTCATGGGGCGCAGGGCCGACCAGTCGAGGTATGCCGCCACATCGCCCCAGCTGAGGTAATTGGCCGCAATGTTTTGTCCGTCCGCGGCCTCACCCCCCGTACCATTGCCATTCAAATCGCAGTAAAAACTTACCGGTGCCCAGGCATTGATGCTGCCGTTGCAGCGGATGCCGTTGCGGTTTAACAAGCTGCTGCTGTTCGACATCACATACCTATTGGTAACGCTGCTCGTGCCGGGCGAGAGGTCGGTACCTGTGCGGTTGTTTTGCTGCAAGCGCTGAAGCGCATTCAGAAAATCGACGTACTGTTGTTGGCTGAGCTCGTATTTCATGCTGTAAAAAGCAGCGAAGCCTTTGGGGAAGGCCGGCGAAAGTCCTTGTGTGGTGCTGTTGTTAAAATCGTCGGCCGTGCTCATGCCCGTGGCGTTGTTGTTGCCCAGCTGGGCCGAATCGCTGCCGCCTAAGGTGAGGGTATCTTCGCTGGCAATTAAAAAAGGAATATTCAGGCTGGCGTCGCGCAACTGGCCATGGAGGTTGCTGCTGCTGCCATCTCCCACATAAAAAGCGCCTTGGGGCACATACACCATTTCGATGGCGTACACCCGAATTTCAACTACCGCTTGATTGCCTACATTGTTTTGAGCGTAGTTCCAGCGTAGCTGGGCGTTGGTGATGCTAAAAGTGCCGTAGCCTTCGCCACTGCGGTAGAGCAGGGCGCCCAAACTGGGGTTGCTGCTGGCGTTGAAGGCCGCGGCAGGATTGCGCAGGCCGTTTTCGAGACTGGCTGCCGTGCCGCTGCCGGTGCTGTGCTGGGCCAAATCGCCCAACCAGGCATGCTCCCAAATGCGAAAAGCCGTTACCACTGCGCCTCCCGAGAGCGGGGTGCTGGGGGCAGTGCTCACGCTAAAGCTGGTGCTGTTGAGAATGGCAGTGACTACCGTTTGCGGCTCGAAGACCCCTGTTCCTGCGCTCACGTGCACTGGCATGCCCACCCGCAAGCCCGAGGTGGTATTTACGGTGATGGTGTTGCCATTGGAGCTGGCGCCTGGAGCCGATACATAATCGGTGCCGCCCACGCGGAATTTTACAAATACCCAGGCAGCATCCCAATTGTTGATGTTGGCATTGTTGCTGTAGCGCCAGGAATTTTGCCAGTTGAGGTCGAATTGAACTAGCGAAAAACCTGCGGTGCTGTCTTGGCCCGTAAGCACCACATTGTTTACTTGGATGTTGCTGGCCTGGCTGCTACTCAGGACTCCCAGCAGCAAGGCAAAAAGCAGTACCAGCGCTGGTAAGCGGTTTTTACTAGCTGTTTTTTGTAGAACCGGCTGGTCAACGGCAAAGCTGAGCAGGGGTACTGGTGTGGGGCGGTGGTTCATCAGACTGCTCATAAGTTTCCTACAATTGCGCTGGAGGAGGGTGCAGTGCGTGCCCCGCGGCCTCCGCTTTCATTCTCCCTAACTGTTACCACTTCTACCGCCCGTTCCCGGTCCGAAACTTCAAGCCGGGCAGCCGTTGACGACCAAGAACCTCCCCGAAATCCAGCCCCTATGGCATCGTTGCCGGGCCAGCTGGCTACGTCGGCATCGCCAGCCGGACTCAAAACGCCATTACCCATGCTGCCGTTGAAGCTTCGGCCCGTGGCATTGCCAACGCTTACGCAGCGTTCCCATACATTGCCGCTCAGCGCCATAATGCCCGGAAAACCTGCGCCAGAGGCGATTCGTGAACTGCCTGCGCTGGCAAAACTGCCCACACGCATGGGACCCGCAACACCCGCTTCGTTACCAAAATTGGCATTGGCAGTGCTGTTGCTGGCTACTTCATTGTTGCTGCCTGCACTGCTTAAGCCGGTAGCAGCCACCGCTGTGGTAGTGCCCCAGGCAAAGGCATCGGCTACCGGAGCGCGTGTGCCCCGGGCTGTTTTTTCAAATTCTAATTCGGTGATGGGTCGTAGTCCGCTCCAATCTAAATAAGCTGCCACATCGGCCCAGCTCAAATAATTACAGGCCAAGGCCTTGCCGTCGTTGGCCCCGCCTCCCGTACCATTTCCATCTAAATCGCAATAAAACAGCAGGGGATCGTTGGCGTCCACCGTGCCATCCACGCGGATGCCATTGCGATTGCTTACACTGCTGCTGCCCGATAGCACATAGCGGTTGGTAATGCTGGTGGTGCCAGGACCCAGAGCTGTGGCAGTACGGGTGTTTTGCTGGTCGCGACTGATGTAATTGAGAAAATCGACGTATTGTTGCTGCGAAATTTCGTATTTCATGCTGTAAAAGGCCGCGTAACCCGTCGGAAAGTCCGCATTTAAGCTCGCTGTGGCCGTGCCACTGAGGTCGGTTGCCCCCCTAGCGCCCAAATTGGCCGGGTTGGATGCCCCATCTACCCCCTGCAAAGTGGGTAAACTGGCGGTGATTTCAAAAGGTACGGTAGCCCCACTGCTGCTGTTGGCAGCTGTAAAGCTGTGATTTTCGGTGCCGCCGCTGCCGAGCACAAAGCTGGCCTCGGGCAAATGCACCATTTCTACCCCAAACACTTTCACATCAATAATTTCTTCGTCACTAAGGCCCTGGGCCCGGTAATTCCACCTGAATTGCAGTCCTGTTAAACTCAAATCGCCACTGCCAGCTGCCGTGCGGTATACAAACAGGCCGAGCACTGGATTGCTAGCTGCATTAAAAGCAGCCCCTTCGTCGGTCAAACCAGCTTGGAGGGAGGTGCCGGTTGGACTGTTATGCCCGGTATTGTTGAGCCAGGCGGGTTCCCAAATGCGCTCGCCCTCAAAACTGGCATTGGTAATGGTGCCGGTGGTAGGGGTGTTGAGGGTGATGGTATTGCTACCGATGGCGGTAATGACGGTGTTGGCACCCAAGCTACCGGTGCCAGCGGTGATGCGCAAGGGCATTCCTATGCGCAAACCGGTGGTGGTGCTTACTGTTAAGGTGCTGGCACCCGAGCTGGCGCTGGCTACTGTGAAATCGGGATTGATAAAGCCACTTCTGAACTTCACAAAAACCCAAGCAGCATCCCAATTGGCAGGTTGCAAGGTAGATGGAAGGCGCCAGGAATTATCCCAAGCCAGGTCGAATTGTACGAGTACATAGCCGTCGGTGATGTTTTGACCTACCAGGGCCACATTGCTGATGCGCAAATCGTTGGCCTGCACAGGCGCTGCCAACAGCTGAAAAAGCCATCCCAAAAGCAAAAAAGCAAGGCCGCGGCGGTACAAAGCCTGGGGTTGGGCGAGACAGCTGGCAGTTGGATTTTGCTCCATATTTAATTAATCAGCAATTTAAGCGATTATTTTGAGATTCTAGCGCAAGATTTCCCGTATGAATAAAGAAAATGTTGCGCTTGATGTACGAGGCGGTAGCTGTTTTGGATTGCCCCAAGAGGTTAACCAGGTCAATTACGCTGCTCTACGAACGTTTTTCACTGCAATAATTTTGCCAGCTTGGCTAAATAGGCTTTAAAAGGGGCTGGACCGAGCACTTCGAGGTCGTCGATGAGTCCCATTGTGAAACGACCTATCCCACGATAGTCCGCCACTCTCAATTCGAGAAGATTTTTACCATCGCTTTGGGCTTGTAAGAAGGGCAGGGCGGCGGGGTGTTCTTCGCGCAGCAGGTTGCTGGCGAGTCTGCCGAGGAGCAGCTGCACCACCATTTTTTCTTCCCCAAAAGGCATCCCAAAAATATCGGTTTCTTGCTGTTCGTGCATGTATTCGAACTGCCAGCCGATTTGCTCGAGCCGTACCTGACCGATGCGTTCGAGCTTAAAAAACTTGTTTTTGCGGCTCGAGGGTTCGTAGCCGTACACCGTATCGAGTCGCTCGTTGAAAGCAAAAGGCTCCACCAAGCGGTTGCTCACGCTTTGCGAGCTGGGCGAGTTGTAATCGAGTAGCAGCGCCTGCTTTTTGTCGCGCATGGCCTGGGCCAGCAGCTGGAAATTGTGTGCCGTTTGTTGCCGCTGCAAGCTTTTGAGCTGCTGGGTATTGCCGCTCAGGGCATGCACTTTGTCGAAGAGCATTTGTTTAACAGGGCTCTCGGGCAGCGACACCAAAGCCTGCTCCAGCAACTCGGCTTCGCTTTTGTTGAAGTTCATTTTGTCGCTGATTTCGCCCGCATGGGCCAAACGCATGCGCTTGGTTTGGGGGTTTTGGATGATTTCGAAGCCCGTTTCTTCAAAAATACGGATGTCGCGGTACACGGTGCGGTAGCTCACGCCAATTTTGTCGGCCAGCTCGTTCACGGTATAACCGCGCTTGCTGCTGGCCAGCAAATTCATTTCCCGGAAGAGGCGCAGGAGCTTGCCGGGGTCTTTCATTGGCCCAGCAGCGTTTCTTCTACCCAGCCTTTACCCCACTCATCGAGCTCGGTTGGGGACCATAATTCCGGAAAAAACACCCGCTTTTGGAAGCGGGGAGGCAGGTATTTCTGCCAGTTGGTGCCTCCGGTGGCAGCAATGCTTTCGGGACTCCGCTGCAGGTAGCGTACAGCCGATTTGTAATGCACCAGCGGCCAGTTTACGTTTACATGCACATCAAATTCGCGCAAGGCCTCCGCCACTTTGGCTTTCTCGGGGCCTTCGGGGAGTTGGCGGTACACCTTGTATAAGTTGCATTCCTGCTGTTTTTCAGCCAGCCGAATGAGTTCTTCCTGGTATTTCTTCTCAAATTGTTTGAGGGTGAGGGTTTTGCGCCCGGTGCTCAGTTCGGTGGCACCCTTCTTCCAATAAATGTATTCGAATTGCTCGGCGACTGGCACTTCCAACACTTCGGCTGTGCGGTGGTCCTTATCCACTAAATTTTTAAAATCGGTGGCGCAGATTTCAATTTTGCGGTACTGCACGCTCTGAAAGCCCGAAGCCGGCAACAAAGCCATGCGGAATTTGAGAAATTGTTCTTTTTCCATGCCATCTACCATGATGCCGAAGCTGGTTTTGAGCGCCTGGAAATAGCGGTTGATGCGGGTAACCCGTGCCAATACCCAGCTGGTGTCGGGTTGTTGGGCTTCCCCGAGTTGGTCAAGCTCGTGCAGCACCAAATTGAAGTACAATTCGGTGATTTGGTGGTACATGATGAAGATTTTTTCATCTGGCAAATCGGTGCGCGGATGCTGCAAATTCAGCAGTACGTCGAGGTGTACATAGTCCCAATACGGCAGGTAGTCGGTATAAATGAGGCCTTCGAGATACGATTGCATGTCTTGGCCCATGGCAGCATACTTCTGTTCAAGCCGCTGCAGTTTTTCAAGGATTTCAGGTTGGAGCTCCATGCCCAAAGATAGGGATTTGCGATTTGCGATTTCGATTTGCGATTTACGATTTTTCATACCGGTCCCTGAGCCCTGTCGAAGGGTGATTGGCGATTTGGATTTGCGATTTCCGATTTCGATTAGCGAATGGCGATTTCGATTAGCGATTTCCGATTTCAGCCTCCGTGACCTCCGCGACCTCCGTGTTTAACCCCAAAATCTACGTTTTTAGCACACAGCCTGTACACCAGCGCCGAGTGGATTTGGGTTTTTGATTTTCGATTTCGATGGACGATTTCCGATTTATGATTTGGAGCCTCCGTTTCCTTCGTGGTCGCCGTGTTTTGTTAATTAAATGTTCTGTGTTTAACAGCAAAGATAAAACGATTATTTTATCTAAAAAGAGCATGTAAATCTTGCTTTCCTACTATCGTAACAATCACAACGGTTTCATTTTCGAATTTGTAAAAAATGCTGTCAACACCACATACGCATCTCCGATATCCCGGTAAAATATGATCTACCGATTCAAATGCGTAAGGTTTGGAGGCAATGAGATCGAAAGACTTGAAAAATAGCTCAAAATATTTGTTTGCTTGCTTTTCTCCAAATCTAGCCACCCCAAATTGATGGATGCGGATGAGGTCTTCTCTGGCCTGTTTGGTTAGCTTATAAGTTAGCATTTTGCGACCTGGCGGCTATCAAAATCTCGTTTTTATTTTCTTCGCTAAAGCCGCTTTGTTCGGCTTGAATTAACCTCGTTCTCAGGTTATCCAATTGCTGTTGCCTGAATCGCTCCTGTCGAATAAGATCATTAATTACTTCGCTCTTGCTGCTGTATTCCTGGCTATGAACCTGCTGCTGTAGCCAAAGGTCATTAGGTTCGTTGAGTGATATACTTTGACGTGCCATGGTGTATTTTTGATGTAAATATACACCAATTGTGCGAATGATGTAGCATGGCTGAACCGCCCGTTTGCCCACCAGGGCCGGTGCTGTCTGAAAAGCGAACGAAGTGAGCGGTCTCAAGCGCGAGCGTTGCGAGCTTCTTCTTCAGTCGAATAAGCTTTTTTTAAGCTCATTTTTTTCTTATTTGACTTTTTTAGGTCGAATAAGGTTTTTTAAATGACCTTATTTGACTCGATTGCTTCATTGCTAGCCGTGTGGAGCTGAACTGCTTTTGCATTATCCATCTATTTTTTCCCGAAACATAAATAGGCAAGGCATTGCACTATAAAAGCAAAAATGAATATTTTGCACTATGCAGGAAATGGATGTCTCTTCCATTCTAATGGCTGATCCGGGCGTGCTCATGGTTGATCTCAAAATTGGTAAGACAACAGGCTATTAACAGAGCTAAAGCTTTGGATTCAGCGAACGAAGCTTACCCCAAAGATTTGGGAACCCAAGCATACAAATTATTAGATAAGTTAATTCGAACATGAGTAATTGTTCCCAAGTAAGAGTGCTCGTGATTGTCTCACCAGCCACGCAAGGGAAAAGCATGATTAGGGAGCTGAAACCCTACCCAAACGGCGTCCTAAAATCCGCCCAACTTGGCTGCACCTTGTCTTTGTCCGACAACAGCGGATCGGCCACGCCCCAGTCGATGCCCAGCTCGGGGTCGTTCCACAGCAAGCCGCCTTCGCTTTCTTTGTTGTAGAGACCGGTAACCTTGTACACAAATATGGTATCGTTTTGCAGGGTCAAAAAGCCATGGGCAAAACCCGCTGGCACCCACAACATCTTTTTATTATCGGCCGAAAGCTCAATTTTAAAATGCTGGCCATAGGTAGCCGAACCTTTGCGGATATCTACCACCACATCGAGCACCGCCCCTGTAATCACCCGCACCAATTTGCCTTGGGCAAAAGGCGGCGCCTGAAAATGCAAACCCCGGAGGATGCCGCTGGCGGATAAAGACTGGTTGTCTTGCACAAAGTCGGTGGGCAAGCCCGCCGCTTTAAAAGCCGCTTCGCTGTAACTCTCAAAAAAATGGCCACGCGCATCGCCCCAAACTTTGGGCTGAATGACTTTTAGGTCTTCGAAGGGGGTGTCAATTATTTCCATTAGTGAACGGCAAAAAACGGATAGGTGAGCAAATATACCACTGCACCAGCCGCATAGCCAAGGAGGGCCAAACCGGTGATTTTTTTAACGTACCAAATGAAGCTGATGCGCTCCATGCCCATCACCGCCACGCCCGCTGCCGAGCCAATGATGAGGGCACTGCCGCCGGTACCAGCGCAATAGGCCATAAATTCCCACATCCAGTGATCGGTAGGATAGGTCACCATATCGTACATGCCCATGCTCGCAGCAACTAGTGGTACGTTGTCGACCACCGCCGAAAGCAGGCCAATGATGAATACAATGATGCGCATATCGCCAAATACCGCGGTGAGCCAGCCGGCCAATTCGCGTAAAATGTTCAAACTTTCGAGCGAGGCAATGGCCAATAAAATCCCTAAAAAGAACAATACGCTGGACGTATCAATTTTGCTGAGGGCGTGAATGGCCGAGTAAGGCTTCTTTTCTTCTTCGGTTTTGTCGATGTGGATGAGCTCGGAGGTAACCCACACCAAGCCCAAACCAAATAACATACCCAAATAAGGTGGCAAATGGGTGATGGTTTTGAAGATGGGTACGAACAATAATACCGAAATGCCGAGTATAAACATCAAGCGGCTACCTTTTACTACTTCCATTTGGTTGGCCACTTTGTAGTCGTAAGGCGCACGAATGATGCGGCCTTTCATTTGACGGGCAACGATGACCAAAGGAATGGCCAAACATACCATCGAAGGCAGGATCAAGGTCTTTACAATGTTGAGCGCCGTTACCTGTCCTCCAATCCACAACATGGTGGTGGTTACGTCACCAATGGGCGACCAAGCACCGCCAGCGTTGGCGGCTATGATGACCATGCCCGCGTAAATTTTGCGCTGCAAAGGATTGTGCACCAGCTTGCGCAACAAACTCACCATCACAATGGAGGCGGTGAGGTTGTCGAGTACGGCCGACATAAAAAAGGCCAAAATGCTGATGATGATGAGTAATTTTTGGCTGTCTTTGGTGCGGATGCGGTTGGTAATGACCTTAAAACCCTGGTGCGAGTCAATGATTTCAACGATGGTCATGGCGCCCAGCAAGAAGAACAAAATTTCGGCAATGGTGCCCAAATGGTGGTTGAGCTCGTATTTGGTGAAAGCCTGGAACAGCTCGCCGGTGCTCATGCCTTCGATGGCGTGACTCAAGCTGTACTTCTCTAAAAAGTGCAGCCAGATGTCGGTGTCGAAGAAGTTGGCCGGGGTGGGGAACATCACCAGGATGGTCCAGCACAATACGGCTGTAATGAGGGCCGAGGCGGTTTTATTGATGTGGAGGGGATGCTCCAGTGCAATGGCCAAGTAGCCGAGCACAAACACAATGACAATTGCTAGTACCATTTTGCTATTAAAAACGCTGCGAAAATAGCAAAACTTGACATCTTAAGGCAGTTATTTTCAGCTTTCTGTCATTTTTGTTACAGCTTTTTAAATTGACAGCTTCTGCGGTCCTAAGGCGTTAAGGCCAACTTGATGGCAAAGTTGTCGCGTGCACGACTGGCGCTGTAAGGACCGTAGCGGTAAAACAGTCCTACGCCCCAGCGATTGCCTAGTAAGAGGATGTTGGTAAGCGACATGCCGCTTTCGTGGTAGCCCAAGCGCATATCGGCCACGCGGGCCACAAAATTGGCCTGGTCGGTGAAATAATGGTCGCCCGGCGCATCTAAAAAACTGATGCCACTGTTGTGGTGCAAGGCAAAAATGGGCTGCTGCTTGGTGGTTTTGAAAAGCAGCGACTCAAAATTATGCCGCAAATGCAGCTGCGCAAAGCGGTTGCCGGCATAGTCGTTCATGTCGAAGGTCTGGAAGTTGAGCGGCACCATAAATCCATTGGTGCGGCCCGTGCCCCGCATAAAAAACAGCTGCTGCAGGGGCAAGCTGCTGTTGCTGAACACGGCACCGGCTGTTCCCACCGCCGTAAACACCCCCGCATTGCGGATGATGAAGTCCTTTTCGACCCGCATCAACAGGCGGTGGTAGTCAAAATCTCCCCCCCAAGCCTCAAAGCCCTTTTGGTAATTGAGGTACACTACCGGATACCGACTCTCTACGGTAATTTCGCGATCGGCCATGCGCAGGGTTTTTTCACGGAAGGCATAGCGCAGTTGCACCCCAGCTTCCCGATAATTAAAAGCCGGCGGAGCCGCAGCCTCGGGCAGGGTAGCGGTAGGGTAGCCGGGCGCCAGGGGCAGGTAGCGGTAGTGAAACCAGGGTGTTTGCTGGCGGTAGCTGCCCTTAAAACTGATGTCGCCACTCAAATAGCGCACATTGAGGAAGCGGAAGCGGGCACCCAGGGCTTGCTCACGGTCGAAATAGCGGGTGAAAAACTGGGTGAGCTGGTCGGGATTGGTGTTGATCAAGCCCGTGTGGTTGTTAAACAGCTGGTAACCACCGCTGGCGAGCAGGTCGTTGTGCCCAAAAAAGCTCAGACTGTACTTTTTGCGGGGGTCGAAAAAGAAGTCGGTGTTGAGGCCGTACTTGCCCTGCCGGTCGCGAAAACCGTATGCGGCATAGCCTCCCACCGAAAACCAGCGGCTTACCTTGTCGTTGGTAGCCACTCCCATGCCCAGGCGCAAGCCTTCGTAGCGGTTGCCGCTGAGGATGTCGCGCAGGCGGAGGTCGATTGGACCAATGGGCAGGCGGCCCGTGCTTACGGCCAAGGCAAAGCGAAAGCGGCGCTCCAGTTTAAATTGGGTGCTGATGCTGTCGATAAAGCGGTAGGTTTCCCAGTCGCGCTCGCTCAAACCTGTGCGCCGCACTTCTTCCCAATAGGCATCTGGTTTTTTGGTGGCATCGGGCTGCACTTCGCTGCCATTCAAACTGATGTCGCCGCGCTTCACAGGAGGATTAATTTCGATGTTGCTGAGGTAGGCATTGGCGATGGCCACGGGTATGAGTCCATCTAATTCAGCGCCTAAAAGCAGAATGGTGGTATTGAGCTGGGTAGGGAACCAGCGCTGCCCTTCAATGAGGTCGTAGTGCTGCCGGATGCGCATTTGGAAGCCTTCAATGCTGTCGGCAGGCTCGGCCAGCACGTTTTGCAGGGCGTAACCCTGGGTGTGGATGTACAAAAGGCCCTTCATACCGCTGATGTTGCTGCTTTTGCGGGGCTCGAAGCTGATTACAAATACCGAATCGCGGCCGTCGTACAGGGTGTCTTGCAGCTGGAAAAAGTATTTGCTGGTGCTACCAGGCGAGATGGGGTTGAGGTAGCGGATGCTGAGAATGCTGATGTAGTCGTTGTAAAAGGAAAAACTCTGAAACTGACTCGATAGCAGTAAAAAGATGGGGTTTTGTACGCCGGAGGTGCGGGTGGCAACAATTTTTTCTTGGCTGATATCGGGGGCGCGGAAGGTTTTTTCACTTACCGACTCGCTTAAGAAGAGGTCGCGGGCGCGTAAAAACCGAGCAAATTCGTAGTCGCTGGAGTCCACGATCAGCGAGTCAGGCTGGTCTTTGCGCTTAATCACCACGGTTGAAATCGTGTCTACCAATGGCTGTTTGCTGGTGTCGATGGTCACCACAAAGCGGTTGTAAGCAGTGTAGCGAAAGCTGTTGAGTTTTTCTGGATGGTTGTCGTTGCGCCGCCGTACGGCTTCTTGGATCACGCGGTGGGCAGGATTTTCACCTGCTATGATGCTCACTTCTTGCAGACCAAAGGCTTTTTTAGTAAGGGAGATGGTGACTTTGGTGCGACCTTCGGGGGGACTGTAGGTGAGCATTTCGTAGCCCACATAGCTGAGTTTGATGCTGCGGATGGGCTGCGGGTGGTTGATGCGAAAGCGGCCGTTGATGTCGGTGATGACCCCCGTTTTGCCCTCGTTTAAGAGCATGTTTACGAATGGCAGCGGTTGTTTGTTGTCGGCGTCAACCACTTCTCCTTCTAGCAAATATTGCGCTTGTGCCGAAAAAGTGGTGAACAGCAGCAGCAGCCAGGGCCATATACGTTGGGTCATGTTACGAAATTAGGAAGTTCGGTGCTATTCTTGCAGAAAATATGCCAAAAAGCTGTTGAAGCCACGTATTTTGTGAAGATGTCGCTTTTTAACTTTTCGCCTGCCGATCCTGTGGCGCTGCAGCAAGCCGTTGAGGCCCATTTGCGGTCGTTTACGGTCTCTTACTTTGGCCTCGAGCCCGAGGGAGAAGGCGAATCGGAGGCTTTTGCCGGCATTTTGGCGGGTTTGAGCGATGTGCCCGATGCCGAACAAGAAGCGGCCGTGGCGCAGCTGGCGGCCTATCTTCACAGCGATGAAACGGGCGAATTGCTGTTGCTGCGGGGCTCGGCGGGCACGGGAAAAACGAGTTTGATGCGTGGACTGGTGCAGTACCTGCGGCAGCTGGGGCGCACGGTGGTGCTGTTGGCGCCTACGGGCAGGGCGGCCAAGGTGCTGGCGGCGCGTACGGGGGCGCAGGCAAGCACGGTGCATAGGCAAATTTATGTGCTGGAGGAGCGGCTCGACAAAGGGGGACAGCTCAGCGGCTTTTCGTTTCTCCTCAAACACTTTGAAAGCGAAGAACCAGTGGTTTTTGTGGTGGATGAGGCCTCGATGGTGAACTCCATGCCCACCAAGGAGGGACAGTATCACATGAACGGACTGCTGCCCGACCTGCTGCAGCATGTTTTTGGGGCCAGCGGCTGGAACCGCCTCGTGCTCGTGGGCGATCCGTTTCAATTGCCCCCCGTGCACGAAATCGATTCGGCGGCGCTCAACCGGGCACGCCTGCAGTCCTTTGGTCACCCCGTGCGCGAGGTCGACCTGCAAGTGGTGAAGCGACAAGGCAGTCAGTCGGGCATCCTGCAGTTGGCCACCCAAATCCGCGATGCCATCCGTGCCAAACAGGCCCCCGACTACCTGCAGGAACTCGAAGGCGATGTGCTCGAAGTGCAAAGCAGCGAAGCGGCCCTCGAGCTGTACCTCGATTTGTACCGCCGCGATCCCGATTCGGTGGTGTTTGTAACCTACAGCAATTTTTGGGCGCACCGCCTCAATGTGCGCATCCGCAAAGCCCTTCACCCTGAGGCCGGTCGCTTGCCCTTGCCCGGCGAGCAGCTCATGGTGGTACGCAATCATTTTTTAAAGAACCGCGACTTCATTGCCAACGGCGAAACCCTGCAACTCGAGGCCCTCGACCCCGAAATTGAGGAGTATGCGGGACTGCAATGGCTCAAAGCCGAGTTCAGCTATACCGATTTAAAGGGCCACCGGCAGTATTTGCGGCAGCGGGTGCTGTTCGATTTGCTCAACAGCAAGGAGGCCAGCCTGGGTGCCGCCGACTGGCAGGCCTTGTGGCGCGCGCGGCGGCATGCCGAAACCTTTGGTACCTACGATCCCTATTTAAATGCCCTGCACCTCAAATATGCCTATGCCATTACCGGCCACAAATCGCAAGGGGGCGAGTGGCCGCATGTGTTTGTGTTGATGGAGAAGGCCTATGGGGGCGAGCAGCAGCACCTGCGCTGGCTGTACACGGCCGTTACTAGGGCCAAAAGTCAGTTGTATTTGGTAAGGGCGGTGTAGGGCAATATCCGCAGTATTGACAAAGAGGTCTATTTACCCAACAACTCCCCCAAAGCCCCTTCGCGCAGCGACCAGGTGGAGCAGCTGATGTGCTGCGGGCGGATGGCGTCGGTGAGCAGGCGGATGAGCAGCAGGGCGTACACAATCATGTCTTTGCGGTTGGGTTTCATGCCGGGCAGGGCTTCGCGCTGGGCACGGTCGCTGGTGAGCAGCCGCTCGTACCAGTACATAAAGCGGTCAATGGGCAAGGCATTGGCGGTGGCGGGCACAAAGCCGCGGGCCGCACCTTCTAAATCCATCAATACATCAAACGAACCTGCCGAGCCACACAAACGCTCGATGCGCTCGCTGCGGATGAGGTCGATAACGGGGTGCAGCCGCTCGCGCAGCCAGGTTTCGCTTTGTGCCAGGGTTTCGGGCAGCAGCGGGTCGGTGAGGGGGTACAGCTCGCCGAGCCTGGCAATGCCGATTTCGAGACTGCTTTTCCAAAGCACTTGGCTGCGGGTGGCGTACAAAAACTCTACGCTTCCGCCGCCAATGTCGACCACCAAACTCGGCTGGTCGCCCAAAGCCCCGCTGCCCCGCACGCCTTGCCAAATGTAGTCGGCTTCGGTGAGACCGTCGATGATGCGCAGGGGCAAGCCGAGCTGTTGGTTGGCAGCTGCAATCAAAGTCCCCGCATTGCTGGCGTTTCGCAAAGCAGAGGTGCCGATGGCCACCCATCTGGTAGCCCCGTGCGCCTTGCCTTGCTGCTGCAGTTGTTGCAGCGCATCTAAAGCCCTTTCTTGTGCTTCCGCCGTAATGAGCTGCCTTTGGATGCCGCCGCGGCCCAAGCCTACGGGCAGGGAATGGGTGTGCAGCAGCTCAAAGCCGGTCGCGGTTTTTTTGCCCACGGCCAGGTTAAAGGTGTTGGTGCCTAAATCGATAACCGCCCCGATCAACGGTAAAACAGCCATTTGCCGATTTCTTTCAAGCTTACTTTTTTACCGTACATGAGCACGCCAATGCGGTAAATGCGGGCGGCAATCCAGGTGGTGAACAAAAAGCCGCCGACCATGAGCACCATCGAAAGCGCGAGCTCCCAGCCGGGTACGCCAAAGGGAATGCGCACAATCATCACAATGGGAGCCGTGAGGGGTATCATGCTAAACCAAAAGGCCACGCCCGAAGTGGGGTTCTGAATCACCATCTGCGCCACAA
The DNA here is from genome assembly GCA_030682795.1 of Sphingobacteriaceae bacterium. Classification (GTDB taxonomy): domain Bacteria; phylum Bacteroidota; class Bacteroidia; order UBA7662; family UBA7662; genus PNNG01. Next base: position 145,347 of record JAUXNJ010000010.1, read on the forward strand.
TGATGGCAATGATGATGGGCACGGTTATGGGAAAGAGCAGTTGCTGGGTGTCGGTTTCATTGTCGACCGCCGAGCCCACCGCCGCAAACAAGGCCGCATACAGCAGGTAGCCGGTGAGGAAGTAGAACAAAAACATGCCCACGAAATAGGGCAGGTTTACGGTTTTGAGCTCGTCGATGAACGACAAGCCCATATTGTCTTGCGCGGCAGCTACCTCGGCTTGCATATCAGGGTCGAGCATGCCCATGCCGCGGGTTTCGGCGTTTTTGGTCACAATTTCTTGCTGGGTGTCGGGACTCAAAGCCGCCTGCGCTACCGTAATGATGCCAAAACTGAGCAAAATCCAGAGACTGAATTGCAGCAGTCCCACCGCCGCTATCCCCAAAATTTTACCCAACATCATTTCAAAGGGCCGCACCGACGATACCATCACCTCCATGATGCGGTTCGATTTTTCCTCGACCACCCCGCGCAGCACCATGGTGCCGTAAATGAAAATAAAGATGTACATCACAAAGGCGCCCGCAAAACCCAAGCCTGTAGAGGCATTGGTGCTGCTGTTTTCCACCCCTGTTTCGGTGAGTTTGAAGGTTTCGATTTGCACCTTGCTTTTGAGCGAGTCGATAAAACTCTTGCTCAAGCCCGATTCCTGCAATTTGATGGCTTCAATGCGGTTGCGGATGGTGGAGGTGATGTTGTCTTTGGCGCCTACACCCAGCGGATTGGTTGAATAATAGGTGAATCCTTTTGGACTGTAAAGGTCGAATTGCTCGGGAATGACCAGCAAACCAGTGTTTTCTGCATTTTTCAGGGAGTCTTGCCAATCCGCTCCGCCTTCTTCCAGAGGCAAAAAGGTAAGACCGGTAGTGCTTTGAAATTCGTTCACAAACAAACCCGACTGGTCATCTACCCAAATGGTTTGGTTGTCGTCGTTGAACATGCCTATCAACAGCGGCACAATCACCACCAAGGAAATGAGCAGCGGTCCCAGCAGCGTTAAAATAATAAACTGTTTGTTTTTTACCCGGGTCATAAACTCCCGCTCTATGATGATACCTACCTTGCTCATGCCCCTTGGTTTTTAACGGTACGGATGAAAATTTCGTTGAAGGAAGGAATTTGTTCTTCCAAAGTATGCACTGTAACACTGCCCATTACCTGCTGCAGCAGGTCGTTGGCGTTGCCTTGGTGGATGGTCACCATGCTTTCGTTGAGTCCGTGCGAGGCCAGCCGCTTGCTCACTTCAAAATGGGGACCGAGCGCCGGCAATTCGCCTTCGTAGCGCAGCAAATAGCTGTTGGTGCTAAACTGCCGCTTGATGTCGCGGGTGTTGCCTTCGAGCACCACCTGGGCGTTGTTGATGAGGGCAATGCGCTCGCACAACTCCTCTACCGACTCCATGCGGTGGGTGCTAAAAATGATGGTGGCCCCTTCGTCGCGCAAAAACAAAATCTCTTGCTTGAGCAACTCGGCATTGATGGGGTCGAAGCCCGAAAAGGGCTCGTCGAGGATGATGAGCTCGGGCCGGTGCAGCACGGTGCACACAAACTGCACTTTTTGTTGCATGCCTTTGGAGAGCTCCTCTACTTTTTTGTGGTACCAGCTTTGGATTTCGAACTTCTCAAACCAGTATTTCACCCTTTCGCGGGCTTCGGCTTGGGTGAGTCCCCGCAAACGCGCCAAATACAGGGCCTGCTCGCCAATTTTCATCTTTTTGTACAAGCCGCGTTCCTCGGGCAAATAGCCAATGCGCCGCACATCGGCCTGGCGCAGGGGTTGGCCGTTGAGGAGGATTTGGCCTTCATCCGGACCAATAATTTGGTTGATGATGCGAATGAGGGTGGTTTTGCCGGCGCCATTCGGGCCCAGCAAGCCAAAAATGGCCCCTTTCGGGATATCGAAACTCACCCCATTGAGTGCAGTATGCTTTTGGTAGCGCTTTACCACCTGCTGCACCGATAAAAAAGGTTGTTGGTTGCTCATGGGGGGTAAATTTAAGAGGTTAAATCAAAATTCAATTGATAATAAGCGTTAAGAAACATTTTGTGTACTTTGCATTCGAAAGCATCGTTTGAAAGCGGTCTTATTTGTATTACATGGCTGGTAGGTTTGGTATTTTCAGTTTTGCATGCTGGGTGGTGGTACTCTTGGGCTGTTCGCAGCCTGATAGCGAGCCTTCCGTGCCATTAACCGATTTCGATCAGCCCAAGCGGGTGGCCCTGCGCAATCGCTTTGATTTTTTAACACAGCGCGACAGTCTCGACCAAGCCCAAGCCCTCGTTGATTCACTGGCAGCCTTGAATACGCTACCCGATTGGCTGGCTTGGAGTCGCTTCGACTTAAAAGGCCGACTCGCCGAATTGCAGGGCGATTTTCCCCAGGCGCTTTTCGAAATCAATCAATTGTTAGATTTTTTGGAGACAAAAAATGCCTCCGACTATATGCGCATTGAAGCTTATTTCAGAAGGGGTGATTTGCTGCTGCAATTACGGCAGTACGATTTGGCTTTTGAAGATTTTTTTAGAGGGGTGGGGCAGGGCGATCTTAGCAAGGATGCCTGTTTGAATGCCAATTTTAACTACCGGCTTGGCATGGTGAGCTACCGGCAATCCAATTTTAAAGAGGCCATCGGCTATTTTAAGGCGTCTACCTTGCTTTTCGATAGTTGTTCCGATAAATATTCGGCCAAGTACCGCTTGCAAGAGGTGGCGAGTAATATCGGTCTTTGCTACTGGCGCCTGCAACAATACGATTCGAGCTTGGTGTGGTACGACTCTTCCTTGCAAATCATCGGCAATTTGCCCATTCAAAGTGAGGCCGACAAGGCACGATTCGATGTGGCACGTTGGGTAAGCAGGGGCAATAAGGGGGTGGTTTTGTATGAAAACGGCAGTTTTACCGAAGCTCGGCGTTTTATGTACGAATCGTACGAGGCCAATTTAACCGCACCTTATGGCGATAAAGGGCATGGAGCTTTTGTGGGGAATTCATTAGTGGGTTTTCTCATCAAGGAAAAAAAGCTCAGTGAGGCCGCGGCCATCATCAAGCGCATTGACAGTGCAAGTATTTTACTGCCCAACTCACCTGCATTGTTGATGGCACTGCGCAATAAAGTAGACTACTTTGCTGCGGCAGGGCTCAAAGACAGCATCTGGCCTTATTTCGTGCAATACACCCAGGTGGCCGACAGCATCAAGGCCTACGACCGTAATTTGATTAGGTTAAATACCAGTTTGTTGCTTCGTGGACTGGACATGGATTATGCTTTGAAAGCTGAAAAACAGAAGTCGGAGGCGCAATTACAATTAAATCGAGCCATAGTGGCCCTGTTGATTTTAGGCGCTTTGGGCCTGTTGGGCTTGATTGTTACCCTGCGGCGCAGTCGCCAGCGCAACAAGCAACTGGCCGCCTTAAACCGGCAGGTGCAGGAGCAAAATGCAGTACTGGAGTCCACCTTTGCTCAGTTAAAGTCCGCCAACCAAGAGCTCCAGTTTGCCAATGAGCAGCAAGCGCGTTTGCTGCGGGTGGTGGCGCACGACTTACGCAATCCCCTGGCAGCAGTGCACAGCATGAGTGTGATGAAGTTAGAGGAGCCTGAGCAGGACCCGGAAAACCTCGATTTTTACCGACTTGCAGATAAGGCTTGTAGAGGCGGTCTCGACCTGATCAACGATTTGCTGGAATCGATGGAAATTCAGCAGCACAACGGTCGAAAAGTGAATCTTACCCAGGTGAAGCTGTATGAATTTTTAGAAGACACCGTGCGTTTGGTGCAGCACCGGGCCAAAGAAAAGGAAATCACTTTGAAACTTGGCTTTGTTGAGCCCGCTTGGGTGGTAGATTTAGATGTGGAGCGCTTCCGCCGTGCCCTCATCAACCTCATTACCAATGCCATCAAGTTCAGTAAACGTGGCAGTACGGTCCAACTATTGTGCAGCCTTCACCCCAAGGGCTTGCAACTAGAAGTAATAGATGAAGGCATTGGCATAGCGGAGGGGGACGTTGCCAAATTATTCGAAAGCTTTACACCTTTAAAGCGGCCAGGTACCGAAGGAGAAAAGGCATTTGGATTGGGATTATCGATTACCAAGCACATTGTAGACATGCATGAGGGCGAAATTGAGGTCGAAAGCCGTCCGGGTAAAGGCGCTACTTTTCGGATCATTTTGCCTGAGTCGCTGGTGGTCAAAGACTTTGATTAATTAATAACGCAGACTTAATGCCATAAAGTTGATATATAACAAATTGTTATTTAACTTTAAAGCTATCCCGCGTATTTATGTTTCGATTTTTGTTCTTTGTACTGTTTCTCTGCCCTGGTTTTATTCAACCTGCTGCTGCCCAGCGGCCTAAAGTAGGATTGGCCCTAAGTGGCGGCGGGGCCAAGGGGCTGGCGCACATCGGAGTGTTGCAGGCCATCGACAGTGCGGGGCTATCGATCGATTTTATTGCGGGCACCAGCATGGGGGGGGTGGTAGGCGCTTTGTATGCCACGGGTTATTCGGGCAATGCCATCGATTCGATTGCCCGGGCGGTAGATTGGAACGTGATTTTTTCGACGGCACCCGACATGAGCCGCATACCCGTTGACAAAAAGAAAGAAAACGAGGAGCAGTCGTTCGAAATCCGCATGAAAAATCGCAAAGTGCAGATTCCCTCTGGCATGCTCGAATCGCAGGAGCTTTGGCTGCTGTTGTCGGAGCTGCTAATGCCGGCTTATGCGGTTAAAGACTTCAACAAACTCAGCATTCCCTTTCGTTGTGTGGCCACCGATGTGCTCACAGGCGATGCGGTGGTACATGCCGATGGTAATTTAGTGTATGCGGTGCGGTCGAGCATGGCCATTCCTTCCATTTTTACGGCCATTGATTTTGAAGGCATGAAGCTAATCGATGGAGGTGTAGTGCGCAATTTCCCAGTGAAAGATGTGCGGTCGATGGGGGCTCAATACATCATTGGCTCAAATGTGTCGGCTGCCAGTTTACCCGCCGATCAAATGAACTCGGCCATCAATATTTTGTACCAAACGGCTTTTTTGCGGTCTTCTGAGGATTTTAAAGAAGAGGTGAAGCTGCTGAATATGTTTATCAACATTGATTTGGAGCGGTTTTCGGCGGGAAGCTTTTTTAGCAGCGACAGCATTTTGGCCATTGGCAAGGCAGCTGGCGATAGCTACTATCCCTATTTCAAACGTTTGGCCGATTCGTTGAATGCCATCCAGCCCAAGCCATTTAAGGCCAATCGCTTGAATTCGAACGAGAAAATTTTAATTCGGGGCATGACCATCACCGGATTGGAGACCACAACCCGCACGGCCTTTTTGGAGCGGTTGGGATTGCGGGCCAACCTTGAATATACACCCGCCGAAATTTCGGAGGCCATCCGCGAGGTGTTTGCCATGCGACTGTATAAAAGCATTACCTATGAGCTCATTCCCAATCCCGAAGGTGGAGCCAGTATTGTCTTTAAGGTGCAAGAACATCCGCCTGTGGGCATTTCGGGGGGCTTTCATTACAATACTTTTTCAAACATTGCCTTGGTGGCCAATTACCGCGTGGCCAATTTGTTGACCGATAAATCGGAGAGTACGGTGCGCCTGGCCTTGGGCGATAATTCCCACCTGATGCTGCGGCAAGAACATTACATTGGGCAACGCTTGAACCATAAAATCACGGCAGCAGTGCGGCTCGACCGGGTGTTTTTTCCGGAATTTGTGGACTACAGCCAACGTCAACTGTACCGCGAAAGCATGGCTACCATGCGGCTCCAATACGACCGCCTGATCAAACGCAATAGGCTTACAGGCGTAGGAATTGAGTATGTCGCTGTAAGTTGGCGGCCACGTTTTTTTGCTTTGGAAAGCAAGCGCATCGACAACAGCTACTTTTCGGCTTATTACCAGTACAAGCGCAACGATTTATCCACGTTGTCCTTTCCCGACAAAGGCTTTTATGCCGAGATGAAGACGGAGCTGATTTTTAAGCAGCGTCCATTTTTGGAGGAGATCAGGCCCGAATCCCGCCTGGAGCAATACGGCGGCACGGGTTTGGGGGAGTATTTTAGAGGGCAGTGGCGGATTGAATCTTATCATCCCATTAACAAACGCATGAGCTGGTTTGTAAAAAGCAGTGGTGGTGTAAACTTCACCACTACGGAAGCCCTTTTTAATTTTTGGAACGTGGGCGGACAATATCAGCTGTTTCGTAATCAGATTACTTTTGCTGGTTTTAGGGAATATGAGCTGCAAAGTAACGGCTTTGGCATGTTGCAATTGGGAGTACAGCGGCAAATAGCCAGTCGTTTGTTTTTGCTAGGCAAAATCAACAGCGGCGCGAGCGGCCTAAACCGTGTGGCAGTAGATTTTGAAAAAGCCCTAATCTTTGCTTGGGGCACGAGTGCGTCTTTGGGTTACAGGAGTCCGATTGGACCAGTAGACCTTTCTCTCAACTACAACATTACCACCAATAGCTGGATAGGCTTGTTGAATTTGGGCTGGTGGTTTTAGCTTTTTGATGTTTTTGCAGCAGCAGTCTCATACCAAACCCAAACGTTGGGCGGTAGTCTCCTTGCAGATGAGGTAGTTATAGGTACTGCTACCGCTTAGTTTGCTTACTAATACGGCCCCTTTTTCTTCATCAATGTTGAAGTACAGGTAGTCGAGTTGTCCTATAATTTGTGAAATGGCACTGGCAATCTCGTCGTTAAGTATTTCAATGAGAAAATCGGGCTTTAAAGCGGCAATCTTTGTAAACCCTGCCAATACCTGCGGCTCAAATTTTTCAACATCAATTTTTACCAAATCCACACCTTTAATCACGCCAGATTCAATGAGACTGTCGATGGTTCGGACTTCGATTTTTTGTTCCAGACTACCATCGTGATTGGCATGTGCATTTTGCACAAGCGAAGCCATGTAATTATGTTCTTCATGACTGTCGTATATAACGGTGGTGGTATTTTGATCGCCACAGGCGATGTTATGGGCTGAAATGTTAAATTGATTGGCTTGAATGTTTTTTTGAAGTTTGTCGAATACCCTGTTGATGGGTTCAAAAGCATGGATTTCTGCCTTTGGCTGTACGCTAGCTGCTAATAAGCTGTAAACTCCAGTATTTGCGCCGATGTCAAGTATGTAGTGGGCATCCTTGCTCAATGCTTTCCATAATTGCAAAGAAGTCTTTTCCCAGCCATGTTCGATACCCCCCCAAAATAGCAGCGTTTCAACGTAATTTCCATGGTTATACATTTTAAATTGTGTATTTGGATCAACCTGAACGTTAAAACTACCTTTAAAATAGAGGTGTTTGTATATGGAAAAGGGTAAAATATGTGCTTTCCGTAAGGGCTGTAGCAGCCATAAATGCGCAAAAAGCTGTTCGTATATTTTACGCGATATTTTGGAAAAAGGGTTCATGGCGGCAAACTAACGAAATTGTTGGGTTTGTTCCTAATTTGCCGATGCAAATCGGTCGTTCTGCCTTTGAAGGCCTATATTTGCACATCATGTTAAAAACGCACAAACTTCAGGAGCTGCAGCACTTGCTGCAACAGCCACGTAACATCGTGATTACTACCCACCACAAGCCCGATGGGGACGCCATGGGCTCCTCGCTAGGTCTTTACAACGCCCTGCTTCAGCTGGGGCACGAGGTGCAGGTAATTACTCCCAACGACTACGGTGCTTTTTTGCATTGGATGGCAGGCGATGATACGGTGATTGAGTTTGAGCGCGAAACCGAACGTGCTACCCAGCGCCTGGCAGCAGCTGAACTGATTTTTTGTCTCGATTTTAACGACCTCAAGCGGGTAAATGAGCTGGGGGAGCTGATCCAGAAAAATGGCACGCCCACCGTGATGATCGACCACCACCTGGATCCGCCTGGCTTCGAAACCTACACCTTCCACAATACCGCGGCTTCTTCTACTTGCGAGCTGATTTATGATTTTCTGGAAGCCATCAATCTCAAACATTTGGTAAATGCAGACGTGGCAAGTTGTTTGTACACGGGCATCATGACCGATACTGGTAGCTTCCGTTTTCCTGCTACCACCCCCAAGGTACACCGTTTGGTGGCCGATTTGATGGAGCGCGGCGCCAACCATGTATTCATTCACCAAGCGGTTTATGACCAAATGAGTGAAAATGTTCTGCGCTTTTTGGGCCATTGCTTTAGTCAGAAGCTGCGCGTGCTGCCGCAATACCACACTGCCTATTTTGTGGTTTCGGCCGAAGAACTTGAGCAATTTCAGCTCAATACCGGTGAAACAGAAGGGCTGGTGAATTATGCCCTCAATCTGCAAGGCATGCGTTTTGCCGCGCTGATTATCGACCGCACCAAAGCAGTGAAGATGTCGTTTCGCTCCAAAGGTGAGGTGCCCGCCAATGCCTTTGCCCGCGAGTGGTTCGAAGGCGGGGGGCATTTTAACGCCGCCGGCGGTCAGAGCAACGACTCACTTGAACGCACAGAAGTCCGTTTTTTAGAGGCTTTAGAGATTTTTGCACCAAAATACCTATCGGCTTCTAGTTGATTTTTGTATTTTCGACATCCGTTGAACAAAACTGCGTAAGCATCTCATGAAAAAATACCTCCTCCCTTTGTTGCTGCTATTGGCAGCGTGTAAGCCGGAAGCTAAAAATACCAGACTGGTCACGCCCAATGGTCTGCAATACGAAATGCACATCAATGTAGCCGAACAAAAGGCTGTGTTGGGAGACATTTTGGTGATTGAAATGCAGTATGGTACCGCTGATTCTATAATTTTTGATTCTCGGAACTACGGACGACCAGTGTATTTACAGGTAACCAACCCAGCCTATCCCGGTAGCATGGAAGAAGGACTTGTGCTCTTGGGCACAGGTGACTCCGCTACATTTTACCTTTCTGCCGACTCCGTGTACAACCGCATTTTTAACCAACCCTTGCCGCCTGGCATCAAAGCGGGTAGTGAAATGGTATTTCATATTGGCGTATTGGCGGTACGCAATGAAGACCGTGACTTAGAGAAATTTTTGCTCAATCAAGGCATCACCGATACGGCACGCTACTCTGGCCTGATCATCTCACGCAAGACCGTAGGCAAAGGAAAAACAGCTTTGTCGGGTAAAAAAGTAACTGTGCACTATACCGGCAGTTTGTTAGACGGCACCATATTCGATAGCTCCCGTGAACGTAACGAGCCTTTTACCTTTGTTTTGGGAGAAGGACAAGTAATTCAGGGTTGGGAAGAAGGAATTGCCTTGTTACGCGAAGGGGATGTGGCCCGATTGATTATTCCTTCCTACTTGGCCTACGGACCAAAAGGAGCGGCTGGTGGTGTAATTCCACCATATGCTACTTTGCTCTTTGATGTAGAAGTGTTGAAGGTGGAGTAAGGCTGGTGAACAAACCCCTTATGGGCCGTTTTAGCGTCAGCTTTTTTATCGATTGGAGGGGTTTTGCGAACTGTGTTTAATTGCCTCAGACAAAGAAGTCGTTGAGCAGTTTGTCGGCCAGCACTTCTGAAATTTTCCGGTACGATTCTACGGTCCAGCCGGCCACATGCGGACTCAACAGCACCCTCGGATGGGCAAACAGCTTTTGCATGAGGTTTTGGTCCCACTGCTGCGGCTTTTCATGCTCTAATACATCTAAACAAGCGCCCGTAAGTTGGCCTGCTTCCAGCGCTGCCACCACGGCTTCGAGCTGTACAATTTCACCTCTGGCGGCATTTACCAGCACCAAAGGCTTTTGAAAGGCACCTAAAAAGGCAGCATTTACCATGCCGCGACTTTCTTTGGTGAGGGGGATGTGCAAACTCAGGATGTCGGCCCGCTCAAACAGCGCCTCCAACGGCACTTCTTTCACGCCCTCACTGCCAAATCCCCGTTTGTACTTATCGTACGCCAGCACCTCGCAGCCAATGCCCTGCAGTACGCGCGCCGTGGCCGCCCCGTTGTTGCCGTAGCCAATAATGCCCACGGTTTTGCCCATGAGCTCTATGCCGCGGTGCAACTCGCGTTCCCAGCGGCCACTTCTTACCGCGGCATCTGCTTCGCGCAGTTTATTGAACACCGTTAAAAGCATGCCGGCCACGTGCTCGGCCACCGCTTGCCGGTTGCCTTCGGGGGCATTGTACAATTTGATGCCAAGCTGCTGCGCCGCTCCTTCGTCTATGTTATCTAAACCGGCACCAGCCCGCGCAATGAACCGCAAGCCACTGCAAGCCGCCAAAATGGCACCTGTGATTTGAATTTTGGTGCGAATTACCAAGCCTTGGTAGGCTGGCAGGGTAGTGGCAATGGCCTCGGGCGCTATGTCGGGCTGGTAGTCGAGCACTACCTGCGGTAACGCACCCAGGCGCTGCAGCAGCACCGGATGCACGTCATCTACAATTAAAATGCGAAACAACTCAGTGCCCGCCATAAATGCTGCGTGTTAAATCTATAAAATCGGCCACACTCAATTGCTCGGCGCGCTTGCTGAGCACCTTCATTTCGTCTACGTAATCCTCTGGCAATACCGGCTTGAGGGCGTTGCTAAGCATTTTACGGCGCTGGTTGAAGGCGGTTTTGACCACTCGAAAGAGGTCTTCGGTTTTGCAATTCGGACTCGAGGGCAAGCGCTGCAAGCGGATGACGCCCGATTTGACCTTGGGCGGCGGGTTAAACACCCCTTCGTTTACGGTAAACAAATATTCGGCATGGAAAAAAGCCTGGGTCAGCACGCTGATGATGCCATATACCTTGCTGCCGTGTGGCGCACAAATGCGCTGGGCCACCTCTTTCTGAAACATGCCAGTCATTTCAGGAATCCGCTCGCGGTGCTCAATCACCTTAAAAACAATCTGGGTGCTGATGTTGTAGGGAAAATTGCCGGTGACCGCCACCTGCTCCTTGCTGAGGTAGGCTGGATCTATCTGCAAAAAGTCGCCAATAAAATCGGAGCTGTGGTAGCCTTTTTCGTTGATCAGGTGGTCGATGCTCTCCTGGTCTACCTCCGATAAAATAAGACTGTATGGCTGTTCTCGCAAGTATTGGGTGAGCATGCCTGTGCCCGGTCCTACCTCAATTACTGACTTGTAATCGCCATAACCCGTAAGGGTGTTGGCAATGCGCTTGGCGGTGTTGTGGTCGGTTAAAAAATGTTGTCCGAGCTGCTTTTTGGGTCTGACCTTAATATTCACTCAACAAAAATAAGCGATTGCCGCCTAATGACAGCATTTATTACTTAATGAGGAAGGTACCGCTTACCACCGCGGTAATTTCTTTTTCAATGGAGCTGGCATCGTTCATGCCGTAGTCAGAAATGATGTTGGTATTGGGTGGGGTAATTTGCAGCACGCCCATGCGGGCGCCGGTGAGCGGACCAAGCTTGCGGCCGGTGCTGGCGGCAATGCGCTCGGCGCGTTCCATGGCGTCTTTGGCCGCTTCGGCCTGGATTTCGATTTTGAGGTCGGCCAAGCCGCTGTAGTAGTATTCGGGTTGGATGGCGTTGATTTGGATGCCTTTTTCAATCAAACCACTCAGCGCCAACGAGAGCGTTTCTATTTTTTGGATGTCGGTGCTAAACACCTCGATGCCCATTTCGTACACATAAGCTTGAATGCTGGTGCGTTCGCCATTTTGATTGTAGTTGTAAATCGGGTAATTGAAGGGTGGACGAAGTTTAATGTCTTTCGCAGCAAAACCCGCTTCCTCTAAAAAAATGCGCAGTTGCGGCTGTTGTTCTTGCCAGCTTTTGAAGGCTGCCAGTTGGGTAGCACGATCAACAAACAAAGTGGCGCGCACCACGCCTTGGTCGGAAGTTAACAAGCGTTTTGCCGAGCCTGTTACCTGTATGGTTTGGTTGGCTTGACTGTTTTGTTTCCAGGTATTGGTAAAAATGAGTGCAGCGCCAATGATACCGGCTGTTAAAACCAGCGCGCTATAAAAAATCGATTTGCCAGACATACAAATGTGAGTGATGTTGTTATATCCTCAAAAACAAAGATATGAAAAGATTGCCTCGAAGAAGCACCTTTGACTGACCCCAGCGGGGTCACATACCGGTCAGACAACAATCGCGCGAAGCACCTTTGACTGACCCCAGCGGGGTCACACACCCTTAAAAAAAGAACCCTCGGACTTCTCAGTCCAAGGGTCAACCAAACTAAACCTATGAAAAACTACCAACTTGCGCTGGTATGTCTTAGAGTATTAACGAAAAGCTAACCTCTTTAGTTTCCTAATTAAGAATTTTCTTCGTACTTGGTTCCGCATCGATACATAATACATCACCGGAACCAACACCAATGTTAAAAAAGTGGCGAAAGCAAGCCCAAAGATAATGGTCCAGCTTAAAGGTCCAAAGAATGTCACGCTATCTCCACCAAAAAATATTTTCGGATTGAGCTCGGTGAACAACGACCCGAAGTCGATGTTCAGGCCTACCGCCAACGGAATCAAGCCTAAAATGGTTGAAAAGGCGGTCAGCATCACTGGCGTCATTCTGATTTTGCCAGCTTGGATGATGGCTTCTTTTAAACTGGTACCAGGTTTTTCGAGCATTACATCGATGTATTCTACAATGAGAATGCCGTTTTTAACCACAATACCAGCGAGGGCTACAATACCAATGCCCGACATTACCACCGACATATTCATGCCCGTAATGATGAAACCCAGCAGTACCCCAATGATGCTCAACAAAATTTCACTTAAAATAATGAGGGTTTTGTTGATGGAGTTGAACTGGATGATCAAAATCATAAAGATCAAACCTACGCTGATTAAAAGGGCGTTGGATAGGAAGCGGCCCGATTCGGCTTGCTCCTCTTGCTCACCAGTCATGGCAATGCTATAACCCTCAGGTACGTCGAATTCCTGAATCGATTTGTTGATTTCGGCTACTACTTGGTTGGCTGTAAAGCCGCCAAGCACGTTGGAGCTGATGGTAACCACGCGCTTTTGGTCCTTGCGCTTAATGGAGCCATAGCTATTGGTGTACTCAATGCGCGCCACCGATGAAAGTGGAATTTGACGAATGGCACCGCCAGCGTTCATATCGCGGTAAGTGATGCGGGCGTTGATCAAACGGTCTACGTCCTTGCGGTTCACCTCGTCGTACCGCAGCTGAATGGGAATTTCGTCGTTGGCATCGCGGAATTTGCTGACTTCTTTGCCGAATACTGCCGCCCGGATTTCAGAACCTATTTGGGCGGTGCTCAAACCTTCACGCTGCGCACGTTCGCGGTCAATGGCAATCAGCAACTCAGGCTTACTGGCCTCGAGGTCGCTTTTGAGCTCTTCTACACCAGGAATATCGAGCGAATCGAGGTACTGCTTAAGACCAGCGGATAATTTGCCGAGCACTTCAAAATCGTCACCACTCACCTCAATGTTGATGGGCTTGCCGGTGGGTGGACCGTTTTGCTCTTTGTCGACCGAAATTTCAACGCCGGCAATGCCTTTTACGGCCTCGCGAATTTCATCGAGTACAGGACGGGTTTCGGCACCACTACGCTTGGCAAATTCTACAAAAGCCACGGTTACCTTGCCTTTGTTAGGCGCAGCAGCCCTATCGCCAGCCATAGGATCGCCGGCACCAATGGTAACGTTGGCAATTACTGATTCAACGAGCGGGTTGTCGCTGCCAATGACCTTGGCCACGCGGGTTTCAACCACCCGGGTAATGCTGTCGGTGTAGTTTTGATCACTGCCCACGGGGGTGGTAATGTATACATACACAAAATTGGGATTGCCTTGCGGGAAGAAGTCGACTTTTAAGCGGCCAATTTGGGCTGCCCAAACGGTGAGGTAAAGGGTGCCTACAAAAATGGCCACCGTACCACCTAAAATCCAACGGGGATTGTGGCCACGCAGGGCCCAACGCAAAAGCTTTTCATAAGCGCCTTGCGCTTTTGGCCAACGCTTTTCCTGAAAAGTTAAGATGGCAGGGGTGAGCACATACCTATTTAACCACAACACACCCACTACAAAAAGTAAGAAATTGCCGATACCAGGGGAGGACATCAAGTGGGCAATTACAGCGGCTGCTGCAAAACCTAGGGAAATGAGTAGGAGGGAGCGTTTTTTGCGCTTTTTCTCGGCTGGACCGATATTTTTGTGCTCTGGCTTCATGAACTGCACGGCAAAAACCGGGTTGATGATGTAAGCCACAAACAAGGAGGCCGTGAGGGTAAGAATGAGGGTAATGGGCAAAAAGTACATGAACTTACCTACCACGCCACTCCAAAAAGCCAAAGGCAAGAAAGGCGCAATGGTGGTTGCTGTACCTGCTAAAACGGGCAAGAAAATTTCCCCGGCAGCCATTTTTGCGGCTTGGTCGATTTTACGGCGACCGTTGCCATACAAGCGGTGAATGTTTTCTACTACCACAATGGCATCGTCCACTACCACGCCAAGGGCCATGAGGAGCGAGAACAACACAATCATGTTCATGGTAAAGTCGATGCTCGGCATGAACAAAAAGGCCAGGAAGCTCGAAAGCGGTACCGATAAGCCCACGAACATGGCGTTGGTGGTGCCCATGAAGAACATCAATACCAAGGTTACGAGTATGAAACCAATGATGATGGTGTTGGTGAGGTCGTGTACCGTGGTGCGCGTAAAGGTACTTTGGTCGCCGGTTACAGTGATTTTAAGCTCGGTAGGCAGTTTTTCGCGCTGCTTATCGAGCAACAAACGAATGTCGTCGGCGGTGGAGATGAGGTTTTCGCCCGAACGCTTGATGACGTTGAGGGTGATCACGTTTTCGCCATTTAAACGGGCAAACGATTCTTTTTCCTTGAAGCCATCGGTGATGGTGGCAATGTCGCGCAAATACACAGGACTGCCGGGCATAGAGGTGACGATGATGTTGTCGAGTTCCTTCACTTGCTTGAACTCACCGGCAACACGGATGGCCCGTTTCATTTGGCCTGTATTGATGCTACCGCCCGAAATGGTCATGTTTTCGTACTTGATGGCGCGCTCAATGTCATCCATGGTGATTTTGGCGGCCTGCATCTTGTACATGTCTACATCTACCTGGATTTCGCGCTCGAGGGCACCCACCAGGTCAACGCGGTTTACGGAGCTCACGCCTTCGATCACGTCTTTGAGGTCGTCGGCGTAGTCCTTGAGCTTGGCCAAGTCGATTTTACCCGATAAATTGATGAACATGATCGGAATCTCCGACAGGTCGATTTCAAGTACCGTGGGTTCTCTTGGCAAGTCATTGGGTAGCTCCGAACGGGCTTTGTCGACCGCGTCCTTTACTTTTTGCTTGGCAATGGCTACGTCTACATCGGTATCAAACTCAACAATTACGTTAGAGAAGTCTTGAAGCGAGTTCGAAGTGAGCTTTTTGATGCCTGAAATACCTTTGATTTCTTTTTCAATGGGCTTGGTCACCAGGTTTTCCATATCGGCAGGCGAGGTACCCGGGTACACGGTGCTGACGTAAATGGTGGGGATTACAATTTCGGGGAACTGCTCCTTGGGGATGGAGTTGTACACCGAGAAGCCGGCCAGGGTGATGATCGCCGACAGGATGAAAATGGTCACCCGGTTGTCGATGGCCCAGCTGGTAGGCTTAAATTCTTTGAATGGTTTTAAGTCGTTCATTTGCATTAGGGGGCTTAGAAGCGAATTTCCTGACCTTCGTTGAGGTCAGCATAACCTACGGTGATGAGCTTGTCGTTGGGCTTTAAGCCGGCAGTGATTTCGGTGCGTGAGCCATAGGTTTTGCCAGTGCTTACCACCTGACGGCGCGCAAACCATTGCTTGTTTTTTTGCTCGGCAACCAGCACATAATTGCCGGTTTCGGCGCGCTGAATGAGGTTGATGGGCACCGTAATGGCTGAATCCACGGCATAATCGTTGATGCGCAATACCACAATCATATTGGGGTTGTAGGTGGCAGTGCGGGTGTCTAAATTGGCTTCTACCCGAAAGGTGCGGTTGATTTGGTTGATGGTTTTGGCCACGTAACTCACTGTAGTTGGTAATTCCCTGTCGTAATCCTTGAAGTACAACAGCACATTATCGCCTTTTTTGACTTTGGCAATGTAGGATTCAGCTAATTCAGCCACCACACGCATATCGTTGTAGTTTACAACTTTAAAGGCGGGTAGGCCGGGACTCACCGCCTGACCCAGTTTTACGTTCACTTCATCCACCGTGCCTGCAACGGGTGCGGTAATGCGGGTCATGTTGAGCTGGGTTTGCAAGGTGGCTAAGCGGCCTTCCAGACTCTCTTTTTGATTTTTAGCTTGCAAATACTGCACTTCGGAGCCGATTTTTTGCTTCCAAAGGTTTTCTTGCTTCTCAAAGAGGGCCTTGGCAAAATCATACTGCGTTTTTACTTCGTCGATCGAGCGCTTGAGCATGTCGTTGTCGAGCTCGGCCAATACCGCGCCCTTGGCTACCTGGTCGCCAGCCTTTACATTGATGCTGCGAATGATGCCCATGTTTTGGGCGGTGGCGTCGAGACTCTCACGCGCATCCACCCTGCCTTGTACTTCGAGGTAGGTTTCGAACGGACCGCTGCTCACGGCTTCTACGCCCACTTGCTTGCCACTCGGAGGCAATTCGCCCGAGGCCATCAGCTCAGTTTCGAGCTGCTTAATTTGGATGGCCAGCTCGGCCTGCTGTTTTTTAAGATCTTCTAAAAGGGCAGCTTTATCGGAGGTAGCCTCGGTGCTGCAGGCAGTAATGCCAGCGAGGGCAATGACTGCGAATAGGGATTTGCGTAACATATTAGGTTGGTGTCGTTTTTATTTGAGTAACAATTGTCCTTTGGCTTTTTCAAGCTCTACTTTGGCGATGAGCAGGTCGTACACCGCATTGTAATAATTGGCCTGGGCTTCTCTAAAGCCAGCCTCGGCATTGATTACTTCGAGGTTGGAACCTACGCCTTGCTGGTATTTGATGCGGCTTACACGCAGCACTTCGGTAGAAAGTTCGAGGTTTTGCTGCTGTACCTTCATGGTTTCGTAGCTATTGCGGAGCATGATGCTGGCTTGGCTCGACTGCAGCATCACCGCTTTGTTGAAGTCGAAGATGGTATTATCGACCTTCTCCATTTCGATGCGCTTTTGCTGTGCTTGATAGCGCTTGGTGAAGCTGTCGAAGAGGTTCCAGTTTACACCAAAACCAATGGCGCCGTAGGCAAACCAGCTGCCGCCTGGGTCGAGTACTTGGTCGAAGTTATTGGCACCAGCCAAAGCACCACGTGAGGCCTGTATGCCGATAGAGGGCAGATAACCAGCTTGGATGTTTTTAAGTTCGAGTTTGGTGGCTGCTTTTTGGGTTTGCAACAGGCGCATTTCAGGGCGGTCCATGGGATTAACCCCCGTTTGTTCGAGGATGTTGGCGTCGAAATTGATTTCCCGGAGTTTGTCGCTAAGTACCAGGTTTTGGTCGAGCGGGTAGCCCATCTGGAACTTGAGCAACAGGAGGCTGATTTCATCAAAGCGGTTGATTTTGTCACGTTCAACAGCCAAATTGTTGCGCTGTACTTGCAACCGGTCGAGGTCAATTTTTTCGATGAATCCGTTGGCATACATGCCTTTCATTTGGGTGAGCGAGCTGTCGAGTCGAATCAAAGCCGCATCCAACAAGCCCTTGCGCTCCATATTTACGAGTACCCCGTAGTAGGCCTTTTTTACATTTTCAGCCACTTCTACCTGGGTCATTTCGCTCGAACGGGCCGCCAAGTCGCGGTAAGTTTTGGCTGCCTGCAAGCCCACAATGTAAGAGCCATCAAATACCAATTGGTTCAGATTGACCGAGGCATTGCCGCCATATTGCGGCTGGAACTCGAGGGCAATGGGCACACCTGCAGGGGCATTCGGATTGAAAATAGATCCATCTGGAATAATGACACGCTGAATGATGTAGTTGTTGTTCACACCATAGCTCGCGCTGATTTTAGGAAAGCCGATGGTGGTGATTTCGCGCACTTTCATTTTAGCGATGCGCTCGTCGAGTTGGGCATTTTTGGCCTTTACATTGTTTTGTAGCGCGTATTCAACGGCTTCTTTTAAGGTAAAGCTGTTTTGTGCCTGTGCCAAGCTGCTTCCAAGTAGGAGCAACAGCAAGGCCATGAGTGGGAGGCGTTTGTGTAGGTACATTAGGATTGTATAGAATTGGATTGGTCGAACAAAGGGGTTTTGGCCATCATTTTGTCGAGCTCTCTTAAGCCCTTGCTGGTGGCTAAACCGCGTATAAAGGTGATCATGATGGTGTATAAAATGGTGCGCACCGAGCGATTGGTTTGGGCAAAACTACCCGGATCTACAATCAGATTGAGGTGCTGGATGTGCATGTGGGCGGCAATTTCGATGTCTACATCTTCCCGAAATAAACCCTCGCTGATGCCCCGGCGAATGTTGCTGGTTACCTCTTGGTAAATGGCGGTGTTGCGGAAAGTTTCGAAGGTCGACCAGATGTCGCCATGGTATTTGCGCAAATCGAAAATGAAGCCGGGCGTGATTTTGTCCATGCGCTCCATGCCCAAGCTGGCAATCACAAACATCTCTTCAATGGCGTTGCTGCTGTCTTGCTTGGCCTGCTGCACCTCCTGGTAATGGCACTGCAAAAAATCCGACATCATGGCCTTGAGCATGGTTTTTTTGTCGGGGAAATGCGTGTAAATGGTCTTTTTCGACATGCCCAATTGCCTGGCAATGTCGTCCATCGTCATGCTTTTGATGCCGTAGCGGAAAAATAAATCCCGCGTACGGTCGAGTAAATGTTTCACTTGTTCTAACATCGAGGCGCAAAACTATGGAAACTTTTTACACGTAGATAGTTTCCTGCGTAGTTTAATTGTTAAATAAAATTAACGATTAGTAGGGGAGTATTGGGGAGCGGCTGGGCATTCAGCTAAATGGATAACCCTGCTCAACACAATAAGTTGGTAGGGTGCTACTGCTTACCTCCTTTTACGCGCTTTTATCCCTATTTTTGCGAGGTGAAAACCCTTTTTTCTTCTGATTTTACCTTGGGCATTTTGGGCGGTGGACAGCTGGGCAAGATGCTGCTGTACGATACGCGCCGGCTCGACATCCGCACCAGGGTGCTCGATCCTGCCACCGATGCCCCCTGCGCCATGGCCTGCAATGAGTTTGTGCAGGGCGATTTGATGGATTACGATACGGTGTTGGCCTTTGGGCGCGACTGTGATGTGATCACCATTGAAATCGAGCATGTGAACACCGAGGCGCTGCGGGCCCTCAAAGCCATGGGCAAACAGGTGCATCCCGATCCCGAGGGCTTGGCCATCATCCAAGACAAAGGCATCCAAAAGCAATTTTATCTTCAGAAAAATTTCCCTACCACCGCGGCGAGCTTTTTTCCAGGCATTGTAACCTTGGAAGAAGCCATCCGCGAAGGTCGCCAGTCGTTGCCTTTTGTGTGGAAGTCGACCCGCTTTGGCTACGACGGCAAAGGGGTGAAGGTAATTCGCAAAGTGGAGGACCTCGAAGGCCTGCCGCATGTGGCTTGTTTGTGCGAGGAATTGGCGCCCATTGCCGCTGAAATTGCGGTGATTGCGGCGCGCAATGCGCAAGACGAGGTGCGCTGCTTTCCGGCCTGTGAAATGGTATTTCATCCCGAAGCCAATTTGGTGGAAGAGGTGGAATGTCCTGCCAGCTCCCCAGCAGCAGTTTTGGCCGAAGCCGAGAAGCTGGCCACCCGCCTCATCCGCGAGTTAAACCTATGCGGCTTGTTGGCAGTGGAGTTTTTTATTACCACCGACGGTCGTTTGCTGGTGAATGAGGCCGCGCCGCGACCGCACAACAGCGGGCATTTCACCATTGAAGCCTGTTATACCTCACAATACGAACAACATTTACGAGGCATTTTGGACTTGCCCTTGGGCGATCCGAGTCTGCACAGTCCGAGTGTAATGGTGAACCTCGTTGGCGCTGAAAACCACAGCGGCAATGTATATTACGAAGGTGCCGAAGCCATCATGGGCATGGATGGGGTGTATTTGCATGTGTATGGCAAAAAACAAACCCGTCCTTTCCGCAAAATGGGACATGTAACCATCATCCGCAACAATTTAGCCGAAGCCAGAACCCTGGCCAAAGCCGTTCAACAGCACTTAAAAGTAATCAGCAAATGACGCAAGCCAAAGTAGGAATCATCATGGGCAGCAGCAGCGACCTGCCTATTATGAAAGAAGCCGCTCTCGTTTTAGAAGAATTGGGTGTGGGCTACGAGATCACAGTAGTTTCGGCGCACCGTACACCTGAGCGCATGGTCGATTATGCGCAAAAGGCCGCGGGCAAAGGTCTTGAGGTGATTATTGCCGGAGCCGGTGGTGCCGCGCATTTGCCGGGCATGGTGGCGTCGATTACGCCTTTGGCGGTGATTGGGGTGCCTATTAAGTCGAGCAACAGCATTGATGGCTGGGACTCGGTTTTGTCGATTTTGCAAATGCCTGCCGGCGTGCCGGTGGCCACCGTGGCGCTCAATGGTGCCCGCAATGCCGGCATCTTGGCCGCGCAAATTGTAGCCTCGCACGATGCCGTGGTGATGCAGCGGGTGCGGGAGTTCAAAGAGCGGCTGCGCGAAAAGGTGCTCGAAGATGCGCAAGACTTGGAAATGAGGGGCTGGCGCGACTTCTTGAAAGGCAACGATTAATGGCGGCGCTGATTTGTGGTTAAACACTGAGGTCACGGAGGACACGGAGGTGCCAAATCATAAATCGAACTCGGAAATCCTAAATCAGCCCTTCGACTGCTGCTATCGCAGCGCTCAGGGACCACCTTCGATGCTTCGATAAACTCAGCAACCGCTGCTGCTATCGCAGCGCTCAGGGACCGGTGTAGTAAAAAAATCAAAGCCCAATTCTCCGTGACCTCCGTGTTTTAATCTCGGAAATCCCAAATCAAAAAGCCCGATGTCCTTATGAACACCGGGCTTTTGTATAAGCTGAATTTATTATTGTGAGATCAAGCGACCCGACTGCAGCAATTGGTCCTGCTGGGTAAGGCGGTAAATGTAAATGCCCGCTGGCAGTTGACTCACATCCATTTGGGTTTTGGCTTCGGTGAGCGTGTGGCTCAACACCAAGGCACCCATGCTGTTGTAAAGCAGCAAAGTAGCGCCGGCTGCCGCTGCCGTTTCAGAGAGGCGGATGTTTAGCTGGCCCTGGAAAGGGTTGGGGTAAAGGGCTGCCGCTTCTAAAGTCTGGCCATTTTGCACTGAAAGCGGTCCACCTACAATGGTTTGACAAGTCGTTGGAATGTCGGCGGCGCCTTGAATGGCATTCGTAGCCAAAGCACCTACTCCTGTGAGGGCACGTCCGTTGATGGTGGTACCTGTGAACAAGCTGATGGCGCCTTGAGAAATGATGCTACCGTTGAAGGTGGTGTAATCGGCTAGTTCAACCGCACCATTCACCATCCAATACACATTTTTGGCTTGGGTGCCATTGATAAGCACCACCCGGGCATACGCGCTGGTTTCGAGGGCACCGTAAATTTTGATGATGAACACCGCGTTGGCGCTGCCTTGGGCATCTAAAAACAGACTGTCGGTGAGGGTGGTAGCACCGTTTAACACATAGGTATGTGGGGTAAGCACCAGGTTGCCACCAAATTGGGCAGGGTACAACAGCTCGATGTCGGCCGACAAGGTATTTACATAGGTATAAGCCAGCAACAAATCGGCCGCAGCTAGGGCAGTTGAGCCATCGGGAATGGGGTGGATGTTGCCAGTTACAGTCAACGGATCAAAGCCGATGGTGAGGCCCACATTGGCGCCTACATCGCCGAGGATGTTGCTGATGCCGGCGTTTTGAATCGGACCGTCGGCTGAGAAGATGCCGTAGCAACCCGCTTCGCCGAGCGTTGGGGCGGTTGGGCCATTGAGTACGGGACTCCCGCAACCGATGGGGGTATAAGCCAGAACGCCGTTTACAGTGATGGCGCCGGCAGTGCTCATGGCACGACCTTCAAGCGTATCGAGCGTATTCATATTGATGCCCGCATTGTTGGCAATGATGGTGCCGCGCATAAAAGTGCCCGCTGCCATGTCTACCAAACCCTCTACTTTCCAATACACATTACAAGCCTGTGCACCGTTAATGAGCCGCACTTTGGCATTGGCGCTGGTAGAAAGAGGTCCCGCAATTTGGATGATAAACACCGCATTGGGGTTGTTTTGGGCATTAAAAGTGAGTTCATTGCTGAGGGTGGCCGCGCCAGTAATGGCATAGGTGCCTGCAATGAGTACTTGGCCGTTGCCCAGCAATGGCGCTGGAAAAAAGCCAGGTGTGGCCGCGTTCAGCTGGTTGTAAGCAATGAGTAAGTCGGTAGCTGCTTGCGCACTGGTGGTGTCGCCGTCGTGCATGCCGCCGTTTACATTGCCAAAGCCGGTGCTCGAGCCGTTGTTGGTGCCCACTTTGCCGGTGAGCTGGGTGATGCCGGTATTGCTCACGGCGCCATTGGTTGAAAAGAGCACAAATTTACTTGTGCTGCCGAGGTTAGGCGCCTGAGCGCTGCCGAGAAGTGGCAGCGTGGCCAGTAAAACAAAGGCAAAAAGGATATGTAATTTTTGGATCATAATCATGGTGGTGTTGTGAAGCTTATTCCTCACAATACAAAGGTCTGCTTGTTAAAGCGGGTAAGCGTTACGTTTCGTAAGTGATTTGTTACAAAACAGCTATGTTATTGAATTTTTTTTGATGAAGTGTTGCTAGCTATTTGATAGTTAGCAGTTTAATGAAAAAGCGCCTGTCTGTAATAGACAAGCGCCCTCTTATATTCAAGCCTGTGGCTTTACATTTTGGTGATGGTGTTGCCATCTAAGGTAACCGCGCCGTTGCGGGCCATGGCCTGACCGTCGAGGGTAGCGCCGGTGTCGAAGGTAATCGACTCCAGGGCCATAACTACGCCTTTCATTACCGTAGTGGTGCCGAAACTGGCGGAACTCGATACCTGCCAAAAAATGTTGCTGGCCTTGGCGCCACCGCTTAAAATGACCTTGCGGCCAGGGGTGGTGGTAAAAGTGGAAGCAATTTGGATGATAAACACCGCATTGGCGTCGCCTTTGGCATCAAAAGTCACATCTCCCGAAGAAATTTCAATAGAAGAAGTTGACTTATACAAGCCAGGGGTGAGGGTGAGTCCGCCAATGTTGCCAGCCAAAGGCACCATATCGGTAGAAGTACGACCCGCTGCATCGTTGTAAGCGGTTGTCAAGCTGAGCTTGGCAGGGTTCGAAATTTCATCGTTGATGCGCAACGTACCGTTAAGGATGCCCGGGGGGAAGCCATCTACGGCGGTGCCTGGACTCAAGCCCAAATCGCCGTTCACCACTGTGGCACCGGTGCTGGTAACCGCAGCGCCAGCCAGTACGGCAAAGCCTTGGGCACTGCCCAGTTCAACCACGCTCATTTTAACGCCTTGGGTAGGAATGATGTCGTCGTTTTCTTTTTTGCAGCTCGAAAAAGCAAAAAGTGCGGCGGCAGCAAATAATGTTATTAATTTGAAATTTTTCATTTGTTAAGTTTTGTTTTTTGCAGGATTGCAAGGTGTGAGGCAGCTGTCATCAAAAATTGGATGGCAGCCGGCAAGCTGATAGGAATGCAGATTGGTATTTGGAAAGCGGCCACGGAAGTTGCCGCTTCGCCTTTAGTGCCGGCCTTTATGGCCTCTGGGCTTACCCTTTTTGGAGTGACCTTTGGCCTTGCCGCGTTGGCTTGGATGTTGAGAGTGTCCCCTTTTGTACCAGCCGTAGTGCCGGCCATTGTCGTGGCGATGGATCACGGTACAGCTAGGTGCAGTGATGAAGAAGGTTGCGAAAAACAGCAACAAAAAAATGCGTTTGAAATACTTGCTCAAGGAAATATGAATTGAGGTGGTTGGATTACCACTCCACAAAGGTGCAACCTCAAGGCGCTGAAAACTTTACACAATTTCAACTTGTTGTTACATATTTCCCACTTCTTCCAAAGTAATTCGTTTTTTATCTTTTAACTGCTTAAAAAACGAAGGGGTGAGCCCGGTAATTTTTTTGAATTGGTTGGATAATGCCGCCACGCTGCTGTAATTGAGCTGGTAGGAAATTTCGGTGAGGTTGAGCTCATCGTACAAAATGAGTTCTTTTACCCGCTCAATTTTATGCAACAGCATGAAGTGTTCGATGGTCATGCCCTCTGTTTCGGAGAAAAGATTGGCTAAGTAGGTGTAATTGTAATCGAGTTTCTGGCTCAGAAAATCGGAAAACTTCATTTTGGGCATCTCCTCGGTATGGTGTACCAACTCTATCACCACATTGCGGATGCGCTCAATGAGCATGGCCCGTTTGTCGTCCATCAACTCCAAACCCGAGCGAACGAGGGAGGTTTTAAAGGCCTGCCGTTGCTCCTCGCTGATGTCTTCCTTGAT
Organism: Sphingobacteriaceae bacterium; assembly: GCA_030682795.1. Lineage (GTDB taxonomy): Bacteria > Bacteroidota > Bacteroidia > UBA7662 > UBA7662 > PNNG01. Next base: position 169,716 of record JAUXNJ010000010.1, read on the forward strand.
ATCGACCACGCCGAGCTCCAGACTGAAATAATGGAGACCGAGTTTTTTGAGCTCGTCATGCACCATCATTTTGCATCGGTTGCTGACCATGAATTTTATGTAGTACTTCATTTAGAGGAGGTTGGAAGTAGTTAGGAAGTTGTGTAAAGCTGCTGTGCGACAGCGGTGATGTTGGTTTTTCGGGCGATGCCACCTTGCTGGAGGGTCAGTGCAGGCAAGCAATCATACACAAGGTAGGCTTTATATAGATGGTATGTGCTTTTGCCCTAATAATTATAGGTTTTGAATCTAAACTGGTTGTTTCGCAAACATGCGGTTGGACAAACATAACAGCCTGGAAGCCGAAGGCGCGGTGACTGAGCCAAAGTCATGACAGGCAACGGATTGTGAGGTAAGGAGACTTAAAGGTACCAAGCGGTAAGTTCTTCCAGCGTTTTTTTCTGGAGATTGGGCACCTGGGCGCCTTTGGCTGGATAGCCTACTGGCAGCAGCAAAAAGGGCTTTTCGTTCTCTGGCCGCTTGAGTATTTTTTGAAGGAAGGCCATAGGGCTCGGGGTATGGGTGAGGGTAACGAGACCAGCTTGGTGGATGGCCGTCAACAAAAATCCGCAGGCCAGTCCTACCGACTCTTGCACATAATAATTCTGGTGCTTGCCATCGGCTTCCATGTCATAGCCTTTTCTAAACACCACAATCAGCCAAGGGGCTGTTTCTAAAAAAGGCTTAAGGTGATTGGTGCCCAAAGGTTTCAAGTCGTTGAGCCACTGTGCATCCATGCGCCCATTGTAATTGATAAATTCTTCTTTTTCGGCGGCCTCGCGAATCTTTTTTTTGATTTTGGGATTGCGGATGGCGCAAAAGGTATAGGGCTGCCGGTTGGCCCCAGAGGGTGCTGTGGCCGCGATTTTAATGAGGTTTTCGATGAGCGACTGGGGCACTTCGGTGGTGCTAAAATCGCGAACGCTGCGCCTTTTTTGCAATGCAGCAAGATAAGCAGCTGTACACTCCTCACTCTCTTCAATACTCAAACTAGCACCTTGATAGGGTATGAAGCCCGGTTCTTGCTCTTCCATCAGCTAAAAATAAGGAGAAAATAGCAAATCCTTGCTTTTTGGGCGAAGCAAGGATTTGCTGATGCTGTTTAAGCCTCCAGTAGCTCTGCTTTGTAGCCCAAGGCTTGCAGGGTGTCGACAACTGCTTTTTCATCACCAGTTTCGCTTTCTACGGTGAGAATTTTATCGGGATGGGCAATGTCTACCTCCCAGCGGCTTACGCCTTGCAGGTTGTTGAGGTCGTTTTGTACGGCGCTGATGCAGCCAGCACACTTGATATTGGATTTGAATTGTAGTGTAGTCATGATAAAGAGGTGTATTTAAGTCTTAAACTGTTTAAAACCACGCTCACCGAGCTAAGCGCCATGGCCGCGCCCGCCAGCATGGGGTTGAGTAAAAAGCCGGTAAATGGGTAGAGCAAGCCCGCGGCCACGGGTATGCCAATGATGTTGTAAATAAACGCCCAAAAAAGGTTTTGGTGGATGGTGCCCACGGTTTTTTTGGAGAGTTGGAAAAAGGCGGGGATTTTGCTGAGGTCGTTGTTGAGCAGGGTTACCCGGGCCACATCGATGGCCAAGTCGGAGCCTTGTCCCATGGCAATGCTCAAATCGGCTGTAGCCAGCGCTTCGCTGTCGTTGATGCCATCTCCAATCATGGCCACCACCTGTCCTTGCCCCTGCAACTGACGCAGGTAGTCGGCTTTGTCGCCCGGCAGCAAATCGCCGCGCACTTGCTCAATGCCGAGCTCTGCGGCCACTTGTTCGGCTGTGGCTTGGCGATCACCACTCAGCAAATGCACCTGCATGCCTGCTTTTTGGAGTTGTTGGATGAAGGCGGCGGCATCTTCTCGCACGGGGTCGTGGAGTTGCACACAAGCCAGGGCATCTTGTTCATCAGCAAACCAAACGAGGGTATCGACGGCAGCATGGTTTAGCCAAAAGTCGCTAAGCTCGATGCCCGCACTTTTTAACAGCGCCAAATTGCCGGCATACCAGCGGCGACCAGCCACTTCAAAACGGATGCCTTTGCCGGGCAGGTTTTCGAAGGCATCTACCGGCAGGGCCTGCACCTGGTGCCCTTCGAGTTCGCGCACAATAGATTGGGCAAGGGGATGGTCCGACTGCCGTTCGCCAGCCAGCAGCACGGCTTCGAGCGCTGCTTTGTCGCCCGAAGCGGGGTGCCAGCGGATGTGACGCACCACGGCTTGGGCCCGGGTGAGGGTGCCGGTTTTGTCGAGCACCACCTGCGTTACTTTGCGACCCCGCTCCAGGCTTTCCGCATCGCGAATGAGCAAGCCCAAACTGGCGCCTTTGCCCACGCCGACCATGATGGCGGTGGGGGTGGCGAGGCCGAGGGCGCAGGGACAAGCAATCACCAATACGGTAACCATGGCGAGTAAGGCATGCGAAAAAGCATTCTCTACCCCTGAAAACAACCAAACGCCCATGCTCAGCAGGGCAATGCCCAGTACAATGGGCACAAAGATGGCCGCAATGCGGTCAACGAGCTGCTGTACGGGGGGCTGACTCCCCTGCGCCTCTTGCACGCGCCGTACGATTTGGGCCAGCAGGGTGTCTTTCCCTACCTTGGTGGCCTGCAACTCCAAGCTACCCGCCTGGTTAATGGTGCCGGCAAAAAGCGCGTCGCCTTGGTTTTTGCCTACTGCTACGGGTTCGCCTGTGAGCATCGACTCATCTACATAAGAGCTGCCGCCATGCACCTGGCCATCTACCGGGATTTTTTCGCCGGCCCGCACCAGCAACAGTTCGCCAATTTGCACGCTGTCGATGGCAATTTCTATGTGTTTTCCGTTGCGGATGGCGATGACGGTTTTGGGTTGTGCGCCTAAGAGCTTCGAAATGGCAGCTGCTGTGCCTGCTTTGGCCCGGGCTTCGAGCACCCGGCCCAGTAAGATGAAGGTGATGATGACGGCCGCAGTTTCGTAGTAAACGTGAGGGTGCAAACCGCGACTGTGCCAATAGTCGGGGAAGAAAGTGTTGAACAAACTAAACACAAAGGCAATTCCTGTACTGAGGGCCACCAGTGTATCCATATTGGCGCGCTTGGCCTTGGCCTGTTTGAAGGCGTTGATGTAAAACTGACGGCCGAAATAAAAGAGCACGGGACTGCTCAGTACGAGCATCCAAAGGTTGGCGTAAGGGGCATCCATCCAAAACATCCCCAATAAAAAAACGGGTAGGGTAAAGAGGGAAGCGCCCCAAAGCTTGCGTAAGAGGGCTTTGTACTGCTTTTGCTGCTCGAGGCGACTGCTTTCTACGGCATCATCTGCCTCTATCAGCAGGTCGTAGCCCCCGCTTTGAACGGCTTTTTGGATGGCGGGCAGACTAGCATACTGGTCGTATTCAAGTAGGAGCGTATGGGTGGCGTAATTGACTTGGGCATTTTTAACCCCCGGTTGAGCGGCGGCCAAGCTGCTCACGCTACTGGCGCAGGCGGCACAACTCATGCCGCTTACGGCGATGGTTTTTTTATAGAGGGGCATAAAGGGTAAAACGAAATTTCGGCATGCTAAGTTCCGGTTTTAAAGTGGAAATGGAGGAAGGCTTTACGAGATTTATCCATTTTAACATGCATTTATCCACCACCCTCGAATCCTTAACCTTTGTTTCACAGGCTTTTCTTAGTTTTGCAAAATGAGTACATTTTTAAAAGGGTTGGGTTGGGCTTGGCTATTTAGCATCACCACAGTTTTTGGTCAGAGTTTGGTGAGCGTAAGCACCAACCAATTGCAATTTCAAACTACATCGGAGCTGGGGCTCGATAGCCTCACCCTTACCCTCAACAACGGCAGTGCCAATGCCATCGATTGCCGGGTGGTAACCTTCGACATTTACGAGCACAAGCCTTTTTGGACGCCAGATTCAGTCTTTATTTTGGCTGCAGGCGCACAGCGCAACATCAAAGTGTATTTCAAGCCACAGCACAACATCCTTAACAACAGTGAGCTAATCATTCAAACCAATTCGGGCTTTGGGGCTTTGCGGGTGGATTTGCAGGGACAGGGCACCTATTCTCGCACCTATTATGCCAGCACGCAAAATACCGAGGGCGATGCATTGCGTACCGCTTTGAATGTGCGTTTGGCCTCCCCCTACACCCAGCTGGGCTACAGTGGCACCAACAATGCTCGTTTGCGGATGTTCGGCATCATCGATAATTGGAAAGTGAATGGCAGAGAGCCGTCTACCCCGCTGCCATATAAAAACGAATGTGTGTATACCGGTCGTACCATTACTTACAATGTGGGCGACTTTAATACAGGTACCCTCAACAATGCTCCTTATCAGATGAATACCGAGCACACCTGGCCACAAAGCATGGGGGCTACTAACGAACCCATGCAAAGCGATTTACACCATTTGTACATCAGCGATGGGCCCGTGAATTCGGCTAGAGGTAACAAGCCCTTCGGCTGGGTTCCCAGTCCAACCCTCAATTATGCGGGAGGCTCTAAGGCCAATAGTACCACTTTTGAGCCGCGTGATGTGCACAAAGCAGGTGTTGCAGTGGCCATGTTGTATTTTTCAACCCGTTATTTTAATAACTCGAGCGTAAGCACTTCTTACATGACTGCGAGTATGGAAAATGACCTGCGTGAGTGGGTGAAGCTTTTTCCGCCAGACAGTTTGCTACGTAATCGCAATGATGGTATAGAGTCGTTTCAGCAAAACCGCAATCCTTACATCGACTACCCGCAATTCTTAGATCGAATGACGCAAGTGCGTGGCACAGCCGCCATTCCTGCTATTATGCGTGTGTATGTGAGCGATACTGTAGTGAATTTGGGCCAGGTTTCGGCGGGTAGCAATGTCACCTACCGTGTGGTGGTGGTAAATAATGGTACACAGCCGGTTCAACTCAGTGGTATCCAGGTGAGCGGAACGGGTTTGAGCTATACCGGTTCTGCTTCGCAGACGATTGCCCGCGGCGAAGCGGTGGTGCTGGAGCTGCAATACAGCGGCAATGGCAACCCTTTCAGCGGTAATTTGCAGTTTGGCACCAATGTACCGGGCGCGGCGACCTTCAACATTCCGGTGCAGGCTGGTGTAGGCGCTTCTACCTTGAGTGCTTTTTCGCTACTTGCCCCTTTTGATGGACTTACCTATGCCATTGAGGGCGACAGCAATGTGTTAATTAATTTCCGATGGCAGCCTGTTGTGGCCAATACGCCTGGCCAAATCACCTACAGTTTTGCCCTTGAAAATACTGCAACACCGAGTTTACCGCCAATTTTGATGCGTGCTGGCTTGCAGGATACGGTTTTATCGCTACGCGTTGGCGAAATCAGTCGCCTGCTCGATTCCCTCAATGTGCAACCCAATCAAGTATTGGCATGCAGCTGGTTGGTGACCGCCAGCAGTGGGCCTTTGAGCCGCCAAGCCAATGCTGCGCGCAACATCAGCTTTCGTCGTGGGATATTGTCCTCAGTTGAAAATCAGGAGCAAACGCTACGCTTGTACCCCAATCCTGCCAACGATGTATTGTTTTTAGAAGCAGCTGGCATCACCGAAAGAAGTCAATTGCAGCTCCGCGACTTGAGCGGCCGCAGTTTACCGATTGTGGCGGAAACGGCTGACGGGAAAATCAGGTTGCGGGTTGATGGCTTGGCAGAAGGACTTTATTTTGCTTATCTTGTTACCGAAGGTGGTCTCCCACGAGTGTTGCCTTTTGTAATCAAACGCTAGATGCTGAAAATCCTTGCCCACCTCATCATCGCCGCCTTTGCGGTGATGATTGCGGCTTTTTTGCTGCCAGGAGTATATGTGCCCAATTTTGTAACGGGTTTGCTTGTAACAGTGGTGCTGGTGCTACTCAATTTGTTTGTGAAGCCCTTGCTGGTATTGCTCACCATTCCGGTGACGGTGGTGACTTTCGGACTGTTTTTGCTGGTTATTAACGCTTTCATTATTCTGCTCACCTCCGAGCTTGTGCCTGCATTTAAAGTAGATGGTTTTGGGTACGCCTTGCTTTTTAGCTTGGTGTTTACTTTTGTACACAGCTTGTTGCAGCGGTTTAATGCAAGGCTAGAGTCACGCGATGGCCGCTAAATACAATCGGCCACATTTTGCTCCAACCAGCTGGGTTTCGATGTTTAACACCTTCAGCACATTGTGAAAATAAAAAAGGCCAATCCGCGTGGATTGGCCTTTTGCGTATTGGCTGCCGCTTATTTGATGTACAGCAATTCGCGGTACTTTGGCAACGGCCACAGCTCGTCGTCGGTAATGAGCTCGAGCTTGTCGGCATGGTAGCGGATATCGTCGAAAAACGGCTTCACCTGCTCGCAATAGCCAATGGCACGTTTACGGGCGTCTTCCACCTCATTAAGATGCTTGCGGGTGAGGCGCATGTCCTCTACCTTGCCAATGATGATGTTGATGTGCTCGGTAATGCGGTGCAACATTTTGGTTTGGGCATCGAAAGCGGCACCATTCACGCCCAGGGCCTTCAAGCCGCTGAGGTTGGTGATGAGCTGGTTTTGGTAACCGATGGCAGCGGGCACAATCTTGGTGAGGGCCATGTCGCCGATGATGCGCGACTCAATCTGGATTTTTTTGATGTAGTCTTCGAGCAAAATTTCGTGGCGGGCCTCGATTTCACGCTTGCTGAATACGCCCATTTTGGTGAAGAGCTCGATGCTCTTTTTGGTCATCATGGCATCGAGGGCGTGCGGTGTGGTGCGCACATTCGGCAAACCACGCTTTTCAGCCTCCAAACGCCATTCTTCGCCGTAGCCATTGCCTTCAAAGCGGATTTTTTTGGTCTGCTTGATGTATTTCTGGATGACGGTGAGTATGGCGGCATCGCGACTCTCGCCATTGCCGATGAGCTTGTCGACCTCTTCCTTAAACTCGTTGAGGGTTTTGGCCATGGCGGTGTTCAAGGCCGTGATGGCTTGCGCGCTGTTGGCGCTTGAACCTACCGCGCGAAGCTCAAACTTATTGCCAGTAAAGGCAAAAGGCGAGGTGCGGTTACGGTCGGTATTGTCGAGCAAAATCTCTGGAATGGCTTTGATGCTGTTGATCAAGCTGCGGACTTCGCCTTCGTTGTGTTCGATTTTGCCTTTTTCGATTTCGTCGAGTACCTGGCTGAGCTGCGAGCCTAAGAAGGCCGACATGATGGCTGGCGGTGCTTCGTTGGCACCCAAACGGTGGTCGTTGCTAGCTGAAGCAATGGCGGCACGAATCAAATCTGCGTAATCGTGGAAAGCCTTGATGGTATTCACAAAGAAGGTGAGAAACATCAAATTGCTCTTCGGCGTTTTGCCGGGCGAAAGCAGGTTTTTGCCGGTATTGGTGCCGAGCGACCAGTTGTTGTGCTTGCCCGAGCCATTTACGCCTGCAAAAGGCTTCTCATGCAGCAGCACGCGGAAGTGGTGGCGCTTGGCAATCTTCTCCATCAAATCCATCAACAATTGGTTGTGGTCGATGGCGAGGTTGATTTCTTCGAAAACGGGGGCGCACTCAAACTGACCAGGGGCTACCTCGTTGTGACGGGTCTTGAGTGGAATGCCCAATTTGAGGGCCTCGTACTCCAAATCCACCATAAAGGCGTGCACCCGCTCAGGAATGCTGCCGAAGTAGTGGTCTTCGAGCTGCTGACCACGCGCCGGAGCATGACCAAACAAGGTGCGACCGGCCATCATCAAGTCGGGGCGGGCTGCAAACAAGGTGCCATCTACCAAAAAATACTCCTGCTCAATGCCGAGGGTAGGGGTTACCTGGGTGATGTTTTTATCGAAATACTGACAAACAGCCACACCTGCAGCTTCAACTGCGGCGAGCGACTTGAGCAAGGGTGATTTATAATCTAGGGCTTCGCCGGTATAAGATACAAAAATGGTAGGGATGCAAAGGGTGTTGCCCGCTGGACCTTTAAAGATAAATGCCGGAGAAGAAGGATCCCAAGCAGTATAGCCACGGGCTTCAAAAGTATTGCGGATGCCGCCGTTCGGGAAGCTCGACGCATCGGGTTCTTGCTGTACAAGGGCGCCTGCACTGAAAGCTTCGATGGCTTCGCCTTCGTTGTTAAGCGAGAAAAAGGCATCGTGTTTTTCGGCAGTTGCGCCGGTGAGGGGCTGAAACCAGTGGGTGTAGTGGGTAGCACCTTTACTTACGGCCCAGTTTTTCATGCCGTTGGCCACTTGTTGGGCAATTTCTTTGTCAACCCGCGTGCCTTTGTGGATGCATGCCATCAGACTTTCGTACACATCTTCGGCGAGGAATTCGCGCATCGACTTGCGATCAAAAACGTTCTCACCAAAAATCTGTGAGATTTTGGCGGTAGGAGCGGTCACCTGAATGAGCTGACGGTTGCGAACCGTGCGTAGGGCTTCTTTGCGGATAGTTGACATGTTTTTTGAGGATTATGTGGCAAAAGTAGGGGGTTATTTTGGTTCGGCAATAGTATTTTTTAAATTTGAACTATTGTTTTTGTATTTTTTGTTCAAAAATCAGTGCTGTTTGCTGTATAATAAATATATGGTTTTAATTTATACGATTAGTTTATGCTCTTTCTTAGCCTGAGGGTATGGCTGATTTAAACAGCACATTGTGGATATAAAAGTCCCAAATCGCCAATCGAAATCGCCCTTCGACTGATGCTGCCGCAGCGCTTAGGGACCCGTCTAGCAGTAAAGCCATCAGAAATCAGACGTCGGAAATCTTAAATCATAAATCGTTTTTCTTCCCTGAGAAAAGCGTAATTTTGCAGCCGTATGACAAAGCGCCTTCTGTCCATTTGCCTGCTGCTGTTGCTCGTTGCACCGGCGGTAACGGCGCAAAAAATCAAGCAAAAAAAGGTTCCTTTCGATCTATTGGTCGTTTTTAGAGATGCCTACCCGGCCGCCACCGAGCAACAGTGGCGCAAACATCCCGAGGGCTACCTGGTGAAGTTTGAGCACCTTGGAAAGCGCAAACAAGCAGTATACAAGGCCAATTTAGAGTGGGTAAGTCGCGAAAGCACGCTCACCAAAGAAGAACTCCCGCTGCCTGCCCTCTTGCATTTACAAGAAAATTTTGCCGCCTGCGATGTACAACAGGTGCGCGCCCTCGAAATTCCAAGCAAGGTGACCCTCGAAGTCATTGCTTATTGTACAGCCGATAAAAAAACACAGCTGCTGCGTTTCGATCGCAACGGCCGCCTTCTCAAAGAAAAAGATTAAATAGCCAACCGTGGAAGATAAATTGACGACCGTAGAAACCGCCAAAGAGCTCGGCTTATTGCCAGAGGAATTCGACAAAATCTGCGAAATTTTAGGCCGTGTGCCCAATTTCAACGAGCTCAGCGTGTATTCGGTGATGTGGAGCGAGCACTGCTCGTACAAAAACTCGATCGTATGGCTCAAAACCCTACCCAAAGACGGCGAGCGCATGCTGGCCAAAGCGGGTGAAGAAAACGCAGGCCTGGTCGACATTGGCGACGGCCTAGGTTGCGCTTTTAAAATCGAATCCCACAACCACCCATCTGCCATTGAACCTTATCAGGGCGCGGCAACAGGGGTGGGCGGCATCAACCGCGACATCTTTACCATGGGCGCGCGCCCCATTGCGCAGCTCAACAGTCTGCGCTTCGGCAACCTGCAGCAAGAACGCACCAAGTGGATCATCCGCGGTGTGGTGAAGGGCATTGGCGACTACGGCAATGCTTTTGGCGTACCAACGGTAGGCGGCGAGGTGTATTTCGACGATTGCTTCACGGTAAATCCGCTGGTGAATGCGATGTCGGTAGGCATTGTTGAAAAAGGCAAAACGGTTTCGGCCATTTCTTACGGGGTGGGCAATCCGGTGTTTATTGTGGGTTCGCATACGGGCAAGGACGGCATCCATGGTGCTGCTTTTGCTTCGAAAGATATTACCGAGGACTCGGCCGACGACCTGCCATCGGTGCAGGTGGGCGATCCTTTCCAGGAAAAATTGCTGTTGGAGGCCACTTTGGAGGCCATCGATACTGGTGCCATCATTGGCATGCAAGACATGGGCGCCGCGGGCATCATTTGCTCGAGCTCCGAAATGTCGGCCAAAGGCGAGCACGGCATGGTGATTTGGCTCGATAAGGTGCCTACCCGTCAGGCCAATATGAAGCCCTGGGAGATTTTGCTCTCCGAATCGCAAGAGCGCATGCTCATCGTGTGCAAAAAGGGTCATGAGGACAAGCTGCTGGCGGTTTTCGACAAATGGGACATCAACTGCGAGCAAATTGGCGAAGTAACGGCCGGCGAGCGCTTGCATTTTTACATGCACAACGAGCTGGTGGCCGATTTGCCTGCCGAAAGTTTGGTTTTGGGCGGAGGAGCACCGGTGTACCACCGCGAATACCGCGAACCAGCCTATCTGCAAGAAATTGCCAAGTACAACAACGCGGCGGTGCCTGAGCCTGCCGATTTGTTGCCTGTGATGCAGCATTTGGCTACGCACCCCAACCTTTGTTCGAAGAAGTGGGTGTATCAGCAATACGACAGCATGGTGGGCACCATCAACATGACCACCAACCAGCCATCCGATGCGTCGGTGGTGGAGGTGCGCGGCACAGACAAGGCTTTGGCCATGTCGGTCGATTGCAACTCCCGCTACATTTACGCCGATCCGCACAAAGGCACGGCCATTGCGGTGGCCGAGGCCGCACGTAACATTGTTTGTTCGGGTGGAGAAGCGGTTGCGGTAACCAACTGTTTGAATTTTGGCAATCCTTACAATCCAGAAGTGTATTGGCAGTTTGTTGGGGCCATCAAAGGCATGAGCGAAGCTTGTTTGGCGCTCGGCACCCCGGTAACTGGCGGTAATGTAAGCTTTTACAACCAGTCGAGCTACGAAGGTCCCGTTTACCCATCACCCGTAATTGGCATGGTGGGCATCCTCGACAATAAAAACCAACATCAAACCTTGTATTTTAAGCGCCCGGGCGATTTGATTTACGTTTTGGGTGAGATGAACAACGACCTTGGCAGTTCGCAATACATTTACAGCTACCACGGCATCAAGCACAGTAGTTGTCCCCATTTTGAAATCGACGCCGAAGTAAAACTCCACCAGGTGCTGCATCAAATTCGCGCCAACAACCTGGCCGAAAGCATGCACGACATTGCCGATGGTGGTTTGTTCATCAACCTCATTGAGAGTGGTTTTTACAACAAACTTGGTTTTAACATCAGCACCGATGCTGCCTTGCGCACCGATGCCTTTTTGTTTGGCGAAACGCAAAGCCGCGCGGTGATCAGCATCGATCCACACGAGCAGCCCGTTTTAGAAAAGCTGTTGAACGCCTCTGGTATTCCTTTCCGCTTGTTGGGCGAGGTAACCGAGGGCGCTGTGCGCATCAATGGCACCGAATACCCGAGCATTGAGGCCTTTGGCCAGCTGTATGACGAGGCCCTGGGCCAAATCATGGAGGCTTGATGCCTGGGCCAACCCGGCTTCATAAACTTTTTTGGATAACGCTCCTTACCCTGCCGCTGCTGTTTACCTGCAGGGAACAGGGCAAGGATGCTTATCGCGAGTCGCCACCAGGGCCCGCGTTCATCAACGATCCTGCCGACATGGCGCGCAAGGCAGCTAGCATCGACAGTTTGGTGCAGCATCGGTTTAAGCCACGTGGCTTTAATGGAGTGTTGTTGGTGGCGCACCGGGGGCAAATCCTCTACGAAGCGGCAGTGGGTATGGCGTCAAGCAAGCGCGGCGACAGTCTGAGCACCGATGCCCTCTTCGAGCTCGCCTCCGTCTCCAAACAATTTACTGCCGTAGCCATTTTGCAGCTCATGGAAGCGGGCAAACTCTCGCTCAACGACAGCATCCAACGCTTTTTTCCCGATTTTCCGCACCGCGGAATTACCGTACACATGCTGCTGGCGCACCGCGGTGGCCTCAGCAATTATATGTACGATGCCGATCGCCTGTGGCCCGACCAAAGCAAGTACCTCGACAACCAACAGCTCGTGCAGCTTTTGAGCGAGCAACCGCAACAGCGTTGGTACACCCCCGACCGCCGTTACGACTACAGCAACACCGGCTATGCCTTGCTCGCCGCCATTGTAGAGGAAGTGAGTGGGATGCGCTTCCGCGACTACGCCCGCAAGCATTTGTTTGAGCCGGCGGGCATGCAATCGGCCTTTGTGATTAACCCCAAGCGCAGTTTGCCCGATGCGGCTGTGAGTGGACACACCGGCTACTTTCGGCCCGTTACCACCAAGTATTTTCTCAACGGTGTGGTCGGCGACAAAGGCATTTACGCCTCTGCCCGCGATTTGTATGCCTGGGAGCAGGCCCTTTTCCGCAACAAGCTCATCAGCGCCAGCAGCATGGCCTTGGCACTGCAGCCGCACAATCCCCGCAACCGCCGCTTGGCCAGCTACGGCTACGGCTGGCGCATGTATACCACGCTGCATGGTTACGAAGTGCGGTTTCATGGCGGCTGGTGGCGCGGCTTCAAAACCTTGCTCGTGCACATGCCCGAGGATGAAACTTGCATCATTGCCCTCAGCAACAAAACCAGCGGGGCCAACATCGACAAAGCAGCCATTCTTAGTATTTTATATGGAGGGCTGGCGGAAGCAGATGGGCAGGAGGAGTAGGTTCTTGAAGGATGCTTTGCGGCTTAAGTGCCGAAACTGTGAATCTGATCACGTTATTCCTATGAAAAATGTGTAAATCATCACATTATTCCTATGAAAAGTGTGATTGAACCGTATTGATGGCGGACTCAGAAGGTATTGCAGTCACATTTGTGAACTTAAGTTGTCGGGTCAAAAGCACATAGACTTGGCTTGCCGCTAACACGACAGCTTTTGCCTTAGTAAATAGGAACAAAAGCATAGCGTGCGAAATGTTTTGATTCAAATTCGTAAAAATTGCGGTTATAGTAGGGATGTGGTTTTATCCCTTCCAATTCATGAAAAGGTCAATTAATAAGGGGATCATTGAGCCGGGACATTAAAAATGACTAGCTATAGGTCAAAGTGAAAAAGATGAAACTACACATGACCACAATTTGTCCCCAAAAAATAGCCTGATAAACCGATTTTAATTGGCTGTCCTTTTCATTGCTAATGATGGCGTAGAAAAGTATGAAATCGCTCGGTTTTACTATAATTCCAGGGCTTTTTATGCTTTTTTATCTAAAATGGCCATCATTTTCAACCACAATATCCCGCCTAAGCAACCATGGATTAGAAATATTGACAGTTCATGCATTTGTAATATACTTTGTAAATTGGGTGGGGTAGAGGTCTACATGTTCTACAAAGAAGTTGTTAAGGTAATTTTTGCCATCTATGGCTAAAGATACGACTGAGCTTAAAATGCTAGCAATTACATTGAATTGTTTTGGCTAATGATAGAAAGCAATTTTTCTGGGTTTTGGCGATTATCCCAAAAGGCCAAAACGATAATGTCAGTTGCAGAGAGTGTATAATAAATACTAAAATTACCCATGCTAGCACAACGTACATTTACAAGATCAATGGTTCTAAATAGGTCAGGCTTTAGCGCAATTTCAGACAAAAAGGTATTAGTTATCTGGATGATTTTTGTTGCATAAACCTTATTCCCATTACGTTTTGCCCAATAATTTAAAATTGATCTTCTCTGTTTGACAGCAATTTCTGTCCATATCACCCTTCTCGTAGCCATGCTTCGTCTAACTCCTGCAAGGTTTCCGTGCTTATAAGCCTGCCAGCAGCTGCATCCGCCAAGGCCATTTCCAGCATGGTTTTCTGAGCGCTTGTTAGAAGCTGTTGGCTAGCTTGTTTAGACATACTTTTCACCATCGCGTTCAAGACTTGCAGCTTTTGTTCATCCTCCATAACGCTGATATTTTGGATGATCGCTTGTTTTAAATCTGTGATTACTGGCATCTTTTAAGTTTTAATCTAAGTTACAAAAATTGAAAATAGTTTGAAGGCATTTCAGAGAAAAGGTTTGAGTTTCCTAAGCCAGCAATTTAATATCAAATTTTGCTCATGAGTGGTAAATAGTATGCTGAACATTTAAACCAATCTAGAATATCTGCAGCATTAAAATTAAACCCGAACTTTACCTCCTCCTTTGGGTTATTATAAAAACACCATGTCGAAGTCTACTTGGTTTGACCAACTACAACAATTGCTCGGTGGTAAAAGCAGTAACACCGGCACCCAGCAGCTCGTGCACGAACCGCTGGTGCGCTCTCAGCGCTTTGAGCAGGAGTTGCAGCTGTATGTGCAGCACCAAGAGGCTACGCACTTGGAATTACTGCGACAAAACTACCAGCGGGCAAGTCTACAGCCCGGCAGCGTAGCCAAATTTGTAGTGCTCAATGGCGAGCATGCGGCGGGATTTATGTGGTATGCCGAAGCCGCCGTGCCAGAGAAGCATTACGATTTTATGCTCGACCGACTGGCGCGTTTGGTGGCCGAACAAGGCTATGTAGAACAGCAAAACGAGCGAAAAATTTGGCCTGTGGGCGATGCCTGGCAGGAGCTCCACAAGCGCTACCTCAAGCCCAAACTGCGGTCGGAGGAGCTGGCGAACGGCTTGATAAATCAGCGGTTTGGCAATGTGCTGCTCGAAACTTTGCGGCGCGATGGGCAGCTGAAGTACTTAAAACTGCAGTGTAATGTGTACCAAGACCATCTGTACACCCCCGCCAAAAGCTTCGAGCGCTTGATGGAGCTGGTGCTGCAAGGCGGCTAAAGCCTTAGGCCGTTGCTGGCTGAAACATTTGGGCGTGCCAGCTTTCTGAAAAAGGCAACAGCCACTTGGATTCGAGGGCTTCTTTGGTAAACACCATATTGTTTACCACTGTGGTATTGGCGGTAATGCGACCGCTTTGTACGGCTTTTTCAAACTCGTTGCGGTGCAGGGTATGCAACTGACCCTCTTCCTCAAAAGCCAACAACATGCGATCAAACAAGGTCACCCCCAGTTCGCTTTCAATAATTTGCATAAAATGCACCGATTTGTCGATGCTACAGCCCGATGCCGGCATATTGGTCTCGTCAACCGCCAGCACGATAAACTGGTTGCGCAGGATGAGGTAGCTGCCCTGGAGCTCCTTGTTGTGGGCGGTCCAGCTTTCTACAAAAGTGCGCAGGGCGGCGTGTAAACTGTTGATTTCTCCTTCTTGAAAAGGGCGATTGCTTTGGTAAATCCAGATTTTTGAGGCGGGCGAAAGGGCTTCGAAGGCTGCGTACATGCTGTTGTTAGAATTGCTTAGTTGATTAAACCATTGGCACCGGCAATGAGTTCAGCGATGTCGTAAACTTTGATGCTGCTTTCTTTTTCTTTGTTTTTTACGCCATCGGTGAGCATGGTCATGCAAAACGGACAAGCTGCGGCCACCACATCGGGTTGGGTTTCGAGGGCGTCCTCGATGCGCTCGATGTTCACTTCTTTTTTGCCTTTTTCAGCTTCTTTAAACATCTGTGCGCCACCAGCCCCGCAACAAAGTCCTTTGGCCTTGCTCCGCTTCATCTCCACCAAATCGGCATCCAAGGCCTCGAGCACCTGTCGTGGTGCTTCGTAAATGCCGTTGGCGCGACCTAAATAACACGAATCGTGGAAGGTGATGCGTTTTCCTTTAAAAGCACCGCCATCTTTTACCTTTAACCGACCTTCGTTAATGAGCTGCTGCAGCAAGGTGGCATGGTGCAGCACCTCGTAATTGCCGCCGAGCTCGGGGTATTCGTTTTTGAGGGTGTTGAAGCAGTGGGGACAAGCCGTCACAATTTTCTTCACCTCGTACATATTCATTACTTGGATGTTTTGCGCGGCTTGCATCTGGAACAAAAATTCATTGCCAGCGCGTTTGGCGGGATCGCCGGTGCAGCTTTCTTCGGTGCCCAGCACGGCGAATTTCATGCCTACTTCGTGCAGAATGGCAGCCACCGCCCGGGTGATTTTGCGGGCACGGTCGTCGAAACTACCAGCGCAACCTACCCAGAACAATATTTCGGGCGCTTCGCCTTTGGCGGCCAATTCGGCCATGGTGTCGATTTTCAGCGTAATGGCGCTCATGCTTCTGCGTTTTTAGTGTTGATTTCAAGATTGTCGGCCCAGCCCATGCGGTCGGCAGCCGGGAACTGCCAAGGCGCGCCGTTGTTTTCGATGTTGTTGAACATCAAGCCCCATTCCGACGGCACCTGCGAGGCTTCCATGGCCTGGTAGCGACGCAGCTCGGTGATGATGGTAACGGGGTTGATGAGTACCGGACAAGCCTCTACACAAGCATTGCAAGTGTTGCAAGCCTGAATTTCTTCGGCCGTGATGTGGTCGCCGAGCAGCGCTTTACCATCATCTACAAAAGAGCCATTTTTATCGATGTTCGCGCCCACCACTTCGAGTCGGTCGCGGGTATCCATCATGATTTTGCGGGGAGAGAGGAGCTTGCCGGTGGTGTTGGCCGGACAAACGCTCGTACAACGGCCGCACTCGGTGCAGCTGTAGGCGTCGAGCAGACTCTTCCAGGGGAGGTCCATCACGTCTTTGGCGCCAAAACGACCAGGGGCTTCGGCACCGTCGGCCGGGGCGGCGTAGGGATTGGCGTTCGGGTCGAGCATCATGGCTACTTCCTTTTGCACGCTTTCCATGTTGTTCATTTGTCCGGATGGCTCCAATTGCGCATACCACGTATTCGGGAAAGCCAAAATGATGTGGAAATGCTTGCTGTACGGCAGGTAATTGAGGAAGGCGAGGATGCCCACGATGTGTGCCCACCAGCTGATGCGTTCGATGCTGTGGAGGCCGCTTTCAGAAACGCCCGCCAGCAGCGGTGCGAGTAAATTGCTCACGGCATAGCCTGTTTTGCCTTCCATATTGGCCTCAGCGGTATTCATGAGCAACAGTGCGCTCATCAGCACCACTTCGATGATGAGGATGAGGTTGGCATCGAGGCGCGGCCAGCCGGTCATTTCGGGACTCGTAAAGCGGGCCACGGGTTGGATGTTGCGGCGCCAGAAAAATACCACGCAAGCCAGGATCACGCCGATGGCCAAAATCTCAAAAAAGCCGATGATTACGTTGTAAAAACCTCCCAAAAGCGGCTGAAACACCCGGTGGGTACCAAAAATGCCATCGATTACAATCTCCGCCACCTCTAAATTGATGAGCACAAAGCCCACGTAAATGAGGATGTGGAAGAAGCCAGCCACCGGCCGGGTAACCATTTTGCTTTGTCCCATCGCCACACGTGCCATGGTTGACCAGCGCTCCGACTTGCGGTCGGTGCGGTTGAGGGGCTTTCCTAGGAAGATATTTCTGCGAATTTTACCCACTTTGCGGGCAAAAATGCCACCGCCCAAGGCGAGTAAAAGAATGAAAATGATGTTTTGTAGCATGCCGATTGCTTTAGACGCCAAAATAAGCGTAGAAGGCCGTATTTTTCAAGAAAAGGCCGCTTGTTTTCAAGGATTTTTATACTTTAGAATGATTCTAAGTTAAAAGGCCGTCATTTACGAAGCAAGCATTGCTAAAGGGCGAGTTTGATGAATGATCATGCTGTTCCAACCTCGCTTTTCAAACCAAAACATGCCAAAGCAACCTATAAAGATGCTTGTTTACGGCCCTTCCATTCCCAATTTTTTTGGCCTATGGTGAGGGCCGTGGCCAAGGCATAAAAGGGGTGCATACAGCTGGCAATAATCATTTGAGCCAAATTGAAACGAATGCCAAAAGACCGCATTACCGCTGCTACCACCCAGTATTCGGATACAATTTTCATAACCCACAAGCCAGCAAAAGCCAAGCCGCCGGCTTTGCCCAGTAAAAGCAAAAATGGACTCAACAAATAAAGCAGGAGCACGAAGGAAGGCATGGCTGCTACGAGTACATGTTTGAAATCGTGACTTCGCCACTTGGAAGCCCAGCGCGCGCGTTGCGATAAAAACTCAGCCCAACTTTTTTGAGGTTGTGTACGCACCAAAAGTTGTGGCTGATGGCTGTATTTTGCCGAGGCTTTTCCGTAAGTACTGATGATTTTTTTCAGCAAAAACTCATCGTCTCCCGATAAAAAATGGTTGTTTCCGTGATAACCATTTACTTGCTCAAAGGCCGATTTACGGTAGGCCATATTGGCGGCATTACACATAAACGGACTGCCAATGCTAAAGCTCAGCCGGGTTACGAGCAAAATACTCGCCCAATCAACCTGCTGAAAAGTGTTTAAAACGTATTCAGGCAGGGGGGCACTCATTACGGGCCCAGCTGACAGTTGTATTTTGTCGTTAGTAAAGGGGGCGGTGAGGCGTTCGAGCCAGTCCGTGCCGAAGCTACAATCGGCATCGGTAGTCACAATAATTTCGCCCTTGGCAACGGCCAAAGCGGTGCTGATGGCCGCTTTTTTGCCTTGGCCGGTAGCTTGTAACAGTCGCCAATCCTTACCAGCCACCAAGGCATCTTGAACAGCCTGTTGCAGGAGCTGCAGACTTTCATCTTCTGAATGGTCGTCAACCAGCAGCACCTCCAAGCTTGGGTAGCTTAGTTGGTGGAGATGTTGAAACAGCGCTGGTAAATTGGCCGCTTCGTTGCGAATGGCAATTACCAAACTCAGGGGAGGCAAGGGCGAAAGGGGTGCATAATCTTGCTCTTTTCTTAGCCAATAGTAGCCTAAGGTTGCAAAAAGTAACAGATAGCCGAAGCTTAGCAGCCAGTAAGCTTGGGTGAGCAGGTTAATCCACAAAAGCGCATCAAGCTTTAACATGACAATCGATTGCGCTTTTGGAAAGAAGAGAAAAGGCAGAACAAAGTCTTAAAGTTTTGGGGTTTGATGGGCTTTTGCAAAATGTTGGAAGTCGCAAATTTATGGTTTTTGATAGTAAATATGAGAGATGCCGGGAATTCTTTCCTTAAATTTTGCTTGTCAAGGCAGGTGGTTTTGCGGGATGGTAGCGGAGGTGTTCAAGTGGTAAGCTTTAGGTTTGGTTTTGTGCGATGAAGTTTTTTGAGCTCTAATTCATGTAGTGATTAGGTTGGCACCTGATTGCTTTTGATCAGGAGGAACAATTTGCTTTGAATCAAAAGTTTGAACGAGTTGTCTTAGCGAGCTGGGCTCGCCCGCCCAAATGCTTATCTTCGCCTTATGCACGGCAAATTATACCTCATTCCTTCTTTATTGGCACCCGATACCGCGGTGCAGACCATTCCTGCGGCCATTACCCCTTTGGTTACCCGCTTGCAGCATTTTATTGTGGAAAGCGAGAAGGAAAGCCGCCGTTTTTTGAAGCTACTGAACCGCGACATCGACATCAACGTGCTGCAGTTTCAATTGCTCAATGAGCATACTCGTGAAATGAGTCCGAAGCGCTTTTTGGCGCCGGCTTTGCAGGGGCACGACATCGGCTTGTTGTCCGATGCGGGTTGTCCGGCCGTGGCCGATCCCGGCGCTTTGGTGGTTGCCGAAGCCCATCGCCAAGGCGTACAGGTGGTGCCGCTCACGGGCCCTTCGAGTATTTTGTTGACGCTGATGGGCTCGGGTTTTAACGGACAACGCTTTTGTTTTCAAGGCTACCTGCCGGTGGAAAGAGCGGCGCGCAAGCAGGCCATTTTAGAGCTTGAGGCCGAAAGCCGCAAGCGCAACATGACCCAGCTGTTTATCGAAGCGCCGTACCGTAACAACCAAATGCTCGAAACGCTGGTGCAAAGTTGTCATCCCAATACCAAACTCTGCATCGGTACCGAGCTCACGGGGCCCAACGAAATGCTCCGCACCCGTCGCATTGCCGACTGGCAGGGCGCGCTGCCCGATTTGCACAAAAAGCCGGTGGTTTTTGCTTTGTATGCGGAGTAGGCTTCTTTAACGCTTAGCGAGAAAGGCGAAAAAGAGGCTAAATGCATATCTAGTTGTTCGATACCAGGAAGCTGTACAAAACCACTAGCTCAAACATGTATAAGCATTTAGGAATCTGTATCTAAATAGAACCTAAAAATTAGGCTTCTCGAGCAGTCGGAGAGGCCTAATTTGGTTAGTGGGCAATAATAATCTTTTCAAAATGGCGCCGGCCTGTTGTGCTTTGGAAACTGAGAACGTAAAAGCCATTGGGTAGGTCGCGCACATCCATGTAGCTGCTTCCCGAAGCATGATTTATGCTGCGGATGCTTCTGCCGTTTAAATCGAGTAGCGTAAATGCTCCGTCCAGTTCTATTTCCACCGCAATACTTTCATTGGCGGGGTTGGGATAGGCTTTAAATTTCGCCAATTCCAGTTCCCTTGCCGAGGTAGAAAGGTTGCCAGTTTTATTAAGCACTACTAAACGCGCATCCATGCCAAAGGGAGCCACATTATCGCTTTCGTGCATGAGCAAGGCCACACCCGAATCGGCCAAGGCTACCAAATCAATAAAGTGCTTTTCTTTGCCAGGCTCATGAATTTCACGCTGCCAGCGGATGTTTAAATTGGAGTCAAGGCAATAAACCACCAGACCAGTTTCTATACCTGTAAGATAAGGCATAAGCGGGCCTACTGGAAAATAGTCATACACTTTGGTGCCTACCAAATAGATGTAATCTTTGTACTTTAAATCAAGCGCTGTATTGTCGTTGATGTAAATAGGCCATTGTTGCGAAGGGATGTATTTGAGTTGCAGGGAGGAGGAGTCCAAGTTTTTATTGATCTTAAAAACGGCCAAATGATTCGACATGGTACGGTGTTCAAACAACTGAAAATCATTGTACGGCGGTAAGTTGTGAGTGTTGGCCTGCCCGGCCATGATCAGCTCAGTAGATCCGAATTTTTTAATGCTGCGAATCTTGGTTGGACTGCTATTGTCACCCGAGGTAGTGCCCCTGAACGGCGCCAAATGCGGAATCACAATGGAGCTTTGCATCACGCTGTTTTGGTCATATTTCCGCACGATTCCTCGCTTACAGGGCAGGGGAATGGGATTACAACCTCCCGTAACCGACTGCGGCAAGGCTTGATAAAAAGCCAATCCTCCTCCATCTGCTTCAATGTGCAAAGGTGTGAGGCGGCCATCAATGAAAGTTGGATAAGGGAAATGAAACGAATCTACCAATACATGACTGCTGTTGTAAAAATAGGTTTTGGGCGAGCCATTGAGGTTTACATAAATGCCAGTATCTACATCTATGATGTTGGGTGGCGGAGGCAAATAATTGGGCACAAACACATAAGGTAAACGAATAATAATTTGAGCTTGTGTTAGCTGTGGATTGATTTCAAATATTTGGCAGGTATAGCCGGTAGGACTGGTAGTATCAAAGGCATAACCATAGCTCAAAAAACGTTGGTTGCTTTTTGAATATAAATGACTTATATCTGGAGTGAAACCGGTTGATGAGGAGTCCTTTACTAAGGTGCCTGTTTTGTGATTGTATACAAACATGTTCCACGAGGAGAGTAATGGATCTTGGTAAATTGCAGCTGCATCATATCCAGAAAAGGCCACCGAACTGTCGTTTACTCTTACCAATTTAAATATCTGGTAACCTTCATCTAAACTGGTGTAGAAAGTAGTATCAACTTGTTGGGCATGGATGTAAGTTGAAGTCGTGAAGAAGGTCAGCTGAAGAACAATAAGCGTAGATTTTATGGTCATTTGGCAGGTTAAAACGAGTCACTGTATTTATATAAAACAATGAGCAAGATACGAAGCTGGTGGATTTAATTGTCATGGAAACATCAAAAGCAGCATTCGCGCGTTTTTTATCGTCAAGATATGGCTGCTTTGCCTTCCTCCCGCGCCAGCTGCTTCTCAAATTGGTTGTGCACCACCAGCATGAGCAAGCCAAACAACAAGGCCGTTAAAATGAGCAGGTTGTTGAGCAGTCCATCGACCGAAAACGACAGTCGCAGTAAAATGGTAGAGATGATGAAGCCCGAATTGCGCATCACTTTGTGGAATTCGTCGGTGTAGAAAAACGAAAACAGCAGCAAAAGCACGTCAGCGATGATTAAAACGGTGAAAAACTGCTCAAAAAAGATGTTGTTGATGTTTTCGAACGAAGGCCCTTGGAGGAGGCTGGGTTGGATTTCGCCGATGCTCCAGCTGGTAAAGGTATAGGCCGCTAGCACCATCAACACCAGCACCAAGGCCGCGGCAATCACCTTTTTGATGCGAATGAAACGCGCGAGTCCCGCTTGGTGCTGCTCCTCCAGCGACTCAAGCCGGTACCTTTTGCTGCTTTGGCGGTAAAACTGAAAGATGAGAAAGAACAAAACGACCGATGACAGCAGGTCGTAGGTGAACTGTAAGTCGTATTTAATATCGAACCAGTCGTACGACAAACTGAGGTTCGATAAATCTTTAAACAGCCGCCGGATGATGATCAACGAAATGATTTCGTACTGTTTGGCAATGTAGGTAGTGATGGATTTAGGCAGGTAATACAGCAGCAAATACACCTCATACACCAAAATGAACGAAAAAGGGGTGTAGATGGCGGCAATGGGATTGGTGAGCAGGTTCGAAGGGTCATCCAGCTTCAGAAAACCAAAATCGACTAAAAAAATCAAAGCCAAATGCACCAAAAAGCTCACGATGGCAATGATGAGGATGATGCGCTCCCCCTTTTTTTTGGTTGCTGCCGATAGCAACTTGTTGTAGAGTTGCGAAAAAGTGGTAGGTAGGGCCATGCGCAGGTTTAGCTAAGTGGAAGTATCCACAACAGCTTAACTTCCTAAAAGTTTTATTTTCAAGGGGTTGAGGTGGGGGGGTTCGCTGAGCATATTTTTTTTGCGCCACTTTTAGCAAAAAAAAGGGATGGCCTTGCATGCGACCATCCCTTCAGCATTTTATTTCAAAACCGCCAAAGCAGCGTCGTAATTCGGTTCCTGTCCAATTTCAGGCACCAGCTCGCTGTGGATGATGTTACCTGTTTCGTTCACCACCACTACAGCACGAGCGAGTAAACCCGCAAAGGCGCTGTCGGCAATGGCCACGCCGTAAGCATCGCCAAAAGCATGGCTTTTGTACTCGGCCAGCGACTGCACCTTGTCGATGCCCTCGGCGGCGCAAAAACGCTTGTGGGCAAAGGGGAGGTCGCGACTCACATTCAACACCGTGGTGTTGTGCAAGCCTGCCGCTTCCTGGTTAAAACGACGCACCGAAGCCGCGCACACATTGGTATCGATGCTCGGGAAAATGTTGAGCACCACGCGCTGACCTGCAAAATCGGCCAGAGACACGTCCTTAAGACTGCTGTCGGTAAGGCTAAACGCCGGTGCGCTGCTGCCAACGGCCGGCAATTCGCCAGCGGTATGAATGGGATTTCCTCCCAAAGTAATTTTTGCCATGGTATGTTTTTAAAAGCAACAAACTACGGGGCACAAATGCTTTCATGCAAGAAAAATTTAAAGAACTATCTTTGCCCGCCGAGGAACAAGCCCGTATGGGTGGGTGACAACTTGGCATAGCATACCGCCTTGGCAAACATCTTGCGCCATAGGTAAAAAAATAAGAATAGAACGCATGAGCAACGAACAGGAAGCGATACACGACAAGAATGCCGAAACGACTGCCGAAAAGGCAGCAGAAATGCAGGCCGAAGCCGAGCAGCTGAGCGCCACCGAGGCAGCAGCTGCGGAGGAAATGGGTGCCGAAGCCGACGAAGCCGCAAAACTGCGTGCCGAATTAGACGAGATGCAGAAAAAATACCTCTACCTCTTGTCGGAATTTGAAAACTACAAGCGCCGCACGGCCAAAGAGCGCCTCGATTTGTTTAAGACAGCCTCGAAAGACCTTTTGGTGGAATTGCTGCCGGTGCTCGACGATTTTGAGCGCGGTTTGCAGGCCATGGAGGTATCGACCGACGTAGCTGCTGTAAAAACCGGGGTAGACCTCGTTTATAACAAATTTAAAGGCATCCTTTCCAACAAAGGCCTCCAGCCTATTGAATCGGTGGGTGCCGATTTTGATACCGAACTGCACGAAGCCATTTCGCAGGCACCCGCCGCGGAGGAAGCGCAAAAAAACAAAGTAATGGCCGAGGTGGAGAAGGGCTACAAGCTCAACGAGCAAGTGGTGCGTTACGCCAAGGTAATTGTAGGGGTGTAAAACATGGCGAAAAGAGATTATTACGAGGTGCTGGGCATTGCCCGCAATGCGTCGGAAGACGAAATCAAGAAGGCATACCGCAAGGCAGCCATCAAATTTCACCCCGATAAAAACCCCGGCGATGCATCGGCTGAGGAGAAGTTTAAGGAAGCGGCCGAGGCTTACGAAGTGCTCAGCAATGGCGACAAGCGCGCGCGCTACGATCGTTTTGGGCACCAGGGCGTGAACAATGGTCCTGGTGGCGGCGGTGGCTTCAGCATGGACGATATCTTTAGCAACTTCGGGGACATTTTCAACGAAGGATCGCCATTTGAAAGCTTTTTTGGAGGCCGTGGCGGAGGCGGTGGCAGCCGGGCACGGGCCAATCGCGGTACCAATTTGCGCATCCGTGTAAAACTTACCCTCGAGGAAATTGCCAATGGCGTAGAAAAGAAAATCAAAGTAACCAAAGCTGTTGCGGCCGAAGGGGTTACCTATAAAACTTGTGCTACTTGTGGTGGTTCGGGACAGGTGAGTCGCATTACCAACACCATTTTGGGCCAAATGCGCACCGCTAGCACTTGTCCGCATTGCGAAGGCTCTGGCCAAATGGTCGATCGGCGTCCTGCCGGGGTCGATCCCGACGGCTTGGTGCGTAAAGAAGAAGTAATCAGCATCAACATCCCAGCCGGGGTAGCCGAGGGCATGCAGCTTACGGTGAGCGGCAAGGGCAATGCGGG
The DNA here is from genome assembly GCA_030682795.1 of Sphingobacteriaceae bacterium. Lineage (GTDB taxonomy): Bacteria > Bacteroidota > Bacteroidia > UBA7662 > UBA7662 > PNNG01. The sequence goes on from JAUXNJ010000010.1 coordinate 194,486, forward strand.
TCGCAATGGCGGTCCTGCTGGCGACCTCATGGTATTGGTAGAAGAAGAGGAACATCCGCACTTCAAGCGCGATGGCAACAACATTTTGTTTGACCTCGACATCAGCTTTGTGGACGCCGCTTTGGGTGCGCAAATTGATGTGCCTACCCTCGATGCCAAGGCACGCATTAAGCTTGAGCCAGGCACCCAGCCAGGTAAATTGCTGCGCCTAAAAGGCAAAGGTTTGCCGAGTGTAAACAGCTATGGCCGGGGCGATTTGATTATTTTTGTGAATGTGTACGTGCCCACCAAACTGAGTCGCGAAGAAAAGGAGCAGTTGGAAGCCCTGCGCGATGCAGCCAATTTCCACCCAGGTGCTGATAACGTGAAAAAATCGAGCTTCTTTGATCGGATGCGGGATTTTTTTAATGAATAAAAAATGATTTTCGATTGTCGATTGCGATTTAAGAATAGCGATTGTGTTTTTAGATAGGTGATTGAGTTTTTATCAAGGTAGATTTTTCTCAAACTCACCCTATATCGCGCTTTTTAAATCGCAAATCGCAAATCGCAATCGCCAATCGCTAATCCAGAATCCCTCATTTTCCAAAGCGCTCAAAAGCCGCTCTATCCAACGCCTCTTGGTGATCGGGATGCGCGATGCTGATGAGCGCTTTGGCACGTTGCAGCAGGTTTTTTCCGTACAAATCTACCGCACCATATTCAGTTACGATGTAATGCACGTGCGCCCGGGTGGTTACCACGCCCGCACCTTCTTTTAAAACAGGCACCAGCTTGCTCACACCTTTGGCAGTTTGCGATGGCAGGGCAATGATGGGTTTGCCGCCCTCCGATAGCGAGGCGCCGCGGATGAAGTCCATTTGGCCACCTACCCCCGAGTACATCTTGGTGCCGATGCTGTCGGCGCAGACTTGTCCGGTTAAATCAATTTCCACCGCCGAGTTAATGGCGGTAACTCTTGGGTTGCGGCGAATCACGGCGGTATCGTTCACATAAGCCACATCTAACATGGCCAGCTGCGGATTGTCGTGCATAAAGTCATACAACTTTTGGGTACCCATGGCAAAGGTGCTTACAATTTTGCCCGGATGGATGCGCTTCATGGAGCCATTCACCACTCCCGATTCGATCAAGGGCAGTACGCCATCGCTAAACATTTCGGTGTGGATGCCGAGGTTTTTGTGGTTGTTCATAAAGCGCAAGGCTGCATTTGGAATGCCGCCGATGCCCATTTGCAAGGTGGCACCATCTTCTACCAAACCCGCCACATGCTTGCCAATGAGGGTTTCAATTTCGTCGGGTTCGCCGAGGTCATGGGCAGGCAAATACTCGTCTACTTCAATGCAGGCGTCGAATTTGCTTACGTGAATGAGTCCGTCGCCCAAGCTACGAGGCATTTTTTGGTTGATTTGGGCAATCACTACCCGGGCTTTTTCAACCGCTGCTGGGGCGGCATCCACCGAAGTGCCCATGGAGCAAAAACCGTGGCGGTCGGGCGGCGATACCTGCAGCAATACTACATCTACCGGCAAAATATTGCGGCGGAACAGCAATGGAATCTCGCTTAAAAACACGGGTATGTATTGCGCATGTCCCGTTTGCACGGCATGGCGGATGTTGGCACCAATAAAAAACGCACTTACTTTGAAGCTTTCGGCATATTCGGGCTGGGCATAACGTGCTACGCCTTCGGTGTGCAAATGGTAGAGCTCTACATTGCGCAACTCGCTGGCACGGTCGGTGAGGGCATTCACCAAATGCTGCGGTGTGGCTGCCGCGCCATGTATAAAAATGTGATCGTTCGATTGTACCAGTTTTACCGCTTCCGCGGCCGAGCTAACGAGTTTCATATACGTTGATGTTTGTGGCGGTAAAATTAGACAAAAAAGTCTAAATTTAAAGAGGCGTGGATAGGAAATTTTTACGCAGCTGGAGCTTGAATGCTGCAGTTCGATTTTATCTATTAAATTAGTGGAGATTATGCCTTGGATACTAGCCCTTTTTGCCTTGCTGGCCTTGCCTGTACGGCCAGACCTTCCCCTCGAAAGCCTGCTGCCGCGTTATGCCACGGGTGCCTCGCAGTTTCAAGAGGTGCAGGGCATTCAAACGCATTACCGCGATCAAGGTCAAGGACAGCCGATTGTATTGCTCCACGGCATGGCCAGCAGCTTGCATACTTGGGAAGGCTGGGTAGCCGAACTGCAGCCGCATTATCGGGTCATCAGCATCGATATGCCGGGCTGGGGACTCACCGGTCCCGATCCGCAAAAGCGCTACCGCATCGAAGACCAAGTGGCTTTTTTAGCGGCATTCCTCGATAGTTTGGGCATCTCGAGTTGCGTGCTTGGGGGCAATTCGATGGGAGGCTGGTTCAGCTGGAATTTCGCGCTGGCCCATCCCGAAAGGGTACAGGCGCTGGTGCTGGTAGATGCGGCTGGGGTGCCGGCCGAAAGCACCGTGGCGACTACCTCAACAGAAACTAAGACTTCCAATAACAAGCGTCCAGCTTACTTTAAGCTTACCGAACAGAACTGGTTGCAGTCGTACATACGGGTGGCCACGCCGCGCATCATCTATAAAAAAATGCTGCAGCAGGTGTATGTGCACGACAGTTTGGTAGACCGCGCCCTGGTAAACCGCTATTACCATTTAATGCGGCACGAAGGCAATCGGCAGGCTTTTCTCGACCGGGCCAAGCAGCGCGGGACAGGCGCAGGCCGATTTTACGAATTGCCGCAATTGCAAATGCCGGTGTTGGTGTTGTGGGGAGAAAGTGATCCCTGGATTCCGCTGGCGCATGCCGAGCGCTTTCAACAGCAAATGCCGCAGGCCGTGGTGGTGACTTTTCCGGAACTCGGCCATGTACCGATGGAGGAAAGCCCAGTTTTGACGGTTCAGCCGGTGATGCGCTTTATGGAGCAGTTGCCTAACAAATAGTGAATTGTATTTTACAAAAGCTTACCAATGACCTTCATTGGCAAAAAGAGCCGACCACTGTCGGGTAGTTGCTCGAAACCAAAGTTCGTATAAAAGCGCTTGGCCTTTTCACTGATGGGATCGGTTACCACTGCCATGGCGCCAATGCTACTTTCTGAGGTTTGGTAGCTGCGAAAAAGGGCATCCAACAACAAATGCTCTCCTAAGCCTTGTCCTTTCATGCGCATGTCTCGGGCCAAACGACCCAGCAAAATGACGGGGGCATTATAGTTAGCAGGCACTTGCTTGATATATTGGGTAGGAATGGCATCTCGGCCCAAACTATCGCTCGAAAGGGTGTAGTAGCCCAACACTTGCTCAGTTTCGTTGGCGGTCACAAAGCAAGTAACCAGTTTTTTGCGGATATCTTGGCCTACTTGCTGTCGCAGGTAATGAACGAGGGATGGCTCTTCGCACTCAAATTGATCGCGAAGGTGGTGATGGCCAAGTCGGACGATTTGCACCGGTTAACTGCTTTTCGACTGATAACGCTGGGCGGCCGTACGCAAGGCCTCATTTGGTTCAGCATCGCCAAAAACGGCATCGAAGAACAAGGTTCTATCGCGCTCCGAAGCTAAAATGCGGTCGTTTTGAGCAATGATTTCTTCTGATTTTTGCCGTACAATCCGCAGCATGAAGGTGCTGAACGAGCGATCGCCGTGTAACTTTTGCGCCTTTTGAAACAGTCGTTTGTCTTCTGCTGACACGCGTAGCTCGATGCGCTCGTCTTTGCTAGTATTATTGGCCATGACGTCGAAATATCACAAATGTACGGATAAATTCCGTACAATGCAAATGCGTCGAACGTACAAATCAGCTGGAGATTCGGCTTTTGCTAAAACTCGTTCATCACCCAAGGCAACATGGCGCGCCAAGTAGGCCAGTCGTGCGTCCATTCTTGCCCCCAAATGCTGAGGTGGTGTGCAATGCCTTTATTATGCAGCAGGGTGCTGAAATCGCGCGAGGCGTTTGGGTCTTCGTAAGCCCCACTACCGGTGGCAATGAGGATTTTCCCTGCTCGGATGCGCTCCAAAGTTGGGTGATCGGTGAGGTTGGGGATGTAGTGAGCCGGACTGTTGAAATACACCTCGTCGCTGTAAAAGCCGTCGGTATACTCCTGCAAATTGTACACCCCGCTCATGGCTACCACCCCTTGAAACAGGTCTGGACGCTTCAAAAACAGGTTCATGCTGTGCAATGCCCCAAAGGATGCCCCCGAGGGAATGATGGGCGTATCGCCGGAGCTGTGGTTGCGGATAAAGGGCACCACCTCGTTAAAAATGTAATCGTTCCACTGGTTGTGGCGAATGGCACGGTGCTCTGGCCGCATTCCTTTGTTGAGCCAGCTTTCGTTGTTGATGCTGTCGACGCTGTACACCTTTACCTTGCCGGCCTCTATGTGACCGCTGATTTGGTCGAGCAGCTGAAAACGCTCATACTCGAGGTAGTCGGCCGCGGCCGTAGGAATGAGCAGCAGGGCAGGACCATAATGGCCATAACACGCAATGGGCATGTCTTTTTGCAAGGCGGCGCTGTGCCAGCCAGTAATTTCGCGGTGCATAAGGTAGGTTTCAGGTTTCGAGCCTAAAAGCTAAGCATTTTTTGGGAGATGGGGACTCAAGTGCAGAAAAATGAGATTAAATTCCTAGAGTTGTAGCGACTAACGAAAGAACGTTGCAATTAAAGTTTGAACACTACAGCAGGTAAGGACAATCGGATGTCAAGCAAATCTATTTTCATAGATTGGAGCCGATTAAGAGAGAAAATCGCTGTTCATTTAAAATACATCTAGCGCTAAAGTAATTGAATACGCAATACATAAAATGTAGCTACAAATCCCCAATACGGACTAGCTTCGAAATAGCAGTTTGGATGATTACCATGACATTTTGGAGATTTAATAAACCGCTGATTAAATTATAGAGCTTGACACAACTTAAAGTCAAATAGTGCTATACGTCATACAGTAGTGTTTATTCAAACAATTTTACATCGGCTTGCTTGCGTCTAATCGACTGTAGGTTGTTTTCCTTTGATCTTGAATAATAAGTGTCGAACTCCAGCCTAATTCATCCAGAGTTAAATCTTTTGGCAAAGTGGATTTAATCATTGCTAAACTGTCGTTATCTGAAACTATGGAAGTATTCTTAGGAAGTCCTAATCGTTTTCTAATGCTTTCTGCTTCTATCTTTCTAGTTTTTTTTATGTACAGTGTCAATCGTTGTGGATTCTTGGGCATCAATTGTTCAATCATATTTGGCACGTAACGATTACATTCTAGGCAATTGTCTACATTATAAACGATAGCAATCCGAGGTTCTTGAGAACGTTGCTCAAATGCACAACTGGCAAAAACGATTAAAGAGATTGCCAGATATAAAATTTTTCGTCTTTGGAAAGTAAATAGCATGGGTGTCCGTTTGAGTCATTATTCGTGACGAGGATTTGCTCGATAGTATATCCTTGAGGTGGTGATATGTTTTGAAATGTTTGACTTTTTAAATCTTTACTACTTAGATAGCTTCGTTTATCTCCACCTATATCAAGCCATATGAAAGCCGGCGAGTGGTTATTGATGTGCACAAGTATATGTTTGGTTGAAAGTTGGATCTTCTCCTTTTCTTCTAGCACTTCACCAAAACCATCTTCGGAAAGAAGCAACGTTTTATGAAGGTCTTTATTCGGTAAAGCAAACGCTGTTCCCCAAAAAAAACCAATATCTTCGGCATTTTGAGTCACATTATTTTCAATAAAATGACTCAATTTACCAGTTGATTTTAGAGGCATTATAAATGAATTGTTTAGTTCCCACCTACTGAAGGCAACCTCGGAATCCAACAATGGGAGTGGATTTAGGTGGTAATTCGGTATGTAGAGCACATTGTTTATTATCCCACCCGACACGTAGGCATTTGGGTAATAAGGAAATGAATTGTTTCTGTCCTCAATTCCTGCACTTGATGCATGAAGTAGAAATGTTTCTTCCGGGCTAAAGTCGTTATTGAAATAAGTTAAGATGTTTGCAGTTGATTCCATGCTCTCGGACTCAATTCCTTCGCGATATGCACTGTAATTTATGTATCCTACAAATACAGGTCGCCCTGACCAAGTACTAAACCATCCCGTGGTTATGGATGTAAGCAGAATGCTGTCTGTTTGCTCAATTACTCTCAGTGTATCCATGATGGCATTTTGATGCGCAGCATCAATGAAATGTTGAAGTGAATCATAGCTAATTCGCTTTTTCAGTTTACCGGTGGTGGATGACACGACTATTATTTCCTGATTTTCTTTCAAGTCAAAACACACATATTCGCCGAGGGAATAACCTATAGGGTTTAACAACACGAAACCTTCCTCTTGAATTTGAATTGGCTGCTCGTCGTTAAACTTGTGTGGGCCTGAGTTACAGGCCACACACAAGCTCAAAAGCACAAGCATGTATAAATATGCTTTCTTCATTTTTTGGATGTAGATTTAATAGAGTTGATATGTTTCATTACCAGCATCATCCACTCCGATGAAGGAATAATTATCGAAAAACTCATCCCCATTGTCTAGTTCTATCTTGTAGTTAACCAGCCCATTAGAATAAGTTAGGCGAATAATACAACAACGTGTATGATTAAGCATACAAACCACAATATTATTCCGTTTACTTAGGTGTGGAATTCCTTTTTTCTCACATTTAGCCACTGGTATTGAAGCCAGATTTTCACTGCTTGCAGTACTAAACGAGAATAAAATGGCAGATGCAACTGCCGCTACGGTTGCAATTTTTATCTTTTTCATTTTGTTTAAATTTTACCCCTCCATGCGGGTCGCATAAACACTGTGCTTACGGCCGTATAACATTGTTCAGGTACAAGTGTAAAAAAAAAAAACAATATACTCCAAACTTTTCAGTAAATATTTATCACACTAGTAAAGCAATGTTTAAACTTTTAGTTGAAAAAGAAGGGCCTAAGACTAACAAAAGTTGGTTTACAGTTTGTATTCGGTATAATTGACTAACATATAGTTGTTTATACTATTTTGTGATTGCGGTTTCTTTTTTTCTACGATACAACCACAACTTCATTTTGGGGGCTGGAAAGAAAGTCCATTGGTCCATGAGTGGCGGTTTGGGTAAAGTTCGTAGGTTAGTATTGTTTGTGTGTTAATATTGCAGGGCTGATGCAGTGATGCTCTGCTTCAAATAGCAACAAATGTACTGCCGTGTTCGGGTATGTTCAATATGATTTGTATTACAGCCACGGTTGCAAATGCAGATTTATAACAAATCATGGGAATCTATGGTTGATGCGGGATGCAGGTGTACCGTTTGGTTCCTTTATGGGTGTGCCAATTGCTGTAAATAGTGACGTGTTTGGTAGCTGATTAGATTGGTAGTTGGATGGGTGACTTCAATGCTGTCAATTTCGTCGCAAACACAATATATGTGATGTTCACCTTTTGAATGTGGTAGTCAAAGGGGCCCCGTAAAAAAGGTGTTGCAGCAAAACTTCTGCCCTTGCCTATGTCTCAAAGCTGGTGCTTGCTATTGTCCCACGGTTTTGTACTTGATGGTTGTGGGCGCGAGCCTATCAAAACGATGCAGTTTCTTAAATATGGCCGCTCTTGGATTTTAATTACTTAAGAGGGCAGGGCCATAATGGCCATAACTCGCAATGGGCATGTCTTTTTGCAAGGCGGCGCTGTGTCAGCCGGTAATTTCGCGGTGCATACGGTAGGTTTCAGGTTTCGAGCCTAAAACCTAAGCAATTTTTGGGAATTGGGGAAGGCTCATTGGAAATTGATGGGATTAATTGGAAAGGACCTATCTTTGTAATATGCTGAGTGATGCGCAACAAGAGGTCATTAAGTCGGTTACTAAAAAACTGAGACCAACTTTATTGGGAGTTTTTGGTTCCTACGCCAGAAACGAGGCCTCTGTTGACAGTGATTTAGATTTGCTCATTGATTTTGAACAAAGGGTAAATCTTATTGACCTCATCGGAATAGAGCAGGAGCTCTCCAAATCATTGGGAATAAAAGTTGATTTGGTTACTAAGCGATCAGTTCATACTGCCTTAGCACCATATATTGAGGCTGATTTGATTAGATTGATATGAAAACCCCAAGCATTTACTTACAACTCATTCATGAATGCTTGGTTAAAATTCAATCTTATACGCAGGACATGAATGAACAAGCGTTTTTAGAAAATCAGCTTGTCCAGGATGCTGTGATTCGAAATTTTGAAATTATTGGGGAAGCCACAAAAAAACTAAATTCCGATTTTCGTGCAAAATATCCTGAAATTGAGTGGAAGAAGATTGCAGGAATGCGTGACAAATTAATTCACGACTATATTGGCGTTGATTTATGGGCTGTATGGGGGGTGGTTGAAGAGATTTTGCCAGTTCTCGTATTCCAAATTGCCATTATTTTGGAAAAGGAGAGAAACTGCTAAGAAGGGTGTCATAAATCTTTACAACTGTTTCGCCTTCCACGCTGGGATAATATGTTTCTTCAGATCTACCCAAAGCGTATGTAGTAGTGGAGCACTGATGAAGAGCATAAGTGTAAAATCGCTTTCTTCAAAACTAAAAACCAGGGCTAATAGGATTGCAATAACGCTGTATTTAAGCGCAAATAGCTTCTTTTGGGTGACTTTTGCATAGAAATAAGACATCAATCCAAAAACCAAAAGCAGGCCGATTATTAACAGTACTTCTTCCATATGTTTAGATTTAAGCCCATTGCTGGGGCAGTTGGCTTGATTTAATGTTAGAGAGAAGAACGAATTTAATAAAAGGCTGCCATTTCTTAAAATCAAAAAAAATGCTAAGCCCTAATTGGCTTTAATAGAACCTTTTATCGCGCATCCAACGCCTCACATTCCTTGATCACACAAACAAATCGGTCATTCATTTTGCAGCCTTCTCTGTCTGCAAGACTTTTGTAACCTACAAATACTTCTGCTGTGGCTCGACCAGCCATTTCTTTGACCAAGGCTAGGATTTCCTTTTCAACCAAGAAGGGTGTGAGGAAGCCTATTTCTGCCCCCCATTGCTCGCATGTAAAGGAAATGCTGGCCGTGAATTTGTCCCATTGTGCTTGTGGTACAGCCGCTGGCTTGGCGTTTTGCAGGACGGTATGGACTTGGGGGGAACTGGTTTCTTGTGCTTTAGCGCTTTGTAGCAGTAGGCTGAAACCCAATATGAGATAAGGAAGGGGCTTTTTCATGCTTGTAGCTAGTTTTTCGGTAGACGTTAATAGGTAAACTGCAGGGCCATTTTCTTCAATTCTAATTGACCGTTGGCAGTTTGCGTTGGAATATAGAGCATTTTTTCATGGATAAAGGCCTTGCTATATTGTAAAGGTTCAGTTGACGGTATTTCGAGCTTTACAATTACCTTGTTTCTTTGAAGAATAGTTAGAAAATAGTTTTGTGATTCATCCTGATGATACAGGAACCACAATTCGTTACTAACGCGACCAGCACTCTGCAGATTAAACGACCTTCCATTGGCAATGGTAGGAAGGGTAAAGTTGTACAAAGGGTTGTTTAAGTCGATGATTAAGCTGTCTCGACTTCTTGCCAGAAATAAATGCTCTTTCGTTTCAACAAAACAGCTGTTTATATAGGATTGAGATAAAAAATCTGGATTACCATGCTCTGGGATTTTCGAGCGCTTGGCTTTCGTAATGGTTTCATTCTTGATTTTAAAGCTGCTTAGGCCTACTACATCACCTTTTTTGGAGCTTACTTCGGTACTTACATAGCCTTTTTGTCCTTGGATGAACAAATGGTCGAAATCATAATACGTTTTATCGGATAAATTGAATTCATCGGCAGTATGAATGACCTGTTTTTCAAAGGTGCGGCTGTCGATTTTTAAGAGAAAGCCATATGGCTCCGCACTTAGGATATGCTCTCCATTTTTCAATTTCGTTTTTTCGAAAGGCTGCGCTGCACAATGCACGTAAATATGGCCATCTGTGCTCACATGAACATCATACATGGGAAATGCATATCGATTGTTTGTGTTAAACCAACCGAAATATTGCTGGGCGAATGGTATTTTTTGCTTCTTGAGCACTGAAGCGTAAAGACTTTGCCAAGGCAGTTCTTTTTCTGGGGAAAAGCTAAAGAGTTGTTTACCTTGATAGTCGATTTTGTAGAGGACATTGTTGTCTGATTTGATCCAAAAGCCGTCTTTATCGGCATACAAGTAGTCGAGCACATGAAAATAAGGCAATTCAGGCACAAAAACGGATGCTTCCGCCTTCAAGCCTGGCGATATTGGCCATGTTTTGCTCAGCAAGGCAGGGTTGAAGAGCTTGAGTGGACTGCTGTAAATCACTGAATCGCCCTCGGTTAGTTCTATGGTGTGAAACTGGTAGTTTATTTTTTGGTTGAAAACGACAGTATCCTCCATGATGCGACTAGCCAAAGGCGGAACAATGCCGATGTAATTTAGATAGGCAGCAGCTTTTCCTCCCATATCTGTGAAGTGAAAAATCAGACTGTCTGCGTTCACATGATGCCTTAAATTATTTACTATGACCGCAATTAAATGCCCCGTGTTATTGCTTCCTACTCTATGGTTGATGTACAAATGTACCGCCTTTGGGGACTGTTGCGCTAGACTCAAGCTTCCAGTTAAAAGCGAACATAGTACTAGGAGTAGGCAGAATTTTGTATTGTATTTTATTGGCATGAGTGAAGTCGTTGGTGATGCGTTGGATTAGAATTATGCTTCTAAAATAGTAGAATTTCTATTTTGAATGCCTTATGTTTTAGTTCGTGATTACTTCAGAAAAATATTTTGTTACCGCGTTTTGATAGTTTGAAATACTAGGTGTATCGGTTCTCAAACTTAGGGCAGGAAATTCGCCTTTGGAACTATCCACCAATACCAAAGCTGGTGGTAATTGCGCATGGGCTGAGACAAAGTTCAAAAGCAGGCTGGTGAAAAGCCAAAGCAGCAATAGACTAGATTTTTTAAAGGTCAGCATTATATGTTTGTTTTCAACGGTACAACCACAACTTCATTTTTGGGACAACAATCCAATCAATCCTCGGCCCTGGATATTTGTCTGGATACGTCATCAGTGCACGATACATCATTAGTCCCGTACTATCAGAAAAATAAAACGTTTCATCTGAATTAACAATGCCAACTTTGAGATAAAAACAAGCATCCCAACTGTTTTGCGGGTGGTTTTTGGGGAATTGGTTAGGATGGAGGTTGATAGAAAGCAAATAGACCGAATCGGTGGTAACTGGTAATTGTGGAGTGATTTGAAGTTGTTTGCGGCCTTCGAGTTTCTGCCAGCCTCTGTAAATCAATTTTGTTTCGCAAGTGGTGAGGTTGGTGTAGAGCATGCTTACTTCGAAGCTGTCGACTTCGGCACATTTACAATGTAAGGGCATGCTTATTTTTTGAATTTGGTAGTTTGCAGGGCCGTAGAAAGGTGTAGACCAATACACTCTATCATTTTGATTTTCGAAAAAACTATATCGGCCCCAACTGCGCGTACGGTTTTTATGTTTGATATTTTTAGGCGAAGCTTCTACAACTACCGTATCGTTCAAAGAAGATTGAGCAAAGACCTCATGGAAGGAGCCAAATGTCACGGCTAAAAAAACCAAAAAACAGAAGCTAGTAAAAGATTGCTTAGGCGGCATTCGGGCTATGGTTGTACTTAGCACAAGTTAAATAATTGCTGCTCAAAGGCCAAATTTTGTTCAGTGTCAATTCATTATCCTTGTAATTTTAAATCATACTTCGAAAATTGCGAGGATTATTTTGATTTGGAACCCGCTTATTGCCAAGTCCAGCCCTTGGTCACTAAAAGTTGCAAGGCGTCGTACAAGCTCAACAGGTGCACCCCTGGCCTAAATTCACCGGCGCTGTTAGATGGGGTAACCACATGATGCGGGATATTCGGGAAATCTTTCATGGCCTCGGTGTTGCCTTTGCTCAAGCGCGGACTGTTGCTGTATTTAAATTCGAAGCTCGCCACGGGCTTGTTGTTTTGCACCAGTAGCAAATCGAGTTCGGCCCCCGCGGCGGTGCGGTAAAAATACGGTTGCAGGCCTGGTTTGAGAATGGCCAACAGCTGCTGTATGCCAAAACCTTCCCAAGAAGCTCCTTTGAGAATGTCGCCTTCGAGTGCATTGAGGCTTTGGATGCCAGAGAGCAGATGTAGCAGTCCCGAGTCGCGGATGTAAAGCTTCGGACTTTTTACCAATCGCTTTTGGTGGTTGGCGTGATAAGGGTGCAGGGTACGAATCAAAAACATCTGCTCAAAAAATTGCAGATAGTTTTTAACGGTGGGGAGACTCAACTGCGTGGCTTGGGCTAGATTGCTGTAATTGATCAGTTGGCCGTGTACCGAGCAAAGTAGTTGCAAAAATTGTTCAAGTTCCTGTGGGTTGGTGCGCAATTCGGCGGTACCTAGTTCGCGTTGCAAATAGCTTCTGCCAAAATCGAGTAGCCAGTCGAAGGCATCTTCGTCGGAGAGCGCGAGGTAAGCTAGCGGGTAACCGCCGCGCAGCCAAAGTGTATCGCGATTTTCGGCGGTGGTTTCGAGTAACTGCAGTGGATGTAGCTCCCGGAAGTGAATGCGGCCGGCCAAACTTTCGGAGCTGCTTACGAGCAAATGATCGGAGGCCGAGCCGAGCAGCAAAAAGCGGCCCGGACGGCGGTTGGCATCCACCAAGCTCCTAAGCACTGGAAACAGTTCAGGCATGCGCTGCACCTCGTCGATGATGATGCGTTTTTGGGCGTTTTTTTCAAGGAAAAATTCAGGATCGCTTAATCGCAGCAGGTCCGACGGCCGCTCGAGGTCGAGATAAAGACTGTCTTCTGACCCAGCCAATTGCCGCGCAAGCGTAGTTTTACCCACCTGCCGCGGTCCGAGCAGCGCCACCACAGGATACTTGTTCAATGCCTTTTGCAGACCGGTATGGGTAAAACGATTAATCATTATCCTTGTAAATTTAAATCATACTTCGAAAATTGCAAGGATAATTTTGATTTATGACTTTTGTAAGTAGTTCAGGGAGATTTTGGTGAAATCTTACGCACAGTTTTTCTTATCCGATTCCTGCAAAATCAAAATCAAATTTTAAAATTGCAGGGATAATTAGGTTTCTCGAGCTTAAGAAGCAAGATTTATCTTGGCCTTACAGAATCTCCACCCATGCCTGCAAGCGGCAACGGCACTCATCATTAACACCAAGTTTACACCCGCGCCATCGAACTGCCATGCGCCCATCCAAAGGAGCATCACAATGGTAAGTACATACATCAAGGCTGCACCAAGCTCTAAAATGGGTTTAGCTACAAAGCGCTGAAGCAGCCAATGAAGGCCGAGAATGCCTATAAACAAAGCAATAAGCTGCAAGTCAGTCATGTTCATATTATTTAGAAAGGCAAAGTACAAAAAATTACACAAGGTGGATTACAGAAAGATTTTTTTGGATTCGCATCGGAACCAATGTTTGGCTTTTTCAATCTTCTACCTTATCTTTGCAAGGCTTATCCAGAAGGACGGAGGGAACGGCCCTACGAAGTCCTGGCAACCGCAGCGTGAAGCTTGCTTTATGTTGGTTTGGTGCCAATTCCGCTGCCACTAACAAATACTTGAGGCAGGAGATGAGCAGGCAGTAATCAGCTAAAAAGGGCTGTGTGCTATCTGCAAGTCGGTACCCGAATCCTTCGGGGATGAGCTAAACCAAAAGTTTGGCTTTTTTTATGCATTACGATATTCAAGAGGAGATTAAAAAGCGCATTCTGGTGCTCGACGGGGCCATGGGTACGCAAATTCAGAATTATAAACTTACCGAGGCCGATTACCGCGGCACACGCTTCGCCGATTGGCAGTCGGATGTAAAAGGCAACAACGAATTGCTGTCGCTTAGCCAGCCGCACATCATCGAAAACATTCACCGGGCGTATTTTGAGGCCGGGGCCGACATCGCCGAAACCAATACCTTCAATGCCCAGCGGGTGTCGATGGCCGATTACGGCATGGAGGAGCTGAGCTACGAGCTCAATGTAACTTCAGCCAAAATCGCCCGGCAGGTAGCCGACGAATTTACGGCTGCCAATCCCAACAAACCGCGCTTTGTGGCTGGTGCCCTCGGGCCTACCAACAAAACGGCGAGTATTAGTCCCGACGTAAACAACCCCGGCTTCCGCAGCATCAGCTTCGACGAGTTGGTGGCGGCGTATTACGAGCAGGTGAAAGGACTGGTCGACGGCGGGGTGGATGCCCTGCTGGTAGAAACCATCTTCGATACGCTCAATGCCAAGGCGGCTTTGTATGCCATTGATAAGTATTTTCAGGACGAAAAACGGGCGCCGCTGCCCATCATGGTGAGTGGCACGATCACCGACAACAGCGGCAGGACCTTAAGCGGACAAACCGTAGAGGCCTTTCTGTATTCGATGTCGCACCTCCCGCTGCTCAGCATTGGCCTGAACTGCGCCCTCGGCGCTGCCCAAATGCGCCCGCACCTGCAGTCGCTTTCCAAGGCTTCCAAATTCCGCATCTCGGCCCACCCCAATGCGGGCTTGCCGAATGCCTTTGGGGAGTACGACGAGAGTCCCGCCATGATGCGCGCCCACATCAAAGACTTCCTCGACAACAGTTTTGTGAACATCATCGGCGGTTGCTGCGGCACTTCGCCTGAGCACATCCGCGAAATTGCTGCTGAGGCAGCGCTGCACCAGCCCCGGCAGTCGCCCGCCCTCGAGCCCGTGATGCACCTGAGCGGCTTAGAGCCCGTGAGCATCACCAAACAAACCAATTTTGTGAATGTAGGAGAGCGCACCAATGTAACGGGTTCGCGCATGTTCGCCCGCCTCATTAAAGAAGAAAAGTTCGACGAAGCTGTGGAGGTAGCCCGCCAGCAAGTAGAAAACGGCGCTCAGGTAATCGACGTGAACTTCGACGAAGGCATGCTCGACTCCGAAGCCGCCATGACCCGCTTCCTCAACCTCATTGCCGCCGAGCCCGACATTGCGCGGGTGCCCGTAATGATCGACTCGTCCAAGTGGAGCGTCATCGAAGCAGGTTTGAAATGTGTGCAGGGCAAAGCCATCGTCAACTCTATCTCCCTCAAAGAAGGGGAGGAGCGCTTTAAATACTACGCCCACCAAGTGCTGGCCTACGGCGCCGCCGTGATTGTAATGGCGTTTGACGAGCAGGGCCAGGCCGACAGCTACGAGCGCCGCATCGAAATTTGCCAGCGCGCCTACAACATCCTGGTGCAGGAAGTTGGTTTCCCAGCTGAAGACATCATTTTCGACCCCAACATCCTCACCGTAGCCACGGGCATTGAAGAGCACAACAACTATGCAGTCGATTTCATCAACGCCACCCGCTGGATCAAGCAAAACCTGCCCGGCGTAAAAGTCAGCGGCGGGGTGAGCAACATAAGCTTCAGCTTCCGCGGCAACGACAAAGTGCGCGAAGCCATGCACGCCGCCTTTTTGTACCACGCCATTCAGGCGGGTATGGACATGGGCATTGTGAATGCGGGGCAGATTGAGGTGTATGAAGAGGTAGATAAGGAGCTGCTGCAGCATGTGGAAGATGTGCTGCTGAACCGCCGCGACGATTCAACCGAGCGCCTCATCCAGCTGGCCGAGCAGTACAAAGGCGGCAAGGGCAAGGAGGCTGCGGCCAAAGACGAAAGCTGGCGCCTCGAGCCCGTGCAAGCGCGACTCACCCATGCCTTGGTGAAGGGCATAGATGAGTTCATTGACCAGGATGTGGAAGAAGCCCGGCACGAGTTTGAGAAACCGTTGCAGGTAATCGAGGGTCCGTTAATGGCCGGTATGAACGTGGTTGGCGACCTTTTTGGGGCCGGTAAGATGTTTTTGCCGCAGGTGGTGAAAAGCGCCCGGGTAATGAAAAAAGCTGTGGCCTACCTCATGCCGTACCTCGAGGCCGAGAAACTGGCCAATCCCTCCGAACACAAATCTGCCAAAGGCAAAATCCTGATGGCAACCGTAAAAGGCGACGTACACGACATTGGTAAAAATATTGTGGGCGTGGTGTTGCAGTGCAACAACTACGATGTAGTGGACCTCGGGGTGATGGTGAGCTGCGATAAAATTCTGGCGGCGGCCATCGAACACGAGGTAGATGTGATTGGTCTGTCGGGTTTGATTACGCCTTCGCTCGATGAAATGGTGTTTGTGGCCTCCGAAATGGAGCGCCTCGGCATTAAAAAACCGTTGATCATTGGCGGAGCCACTACTTCGCGGGCCCATACGGCTGTAAAAATAGCCCCGGCCTTCAACGGCACCGTGGTGCATGTGTTAGATGCGAGTCGCTCGGTGCCCGTGGTAAGTGCCTTGCTCAGTCCCGACCAGCGCGACGCCTTCACCGCCAACACCCGTGCCGATTACGACAAACTGCGCGAGGGCTACCTCAGTCGCGGCCGCGAAAAAGCCATGTTGCCCATCGCTGAAGCCCGTGCCAACCGCTTCCCGATCGATTTTAAAGCCGAAGATTTGGCCGTGCCTGCTCAGCCTGGTATCCACGAATTTCGCCAATATCCGCTGGCCACTTTGGTCGATTACATCGACTGGACGCCCTTCTTCCAGGCCTGGGAGCTGCATGGCAAATTTCCCAACATCCTCCACGATGAGGTGGTGGGAGAAGCCGCCACCAAGCTGTTCGAAGATGCGCAGGCCATGCTCAAGACCATCGTAAAAGAGCAATGGTTAGATGCACGGGCAGTGTTTGGGCTCTTTGCAGCCAATGCCGAAGGTGATGATGTTTTGTTAGAAGATGGCACCCGCTTCTTAACCCTGCGCCAGCAGGCTAAAAAAGCAGATACCTTACCCAATATAGCCCTCAGCGACTTTGTAGCACCCAAGGAAAGCGGTCTGCAAGACCACCTAGGCCTCTTTGCCGTAGGTGTTTTTGGTGCCGAAGAGCGTGTAAACGTGATGAAAGCCGCGCACGACGACTACAACGCCATCTTGCTACAATCGCTTTCCGACCGCCTGGCCGAAGCTTTTGCCGAGCATTTGCATGAGCGGGTACGCAAAGAATATTGGGGCTACGAGCCGCAGGAGCAGCTCAGCAACGACGATTTGATTGCCGAAAAATACCGCGGCATTCGTCCCGCGCCCGGCTACCCCGCTTGTCCCGACCACCTAGACAAACGCACCCTCTTTGCGCGCCTCGACGTGGAGCAGCGCATTGGCCTTACCCTCACCGAGCACTGCGCCATGTGGCCTGCTGCCGCTGTGAGTGGCTTTTACCTTGCCCATCCCCAAGCTAAATACTTTGGTGTGGGTAAAATTGACAAAGACCAGGTGGAAGATTATGCTGTACGCCGCGGCATCAGTTTAGAGGAGGCGGAGAAGTGGTTGTCACCAACCTTAAATTATTGAAACACGGAGGTCACGGAGGTCACGGAGTTTCTCTTTTTTGAAACACGGAGGTCACGGAGGACACGGAGTTTCTCTTTTTTGAAACACGGAGGTCACGGAGGACACGGAGTTTCTCTTTTTTGAAACACGGAGGTCACGGAGGACACGGAGTTTATGGAACTCAGAAAATGAAAAAGAATGCGGAATATGAATTAAAGAAAGGTGCGTAATTGCTTGTTTAAAACAAAATACCATGAGCAAGCTATTATATGCCGAATTGAGCGAAAAAGTGTTAGGCGCAGCGCTAAATGTTCACAGAGAACTGGGGCCGGGACTTTTAGAAAACGCTTACAAATTTGCTTTAATGCATGAATTGGACGAACGAAAAATAAAATATCAAACAGAAATACCGATTCCGATGGTATACAAAGGACAGAAGTTGGATTGTGGCTACCGAGCTGATTTTTTAGTGGAGGATCACTTGATTCTTGAGCTAAAAGCAGCAGAGCATATGCACAATCTCTTTAAAGCACAACTGATGACCTATTTGCGCTTGTCGGAACGAAAAGTTGGACTACTAATCAATTTTAATACTGAACTACTAAAAAATGGAGTCATTCGCTTGGTCATGTAATTCTCCGTGCTCTCCGTGTCCTCCGTGTTTTATGAACGCGAAGTCAGCGAGAGCAAGTAAAATTTCTCCGTGCCCTCCGTGTCCTCCGTGTTTTTAAAATATGAAAATTACAGAACACATCCATAGCTCGAAAGACACCCTCTTCTCCTTCGAGATCCTGCCGCCCTTAAAAGGCCAAGACATCAACCAGATTTATGCTGGCATTGAGCCGTTGATGGAATTTAATCCCCCCTTCATCGACGTAACCTACCACCGCGAGGAATTCATCATGAAGCCCTTGCCCGACGGCACCTTCCGGCGCATCACCACCCGCAAACGCCCGGGTACGGTGGCTATTTGTGCGGCCATCATGAACAAATTTAAGGTAGATGCCGTGCCACACCTCATTTGCGGCGGCTTTACCCGCGAAGAAACCGAAAACGCCCTTATCGACTTGCACTTTTTGGGCATCGATAATGTGCTGGTGTTGCGCGGCGACAACCTCAAGCACGAAACCGTATTCACTCCGGAGCCTGAGGGTAACAAAAACTCGCTCGAATTGCTGCAGCAAGTGCAGGAAATGAATAAAGGTATTTATTTAGATGAAGACCTTGTGAATCCGGTGGCTACTAATTTTTGCATCGGTGTTTCTGGTTATCCCGAAAAGCACCAGGATGCCCCCAATTTGAAGTCAGATTTGCTTTGGTTGCAGAAAAAAGTGGATGCAGGAGCGGAATTTATCACCACCCAAATGTTTTTCGATAACCAAGCCTACTTCGATTTTGTAGAGAAATGCCGAAAACAAGGGATTAACATTCCGATCATCCCAGGTATCAAGCCCATTGCCACCAAAAAACAGCTTACAGTGCTTCCTAAAATCTTTCACATCGACATCCCAGAGGCATTGGCTGAAGCGGTGGAGAAGGCCAAGGACGACCGGCAGGTGAAGGAAATAGGTATTGAATGGGCCATCCAGCAGTGCAAGGAGCTCAAAGCAGGTGGCGTTCCCGTACTTCATTTTTATACCATGGGGAGGAGCGAAGCCACTAAAAAAATTGCAGAGGCGGTTTTTTAGTCTTGGCTGTATTCAGTATTATTGGGGTATGAATAATCAATTTAACAAAATTGATTGGCCAAGTTACGGCTATGCCAATTTGTATTTCGGTGTCCCGGTTTTGCTGTTCGGACTGAGTTTAGAGACCATTTCAGCTACCACTCAATTTTTGATATGGTTGCCGTTTGCTATGGGAATAATTATTTTGTTACTCACTGACCGGCAGGAGCTCTTGAAGTTTATTTTTCCTTTCGCGGCTAAAAGCGGAAGGGGCATGGCGCGTTACCTGGGTGTGGTAGGCCTGCTGACTTATACCTCAGGTCGTGTACTTCCAGAAGGGATTGCCAAAGCCCCCTTCTTGTTAAATGCGGGCCTGCTATTGGTGGCTGCTTCCGCGGCCTGGTACATGATTCGTTTGGTGCGTTTTCAAGAACGTGGCTTGTAAGCGCCAAGCCTAACCGGACTTGCGGTCTATCGCTCTAGTCCAATGCTTTTCTCAAATCAGCCACACTGCGATATGTGTCGATGATCTTGCCGTTCTTGTCGATTCGCACAAAAAAAGGAGTAGCATGCACTCGGTAGGCAATCGAACTAGGACCATTCCAGCCTTTCGGGTCACGTAAGTGTTCCCAATGCTCAAGGTTTTGCTTCTCGGCTTTCCAACCAACCTCCCAACTATCGAGGGCAATGGCGGTGACGGCTATTTGGGGACGGTTGTTTTTTAGCCACAAATGCAATGTAGGCAGGTCGCGTAAGCAGTGCGGACAGTCGGCCGACCAAAACACCAGTAAATCGGATGAGGGAAGGCGTTTTTCTAGCATTTTACCATCGGCTTGTACCAATTGTTCGAGTGTGGGTGCTGTGGCCCCAGCTGCGATGCGATTGTAAGCCAACAAGGTATTTCGCAACCGTTCGCTCAGTTGTGGGTCAGTACATGCATTTTGAGTAGCTACCCGCTGCTGGATGAGGTGTAAGGCTTTTGGCAGTCCCATTTGCTCGAAGCCTATGCGTAAGAAATCGGCCACGGGAGCAAAATAAATCGGATTTTCTTCTAGTTTGTCAAATACGCGATTGAGGTAGCTGATCCCTAAAACCTCGGCATCTTCGCCTTCTTCTGGTGCAAAAAGTCGGTAATAGGCCACTAAAAATTGGGGAATGAGGTTGTAGTGCAATTGCAGGGTATCGCTTAAGTCGAGGAGCTCGAGGTAACGTTCGCGGGTGTAAAAACTATCTAAAGCGGCGCCACTTTGGCCCAAAAAAGGCAATTCAAAACGCAGCTGGCGGGTGCCTAAGTTCTGGACTTTGTTAATCTTGCGCAGCTGAGCGGCTTCAGCCTTCCGCAGGCGTTTTTGCTGTTTTTTTATTTGCTGCAAGAGGCGGGCTTCACCTTCGTATTCGTTGAGTAAAGCTTGCAATCTGCCTTGATTTTCCCGGATTTTACGCAGCTCCTCCTTGTAGCTGCGATAATGGAGCCAACTGCTTCCACGCAAAATGTTGTATGTGTCGTTTGATTTTTGCTCAAAGCTGATGGCTTCTCCATCGTACAGCACATCTACATAACCACCTTCCCAAGTGAGGCGATAAAAGCCGTGGTAGGCGGGAGCAGGCATGCGAAATAAAAAGATGCTATCGGAACCCGTTGTGGCTGTAGCAACGGTATCAGATACGTGCATGCGAAAGTCGTACAACAGCATGGTACTGCCAGCTGGCAAGCGCATTTTTCCCCTGATGGAGCTGGCAAACAAAGAAGAAGCACTGCCTACAAGCAGTAAAAGAATTATAAGGCTTGTCTTACGCATCTGATTCGATGGGAATTACTTTTGGAACTCACGCCACTTACGCCGCTTGGAAAGGTGCGCATCATGGCATTGGCCGTAAAGGTAGGATTTTCGCTTGATGACCAATAGCCCCCAGCTGCGAAACCACCGATACTATTGGCAGAATCTCTTAGGCAGAGTAGTTGATCATAGGCAGGTAAATACCAATCACTGAAGCCAAAGGCTGTGAGATTGGCGCAGATGGCCGCCGCAGGGGTGCCTGTGCAGGTGGCAGCAATGGTGGAGGTATTGAGCGACCCATTGGTATAGCTTGATGCCCCAGTTACAATTCCTGAACAGCCCCAGGGAGTTGGGCCAGCATTGTCGGTAGGGTGTACAAATAGGGTTGTGCCAAGACAGGGGATGGAGGGTAGGGCGGGGCCTGCATCGTATACAATCAGCAGGGTGTCGCTACTGGCGTTGCAAGGAGGGTTACTGATGGTCCAAACCAGCTGATATGTTCCGCCTGAAAGTCCGGTGAAACTGCTGTTAGGTAAGCTAGGATTACCCAAAGTGCCCCCTGTTCCTGAAAGAATGGTCCATAAACCAGTTCCTACACCAGGCGTATTGGCACTTAGGGTGATGGTTCCGCTGGCATTGGTAATGTTTGATCCAGCGTTGGCCGTTGTTGGTGCGCTTACCAAATTGAGTGCAATTTCGCCAGAGTTATTGGTGCAGTTTTGATCGGTAACCAAGGCGCGATAATGGCCATTTTGATTAGGAGTGAAGGTGTAAGTAGCGGTGGTAGCACCACTGATGTTGTTCCAAGCACCTCCAGGCATTGAATCCTGCCACTGAATGTTGCCAATGGCTGTTCCTGGAAGCTCTAGACTCACTTGTTGTCCCGAACAAACATTGGTTTGGGCCTGCAAAAAGCTGGTAGAACAAATTATGAGAGCGACTGTATATGATAACTTTTTCATGTAACGGCTTATTGGAGGATGAGTTTTTCGGTAATGCTGGTGGTAGTAAAGTCGACCTCTACGAAATAAAGCCCTTTGGCCAGTTCAGCGCTAAACACTTGCAAACTATTTCCCTCAGGCTGCTGAATTTGTTGAATGAGCCGGCCTTGCAGGTCCTTGAGCCGTACTTGTTCCACTTTTTTGTCGGCATCCCACCTGATTTGAAAAGAGGAGGTGGCGGGATTGGGATAAAGTTGCAATCCAAACTTATGGTTTTCACCTACGCTTGCACAGGTAACAACTGTAATGGTTAAGGCATCGGTATCAAAACAGCCCCGGTTATCGGTGGTGGTGAGGGTATAAGTAGTGGTTTGGGTAGGATTAGCGGTGGGATTGGCAATGTTGGGATTGCTTAAACCGGTGGTAGGTTGCCAGCTGTAACTTAGCACCCCAAGTCCGCCATTGCCTGTGGCGTTCAACTGGATGCTTTGTCCCACACAAATGGTAGAATCGACCCCAGCATTTGTTGTCACGTTTGGGAGAGGAGCGTAGCCTACCTGAATCACCAGGGGCCCCTGTGCCATCAAAGGCACGCTCAAAAGCAGCATAATACAGCTCGATAAAAAAAATCTGGTCATAATCAGCGGTTGTTCAAGTCGAAATATACAATAAATGCATCAAAATCTAAACCCTAGGCCTTGCGCAAGGCCAGTTCGTTTGTCTTTTTCAACGAAATGATGTATATTCCCATCATGAGCATTAACAGTACCATGGAGCCCGCCCAGGAAGAAGCGGGTAGACAAAAAATCGAGATTCAAGAATTACACATTGCGCACTATGCGGCTTTAAAGGAACTGATGATTGAGGCTTATGCAGCCTTGCCAGATGCTTTTTGGCAGCGCGATCAAATCGAAAAACTCATTGCCAAATATCCCGAAGGACAAATTTGTATCACGGTAAATGGGGAGCTGGCAGCATGTGCGCTTTCGATTTTGGTGCGGCACGAATTGCTGGAAGACAACCATACTTACAAAGAGATCACGGGTAATTTTACCTTCAACACACATGATGCGACGGGTGAAACCATGTATGGCATCGACGTATTTGTAAAGCGCAAGTTCCGGGGCATGCGCTTGGGCAGGCGTTTGTACGACTATCGCAAGGAGCTTTGCGAGCGTAAAAATCTACGGGCCATTGTGTTTGGTGGCAGGTTGCCCAATTATCATAACCATGCCGCCGATTTAACCCCGAAGGCTTACATCGACAAGGTACGCCGCAAAGAAATCCATGACCCAGTGCTCGATTTTCAGTTGTCGAACGATTTCCATGTTAAAAAAATCATCAAAAATTACCTGCGGGGCGATAGTCAGTCGGGCGAGTATGCGGCGCTCATGCAGTGGGATAATGTGTATTACGTTCGCGAGCACCACAAGCCGGCATCGGCCAAAAGCGTAGTGCGCCTCGGCTTGGTGCAGTGGCAAATGCGGCCGTATCGCGACTTAGATGAGCTCATGGAGCAGGCGGAGTATTTTGTGGATGCAGTATCGGGTTACCGTTCTGACTTCGCGCTTTTCCCTGAGTTTTTTAATGCGCCTTTGATGGCAGCCTACAACCATTTGTCGGAGCCCGATGCCATCCGCCAATTGGCGGGTTATACTGCCGAAATCCGCGATAAGTTCGCCGAATTGGTGGTTTCCTACAACATCAACATCATCACGGGCAGCATGCCCGAGCTTCAGGGCGATGTACTTTACAATGTGGGTTACCTCTGCAAGCGCAATGGGGAGGTAGAAAAGTTTATCAAACTGCACGTAACGCCTGATGAAGCGCGGGTGTGGGGCATGACTGGCGGCGATTTTGTGCGAACGTACGAAACCGATGCCGGTCGCATTGGCATACTCATTTGCTACGACGTAGAGTTCCCAGAGTTATCACGTTTGCTGGCCGACGAAGGTATGGACATACTTTTTGTGCCCTTTTTAACCGATACCCAAAACGGTTATTCGCGGGTGCGACATTGTGCCCAAGCGCGGGCCGTTGAAAATGAATGTTATGTAGCCGTGGCGGGCAGTGTGGGCAATTTGCCTAAGGTGCACAATATGGACATTCAGTTTGCCCAATCGGTGGTGTTTACTCCCTGCGATTTTGCCTTCCCTACCAATGGCATCAAGGCCGAGGCTACACCCAATACCGAGATGATCATGGTGGTAGATGTAGATTTAGATCTGCTCAAGGAGCTCAATCGCTTTGGTGCCGTGCGCAATTTGATTGACCGCCGGAAGGATCTTTTCGACTTGCGATGGAAGCAAAAAAGAAACAAAAACGAGTAAATTATTTACTCAAACGGCCTGATCCATCCCTTTGTTTGCTTGTGTAACATGAGAAATTGGTTAATCGCTTTACTGCTATGGGTAGCCACATGTCCCATTGTGCAAGCCCAGCAGCTTGTGGAAGGGCGAGTGCTGCAGCAGCCAGATGGTCAGCCTGTAGCTTATGCAGGTGTTATGGCCAATCGAAGTGGATTGGGTACAGTAACCAACGAGCAGGGCTACTTCCGACTCCAGTTGGCGGCGAACGACGACAGTTTGCTGGTGCGTTTTATTGGCTATAAAACGCTGCGCATAGCCCTGCTTTCCAACAAAAACTTCTACGAATTGCGCCTTGAGTACAGCGTGCAACAGCTACAAGAGGTGGTGGTAGTGGCTACTGATGAGTCTTACCTCTACGACCTCCTGCGTCGTAGCAAGCTGCAGGCTGATAAGGTGGAGCGCCAAGCACGGGCCTATTTTGAGCTGCGTACCCTGGTGGGCAAGCGGCAGGTTGAATTGGTAGAAGGCTTTTATAATGCAAGGTTTGTGGGGCCTGATGCGGTAGATCTGCAGTTGAAGGCGGGTCGACTTGCCCTCCAGCCCATTGAAAATCGCCTTTTTGCGAGTATACAAAGTTCCGATGCTTTGCGCATGATGCACACTTTTAAGTCCAACCGCTATTTTCCAACAGGTCCTTTTGAACTACGGCCTGTTGCCCTTAAAAAACGCTATATGCTGCTCAGTGAAGGAGCCTACCGCAACGAAATGGGCGATTCTATTGTGGTGATTCGCTTCAAACCTAAAGACGAGGCCCGTAAATACTTTGAAGGCCGGGCTTGGGTAGATGTGGAGCGGGGAGAATTGTTGCAATTGCAACTAAAATGCGAAAATGCAAGTATGTACCCGTTTTTGCCGCTTTTTCCAGACGATCAAATTCAGGGTGTTGATTTTTTGATTGAACGTGCTTTTGAGCGGCAAGGGGAGGATTTGCAGCTGCAGCGTTTGAGTTTTGAGTACCGAGTGAATTATGCCAATAGGCGAGGGGAGCTTTATAAAGTGGCTACCAAGGCGGTTTTATTGCCCTATCGCTACGAACAACCCTTCATTTTGCCTCGCTTTAAGCAAGTCGATGCGCCTCTTTCGGACTATATGCGCATCAATGCCTTTCCTTACAATGCTGCTTTTTGGTTGAAAAGCGACGAGGTACGTATCAACGATCAGCACGGTGAAAACGAGGCCTTTTTTGCCGATAAGCGGAGCTTGACAAATGTAGAGGTATTTCAAGCAGGTAGCTTAGGCGGCCGAGCTTTGCTCGAAACCCCATACGTGCGCTGGGAGGCCAATAAACGCCTGTTATTCAGCCAAAAAAGCGAACGTCCGCAGCCAAATGACCCTTTTAAAAGAGATGTGAGGGTGGATGATTATCACTTGCAAGTGCACTTATTTATGGATCTAAATCAGCTGGGCGATAGTTTACATTGGCTTACAGCCACCATTTTTGATCCGCATCAAAGTTATTTTTATTTGCCCATGACCAATGCAGCACGCTGCTTCATCAATATGTATTTTGATTTAATGGAAATAGAACGGCGAAGGCTGGAAGTACGTTTGCAGCAAAGCAAACGCACGGAAGCTGCCTTTTTGGAGACCTACGCTGAAGTAATGCGTGAGTCGCAGGTTTTAGCGGAGCGTTTTTTTAAGGAGGTGATGATTGGCAACAATCAAAAAGGCATGATGCATTGGAATCAAGTAATTATGGATGCATTGGAAATTGATAACTTGGCCATGTACAAGCCTTTTGAAGGAGATAATCCGTGATTGTTCTGCGTATGTGACACGGCACCTGCTGGTGTGTTATATGCGGGTTATTTTTTCTATTGCTATTGTCTTTTGTAAGAACCAAAAGGGTTTTTTGCTGTTATTAAGAGAATCGTTTATATGTCTGATCCTATTGTAGAAGTCCGCCAGCTCACCAAAGCTTACGGTAAGTTTCAAGCCCTACACGAAGTGAATTTTGAGGTACATCGTGGTGATGTGTTCGGCTTTTTGGGTCCCAACGGTGCAGGCAAAAGCACCACCATTCGCATTTTATTGAGTTTGATCAGTGCCGACAGTGGTACTCTGTCGCTTTTTGGCATGCCTTTGGCCACGCATCGGCGCGAAATCTTGCAAAAAATCGGCTGCATTGTAGAGAAACCTGATTTTTATAAATACCTGAGCGCTCGCCGTAATTTGGAGATTTTTGGCAGGGTGTCGGGGGCAGATACCAGCAAGCGCAACATCGATGCGATGCTGGCTTTTGTAGGGCTGGAGGGGCGGGCCAACGACAAGCTCGGTGGTTTTTCACACGGCATGCGGCAGCGACTCGGCCTTGCCCAAGCCCTCTTGCACCAACCCGAACTCATTGTGCTCGATGAGCCCACCACTGGCCTCGACCCGCAAGGCATCATCGACATCCGCGAGCTGATTTTGCAGCTGAGTCGCGAGCAGGGCAAAACCATCATTCTTTCCTCACATTTATTGTCGGAAATAGAGCTGATTGCCAACCGCATGGTGATCATTAACAAAGGCCGCAGTTTGGCCGAAGGTTCGGTGAAAGAGCTGCTGAATGCCGAAGAGCTGGTGGTGACTTTTGAACTCAACGATGGCGCGGCCGCGGTAGCCCTGTTGCAACAACGGCCCGAAGTGGTGCTGCGTGAACAGCACGACAACCGCCTGACCCTGCAAATTAACCGCGAAGAAGTACCGGAGCTCAATCAATGGCTGCAAAGTCAAGGCCTCCGCGTTTACGCCATCGAAAGCAAACGCAAACTCGAAGATTATTTCCTTAAACTGGTCAACAACTGATGTTCGGTAAAGCTATCTACAACGAATTTATCAAAATTGCCGCCAAGCCGCGCTCGTATTTGGGCTTGGCCGCCATCACCGTGCTGGTGGGCGTGATTTTGTTTGCGATGAAAATCGACGGGTTGACCTACATTGGCTTCATTACGGCTGGTTTTGAGCAATCGCTGCTGTTTGAAGGCGATATCCTCAATGGCAATTTGATGGGCTTTATTGTTTTGCAAATGCTTATCATTCATGTGCCTTTGTTGATTGCTTTGGTAACGGGCGACCTCATTTCGGGGGAAGCAGCCATGGGCAGTTTGCGGATGTTGGCCACCCGGCCTTTGTCGCGCACACAGATTTTGCTATCGAAGTTTGTGGCGGGAGGCTTATATACTTTCCTGATTTTGCTTTGGCTAGGCGTGATGGCGCTGGGCGTAAGCAATTTGATGTTCGGTCCGGGCGATTTGATGGTGTTGAACAGCGACGGTTTGGTGGTTTTGTTGCAAGACGATGTGCTCTGGCGTTTTTTAAGTGGCTTTGGCATTGCGTATTTGTCGCTGCTCACCATTGCCACCCTGAGCATTACGCTGAGTTGCTTTTCCGACAACAGCATTGGTCCTATTGTAGCCACCATGGCCATCATCATGCTGTTTACCCTCATTGGCACGCTCGATGTGCCGGTATTCGACAACGTACGGCCGTTTTTGTTCACCACCCACATGGCCGCCTGGAGGAGCTTTTTTGAAGATCCGGTGGATTATGCTGCCATCCGAAATTCTGCCATCATTCTAGTAGCCCACATCGTGGTGTTGCTGGGCATTGCCACCTATCACTTTAAACGCAAAGACATACTGTCATGAAGTTCATTAAGATTTTTTTGTTGTTATTAGTCATTTCGGTCCCAATTTTGGCGCAAGACCAAGGTCCTGAGCTGGTAAAAGGGGTGTATGCCAAAATGAAATTGGTGCAGAAATATGCTGCCGACGTGCACATCGATGCCGATATTCCCAATTTGCGGATGCGTTCTGTTGATGCGAAAGTGAGTTTTACGCAACCCGACAAACTCAAGGTTGATTCGCGCAGTTTGGCCGTACTTCCCAAGCAGGGTTTTGCCGACTTTGGCAAAATCATCAGCGATACCTCCGATTTTACTGCCGTAAAAACCGGCGATGAGGTGCTCAAAGGGGTGAAAACGAGCATCGTGAACATCCTCCCTGGCGATCCTACGGGCGATTTGATACTGGCCAAGTTGTGGATTGATCCCATGCAAAAGTTGGTGATGCGCTCGCAGCTCACCTACCGCAGCAGTGGAACTGTGCTCATAGATTACACGTACGGGAGTCAGAAAAAATACGGACTACCCGATTTGTTGCAGTTTACCATGGACATCCAAAGCATGAAAATCCCCAAAGCCATGATGGCCGATTTGCACAAAGGCAAAAAGGAGGGGGTAGCCGAAAAAGACCCGAACCGTCCAGCCGTAATTTTGGTGAATTTTTCGAATTACGTGGTGAACTAGTTTAAGATTTCCTCTTGTAGTACAAATGCATGATGCCTGAGTAGAGGAAACCTCCTATCATCCACCAAAGCAATTTTTGCCAGATAAAAGCACCTCCAAATAAAGAGGGCTCATCGAAGAAAAGGTGCACGGCTTCGGTAAATAACCACATAAACAAGCCCCAGCTAACGGCGGTTTTCCACCAATTCTTTAGGGTATATTGATCACGCAATTTGCTGTTCTCTTTAATTTGCATCCATCTAAAATACAAAAAATGTCAAATACTTGCAAATTCCTATGGTAAGTAGAAGTGCTGGCGCTTTTGGTTTATATTTACGTCAAAACACATCTTATGCGATACTTAAAGTCACCAAGCTGGCTATTACTACTTGGGTTTGCCTTTTTAACCTTTGAAAGCGAGGCTTCGCAGCCGGCTTTTTGGAAGTACAAAGGTGAAAAGGTACCAGTGAATCATTTTATTACTACGGGCGGTGGTTTTGGCGCCATGGCCTACCGCGATGAATTGTCCTCAATGCGGGCCTTTAACGGCATCAGTGCTGGCTTTTTTCAGTCTTACGAGTTGCTAACACCCCGAAAACTTCTGGTTATTGATGGCATGGCTCAATTTGGTGCGGTTACCGACGGCAGTGGCTGGGGAGGTAGCGGAGGCGCAAGCATCGTTATCAATAATACTGCAGCTTTTATGTTTCATGTGCCTTTCGAAAGCAGTCGCTTGAACTGGCATGTAGGACCAGCCGCCCAGTTTTACGGCATGTTTCGTCCCAATCCGTCCTTTGGCAATGGTGCCTTAGGTTATGATGTGCTCAGCGGTTTGGGTGTGCGCTCGCGCCTGGAGTTGCCCGTGACCCTGCGTACCAAGAGCGAACAAAAGTGGTGGATTTTTAAGTTCAAAAAGACCTACGAACGCACCTTGCGCTTTGGCTGGGAACTGGATTTGCCTTTACTGGCCTTTAACTCCCGGCCTCCCTTTGTGGGAGTGCTCGATGGGGTGGGCAATGACCCGGTGAGTACGGGTGTGGTAGATTTTTTAGAAAACACCAAATTGCGAATGCTCGGAGGCTATTTCTACATGAGCAGCCGCTTGTATGCCCAATATCCTTTTAAAAACGGCAATCGCCTACAAATGAGCTACCACTGGCAGGGTTATCAGTACAATTACCAAGACCAGCCGGTTCGCACTGCTGCGGGTGCCCTCATGTTTTCGTATATGTTCAGAATCGACGCTAATAAAGACCTCCGATGAAAAAAATAGCCCTTCTTCTTTTATTGGCAGCCAGCTTGATGAGCTGCAGCAAAGCCTTTGTAGGCGATCAACCCTCGGCCGAACCGCGTGAAGTTTTTGAGGAACTGTGGAAGCAAATTGAGCTCAAGTACAGCTTTATGCAATATAAAGGCCTTGATTGGCAGGCAGTTTATAACAAATACAGTCCACAGGTAACCCCCGGCATGACCGATATTGAGCTTTTCCGAGTGCTCGAAGGCATGATGAACGAGCTGCGTGACGGCCATGCCAATGTGTTCGCACCCTTCAGTTTTTCTGTCTACTATCCCTTGTTTCTAAATAGTCCTGAGAATTTCGATGGTCGGCTATTACTGCAAAGCTATTTGCGTCGCTATCCCGAGAAACACTTCATTACAGGTCCTTTTCAGCACACTGTACTGGATACTTTAGGGGTAAAAGTGGGGATAATGACTTACAGGAGCTTTAGTTCAACCTTCAGCGAGTCAGATTTAGATTTTATATTCGAGCGTTTTCAAGGTGCCGACGGCATCATCATCGATATGCGTTCGAACGGAGGTGGTTTAATCAACAATGTATTTCAGTTGTCAGGTCGCTTGGTGGATGCAGAGCGTATCAGTCATTACAACCGCCTCAAAAATGGTCCGGGTGCCAACGACTTTGGTCCCGAAACCACCATCAAAGTCATTCCTTCGAGCAGCGATAAGCGTTTTACAGGCCGTGTAGTTATGCTCACAAATCGTGGCAGTTACAGTGCTACCAGTCTGTTTGCCTTGCAGATGCGTGCTTTGCCGAATGCCCGCATCATTGGAGATACTACCGGTGGTGGATTGGGTTTGCCGCATGGCGCTGGACTTCGGAATGGTTGGTCTTACCGGTTTTCAGTAGGACAGGCCCTGAGTTCAGAAACCGACGCTAACAACCAGCGCTACAATTGGGAAGATGGCGTGCCGCCACATATCCAAGTCAATTTAGATCCAGTGGCTGCTGCGCAGGGATTCGATAGTATGGTGGAACGCGCAATTGTGTATATTCGTGACGGGAACTGATAGCTGTTTGCTATAAAAGCGTTTCTGTTTGGGATGGTTAAATGGTTTGGTGCTTTTTGGTTGACGTGGGCTGTTGCCTTGAGCGCCACAGCCCAACTATCTGGAAGTTTTGATGCGCGCCAGCACGATTTTTCCGCCTCAAGCTTTGCTTTAAACGGCCAGTGGCAGTTTGTTTGGCAAGATTTTGTACTGCCGGAGGAGTTGCCGCAGCGTCAGACCTCCTACGTAAATTTCCCTCAGCGTTGGAACGAGCAAGGTGAATATCCTGCCAAGGGCTATGCTACTTATGCGGCTACCGTTTATCTGCCCAATGAACATCCTTTGTTAGGGATTGATTTGCCCGATGTATACACGAGTTACAAGCTTTACATCAATGGAGCTTTGTTTTTTGCCAACGGTGAACCTGGCACAACTGAAGCCACTACCGTGCCTCGTTGGCATCCGGTGGTGTTGCCGTTGCCCAAGGGTGTTGACAGTCTACACTTGGTTTTTCACGTTGCCAATTTTCATCACGCCAAGGGAGGGCCCTACAAAGCAGTTTCAATAGGTGATTTTGAGGTGCTCAGCAGCAGCCGAAAGCGCGATGGTTCGCTCGATTTGTTGATGAGTGGTGCTTTGCTAATGGGGGGCTTATTTTTCTTTGGCTTGTATTTGTTTGGTAAATACGACCGCGCCATGTTGTTTTTTGCGCTTTATTGTTTGGCGTATAGTTACCGGCCCGTAGGTTCGAGGTTGTACGTGCTGCACGACATCTTTCCAGAGCTGAGTTGGTTTTTAACTACCCGTCTTGAGTATTTTTCCCTCTTCGCTGGGATTGGTTTTTTTGCAGTATATACCCTCTTTATTTATCCCAAAGACGTCAATCGAAACATCTTACAACCCCTAGCTACAGTTTGTTTTGTCTTGGCGGCTGCCACTTGGCTGGTGCCCACCTACTACATTACCATGACCCTGAACCCGTTTTTGGTGGTAATGTTTGCGGTGGTGGGCTATACCACTTATGTATATGTGCTGGCAGTGCGGCGTAAACGACTGGGTGCGAAGTTTGCCGCAGCCAGCACCATCATGGTTATGATAGTAATGGCAATTATCAACCTGGAGTATTTTCAGTTGCTGGTGCCCGTCTATTTTTTGCTATTTGCGGGTTATGTGCTATTTCTGTTTTTCCAGTCTATTGTATTGGCCTTTCGTTTTGCGAGCATCCTGGATGAAGCCCGACAGGCGGCGTTGTTAGGTTTAAGGGCTAAAACCGAGTTTTTATCTACCATGTCGCATGAAATTCGTACGCCCTTGAATGCGGTGATTGGAATGACCCACTTGCTATTGAAAAGCAAGCCGCGCGAAGATCAAGAGGAGCAGCTGGGCGTATTGTTGTTTTCGGCGCGCAACTTACTTAGCATTGTAAACGACATTTTGGATTACAATAAAATTGAGGCAGGGAAAATTAGTTTTGAGCAAATCCCGATTGATTTTGGCCTCATTTGCAAGAATATTGCCTACGGTTTGCAGCTGCAGGCCACTGAAAAGGGGGTTGCATGTCGTTTGCAAATAGACCCCAAGCTCAATCAAAAGGTGGTTGGCGACCCAACCCGCCTCACCCAGGTGATCAGCAATTTGCTGCAAAATGCCATTAAGTTTACCAAAGAGGGCTGGGTAGAGTTGCGGGTGCAGGTGCAACACGCCTATGCCGACCAAATCCAATTGCTGGTAGAAGTGGAGGATACGGGTATCGGCATTCCGCCAGAAAAGATGGATGTAATTTTTGACCGTTTTACGCAGGCGGATTCTTCTACTTCCAGAAGTTTTGGGGGTACTGGACTGGGTTTGTCGATTGCTAAGCGCATTTTAGAAATGCAAAACAGCAAATTAGAAGTGCGCAGTAAGGTGAATGAAGGATCGGTTTTTTCGTTTCACATAACTTTGCCGTTGAGCAGTGAGTTAGCCGGTGACACCCAAGAAAAAGGGCTTTTGGCATCAGAGATGGAGACTGAGAGTGATGAATTATTGTTGCAGGGAGCATGTATTTTGTTGGTAGAAGACAATCCTCTGAACGTAAAAGTAGCCGAAGCCTTTTTACGACGTTGGGGAGCTGAGGTAGAGGTGGCTGTAAATGGTGCTGAAGCCATCGAAAAATTGGATGCCAAAAAGCACCACGTGGTGTTGATGGACTTGCACATGCCAGTTTTGGATGGGTATGAAGCCACCAAACAGCTGCGTGCGAGAGGCGAAATCTTGCCTATTATTGCGCTTACTGCCAGTTTGCCGAAAGAAGTTGAGCACGAAGCTTTCAGTTCGGGCTTAAATGCGGTTGTAGTAAAACCGTTTAATCCCGATGAGCTCAAGCAAGTGATTTGGCGACAGCTCCGTGATACCTCTTGGGCCAATCGCTGAGCCTAACGTTGGTGCAACTTAAGTATTTTGCAGACTGGCTTCATAGCGAGCGGCTGCGCGCACATACATCAATTCTTCAAAGCTAAAGCGGGTATCGACCAGTTCACGCATCTCGCCGAGCTTCATATCGCTAATGCCCGGGAGCGCTTTCATAATTTCATCGTGCCGTTGGTTAGAGACTAAGAAACGGATTTCGAGTAGTCCTGTCTCCACCGCCTCTTGCAGCTGCTGTTGAATGGTACTGCGGGCGTAGTTGCGTTTGGCTGCGATTTCTTCTATGGTGTTGCCTTCGCGGTAGAGCAGACTAGTAGCTTGGAGATTGGCTTGCTTGCTTATTTTTTCGCCTTTTTGGGGGATTTTGCCAAGAATAGGGTGGCCGGCCCCGGTGCTTTCCATGGCTGGGGCACCACTTGAGGTGCTTTTTTTAGGCTTACTGGCGTTTTTACTGCTGCTCGGTTTGGTGGTGCTCACTTTAACGATGGTTTTGCGCAAGGCTGTACGCCAGTCGCTATTAGCAGCTGAGAGCAAACGGCTTTTATGAAGGGGCGCTTCGCCAGTCACCGATTGCAGCAGCAGCGGAGCCTTCACCAAAAGCTCCCAGTGCCTAAAGAGTTGAGCATCGAGCTCTTCGAGTTCATTGGCATAGGTTTTCATGCCTTTTTCGGCAGCTACTTCCTGCTGTTGGATGAGGATTTGGCAGCTTAATGCCCGCAGCAAAGGCTCTGTATTTAGCAAGATGCTGGCGATTTGCGCTTTGAGCTGCTCAAAAGCTAAGGGCTGCCTTTTGAAACTGCTGCTGATTTCTAGCTCAGCCGATTTGCAATACGCCTCTAAAGGTTCTAATTGCCGCAACATGTCCATGGCCCAAACCTTATGTGTTTGCTTTTGGGAACGCACATCGTCTTTGTTATAGGAATCTAAATGCCGCCGCCAAGCATTGAGCAAGGGCCGGCAGTTGAGGCAATTGAACAGGTAATTGCGAAGGTACTGCACCGATAGTTGCTCGATGTGTTCGTGTGTAGGCGCCTGCCGTGGGGCGGTTTCGAAGTTTTGCAGACGCTCCGACATAGGAACGGCCGCCCGCGGAAATTTACTGTTGAGCACCAAACCTTCAGCTGAACGCAAGCGCGACATGGCCACATAGGCTTGTCCGCCCGCAAAGGCTTGTTGTACATCTAAAATGGCACGGTCGAAGGTGAGCCCCTGGCTTTTATGCACCGTAATAGCCCAGGCCAAGCGCAAAGGATACTGCTCGAAGCTGCCAATCTCTTCTTCGGTTACCCGATGGGTGTCTTCCTCTGTTTTATAGCGGATGTTGGGCCAACTGATGCGGTCGACTACCAGTTCAGACTGGTCCTCAAATACCACGGTAATGTGCTTGTCGCTGATGCTGTGCACTTGTGCCAATTTGCCATTGAAAAAACGATTGCTGCCGCTGCTGTCGTTGCGTACAAACATCACTTGGGCACCTTCGCATAGTTGTAATTTGGCTTCGCATGGGAAGAGGAGCTCTGGAAATTCGCCTTTGATTTCTGCTGAAAAGCTAAAAACGGGCCTTTGCAAAGCCCCCAAGGCCGCTTGGTTGATGCGGTCGGCTTGTTGGTTGTGCGTGGTGAGGGTAATCCATGCCTTGCCATCTTGGGGCTGAAACTGCGGCTGTACTTTGGCATCGAGCCATTGATAGTCTGCCTCGGATAATTGATTGTAGCGCAAGCGGTTGAGCAGATCGGTGAACTGTGTGTCGGTTTGGCGGTATACTTGTTCTAATTTGATGTAAACAGGCGGTTTTTTGTAGAGTGCTTGCGCTTCGAAAAAGTAGGGCGTTTTATAATACTTACGAAGTATTTCCCATTCTTCGTTTTTGGCTACAGGGGGCAATTGCATCATATCGCCCACGAGCAGCAGCTGGAGTCCCCCGAATGGCTCCTGGTTCCGGCGTACATAGCGCAGCATGGTGTCGATGGCATCGAGCATATCGGCTCGCACCATGCTGATTTCATCGATGATGAGTAGTTCGGCACTGTTAATCACCTGCCGCTTTTCGTTGCGCATGCGGGTATGCCGAGGAATGCTTTGCGCGGTTTCGAATTTTAAATTTCCTTGCAAAACGGGCTCCCCTTGTATGGGCAAAAAGCCACCAAAGGGCAATTGAAACTGGGAATGCAAGGTTACGCCGCCCACATTTAAAGCTGCTACACCGGTGGGGGCCGTAATGAGCAGCTGCTTGTGGGTGTGGGCAATGATGTGCCGCAACAAAGTGGTTTTGCCTGTGCCAGCCTTACCCGTTAAAAAGATGTTTTCACGGGTGTGGTTCACCAGTTGCATTACTTTTTCGGCGAGGGGGTTGTTAAAATCGACAGACATATGAAGCGCTATTTGGAAATCGGAAGCAATTTACCAAGGCCCGCTGCGGCTTCCTAACAATTGCCCGAAAATTGAAAAAAGACGCGCAGAAACAATGGATTGCGGAGTCCTCCCTGGTTACAATCCTTGCGGCTTGCATTGCTGTTTTAAGTGCAGGCCGGAGCAAAGGACTAAATGGGGGCTGCTTCAGAGGAAGTAAATGGAGCTCTTAAAGTGCGATAAAAGCAAGAGGTTTAAACTGTCCCAAAGACATCGTAGGCATACCGCAGGATCATGATCGATACGATGAGCAAAAATACCAGGCGTACAAAGCCGTTGCCACGTTTGAAGGCCATGCGGGTGCCACTTACATTGCCCGCCACATTACAAAGGGCCATCATCAGGGCCAAGGGAAGCAAAAAATAACCTGCTTTTACAAATACAAATAAAGCCGAAAGATTGGTCACCACATTGATGGCTTTGGCATAGGCGGAGGCTTGCAGGAATTCGAAGCCTAAAATGAGCACAAAGCCGAGCACGAAGAAACTGCCGGTTCCTGGACCAAAAAAACCATCGTAAAAGCCTACGATAAGTGCTAGTAAACTGCCATAGAGGGCCTGTTTGGTCCAGGATAACTGCTTGCTGACGACATGTCCTAGGTCTTTTTTAACATAAGTGTACACCAGCATCACCACCAAAATAACCAGAATCACCGGTTTGAGTGCGTTGCTATCTATATAAGTTACGGCCTTAGCCCCTAAATAGGCACTGATAAAAGCCATAAGCGCCAGTACTGCCAGCAGTTTGTAATCGAAGCGGATGCGCCGCGCATAACTTACCGCTGCCACCGAGGTGCCTGCCAAAGCGGCAATTTTATTGGTGCCGAAGAGGGTTGGGATGGGCTTATCGGGCAATTGAATGAGCAAGGCTGGTAATTGAATGAGGCCACCGCCACCCACCACTGCGTCTAAGAAGCCGGCTACATATGCCAGGGTGGCTAGACTGAGGAGCATGCTGGTGCTGTAGTCTTCAAATATGGATAGCAATTGCATGCTTGCAAGGTTACGAAAAGAGGACCAAGCTTGGGCCTTTACACGGCACTGGCTCTAAAATTTATCTTAGGCCCATAATCATAAATATACAATGGGTAAGGCCGGAGCTAAAGAAGGTTGGATGGCATCGATATTATTGCCTCAAATCGAAACGGAAGCCAAATTGTGAGGCCACAGTACTACGCAAAAGCGTGTAGTTTGCTTCAGGAAATGCTTGAAACAGCCCACCTGGTCTTAATTCTACAAATACATGGGCCTTTCTCCAAGCTTCGTTTCGTTTGCCGATTCTAAAGTCGAAGCCAATGGGGAAATAAGCCAATCCACTAATTCCAGCACCGTTTCGAAAGATTTCTTCGCGCGAATCGATAACCTCGGCATTGTAGGAGAAGGTGCGAGAAGGACTGAATTCTTGGAAGGAGTTTACGTTTAAATAGGTTACGGTGGTGCTGGTGTTGAAAATCAGTCCCGTACCCAATCCTACCCCCATAAACATCGAAAAGCGCCCTTTGGCATTGATGGCATAGGTTAGGTTTAAATCAAAGTAGAGCTGGTCGTTGGAGTAGCTGGTGTTCACCGTTTCGGTGTGAATATTTTGAATGTATCGGTTCACTACACCATCGCTGTTTCTAAGGCTATCGGTTGAAATTACACTGTTTCTTCTAAAGGAATTAGTTAGCAAATCACTGCGGTTGTACAACAGTCCCATCCTCACAGTTGGAGCCAAGGAGTGATGTTTTTTCTTTGGGAGTTTAAAGCCCAAATAACCCGCCATGGTAAAATTAGAATTATAGTTGTAGCCCCAAAAAAAGCTTTGTAGATAGCCATTGAGGTTGTTGAGTATCGCAGATTGTGGGGCAAATTGCAAGGCAGTATTGAGGCTTAGCCGTTGGTAATTCACATTTAAATTGCCGAATTGTAGTGAAATTTCACTGAATTCAAATTTGTTTGATAAACTGTCGGATTGAGCAAAAGCAGTACCCGAAACCAAGCTGCTGACTGCAATGAAAAGGATTTGTAGGTGCTTCATGCCTTGAATTTTCCACCAAAATAAACAAAGCACAGCGCAAATTCAAAGTATTTGTTTGTTGTGAAGCTTTATTTGCCCGACTTATCGGTAATTAAAAAGTGAATGTACAAGGTACTGAGCGTTAAAAAACCTGCTAAGGCTACGCTAGAGGCTAAAATGCGCCATTGTGGACCGTTCATCCAGCTGAGTACGGCATAATAACCCGACCAAACCGTGAGTGTTACTAAGATCAAAACGACCACAAACTGCGAATTTTTCATGCTACAAAGGTAGGCAAGGAAGCCGGTAATTAGTTGGCCAATGCCATGCCGTCTTTGCCTTTGCGGTAGTAGGCAATGGCGCGGTGCATAACGCCAAACCAAAGCGGCGGCACCAGTGCCAATAGAATCATGCCGGGGTAGCCGGTGGGCATTTGTGGGCTTTCATCGAAGTGCCGCAGCACCGGGTATTTGCGACTGGCCAAAAAGTGGTGATCCGAATGCCGCGAGAGCTCTAAAAGCACGAGTCGGCCAATGGGGTGATTGGAGTTCCAAGAGTGAATGGGCAGGGTTCGTTCGTAGCCTTTATCGGTTTTTTGCCGTTGGAGGCCGTAATGCTCAATGTAGTTTACCGATTCGAGCAGGAGGATGCCAACGAGGGAGGCTGCCATAAAGAGTAGCAAAGCCAGCCCGCCAAAAACACTAAATATGGCAATGAGCAAAGCTAGTTGCCAGACTTGAAACCGCAGCATCTCATTCTCCCAGCTCCAAAATGGCTTGCCTAATTTTTGCAGCTTGGTAGCTTCTATGTGCCAGGCCGACAACCAACTGTTCAGGATGCTGCGCGGAAAAAAGGCGTAAATCGACTCGCCATACCGGCTCGAAGCGGGATCTTCGGGCGTGGCTACTCTTTTGTGATGCCCCCGGTTGTGCTCGATGAAAAAGTGCATATAAAGCGTGCTGAGCAGCAATATTTTGCTCAGGTTTTGCTCGTATTTGGTGGCTCTGTGCCCCAGTTCGTGGGCCGCATTGATGCCTAAAATGCCACAGGCCATGCCATAGGAGAGGGTGAGGCCGGTGAGTTCGAGCGCGCTGAGCCCGCCGTCTTGCAACCGTATCAAAAAGAGGCATAGCAGGAGGTACTGCAGAGGCACCAAGCTGTAAAGCAACCAGTCGTAAAAGCGGTCGGTCTTTGCCACTGCTTCTTCGGCTTCGGCCAAGTTGGCCGTACTGCCTTTGGTAAAGAGTTCGAGAAAAGGCAAAAGCCCAAATAGTACCAGCACCGAAAAAAATGTCCATCCTTCCCTGGCAAACAGCGAAAGCGCGACCACAGCAGGGGTTAGGTAAACAAATAAATATTTGGCTTTAGAGAAGTTCATCA
This sequence comes from Sphingobacteriaceae bacterium, assembly GCA_030682795.1. GTDB lineage: Bacteria > Bacteroidota > Bacteroidia > UBA7662 > UBA7662 > PNNG01. Next base: position 233,362 of record JAUXNJ010000010.1, read on the forward strand.
AACGGGTAACAGTACTGTGAAAATAAGCTATTTTCTTTGCTTGGGCAATCTTACATAAAAGGCACTTCCTTTCCCTACCGAGCTTTCAAGCCAAATTTCACCTTGGTGTGCGGTAATAATTTGCTTTGAAATGGCCAGGCCCATGCCATACGACTTTTCGCCTGCTGTACCGGTTTGTCCCGTTACAGAAAATGCCGCGAAGAGGTTTTTTTGCTGCTCAGCTGCAATGCCAAGTCCCGTATCCCGAACAACAACAGTAACGGAGGTGGCTTCCTCGTGCATTTCTATGAAAATTTCAGCTCCTTTTTGGCTGAATTTGATAGCATTTGTGAGAAGATTGTTAAATACCCGCCAAATTTTTTGTTGGTGGATGGGCACGTTCACAGAAATCAGTTGTGCTTGAAGTGATTGCCCTTTTTTGTCGGCTTCTAGTTTGGCTAATTGCAAACAAGATTTGAGTATGCGGTCTAAATCTTGCTGTGTATAGTTTTCTGTTTTATCTACGGTACTGATGTGTAAGAGGTCTTTGATAAAATGCAGGGCGTTTTCCGCTGACTTTTCTATCAAATGTTGAAATTCTTGTTGGTCTTTTTGGCTTAGTTTTTCATGCTGTAGCAATTGGATAGCGCTTAAAATACCCGCCATGGGTGAGCGTAAATCGTGCACTAAAACTTTCATGAGGCGGGTATTTTCGGCATGACTTTGCTCCAAATCTTCCAATCCTTGAATTAATTGCTGGTTGAGTGCTTGCGCATTTTGATGCAGCTTCTCCAGTTCTTGCGTATAGCGTTTTTCTCTTTTTCTTTTGTTGAGAATGATAAATCCGAAGGCCAGGCTGCTTCCCAAGGCAATTAAAATGAGGAGGAAATAGAAGGTCTTTCTTTCAGAAGCATTCCGTAATTTAACCAGGTTGATTTCTTGTTCTAAAGCATTGAAGGAGGCTTTGAAATCGGGTTGGCCAAATTTATTGGGACCTTGAAACCGGATAGAATCTAATAATTGTTGATTGATTTCGGCAAAAAACAAAGCTTGTTTGTAATCGCCGATATGTTCTGCATATGCGCGCTGCAAAGCAGCCAGCCGTTGCGCAATGAGCAGCTCAGGTTGCTGCAGTAGCTCTTGCTGGATTTCCGAAATGAGCAGGGCTGCCTGTTCGCCTTCCTTTGTTTGGAGGTACACATGGCCCAATTTGATTTTGCATAAAAGCGCATCGCCCCATTCGCCACGGGGCTTTAAATTCATATCAATGCTGCGTTGTAGGTAGAATTTAGCACTATCGAATTGCAGCATTTGTGCGTAGCAACTGCCTTTATTACCCAAAAGTACACCTAAGCTTTTGGCGTATCGAGCGCCATCTGTATGCGTTTGTTGGTAGTTGAGCAACAGTGCAATTCCTTGGTTATAATGGTACAAAGCGCTGTCGTATTGCCCTATTTTTTCATAGCATAAACCTATTTCATTATGGTCTTGCTGCTTGTTGAAAATGTGCTGAACGCTGTTCCTGATTTTGCATTGTTGGTTGATGGCGGCTCGTTCTTTAAAAAAGTACAAGGCTTCAGTATAACGTTCTTGTTTATAAAGTAAATAACCCAAAGTATTGGCAATTCCCCTTCCTTCGCAAGTTATATTTAAGGAATCAATCAGTGTTTTTCCTTTGAATAAGGAGCGCAATGCTAATTCGAATTCGTTTTTTTCGAGGTGATAGTTCCCTTTTAAGAAGTAGTAGCGGAGGAGGTCGTGAGGGTAGTCAGGATGCGCTTTTAAGAGTGTTTTGCTACTGTCTAAATACTTTGCTGCTGCCTCATAGTCTTTGGTGGCATATAAATGCATATTGCCAAGAAAATGATACTTCCTAAGTAATTGTGGAATGGGTAGTGGATTCCAAACGTGATAAATAGAGTCTAAATAAGGGGTAACCAAAGAGGTTTGATCTTGATCAATATAGACTGCACTTTTAGCGAAAGCACTGTCAATGATTGGTTGGCTGGCTAGCTCACTGGTAGGGCTGTTTTGCTGGCAACCAAATAGCAATAACAAAACCACCACCCAAGAGGCTTTAGGATATGACATAGCCGCTCTGGATAAACCAGGGGTTTCGCTAGGTGACATGGATGTGCTTTGTGGTTTTAGGAAATTACAATGGTCGAAATTATTTTTTTTACGCCAAATTTCAAATTTTCTCGATAAAATAACTTGCTGTTTATAGAATATCTTGAGTCCTTCTAGACGGCTGTTTCCGTTCATTGGTTTCTTAAGCTGTCAATCAATAGCTGTTCAAAAGGCGATTTGATGGCCACAATGCTATCGCTGAGGGCATTGGGTACGGTCATCGACAAAACATACTGTTTGATTTTCCAGCCGGCTTCGGTTTTTGCCAATACCCCACTGCCGCGGGCAATTTTGGCATAGGGGGCATCGAGCAATTCATCGAACCAGGCCAGGTCACCCTGCTTGCTGAGGTAAATGTGGCGTTCGAGGGCTTTGAAGTGCCAGCCACGACCAGCCGCAAAAGGCGCTTGGGCATAGGCGTAAAAGCTGGCTTTGTTCCAATGCTCGGTGGCGTCGGTGCCTATAAACACAGCGTCTTCGGTGAAAAAGCTGAAGTAGCCTTCTAAATCGGAGCGAGCAGCAGCGGCGTGAAAGTCAGTTAAGGTTTGGACAACAAACAGGCTGTCGCCATGCAGGGAGTTTGCCTTGGAGGGATTGAAATCAGGCTGGGAGGCATTTTCACAGCTGAACAGCAGCAGGCAGCAGCTGAGCAGCAATTGTAAGTTTTTAAGCATGAGGCGGTTTTAAGTGGAGGTTGAAAAGACAAAATGCCTATTTGATAAAGGTAGCAAAACGCATTTAATCAACTTTGCCAGCCCGCGTACTTTTTAAAACTCAAACATACTCCTTTCAATAAAAAAGCGCCAAACCGATATGGCTTGGCGCTTTTTAAAAGTATAAAGGTGGTTGCGGCAGCTTAGTAAACCAAATCGAAACGATCGAGGTTCATCACCTTGTTCCAAGCAGCTGCAAAATCTTTCACAAACTTCTCCTTGGCGTCGTTGCTGGCATATACCTCGGCTAAGGCGCGCAATTCAGAGTTGGAACCAAAGATGAGGTCGGCACGGGTAGCAGTATATTTTAGCTGCCCTGTTTTTCTATCGCGACCTTCAAAAACTTCCTTGGTGGCGTCGGTAGCTTTCCACTCGGTGTCCATGCTGAGCAAATTCACAAAAAAGTCGTTGGTGAGCGCGTCTTTTTTATTGCTGAAAATGCCATGCTTAGAGCCGTCGTAATTGGCACCCAAGGCACGCATCCCGCCAACTAAAACAGTCATTTCGGGTGCAGTGAGGGTGAGTAATTGCGCCTTGTCTACCAACAGCTCCTCAGTAGTGAGGGTGTATTGGGTTTTGAGGTAGTTGCGGAAACCATCGGCCATGGGCTCGAGTACGGCAAATGAATTTACGTCGGTTTGGGCCTGGGTGGCATCCATACGGCCGGGAGTAAACGGAATTTCAATGCTTACACCAGCATTGGCGGCAGCTTTTTCAACGGCAGCATTTCCTGCCAAAACAAGCAGGTCGGCCATGGATACTTGTACGTCTTTCGACTTGCTGTTAAACTCCTGCTGGATTTTTTCTAAAGCGGCCAATACTTTTTGAAGCTGCTTCGGATTGTTTACTTCCCAGTCTTTTTGCGGCGCCAAACGGATGCGCGCGCCATTGGCACCACCCCGGCGGTCTGAGCCCCGGTAGGTTGAAGCCGACGCCCAAGCAGTACCCGCCAATTCACTGATGCTGAGGCCTGAGTTGAGGATGCTCTTTTTTAAAGCGGCAATGTCGGTGGCACTGATGAGCTTGTGGTTTACGGCCGGAATGGGGTCTTGCCAGAGGAGGTCTTCTTTAGGTGCTTCTGGACCAATGTAGGTGCTGCGTGGCCCCATATCGCGGTGCGTAAGCTTGAACCAGGCACGGGCAAAGGCGTCGTTGAACTCGGCTGGGTTCGCCAAAAAGCGACGCGAGATTTTTTCGTACACCGGGTCATAGCGCATCGATAAATCGGTGGTGAGCATGTACGGGAGGTGCTTTTTGGTTTTGTCGAAGGCATCAGGAATGATGCTGTCGGTGGTTTTGGCTACCCATTGGTGGGCGCCGGCAGGACTCTTAGTCAATTCCCACTCGTATTTGAACAAGAAGGTGAGGTAGTCGTAGCTCCATTTAGCCGGGGTAGAAGTCCAGGTAACTTCGAGGCCCGAAGTAATGGCGTCGGCACCTTTGCCCGACTTATAAGTGCTTTTCCAGCCAAAGCCTTGCTCTTCGATGGAAGCGGCTTCGGGTTCAGCGCCTACGTGACTGGCAGGACCAGCACCGTGGGTTTTGCCGAGGGTGTGACCACCTACAATGAGGGCAACGGTTTCTTCGTCGTTCATGCCCATGCGGCCAAAAGTTTCGCGGATGTCTTTAGCGGCCAACACCGGATCGGGATTGCCATTAGGCCCTTCTGGGTTTACGTAAATGAGGCCCATTTGCACAGCTGCCAAAGGATTTTCGAGCTTGCGGCCTTCTGAGTAGCGCTTGTCGTCGAGCATTTTTGACTCTGAACCCCAGTACACATCCAGTTCAGGCTCCCAAACGTCGGCGCGACCACCGGCAAAGCCGAAGGTTTTAAAGCCCATGTTTTCGAGGGCAACGTTACCCGTAAGCACCATCAAATCGGCCCAAGAAATGCTGTTGCCGTATTTTTGCTTGATGGGCCAAAGGAGGCGGCGGGCCTTGTCGAGGTTAGCGTTGTCGGGCCAGCTGTTGAGCGGCGCAAAACGCTGTTGACCGGCGCGTGAGCCGCCACGACCGTCGCCGGTGCGGTAAGTACCTGCACTGTGCCAAGCCATGCGGATGAACAAGCCGCCGTAGTTGCCAAAATCGGCCGGCCACCAGTCTTGCGACTCGGTTAAGAGTACTTCAATGTCTTTTTTGAGGGCAAAATAATCGAGCTTTTTAAACTGTTCCACATAGTTAAAATCGGGCCCCATGGGGTTCGATTGTGGTGCATTTTGGCGCAGGATGCTTAGGTTGAGTTGGTTTGGCCACCATTCGCTGTTGGTGGTTGGCGTTGTTTTTTTCTTCCAGGTAGCGCCGGAGTATGCATCAGGGGCTGTTTCCTTTTTGGCGGCTACTGCCTTTTCTTGCTTGGCAGGGGGCGTTTTCGATTTCTTTTTGTCTTGCGCGAAGCCGGCAAAACTGCTCGAAAGCAGCAAAGCGGCCAGGAGTATGGTTTTTCTCATTTCAATAAATTTTGAATAGATGTGTATGTTTTATGGAAGGACAACTTTGGTGCGCGAAAGAAAGTTCGATTTTGAAGTATTTAGGACTTATCGTGCAAGCTTTTGATTGGTTATTTAAAGAGGAATCTAATCAGGGTGCTTTAGCATGTTAATTAAGCATTGGTTTTGGGGAATGATAGACTTGCCAGTTCAATGATGGATGCTGTATTTTACCCTGGTGTTCAGTTTAGCCCGTATTTTTTAAGCCACTCGACAAAGCATTGATGATGCTGAGGAGCTGAACGAGTAATTTTTCTTTTTCAACTTCCTCCGTGGCTGCCGTATTGCGCCATTTTTGGAGGTAATCGATGTGTAAATGATGCAGCACTGCAAGTTTGTCGTTGCGCCACAGCAGGTTGTCGTATTGCCCATTTCGTCGAATGGCCGCAGGCTGGTCAAAGAGCTCTTCAAGCAGCTCGAAGCCCTTTTGGTAATCGTCCAACAGCTTTTCCATAAACAAAGCACTTTGGTGCCCATCCTCCACCAAAGCAGCATATTGCCGCATCAGCTCAGCATTGGCCAAAATGAGGTTGGTTTCGGTTTGAATCATTAGAAATTTGAAAAATGGCCACGCTTGCACCCACTGCTTGAGCAATTGGTAATCGGCCGGTTTTTCGGTTTTGAGACCGTGCAGGGCGCTGCCTAAGCCATACCAGCCGGTGAGGGCAATGCGCGACAAATTCCAGCTGAATACCCAAGGAATGGCCCGCAAATCGTTGAGGGTGCGGTTGCCAGTGCGTCGCGCAGGTCGGGAGCCGATTTTGCTTTGCTCCAAAACATCGATGCAGGTGGCTTGACTGTAAAACTGGATGAAGCCCGGACTTTCAATCAGTGCCCGGTATTGCGCAAACGAACGCTCGGCCAAATACGCCATCGAAGCCAAGGGATAGCTGGGTAAACTGCTTGCCTTTTTGTTCTGCACCAAATGCCTGGCAACGCCCGAAGCCAGGGCATTTAAATTGTATTTGGCGGTCATGGGATTCCCAAAAAGCTGGGCCACCGACTCGCCTTGCACGGTGATTTTTAAGGTGCCCACCAGGCTGTTTTCAGGCAAACTTTCTACAAAACGGTGATATTTACCGCCGCCCCTGCTGATGGTACCGCCGGTTCCATGGAAAAAATATACCGCCACCCCGTTTTTTCGCCCTACTTCGCTCAGCGCCATTTCGGCCTTGTGCAAATGCCACTTGCTGGCAATGGTGCCGCCATCTTTGTTGCTGTCGCTGTAGCCAAGCATCACCTCCTGCTGTGGGGCGGTCTTTTGCAAGCGAACCCGGGTAATGGGATGTTGGAGAAAGGCCTCTAAAATCTGTGGACCGTGGTGCAAGTCTTCAATGGTTTCAAGCAAGGGGACCACGCTCAAATGGGCACCCAACAACTGGGTTTCGCGCATGAAAAAATACACTACCAACAAATCACTCAAATTCCGGGTCATGCTTACGATAAAAGCACCTATCCCAGCCGCACCATAACGGTCAAGGTGCTGCCGTACAGCGCGGTAGCAGTCGAGCACTTGGTCGGCCTCGGGACCGTAAATCGCCGTTACGTCGGTGAATGGACTGTTTTGGGACAGCTGTTGCGTTAAAAACGCCACCCGTTTCGACTCAGGCCATTGATCAAACTGAAAATCGTGTTCGCCTGCCGCCTGTAAAAGCTGCACCATCGCTTTGTCGTGGAAAGCGCTGTTTTGACGGATGTCGAGCTTCGCCAAATGAAAGCCAAAGCACTGCACCGCCCTTTCGAGTGGAAAAAGCAGCGCTTCCGCCACCGCTTGCATGCCGTTTTCGTTTAAAAGCAATCTCAAAAAAGCCAGGTCAGCGGCAAAGTCCGCACTCGATTTGTAATACGTGCCCGCCAAGGCAAAAGCATCGCTCGCAGTGGCCTCGAGCTGCAGCAGGAGCAAATTGGCGTATTGGCGCCAGGGCTCATAAGGATTGCGCGCAATGGCCTGCTGGGCTGCGGCGCCCAACAAAACGGCTTTGCGCTCGAGGGCGGCGGTGAGGTCGGCGGGTACCGGACTCGAAAGTGCCGAAATCGACAGCTTTTTAGCGAGTTCTAGCGTTTCCTTGCACAATAAGTCGAGGGCTGCCTTGCGGTGCAGCAACAAAGTTTCTTGCGTAATGGCAGCGGTAACAAAAGGATGTCCATCGCGATCGCCCCCAACCCAGCTCCCAAAACTAAAGCGCGGGAAAACGCTGGGGGTCGCTATTTTGGCGGCATCCAAGCCCAAGGCCAGCCAGGAGCTTTTGAGCTGCTGGTCGGCGTTTTTCAGCACCATCGGGAACACCTTACTCAAATAATGCAGGGCGTTGGCGCGCTCATCGGTAATGTCGGGTTTTTGAAGATAAATTTCACCCGTTCGCCACCAACGTTCGAGCAGCTGGATGATTTGCTCGCGGGTTTGCTGTTGTTCGAGGCTGCTTAAACTGCTGTTTTCCTTCTGAACCAGCAATAAGTACAATTCGCGGTGAATTTCAATCACCGTAATGCGCTTGGCCTCGGTAGGATGGGCGGTTACCACCGGCATGATGTGGGTGGCAGCGATGGCTTCCAGCATCTCTTCTTCGCTCAATTGCTCCTTTTTCCAGCTTTGCAAGGCTTCTGCCCATGACCCCCTTATGCTGCCAATTTGGGCTTCGTTTTCCATGCTGCGGCGATATTGGGTGGCAGCTTTTTCCTCCACCAAGGTCATCAACTGAAAGTAAATACTCAGGGTTTGAATGGTTTTTTCGGTTGGAAAGCCTTGTGCATGCAACTGGTTGCCCGAAGTTGTATTTTCAATTAAACCAACCAATTCGGTTTCGTTGATGCGGCGGAGCATTTCTGCATAACAATCAATGATGTAGCGCCGGGCTTCGGCTATTTTTTGGAAGGGAGAGGCAAGCTGCGACATAGGACTGGGTTGAAAAAGGGACGGCTGTTGGCAAGCACAATTTATTCAAAAATAAGCAGGAGGGAAGCAGCCACAGGCCAGCTTTCCACATTTGTTTTTAGGGAAAGCGCTCGGCGGGTTAAAAAGAAAGCTTGGTGCATCTTAAAGGGCTTTAAAAGCCGCCTGTTCCATGATCGATTCGGAGGCGATGGGCGCGAGCTTTTGCAGCTCAATGACTTCAAAATTGCGTACATCAACGTAGTCGTGGTGCTCTGGCCCAGTATTTATAATGACCACACCCAGTAAAAAAAGCCGCTGACACCTGAATTCGTCTTTGGCCTTTTGAATGAGGAAGTGCAACTGCTTGTGGATGTTGCAGTAGGTAACTTCTGTAATCGCTTTTTTCGGATTTTCCGACGTTAGGATGTCGTGTTTGTATGGCATCACGCTGCGCTCCAGCAGTATTTGCTGGTAATCGTACTCCACATTTACCGGCACATAAATGTCATCTTCAGAAGCCAAACGATGCAGCGCCAGCATCAAAGCCCCGCAACTGTTGCTCAAACCGGCCTGACCAGGCCTGCGCATCCTGCCGAGTTCCCCTTCGTCGGTAATGCCAATGTGCGGTCCGTATAAAATAAACCCGCTGCCACCATCGGGAATGTGGTGACTGAATGCCACCATGCCCGTGAAGCCGGCAAAAGGAATGCCGCCGAGGCCGCCTAAAGTAAACGGTCGCGTAAGCACCCGCCTGAAATCAGTCGATACGTTTATGTCATCGGCACAAATGGAGGTGGCAAAAAGCATTTTTTTCAGGTCCTCTTGGTAGTGGTCTGACAAGTACGACAAATACTTTTCGGTAATGTGCGCCCCGGTTTCGGCATTGGGAAAATGCGCATGTATTTTTTGTTCAATGGCGGTTTTCATAACGAACGCTGTTGGTTGTGATGCCTTCGGATTGCCGGCTTTGGGAAGCTTTATGCTTCGCAAAGTCAAGCGCTTCTAAGATACGGCGAGGACCTCAAATCCTGTTCTTTGAAAGGTAAAAATATGGATGGAAGGGCTTTTGTTAGCTCCCCTAGCTGCCGGCCTTTAGCGGTCCACCAATTTAGCAGCACCTTAGCAGGAGGTCAACGGTTAGACTGGGTTATGCATTGGCCCACTTCTGAAAAGCAATGCTATTGTGCAGCTGACCTGAGCTTACTTTTTGATGAATTTTGCAAACTGGCGCTCAGCGTTCGATTCAATGAGCAAGAAGTACAGGCCCGAGGGGAGGTCCTGCAATTGGTCAACCACCAGCAAATCATGCGCAGGTGTAATTTCTTGCACACTTACCACCTGTCCCTGCGAGTTGAACAGGCGTACATGCACGGCTTGGTTCGTTTGGCCAGGAAGTTGTACAGTAACGGCATCGCTCACAGGATTTGGGTAGCTCAGCAGCTGTTTTGGTGCTGTTAATTCCTGGATGCTGGTGGTGTTGAGTTGGTAAACACGCACATAGTCTACCACCATATCGCTCTGCGTAAAGCTCGACTGAATGTTGGGCTGAATGGCAATGTTCAGCAGCAAATATTGGTCGGTTGTAAATGGCCAGGTACTGGCATCTTTCACCAAAGGGTTATAGGTGTAATGCACGATGCCATCAACACTGAATACCATTTTGGTAGGACTCCATTCTAATTCATAAACGTGAAAGGCACTGCTCACCGTTGGTATGATGCGGCCACCCTTGTTGATGGTGCCGCCAAAACTCGATGGGGTGTGCATGGCACTCTGCACAAAATTTTGGTTGTCGCCCCAATGTTCCATGATGTCGATTTCGCCACAAGCCGGCCAAGGCGTGGTGCCAAAGCCATTGTTGTCCCAGTACGCCCCATTTTCATCTATGTTCTTGCCCAGCATCCAAATGGCGGGCCAAGTTCCGATGCCGGTGGGCATTTTGGCCCGCACTTCCACACGTCCGTAGGTAAAGGCGAATTTGGAATTCAAACGCGCAGAGGTATGCGTTTTGGTGTGCCCTTGATCTGTAAAATTTTCTTTTTTTGCCACTATGTGCAACGACCCGTTGGCCACATAACTGTTGGTTACGCGGTTGGTGTAATGCTGTATTTCGCCATTGTACCAGTTTCCGCCATTAGGCAATTGGGTTTGATGAAACCACTTGGAAGTGTCAATTTGCCCGTTGCCGTTAAATTCATCTGACCAAACCAATTGGGTGTAGGGAGATGGAGTGGGCACGGCGCCGTTGAATAAAAAGTCGTCGATATAGGCCAATACCTGAAACGAATTATTTTCACCATTTACTTGAATGAGCACGCGGTTAAAATCGGTGCGCTGAATGGGAGGCAGTGAATTCGGGTTTAAATTGATGTAGGGATCATTGGCAAAATCAAAGGTCACCACTTGCCATTGGTTGAGCAGCAAAGGTTTAATGATTTCGGTTTGGGTGCTCCAGGGGGTGGCACTTCCGCCATTTTGAAGCTTCAACGAAACTTGATTGGGGGCATTGCCAGTAAGGCCGCTGCTGGGGACGTAGATTTTGAAGGAGAAGGTTTGTTGGGTAGATAGGTCTATCGTGGTGGGTGCGTCGAAGCGGATATTTGCATATTGGCCACCCTGGTCGTGGTACCGCAATACGGTGGCCGATGTATTTATGCCTACGGCCTGTGGATTGGCAAAACTCGTATTCAGACTACAATCATCACCAAACCAGGTGGTGATGTTGCCATTGCCTTCAAAATCATCGCTAAGGAGTTGGGCATGTAAGGAAAAAGGCAAGAGTGCTACGGCCCCAAAAAGAAGCCAGGTATACCAGAGGCGCTTCAGGAAAGATGGCGTTTGTTCAATTTTCATTTTTTAATCTTTGTGCTCCTCCTGAAGTTGGTGCTAGAGGTTTATTGCCAGTTTAAGGTTGCCAGCGGCAGCCCTTCGATCCAAGGCTGTAGGTGAATGTTTAAAACTAAAACTTGCTTTAATTCCTGGTGTGGTTTTTAGGAATGCTTGCGTGCCTAAGCTTTTATACATTGCCTGGTGGGCATCGCAGCTTAATCAGCAATCGTAAATATAACGGATGCTGGCTAAAAGATAAAGCAAAAGCTAAATTTAGTGTTAGGATGTGGCGTTTTAGCCACAACTGCAATTTCAGAATTACCAATGGCCCCTTTGCTAGCTTACATTGTTTAGCGAGATAGGAGTGTAAAAATTATGTCCAACGCACTGCCGATTTACCCGCCGGCAAGAGCTAATCATTCTTTTTTACCCGCAGCACAAGCTTAATCATGCTTTTAAACGAGCGATCGGGATAGGCCACCTGGTTTACCGTGCCAGCAATGTAGAGTTGGTGCTGTGGACTGTAGTAGGCCAAGGCGCCCGAAAGACCAGAATGCCCCATGAAGCTGGGCATGGCACCCGTAGGATTCATCAACCATGGTAATTTAAAAAGGTGAATGCCCACCCCTGCTTGCATTGGGAAAAAGATGCGATTCCATTCCTGCATTTCTGGCAAATAGGCTTTAGGGAAAAGTTTTCCAGTAAAAAAAGCTTCTAAAAACACCAACATATCGGTGGAGGTCGAAACCATGCCGCCATCCGGCCCAAACGAAGCCATGGCTTGGGGAATGTGCAGCTCCTTGTTTTTATAATGAAGTACTTTTGGGGTGGTGTCGCTGGGATTTTGGTACAGGTAGGTGCTTTTCAAACCGAGCGGTTCAAGGAGGTGCTGTTCGCAATTAGCAGCATAAGATTGGCCACTCACCAACTCTATGATGCGGCCGAGCAGCTGAAAATTAGCATCCGAATAGTGGGCTTTGCCTTTGGCTCCCGGTGCAAACAGCGGCTTCATGGCCTTGGTGCGTTCCATGGCTTGTTCAAAGGTCCAGCTTTGATCGCGACCAGCCATCAGCTCGTCTTCCAAACTTTTACCCGAGGGGCCTTTTCCTTGGAAATAGTCGGGCAGTCCCGAGCGGTGAGCAAGCAAATGAGCATTGGTAATGTCACCCGCATGGTCTTTGCCTTTGTAAAGATGTAAACCGGTTAAAACAGTTGCGGGCAAATAGCTGCTGATCTTATCGCTGAGCTGGAGTTTACCAGCCGCCTGCAATTGCAAGATGAGTGCCGTGGTAAATAACTTGGTTGTGCTCGCAATAAAATAAGGTTGGTCGTGGGAGAGATTGCCCGCGGCACCTTGCCAACTTAGTCGTTCGGTTTTGATGGCGAAAGCCGTGCCGAATACCTTTTTATTGTCTACACTGCGGTCTAAAAGCTGCTGTAATTCGGCTGGAAGGGGGTTTTGGGCCATGCTGGTAAAGGTTTGGAAGTAAAAAAGAAAGAGGAGCAATCTGTAAAACATGCGATTGTTGTTAAATGAACGCCGCAAAATTACAGTACCTCCAATGTGCCCGCGTTACCCTATGGTAAAATCAGCGATGGGCGCGTCGAATTCTGCTTAAACTCTGGGGCGTGATGCCCAAATAGGAGGCCAGGTGGTGCTGGGAGATGCGGTTATGGATGCCTGGAAACTGCTGTAACAAAATTTCGTAGCGCTCATTGGCCGATTTGGTGAGCAATTCAATTTGCTGTTGCTGCTTACTGAGGAACGAACTTTCGGCCGCCACCAGCCGCAAAACTTGCCCCATCGACTCTTGGGTGATGCGGTTGTACTGAGCAACAGGCATACGTAACATTTCGCTGTTTTCGAGGGCAACTACCTGCAGAGGACTCGTTTGTTGGGTGAGTAGCGACATATAATCAGAGCAAAATTGCCGGTCGAAAGCAAAGTCAAGACAAACAAAATTATGCTCCTTCCAAAGAAATATGCCTGCACTGCCTTCGATAATGAAATAGAAGTATCGTTCAACGGTATTTTGTGGCTTAATAACCTCTTCTTTTTTGAATTTGACATGCTCGCAATTGTCAGCAAAGGCAATCCAAGTAGCCAAGGGAGCGTTAAAATACGGGTCGAAAGCCGATTTGAGCAGTGGGGCAAGTGAAGAGGTTTGGATCATCTTTCGTGGTTTTTAGTGTGCTTTTGGGTTTTTTGGCAGATCTGGCTATCCCTTAACAGCGTTTACTGGCTGGGGAAGCGGCGGGGTTAGGTGCGGTTTTTGGTGGAGACTGCCGGTACCGCCCCGGGTATGCTTCGCAAGGCCTTTTGTACCCGCCGCCACTCGCGCTGCGAGAGCTGGCTGGGACGATGGTTCGGCTCAATCAGCAGCAGCTCCCGTTTTCTGCCCGCCAAGCCCCGTATGTGGTTGTAAACATAAGTTGGAGGCAATGCTTCGAGCCTGATGTCCTCCCCTGGCTTCTTTACCACCGCTATTTCGGTGAGCAAACCGAGTCTGCACGCGGCGGTGAACATGGTGGTGGTGAAATTTCCCAAAGAATAATATACCAAGGTATGTGCTGCCGAAGTGCTGGCGCTTTCCTTGCCTGGCGACTTGAGCAGGTACTCCATCGGCTGTATCACATGCGAATGCGCACCAACGATTAAGTCAGCCCCCGCGGCGCTGAGTGCCCGGGCCAGCTGCCGGATGTTGCTGTCGGGGTAATACTCATATTCATATCCCCAGTGCAACATCAAAACCACTACATCCATGCCATCTTGCCGCATTTGGGAGATGGCGCGCAAGCAGCTATCGTAGCGCACTGCCCCAGCTGCATAGGGGTAGGCCAGACCTGGTAGGGTATGGATTTTCAAAGCGGGGTTTTGCAAATCCGCAGGTGCGTTCAAACCCCAGCTGCTCGCATGGATGCCCATGCGTAGGCCTTGGTGCTCGAAACGGTGGTAAAGCAGCAAGGAGTCGGTAGTTGCCGCACCCATCGGCACGATGTTTTGTGCTTGAAGAAATGCAAGGGTGGCAGTGAGTCCGTCAATACCCATGTCGGTGGCGTGGTTGTTGGCCAAACTCAAACCAGCAAAGAGCGAGGCCCCGCTGCTGTCGGTGAAGGAGCGGAGGAGGTCGGGACTGGCATTGTAGCGGGCATAATCGGGCCAAAAGTGCTTAGCTGGTTTGGTAGGCACAATGGGGGTTTCAAGATTGCCAAAAAGCAAATCGGCTTGCGCCAGGTGGTGGTGGAGGGCAGGACTCAAAAAGCCCGACCAGTTGTTCCTGATCCACATCACATCGCCGGTAAAAAGCAGGTGGCTGCAATGGCGCAATCCGGTCATACTGTCGCTGCTACATTGGTGCAAACCTGCTTGCCGGTATGTTTGAAAGCTGGCGGTATCGCTGTTGAAATGGCTTTTTTTGAAATATTTGATCCAATAAGGAATGCCGTATTTTACACTTTGCCGTAAGGGCAGGCCTTCTATACGCACAGCTTCGTAGTTTTTAGCACCCTCGGGTTTTACGGGATAGCGCATGCAAGCGGTGCCGAGCAGCATCAACAGCACCAGCCAATAACGGGTGAACTGTTGGCAAGGCAATTTTAGACGTTTTGACAAAGACTGTTTAGCTTTCACGAGGCAATAATACGAATGGAAGCCCTACTTAGGTAGGGCATGGCCTCCATTGAAACCAATGAGCTGCCTATACCAAGCGCTGTTTGAGAAGGGCGGAGATTTGTGTACAGACCGATTGCACGGTATGGACCGCCGAGCAGTGTTTTTTTGACGGGCCACCACCGCTTTTTATGGATTGCAATGGTCACAATACATGGGGTCTTCGGCTGTTTTTTGATGTGGATACAGTGCTTCTTCGCGGTGACCGCAAGCTTGACAAGTGTAAATGCAACTCAATGTGGAGTTGGTGGGAGCACCACATAAGCTGCAAGGAAGTCCTTTTACCACAGTGGTGATGCCAAAACCGGGCGTTTTACATTGCGGACAAACCGATTGAATTTTTTCGACCAGTTGGAGGGTTGTTTTTTCAATTACCGACATCCGTGTGGGGTTATACATCGCCCTCATATCTGTTTCGGCATACACTCGGTTGTATTTATATTGGAGTAACTCAAAGGTTTGAACCAAGCTTTCAAACGCCGTGATGCCCTTGTAGATGTCGGTATTTTCATCCTTCGATTTGCGGAGAATTAAGCCATGCTGCGGGAATCCAGACGCTTGGGCAAAGGCAAGTAGCTCTTCTTGATTTTGCACATACTGTGCATTAAAATTGGTGCTCGTTGACAAGGTGCGCGCTATGATTTCTAAGCCTTTTTGGGCATCTATAAATAAGATGAACTCATCGTCAGCATTTACAAAGGTTAGACTTGGGTGCGGTCCAAAGGAGCCTTCGCTAGCTACCCCTAAATCACAGTTGTTTTGTTGCATGGCCTGCAAACATTTTGCCCTGGCGGTTGAAATGGGATCCAACATTCTCTCCACTTCACCGGTAAAAGTTCCCCATACATCAGTGTCAAAATGTGCGTCTGTAAAACAAACCACCCCTAATTCCTTTTCAAGAATTGGCGCAATTACGCTTTCTTTTCGATGCTTTGTTGCAATAACTAATCGCCTGTCTTGAAACATCTGTTTAAAGGGCTTCTTTTTTAACTGTCAGGGCCATGCCTCTGGTTGCTTCGTTGAAATGCCCGTTATCATAAACAAGCTGACCATTCACAAAGGTGTGCGTTACTTTTGTTTGAAATTGGGTGCCTTCTAAAGGCGACCAACCGCATTTCGACAAAATGTTTTCGCTATTTACCGTCCATGGCGATTGGAGGTCAACAATACTGAAATCTGCATAATACCCTGCCCTCAGAAAGCCTCTTTTTTCGATGCGATAGAGGATGGCTGGATTGTGGCACATTTTCTCTACAATTTTCTCCAGCGAAATAAGTCCCTGTTTGTAAAATTCCAACATGATGTTTAAGGAGTGCTGAACAATGGGCGCGCCCGACATGGATTGGAAATAGGGTTTTTGCTTTTCCTCTAAGGTATGGGGGGCGTGATCGGTAGTTATTAAATCAATTCTGTCGTCTAACAAGGCTTGTAAAAGCCCTTTTTTGTCTTTTTCTGTTTTGATGGCGGGATTCCATTTGATTAGCGCTCCTAAACGGGCATAGTCTTGATCAGAAAACCACAAATGGTGAACCGACACTTCCGTTGTGATGTTTTTCTCGGCCAAGGGAATATCATTGCGGAAAAGATGCGTTTCTGCCTCGGTAGTTAAATGTAAAATATGCAGCCTGGCTTGATGCTTATTGGCAATGGCAATGGCCCTTTTGGTAGCTTCATAACAGGCCTTTTCGCTTCTGATGAGGGGATGACATGCGAAGGGTACCAGCTCTCCATATTGTTCGCGATAGCTGTTTTCATTTTCTTCAACAATCGATTCTTTTTCAGAGTGGATGGCGATAATGGATTTGCAATTGGCGAATAGCTTTTCCATTGTTTCGGGATTATCTGCCAGTAAGTTGCCTTTTTTTGTGAAGTAGAGACCGTCGTCGGATACCCCTAAAAGTTGTGTGGTGTCGAGCTTAATTACCTCCTCCAGGTTATCCCCGTTAACGCCTAGGAAAAAGCCGAAATTGGCTAAGGATTTTTCTGAAGCGAGTTGATACTTTTGGCGCAGAATATCCAGCGTCAATACATTTGGAACGGTATTGGGCATATCTATAAAGGAGGTTACGCCTCCTGCCAGGGCGGCTTTGCTTTCGGTATAGAGATCGCCTTTGTGGGTTAATCCGGGATCTCGAAAATGAACCTGGCCATCAATGATGCCCGGGAAAAGGTATTTGCCGGTACCATCAATGATACGTGTTTGTGGTTCGGGAAGCTGTTTGCCAATTTTTTGGATGATACCCTGATCAACAAGTAAATCAGTTACTGTTACTGTTCCTTCGTTTACGATGCTGATGTTTTGAATGAGGGTTTTTGCTGTCATATGCTATGCTGTTGGTGGGCTTGATTTGCTGGGATGGTTTCGTTGAGGCGAGCTGCGGTAGTAGGCGGGTGTGCTGGATTTGGGAGCACCAAACTGCCATGCAGCTGAAAATTTGTTAGAAGCATAAGCTCAGTGACTATATCGCTGATTTACCCCTGGAACCACTGCTTGTTGAGGTTTGATGTTATTTGTGATTATTTTTCAATGCCTGAATACTTCTTGTAAATTGCTCTATATCCAAACATACGCCCAATAGGACCTACAATATTCATGAGTAATATTTGCAGTCCTTGGGGAATATTGGCTAGATAACTTTTACTGTCTAAGTATTTTAAGGTTACTAACTCTTGAACTAATCCGGCTTTTCCATTCGGCATTTTACCATCAATGGTTAGTCCAATTATGTTTTCTAATAAGTAGTCAAAGTCCAAGGCAGGTGAAATCGACTGAATAAAAACAACTTTCTCGCCCTCATTATAATGATTATGCGGTTTATTTGTCGGTAATGTAATTTTCTCTCCTGGAGTCAAAATGTGTTTTTTGCCGTCAAGTATTATGGTTAAATTACCTGAAATGACTTCAAAATGTTCGTCTTGTAATGCATGATAATGATTCGGAACCAGTTCACCTTTCGATTGTAGCGTCATTTTAATAGTAACGCGTTGGCCATGAGTGTCTTGAGCTGTTTCTAAAAATTCATAAATGTCTCCAGTATCTGGATTGCGCAAAATCTGTCCTTTTGATGGCATATCTATTAATTGGTTTAGATTTAAACATTCGTATCACTTATAATTGTTGTTATTGTTTGTTTCCGCGTTTTGATCAGTGTGAGTTAAGAGCCGCTTTACTGTCAATTTTTCAGCAGATTCTAACAGAATCAGAAAACCAGACGTGTTCACTAAACGGTGTCAAGGGTAGCTGTTCGAGGCTGCCGCGCTATCGTTATTCATTTTTTTGCTTTACATAGTCTTCAAAGGTCACTCTTAACCAAGGTTTGGAGAGGTTTTGGGAGCACCACACTTGATTGTTAGTGCGATGTACGAAAGTACGAAAAGGTTTCAGTTTTGCACTAAAACCCCCTTGCAGCCAAGCATGTGTTATGGCTAGTACTTAGTTTCTGTCAATAAGACTTTTTACCTCTTCAAATAAATCAGGTAATTCTCTTGAGACTATCGTCCAAATTACTTCGTCGGAGATATTGTTGACCTCCCCCCAAAAAATCGGACTTTTCTAAAATAGAGTTTCGGGTAACAATTTTCTCAAAAACAGAGGAAAAAATGTAAAATTGTTACGATGAAAAAGTCAAAATTCACAGAATCACAAATTGCGTTTGCGATTAAGCAGGCGGAGACGGGCACCAAAGTAGAAGAGGTTTGTCGTCAGATGGGAATATCAAGTGCCACATTTTTCAATTGGAAGAAAAAGTATGGTGGTTTAGGTATCAGTGAGCTCAGGCGGCTGCGACAGCTAGAAGAGGAAAATCAACAGTTGAAAAAG
>JAUXNJ010000015.1 GCA_030682795.1 Sphingobacteriaceae bacterium
GCGCAAGGTGTATCCAGTGCCGGCCGATCAGTTTGTTAATTTTGACTTTGGTGCCCAGCAGGGTAGTGGTGCGTTGGAGCTCCGTGATAACTTAGGCCGTTTGGTGTATAGCATGCCAATTGACCTGAGCACTGGCTCGAAGCACGAAGTGAAAACGGGCAACTTGGCTGCTGGTGTGTACAACTATCGCTTTGTGATGAACGACAAGGTACAATACGGACAAGTAGTGGTTCGCCGATAGGTTGTGAATTAAAAAAAGAAAGGCCCCTTTTACTGCAGTAAAAGGGGTTTTTTGTGTTTAAACGCTTTAAAGGTGGTTTTTGAGATTTTTTTTTCGATTTTTTATTTTGAAAAAGAGATATCTTAGAACTCAATTTCAATAATCTGCACATGAAATACGTCTACTTTTTTTTAAGGGTACTCATTGCCGTTTGGGTGTTAGCCTTACCAATCACGGCAAAAGCCCAGGTGCCACCTCACCGCACTACCAGCATTAACTCTACAGGAAGTAATGCTTTTCCGTTCAATTCCACAACCAATAAGAAAACCCAGTTTTTATACAGGCCGGGGGATTTAGGAACGGTGCCCGGCGGTTTAATTGATACACTGTGGTTTCGTAACAATAACACGGCTTCAGGTACAAGTGCAGGGCCAGGTACGTATTCAAATCTACAAATTCGTTTAGGTCAATTCACCAGCACTGTTTTTCCAGGTGCAGGAAGTTTAGACTTTTACATGCCTGCGCAGCTTACAACAGTTATTTCTTCGCCTTCCTATACCATCAATCAAACAGCACCAGCTGGTGCCTGGTATTTTATTCCCTTGCCTACACCTTTTCCTTACGATCCTACCCAAACTTTGGTGGTAGATATAGAAATGGATAACCGTACAAGTGGTTCTGGCTTTCAGTCTGCCACTTTTAATGTAGGTTCAGCGCCCAATCACCAGCGTCTTACATCAGGCACGAATGGTGCTACAGTGGGTGGTGCCTCCGCTATTTTAAGTGATTTCGGCATTTCCATTGCTCCTTTATTAGGCTTGGATGCGGCTGCACAAGCCATCGTAGCGCCAGCAGCGCCGCTTATTGCAGGGCTGAGTTCCCAAGTAACTATCAATGTGCAAAATAGGGGCAGTAACAACTTGGTTTCGGCTACAGTAGGATATCAGTTGAACAATAATCCGCCTGTAATTGAAACTTGGAATGGCAACTTAAGTGGTTTTGTAATTGCGCCACATACATTTGCCACTCCCATTACCATACCAACCTCACAAAGTTTTACTTTAAAAGTATGGGTAACCAATGCCAATGGCTTGGGTGCCGATTTAAATGTAACGAACGACACCCTCACGCGTACATTTTGTATTGCTCAGCCGGGGGGTGTATATACCATTGGTGGAGCAACTGCCAACTTTCCTAACATTCAAGCTGCTATTAATTCGATCACTTGCGGTGGTATTAGTGGCCCGATTGTTTTCAGCATTAATCCAGGTACTTATTATGGCTCCTATGTGATCCCGAACCTGCCTGGGGCTTCCCCAATCAATACCATTACTTTCAACAGTGCTACCAGTATCGCTTCTGATGTAGTGCTTATTCAAGATACGGCGGCTGCAGGTACCAACAGGACTCATTTCAACATCGCGCACAACTCACGTGTTTCGTTTCAAAATTTGACTTTCCGCAGGACCATTGCAGCAACTACACAAAATGGTATCCTCAGTTATGGCAACGATTCGGAAGGAGATGTAGTAGGTTGTAGTTTTCAAGACTTGACCGCTGCAAACTCAACTTTTAACATTGGAATTCTTTACAATGGTAGGAGTGGCTTATTTATCAATAATAACTTTTCGGGTTTTTATTATGCCATCTTTCTCAATGGTGCATCGAGCAACCCATTTCCGAGCTTAAATCAAGTTCTGGCCAATACTTTTACAAATTACATTTACCGTGCGATTTATGTGCTTAACCAAAATAATGCGGTTATTAGTAATAACACCATTACCAATTTTACTGGTTCTTCGAGCTTAGGGGCAGGTATTTGGGCTGCGAACGTATATGCCTTGCAGGTAAGCGATAATATGATTCACGGTGATATGAGTGGATATGCTCTTGAATGCAGACACAACGGCTGTGCAGTTAAATACAAACCGTATTTACAACAACGTAATCAATGGTCGACAAGCCGCAAGCTTATCGACAGTAACCACGCTTGTTTTGAACCCTATACATATTACCGGGTCGCAGGTTGCCAATGCTACCCCGCCTAATCCTCGGGACGCTTTAGAAATAGTAAATAATACTGTTTACTGGGCGATCAATACAACCTCTACTTCAACCATTCAAGCGGCACTTTATTTCACCGGTGGCACTGCTGCCGCTCCAGCTTTTGCTTACATTAATGTGAGAAATAATATTTTTGAGGTGGAGCCAATTACAGGCAATTTGCCTTCGGCATTCAGGTTGGTGCGGTTTACCTTGTTGGAACAACTGGATAGCTTAACAAGCACCAACAATAACTATCGAATTGGCGGTAGTGCTCCGCCTGCGATTTTTAGAACCAATACCCCAGCAAACGATTATGCCACAGTAGCCGCTTGGCAAACTGCAACAGGAAAAGACGCCAATTCAGTATCGATAGATCCTATTTTCGTAGCCCCATCGCTTTTATTACCAACCAATGTGGCGCTCGACAATTTGGGGATACCCGTGAGTTATGTCTTTAATGATGTGGTTGGCTTAACCCGTAGCACCACCACCCCAGACATGGGAGCATATGAGTTTTCAGGACGTATTTTATCACAAATCAATGTAAACATATTGGCGGATACGCTCATTGGTCCGAGCCGTTCAGTAACCGCAAGCATAACCGATAGTTTAAGTACTATTGCGCCCGGTACTGCGCGTTTGTTTTATAAAAAAGTACAGCAAAGCGTTTGGCGATTAGACACAGTTCCCGTCATTACAGGCTCAAACTATCAATTCTTAATTGATTATGCAGCCTTAGGAGGGGTGCAACTCATGGATACCATTGAGTATTATGTGGCGGTTAGAAACGCATTGAATAACGTAGCTACAGCACCAATGGGGGGTAGTGGGCTATTTTTGTCGAATGCGGTACCGCCTCTTACGACCTATAGATATCAGATTTTGCCCGTGGTGAATGGAAATTACCGCGTAGGCGTAAGCGGTCCGGCAGACTTTCCTACCCTGAGTGCTGCCGCCAATTTCGTGACTACCGGCTTGGTTACTGGTCCCGTGAATTTTATCTTGATAGATACGCTATACAGTACTGCAGAAGTTTTCCCAATAACGTTTGGAGGAATTAACGGTAGCACTCGTAACAACCATGTGAGGGTTACGCTAGATACTAGCAGGGCATCGGCCAGGATTGTAGGAACAGCCAGTCCAGCGCTTTTGGTCTTGGATGGGGTTACCAATTTTGAAATAAATGGTGCTTCAACAACCGCAAGCAGGGCATTGACTTTACAGAATTTATCGGTTGCCGCCAATACCGCGGTAATTCAGTTAAGAAGTACGCAAACTGCACCACTCGACTCTGTTTTGATTCGAAATACAAGGATTATTGGAGGATCGAACACTAATACATCTGGTTTTGGTATATATGCTGGTGGCTTAGGCATTTCTACCACAGGAACGGGCGATAATGCCAATCGGATTCAAATACTCAATAACGAGGTGATAAATGCATACATCGGCATTTATATGCGTGGTGCCATTGCGACGCGCTTTTCAAACTGTAGCATTTCCAATAACTTCATAGGTCATTCAAATGCTAATTTGACAGTAAATTTAAAAGGTATAGATGTTCAGAACCTCTTGAACTCAGAGATTCGCGGTAATGAGATCTTTAACATTACGGGTACGGCTTCAATAACCCGCTCAGGCATTGAGCTTGGAGGTACTGGTTCGAGCAATGTACGCACCTCGCGTAACCTCATTTACGATGTATTTACACCTGCCCTTAACGGCGCCAATGGTATTTTTGTAATCAGTGGTGATGGCTTCATCATTGACAACAACGTAATTCGTGGCATTCGCTCACAAAATGGTTCGGCAACATCGCAAATAACGAATGCCTTTGGTATTCGTTTGGGCAGCGGTAGCGGCCACAAGGTGTGGTACAATACGGTACATTTGTTTGGTGCGTATACCAATGCCAGTACGGTAGGTGCGGCCTCGGCGGCTTTGGTGATTTCCAGTACGGTTGTTACCAATGTGGAAATTAAAAACAATGTTTTCAGCAATACAATGACCTCTGTGGCCACGGGTACGCGGGCATTTAATGCTATTTGGTTACCAACGAGTTATGTGGCCACCAATCTTGACATTAACAACAATGCGTATCATGTAGCCAACACAATAGATCATGCTGTAGGTAGGGTTGGTACGTTAACAACGAGTCCTTTGTTCGACGATGTTTTGGCTTGGAAAGGCTTTACATCGGTTGGTGCAGCTACGAACGATTTGTTATCAGTGCCTCCTACGGGCAAAAGTCCAGCACCTTTTGTGTCGAATGTAAACTTGACCATCCCAGCTACCACCATCACAGGCATTGAGTCGGGTGCTGTGGCCATTGCTGCTTTGGGTACCCCAAATACCGACTTCAACAATGTTAACCG
>JAUXNJ010000008.1 GCA_030682795.1 Sphingobacteriaceae bacterium
CGGTCCCTGAGTTCATCGAAGGGTTAACACAGAGTTATTACTTTTGGCCATTCTATGATGCGGGTAAATCCTAAACTTCTCGTTCTCTTGAGGCGCCTAACGGTGCAGGTTGGATCGGAGTACGGAGATTTAACCTTTCCTCTTTAGAGGATTGGCTCGGAGGGCCCTTGGGGATTTTTGATTAGCGATTTCGATTGGCGATTTCTGATTTGAAGAACAATCTCCATTCCGCGAAAAATGATAATGCCATGCAGATGCATCGACGCCAAGGCCTTATACAGCCGGCTGTTTCCACAGCCGGGTTTCAAAACTAATGTCAAGTAAAAGCTAGAAGACGTACGCCAGGGCCCCATTTATCTGAAAAGGGAGCGCTGCTCCCGGTCTGATGTCTGAAAAGCGAAGCGGTCTGTAGAGTGAGCCGCAGCGATGGTCCCTGAGTTCATCGAAGGGCGGTCCCTGAGCGCGAAGCAGTCGAAGGGTTAACACAGAGTTTCGGGTTTTGGCCGTTCCATGGTCTTGTTAATTCTTAAACTTCTCGTTCGCTGTGCAGCGTATTGGTGCAGGTCGAGGCAGCAGGTGGAGATTTAACCTTTCCGGGGAAGAGGCTTTACGCGGAGGGCCCTTGGGGATTTTTGATTAGCGATTTCGATTGGCGATTTGCGATTTCGATTGGCGATTGCTGATTTGGGAGTGTTGTACTTTCCTAAATAACGTTGACCGTTTGATTCAACATTCATTAATTAGATGCATCGACGCCAGGGCCTTACACAGAAGGCTCTTTGCACAGCCGGGTTTCAAAACTAATGTCAAGTAAAAGCTAGAAGACGTACGCCAGGGCCTGCGCTGTCTCTGAGCGAGCCGCAGGCGAGCGGTCTGTTAGGGAGCGCAGCGACCGGTCTGTTAGCGACCAAAGGGAGCGGTCTGTAAAGTGAGCCACATGGCGAACGGTCTTACAAAAGCAACGACACCCCCAACGACCACGGACGCCCGTTGATGGGATTGGTCTTGAACCAGTCGTTGAGCCCGTAATACATACTTATTCCTAGTCTGTGATAACCCATGCGCGCAATCACCGCAGCCCGCCACGGGTCTAGGTCCAGCATGTCGGATCGGCCTTTGTACTTCTCCATCAAACTGCCTAGCTCTGATTTCCGGCTCAGACTGCCGGTGTATCCTACATTGACTCCCGCAGAAATTTTGAAAGTCTTACCGCTCGCACCCACACGCGTGGTGTAGCGCAGCTCGAGCGGCACGAGCTCGTAGGTGGTAAATACATGTTTGTTTTTTACCTCTGGCGAATCAGGCCAAACTGCTCCAGTTTGCCAATCGCGCAAATTGCTGAAGTAGTTGCGGGCCGATAAACCCGCTCCAGCGGCATAGCTGAACTTCGATTGCCCGAATTTCTGGTTGAAATAAAAGGTAAACGAAAAGCCGCCCGAACGCAGCTGCCGCAATTGCACCGGCGCACCTGCAAATCCCCTTAAAAAATCCATCTGGTAAGTGAGCACAATGCCTTCTAAATCGGCATTGCGACTCGGTTTTTTCGGCCCCGCAGCCCTGGGCAGCGCCGCTATGTCGGCACTGGTAATGCCCGTGCCAATAGCGGAGTAGCTTTTAACGATTTGCGCCGTATCCGCGGCAACCGACGGCCCTGAACTGCTGTCGATCGGCGCTGCGGGTAAAGAACCGCCCCTACTTTGTGCCCCCACCGCCAAAGGCAGCAGCAACACCAACATCTTCAACAAGAGCAATAAGCGCATGGCACGAATATACAGCAAGTCGCTTACATATTGCGACGGTACTGCCCACCTACTAGAAACATGGCGTTGGTGATTTGTCCCAGCGAGCAATACTTACAAGCTTCCATGATGGCCTCAAACACATTTTCGTTTTGGATGGCGGCTTTTTGCACCTTCCCCAGCAATTCCTCGGCCTTACCCGCATGGGCTTTGTGCAGGGTTTGCAGCATCTCAATCTGGTATTCCTTTTCCTCGGTGGTGGCACGAATTACTTCCGCCGGCAAAATGGTAGGAGAGCCTTTGCTGCTTAAGAAGGTGTTTACCCCAATAATTGGCAGCTCGCCGGTATGCTTGAGCATCTCGTAATGCATGCTTTCTTCCTGAATTTTGTTGCGCTGGTACATGGTTTCCATGGCGCCGAGCACCCCACCGCGTTCGGTAATGCGGTCGAATTCGGCCAGCACCGCAGCTTCTACCAAATCGGTAAGCTCTTCGATGATAAAGGAGCCTTGCAACGGATTTTGGTTGGTGGCCAACCCCAGCTCTTTGTTGATGATGAGCTGAATGGCCATGGCCCGACGCACACTTTCCTCGGTAGGGGTGGTGATGGCTTCGTCGTAGGCATTGGTGTGCAGCGAATTGCAGTTGTCGTAGATGGCATACAGCGCCTGCAAGGTGGTGCGGATGTCGTTAAAATCGATTTCCTGCGCATGCAGCGAGCGGCCACTCGTTTGGATGTGGTATTTGAGCATCTGACTGCGCTCGTCGGCCTTGTACTTATGCTTGAGGGCTTTGGCCCAGATGCGGCGTGCCACCCGACCAATTACCGAATACTCAGGATCTACCCCATTGCTGAAGAAGAAGCTGAGGTTGGGCGCAAATTTATTGATGTCCATGCCCCGGCTTACATAATACTCTACAAAGGTGAAGCCGTTGGCCAGGGTAAAGGCGAGCTGCGAAATGGGATTGGCACCCGCCTCGGCAATGTGGTAACCCGATATGCTCACCGAGTAAAAATTACGCACGTTGTGGTCGATAAAATACGACTGCACATCGCCCATCAAACGCAGCGAATATTCGGTGCTGAAAATGCAGGTGTTTTGGGCCTGGTCTTCTTTGAGGATGTCGGCTTGCACGGTGCCGCGCACACTGCTGAGGGTGCGGGACTTGATGTTTTGGTAGACATCAGCAGGCAGCACTTGGTCGCCAGTAACGCCCAACAGCATCAAACCTAAGCCGTCGTTGCCTTCGGGCAGCTGCTCGGACTGGTAACGCGGTCGCGCCACGCCTTTGGCCTTGTAAATGGCCTCGATTTTGGCCTCTACTTCTGCTTCCAAGCCCTTTTCACGGATGTACAGCTCGCACTGCTGGTCGATGGCGGCGTTCATGAAGAAGCCGAGGAGCATGGGGGCCGGACCGTTAATGGTCATCGACACCGAAGTAGCCGGGTCGCACAGGTTGAAGCCGCTGTAGAGCTTTTTGGCGTCATCTAAGCAACACACGCTTACGCCGGAGTTGCCGATTTTGCCATAGATATCGGGACGGTAATCGGGGTCGTTGCCATACAGCGTTACCGAATCGAAGGCCGTGCTCAAACGCTTGGCCGGTAAGCCATGCGAAACGTAATGGAAACGTTTGTTGGTGCGCTCTGGACCGCCTTCTCCGGCAAACATTCGGGTAGGATCTTCGCCCACGCGCTTGAAAGGGAACACCCCAGCGGTGTATGGGAACTCGCCCGGCACGTTTTCCTGCAGGTTCCAGCGGAGTACGTCGCCCCAGGCTTTGTAGCTCGGCAAACTCACCTTCGGGATTTGCAAATGCGAGAGGCTCTCGGTATGGGTAGGCACTTCGATGGCCTTACCGCGCACATGGTAGGTAAAGATGGGGTCTTTGTAGGTTTTTACTTTCTGTTCCCAGCTATCGAGGATGTGTTTGTTTTCACCAGCCAATTTGCGCTCCAATGCCACCAAACGAGTTTCGAGGGTTTGGATGGTGGTGGCTAAAGCGGCATCTGGTGCTCCAGCAGTGCTGCTGCCTTTGAGGTGGGCAATGCTTTCGCTGAGGCTGTACAACTGCTGCGCAAGGGTTGATTGCTCGTCTACCCAGGTGTCGTACTGCCGAATGCTATCGGTGATTTCGCTCAGGTAGCGGGTGCGGTGCGGCGGAATGATGAAAATCTTCTCCGACATTTCACCCGAAGCAGCGAAAGTACTTTGTAAGGGTGCACCAGTTTTGGCCACCAGGTGATCAATCACCGAGCGGTACAAGCGGTTCATGCCGGGGTCGTTGAACTGGGAGGCGATGGTGCCAAACACGGGCATGGTGTCGGGCTTTTCGTCCCAGCGCTGGTGGTTGCGCTGAAATTGCTTCTGCACATCGCGCAAGGCATCCAGGGCACCGCGCTTGTCGAATTTGTTGAGGGCAATCAAATCGGCAAAATCGAGCATATCGATTTTTTCGAGCTGCGTGGCAGCGCCGTACTCGGGCGTCATCACATACAAGCTCATATCGCTGTGTTCAATGATTTCGGTATCGCTTTGTCCGATGCCCGATGTTTCAAGGATAATGAGGTCGAAGCCTGCCGCCTTGGTCACATCTACCGCGTCTTGCACATATTTGCTCAGGGCGAGGTTGCTCTGACGCGTGGCCAACGAGCGCATGTAAACGCGGGAGTTGTTAATGCTATTCATCCGGATGCGGTCGCCCAACAGCGCCCCACCGGTTTTGCGTTTGCTCGGATCAACCGATATAATGGCGATGGTTTTGCCTTTTTCAACGTCCCCATCCTCCATAAAATCGAGCAAAAAGCGACGAACAAGTTCGTCTACCAAGCTCGACTTACCCGCCCCGCCCGTGCCTGTGATGCCGAGTACCGGGGTGATTTTGGTTTTGGCCGAAGCCGCAATCATTTCGGTGATTTTGCCACGAACGCTGGCGTATAAATCGGGATTGTTTTCTGCGGTAGAGATGATGCGGGCAATGCTCAAGGGCTCTTTTTGGAGGATGTGCCCCAGTTCTCCGTTTAAACTCATGCCGGTGGCAAAGTCGCACGACTCGAGCAAATGGTTGATCATGCCCTGCAAGCCCATCGAACGGCCATCGTCGGGTGAATAGATGCGGGTGATGCCGTAGCCTTGGAGTTCCTCAATTTCGCTTGGGAGGATGGTACCGCCGCCGCCGCCAAATAAGCGAATGTGGCCGGCGCCCTTCTCCTTGAGTAAATCGTGCATGTACTTAAAAAACTCTACGTGACCGCCTTGGTAGCTGGTAATGGCAATGGCCTGCGCATCCTCTTGGATGGCACAGTTCACAATTTCGGCTACCGAGCGGTTGTGCCCCAAATGAATCACTTCGGCACCGCTGCTCTGTAAAATGCGCCGCATGATGTTGATAGCAGCGTCGTGTCCATCAAACAAAGAAGCCGCGGTTACTATGCGGATGTGATTTTTGGGCTGGTAGATTTTGGTTTCCATAAAAACGAGGCGATTTTTTGAGAATCACAAAAATACAAAATTCTAAGCCAAGGTGCACGAATGAAAGCTTGGAGCTGAGGGGAGTCGGCATAAAAAAAGGGAGACCTTGCGGCCTCCCTTCTTCACCGTAGGTGAATTTATTACTTCGTTACAACAAAACGGCTGGTGTTAAAGCCTTTGTTGGTCTTCATTACGATGGTGTAAAGACCTTCCTGTAACTGACCAACGCTCAAAGTCATTTGGTCGTTCAGGCCATCCACCATTTTGCTGCCGCTCATTACAATGCGACCAGCGATGTCCATCACATCATAACGCACTTCGCCTATGGCGTTTTCAGCGTGGATGCGGATGTTTAACTCGTCACGTACCGGGTTTGGATAAACGCGGATGCTGAGGTCGTTACGAATTTCGTTTACACTTGAAGTTTCTGGAACTTCTTCCACAATGGCTACGATAGCTGGTACACGGTCGTCACCAAAGCCATTTGGGTTCCAAGCGGCTACAAACACCGGTGCGGTGTATTGCAAGTAGATGTCGCTAGAAGCCGTGTAGTTTCCTTGTGGATCGATGCTTGTGAACACGCCGGTTTGAGCACCGGTATATGACATAGAGAACAAATACACGCCATTGCTATCCAGGGTAACGCCCGGTAGGTTTGTGGCGATGTCAGTAATGCTAACGGTGCGTAGCGAGGCAGAACCAAGACTGTCGGTATAGGTATAAAAGCCTTCTCCCATTTCAATCATTTCACCTGGATCAATCAAACCATTGGTGTTTACATCCAACCATTGTGACACCTTGCCTACAACGGTTTCATTAATCAATTGGAAACCAGCGTTGGTTACATAAGAGAACTTGAGTTTGTTCACTTTTACTTGATGACCACGGTCGGCGTAAAACCAAATACCGAATTCGTAGGGACCAGCAGCGGCATCAGAAGGACGAACACCACCAGAGAAAATTGGGTTTCCGGCAGTATCGAGGCGTGCTTTGCTGTACAGCGTATCGGTCAACCAAAACGACTGGGTTACTACGTTATCACCATCGAAATCGTCTGAATTTGTGGCAGTAACATTATAGGTAATGAGATATTTCCCACGGCCATATGCATTTGGGTCAAAGCTTGGTACTGTAATCAACAAGGTAGAGTCGATCGGAAGTGCTGCCAATACATTAGACTGGTTATAAACCGTACTGGTGCTACCAGCTGGATTAGTAAAGTCGATTTTAACATTCAAATTGACGTTGGTTTGTGCGTTTTGGCCATAGTTCACGATTTGTGCACCGAGGAGCACTTCGTAATCGCCCGGGTTTTTGGCAGCTGTATGTGGTACAGCCCAATCCATCGGCCTAACTAAATTTCCTGGTGTAAATCCGAAGTCGTTAGCAAATTGGCCACGTTTTTGGCCAATAATGGCTACTGTTGAGTCACCATCAATAAACGGGCGTAAAGTTGCACCGTCTGCATTACTGATCATTACAACGGGGATGGTTACATTGATGCCATTAACACCACCACCCAAATCAATTACGCCTGCTGCATTATTGATTATAATTACACCAATAGCACCTGCCCGTTGCGCGCCATAGGCTTTTAGACCAAATTCGCATGCGCCGCGATAAACAACAGCAATTTTACCAGCGAGGGCAGAGGGGTTAGCCAGTACAGTATCACAGCCGAGGGAATCACCAACAGCAGTGCCGCCTTGTGAGCGTAATACGCGGAGTTGACCTACAGCCGTTAAGGTGTCAAGATCTGCACCCCAGCCTGATGCCGCTACACCAATGGTGTAGTTTCCACGTACTGCAGTGGGTTGTGTGACGAAGCCAACGACTTGCGCAATGGCTTGATGTGATGTAAGCGACAGAAGTCCTAGGATCAAAGAGAGTAAGAGCTTTTTCATATCAAATTCAATAAGTTTAATCTCAATAATAGGGTTTATTTGAGCGGTATCCAAACGGTTTGCTGTGTAAAAAGACCTTTTTCGGCCTTATTTGATGCTTTTTTAAACGGTTTTTAGCGAAAAATGGGCTCTAAATGACTGCAAACTAGCTGATTACAAAATCTAAAGTTTTTGCATTATTTTTTTAAATCGGATTGTTCTTTTTTGGAAGTAAAGTGGGATTGAGTTAGTCGTATTGGCTGTGATGCTGGCACAAGTAAAAAAAAAAGGGAGGCCTCATGAGGCCTCCCTTTGGTGAGTAAATTTGTATTTAGCTTACTTTGCTACTACAAATCGGCTGGTATTGAAACCTTTATTTGTTTTCATGACGATGGTGTAAATGCCTTCTTGCAAATGGCCTACACTCAAACTCATTTGGTCGTTCAAACCTTCTACCATTTTGGTTCCACTCATTACTACACGACCAGCGATGTCCATCACATCGTAATTAACTGCGCCAATCGCATTGTCTGCATTGATACGAATCATGAGTTCATCGCGCACAGGATTTGGATATACGCGAATGTTTAAGTCATTGCGAATCTCTTTCACACTAGAGCCAACTTCTTCAACAATTGCAGTGATGGCAGGTACGCGGGTTGGACCAAAGCCATTCGGATTCCAAGCAGCTACAAATACAGGCGCGATAAATTGGTTGTACAGTGGCTGTGAAGCGGTATAATCCATGCCAGCATCGATGCTTGTGAATACCCCTGTTTGTACGCCAGTATATGCTACAGAGAATAAATAAACACCATTACTATCGAGTCTCACGCCCGGTAGGTTTGTGGCAATGTCAGTGATAGCTACTTCTCTCAAAGAAGCGGAGCCCAAGCTGTCGGTATAGGTATAAAATCCTTCACCTATTTCAATCATTTCACCTGGATCAATGGCATTGTTAGTGTTCACATCTAACCACTGGCTTACTTTACCAACAACGGTTTCATTAATCAATTGGAAGCCTGCATTGGTTACAAATGCAAATCGTAATCTTTTCACTCTTACTAAGTCTCCACGGTCTGCATAGAACCAGATACCATACTCATAAGGACCAGCGGTGGCGTCTGATGGACGAACACCCCCTGAGAAGCGCGCTAAACCGGCAGAATCCAAGCGGGCTTTAGAATACAAGCTATCTGTTAGCCAAAAGCCTTGGGTAGATACGTTGTCTCCATTAAAGTCATCTGGATTGGTAGCTGTAACTTCGTATGTGATGAGGTACCTGCCACGACCAAAAGCACTTGGATCAAAATCCGACACTAAAATCTGACGGATAGAGTCTTTTGGCAAGCTGGCCAAGGTGCCAGACTGGTTGTATACTGTGCTTGTAGTTCCAGCCGGGTTGGTGAAGTCGATTTTCACGTTCAAATTCACGTTAGTTTGTGCATTCTGACCGTAGTTAACCACATTTGCGCCTAACTTAATAGGATAATCGCCAGGGTTAAGTGCTTGGGTGCGTGGAACCGAAAACTCGATAGGGCGAATAAGGTTACCAACGGTAAAACCGTAGTCATTGGCGAACTGGCCTCTTTTTTGACCGATTAATGCAACTGTTGAGTCATTATCAATCGACGGACGCAGTCTGATTCCGTCAGCATTGCTAATCATTACCAAAGGAATGGTGACATTGATACCATTACCACCGCCTGCCATGCCGGCTACACCAGCAGCATTGTTTACGATGATAACACCAATGGCACCTGCACGCTGTGCAGCCAATGCTTTGGTGCCGAATTCACAAGAACCACGATACAACACAACAATCTTACCAGCAACTGCAGCAGCGTTTGTGAGCAAAGTATCACAAGCTAAAGAGTCACCTGCGGCCAGCACTGTGGTACCTCTACCAACAATTAATCTGCCTGTTACGGCAATGGTATCTAAACTGATACCCCAACCCGATGCTGGCAAGCCAATTTCTAAATTGCCTCGAACAGATACGGGATGCGTTACAAACCCAACAACTTGGGCACTGGCATTGTGGCTCGCAAATGCAAACAAGCCCATTACCAACGATAATACAATTTTTTTCATACTACTAGATTTTAAGGTTTCTTAACTCAATATTAAGCAATAATACAATCAGATGACTGTTTTTCAAACTTTTTTTAACTGTTAGATGCATTGATTGCCAGCGTTTTAAAAAACAAATCAATTATTTTAGTTTTTGAAACATTCCTATTGACTAAGTGGGCGTACGCCATGTTAATTAAGGCTATAAAAACGGAAATACTGAATGTCCGGGATGTGAATTATCTTCGCTTATGCTTGATTTGAAAACCTTACAAATTAACTTAACAGGACCTTTGCCCGGCCTCTCTCAACAATTGCAAATGTCGCCTCCCTATCGCGATGTGCCAGATGAAGCTTGGGTGCGGGCGCAAAATCCTAAAGAAGCTGCCGTTTTGTTGTTGCTTTTTGAACGCGCTGGCGATTGGCGGTTGCTTTTTACGAAAAGAGTGGCCTATCCAGGGGTGCACAGTGCCCAAATCAGTTTTCCAGGCGGCAAAATGGAAGCCATGGATGCCTCGAAGCAACAAACCGCTTTGCGTGAAACAGAGGAGGAAGTGGGAGTGGCTGCTCAGAAAATCGAAATGCTCGGGCCCTTAACTCCGCTTTACATTCCTCCAAGTAATTTTTTGGTGGATCCCTTTGTGGGTCGCTTGCTTGAGCCAGTTTTATGGCAGCCTCAACAGGCCGAGGTGGCGGAAATCTTAGAAATACCGCTGCAATATTTGCTACAAGACAAAGCCCGTACCCAACGTGAAATTACGGTAGGGGCGGGCCAGCGTACGGTTCCCGGCTTTGCGTGGGAGGCGCATTTTATTTGGGGAGCAACCGCCATGATTCTTGAAGAATTTCTGACGGTTGCCCGAGGCGCGATATCGGCTCCTTAAGCCTTTTTGCAGGTGTTGATGCCCAAGGGGAGGTACAATGGACAAAAAGAGATGAAGGAGGTCAATACAAAAATGGCAGCGAATGCCAACAGCACCATGCCCAGCACGCCTGGCACAGTGCCAGTAAAATACAAGGCGGCAATGATGATGGCCAACAGGATGCGTACAGCCTTGTCGGTATTTCCCATGTTCTTTTTCATAGTATCGGTGGTTTAGAGAGGCAAGCTAGCGAAAATTCAGGTCACACCTTGTAACTTAGGTTACAAGCTGGTGGAAAATGGAAGTTTGCTGGGTTATTTAATCAGCAAGCGCTGAAAATGATGTTCATCGTCGGTGTAGAGCTGCAATAGGTACATGCCTGCAGCCAAACCTTGCAAATCGAGCTGCTGCTGGTGCTCGCCCGCCAGGAGGTACAGCGGGGGATACGCACGGATGCTTTTGCCTTGCATATCGCTGATCAGAAAACCGGCATTGCCCGCATCGGCGAGTTTAAAACCGGCGGTAACGCTGCCTTGGGCAGGATTGGGATAGGCTGGGAGCAGCGCATGACGTTTTTGACTAGATGCAAGCGCTATTTCTTTGACACCTACGCCTAAGGCAGGGCCGCTGTACACGAACTGGTTGCCCGAAATAAACAGCCGGTCGCCCAAGTGCTGCATGCGGTTGAAGCCCGAGTACTGCTGGGTGCGGGTCCAGGTGGTGCCGCCATCTGTGGTGTACAAAATGCCAGAAAAATGCCCGCCTGCGAAGCCTATTTCTCGAGTGAGAAAGCCCACCGACTGCAGCATGGGCAGGGCAAAAGTATCCATGGTAATCAGCTGCCAGGTTTGACCTGCATCGTAGCTTCGCAAATAGGCATTGGGCACTTCCAATCCGTTTTCTAGAGATACGTAATAGTCGGTTGTACTGCGCTTGAAAAACTTCCAGCCTTGGTCGCCGGGGCGATTGGATACCGCAGCGGTGGTCCAACTGTTGCCCCCATCTGCCGTGCGCAAAACAATGGCACCCTCGCTGGCATTGGCCGATTTTCCGGTCAAGAAGCCGTTAAGGGAGTCGATAAAATGTACATCAATCAGCTGACTGGCTTGTGGTTTCATATCGGTGTACACCCAGGTGCGGCCAGTGTCAACGCTCCGCAACAAATAAGCATCTCCAAAATAGCGGCCGGTAGCAAAAAGCAAGCGTTGGTCTACCACGGCCATGCCACAAATGGCGGCGATGCCTAAAGGTAGCGTGGTGCTCATGTTCTCCCAGTTTTGGCCGCCATCGAGGGTGCGCCAAAAGGTGCGGTTGGGTGCAAGGGTTCCTAAAAAACCGATGGAATCGTTGAAAAAACGGATGGAGCGCACATAGGGGCGGGGACCACTTGAGTCGTTAAAATTTAGAACAGGGCTGTAAGTGATTCCGCCGTCAATCGTTTTTAAAACAGCAGAAACGCCGTTTACAGCTAAATATCCGGTGCCATTGTTGTTCATTTGGAAGTCGTCAATCCTCGAAAAACCGAAGAAGAGCGACTGCAAATTTGGTTGAGCAACGGCTAACAAGCTGGTGCTGCTTAAAAGGAAGCATATTAGTATAAAGCGCATCTTCAAATTTAGTAAAAAGACTGCTCGCCTGCGGCTCGCTTTACAGACCGCTCCCTTTGGTCGCTAACAGACCGGTCGTTCCACTCCCTAACAGACCGCCCTTCGACGGGGCTCAGGGACCATCGTATTACTCACTGTTGGACAGAGCAGGCCCTGGCGTATATGTATCGGCGCATTATGATCATTTTTAGCAGGGATAATGGGAGTGCAGGCTCTCAAGCGTAGCGACCTAGTCAGGGAGAAAACATGCTTATGTTGAACTTGGCTGTGCAAACAGCCATCTGTGTCGGTCCCTGAGTTCATCGAAGGGCGCGTGGAGCCTCAAACTAGGAAAGGTTAAATCTTTGTCTTCCGCTGAAACCTGCACCAAAACGCTGACTTCCGGATTTCTTTTGTTCGGATTTGAGCTGGTCATAGAACAACTAGAAAAATGACTCTGTGTTAAAAAAGAAGGCTTATTTTGCTCTAGACCTCTTGTACCACACAATCCCTCCCATCAACAAATCCGTAGACCCAAATTTAGCAGCCTGTTCTTTGGAAGTTGGCTGTGCAAACAGCCATCTGTGCTACTTCGCGTGGAGCCTCAAACTAGGAAAGGTTAAATCTTTGTCTTCCGCTGAAACCTGCACCAAAACGCTGACTTCCGAATTTCTTTTATTCGGATTTAAGATGGTCATAGAACAACTAGAAAAATGACTCTGTGTTAAAAAAGAAGGCTTATTTTGCTCTAGATCTCTTGTACCACACAATCCCTCCCATCAACAACCCTATAAATCCAAACAAACCAAGCAGGCCCCATGCCATGCTCAAAGTGCTCTTGAGTACCACTAAAAAGATAATCGCCACCAAAAAAACCGTCGCCACCTCGTTCCACACCCGCAATTGTTGGCCTGAATATTTAAAAATTCCTTGGAGTTGTTGTCTGTATAAATACCAACAACTGATGTGATACAAGTATAAACCCGCTACAAAAGCCAGCTTCACAGCTAACCATCCGGGTAAAGAGCCGTACAAATGCCACATCCAAAGGCCAAATACCCCTGTAATTACCGCTGAAGGCACCGTAATGCCGCGCCACAGCCGCAGGAGCTGTCCTTTGTATTGCTCCCTCAAGATGTCGCGTGCCACAGCATCCCTTGCCCCGGCTTCTACATTATAAATGAGCAAGCGCACAAAGTAAAAGAGCCCGGCAAACCAGGTAACCACAAATAAGATGTGCAGGGCTTTGATGTAGAGGTACATGGAGGGGCGTTGTTGCCCTGCAAAAATAGCCCTCCCTGACCAATCTTTTCAATTTCTGCGCATCTTTTATCTCGAATTGCGCATCTCGGCCAAATTGTAAAAAGGATGTTTTATTATTGATGGAAGAAGGAAATGTAGCCATGATAAAGACTTTTGGAAGCGCGGTGCTGGGCGTGAATGCCATCACCATTCAGATCGAAATTGATGTGCAAAAAAACAGCATTGGGTATTTTTTGGTGGGGTTGCCCGACAATGCGGTAAAGGAGGGGCAGCACCGCATCGAAACGGCCATGCGCAATTCAGGCTATGAGGTGAAGCGCTTTAAATACGTGATCAATATGGCGCCAGCCGATATAAAAAAGGAGGGTGCCGCTTACGACTTGGCCATTGCAGTGGGGATGTTGGCGGTGAGTGACCAGCTCCCTCCTGATAAATTACAAGGCTTTGTGATCATGGGTGAATTGGGGCTGGATGGCCAAATCAATCCCATTAAAGGCGCACTGCCCATGGCCATTCAGGCGAAGAAGGAAGGATTTAAGGGGATGTTGTTGCCCAAAGCCAATGCACGGGAGGCGGCGATTGTAGCGGGCTTGGAAGTATATGGCTTGGAAAATTTGCGGGAATTGGTGGATTTTTTGGGAGATAAGATTTTGCCAGAGCGCGTGGAGATCAATACGCGAGATGAGTTTTTTGCCACCCAGACTGATTTTGCCGTGGATTTTGCGGACGTAAAAGGGCAAGAGAACATCAAAAGAGCCTTGGAAATTGCGGCAGCGGGTGGACATAATGTGATTTTGATCGGTCCGCCAGGCGCGGGCAAAACCATGCTGTCGAAGCGATTGCCCTCGATTTTGCCACCCTTGAGTTTGCATGAGGCGTTGGAAACTACCAAAATCCACTCCGTTGCTGGTAAACTTCCGGAGCGACTGGGGCTGGTAAGTACTCGGCCTTTTCGAAATCCACACCATTCGATTTCTGACATTGCTTTGGTCGGAGGCGGTGCGCACCCACAGCCAGGTGAAATTTCGCTAGCCCACAACGGCGTATTGTTCCTCGACGAACTGCCCGAATTCAAACGCTCGGTACTGGAAGTGCTCCGGCAGCCGCTCGAGGAGCGGCGGGTCACCATTTCCCGCGCCCGCTTCACCATCGATTACCCCGCCAGTTTTATGCTCGTGGCCTCTATGAACCCTTGTCCCTGCGGCTACTACAACCATCCCGAAAAGGAGTGCAGTTGTCCGCCCGGTCAAGTACAACGCTACCTCAGCAGGGTGAGCGGCCCGCTACTCGACCGCATCGACATCCATGTGGAAGTGACCCCCGTGGCCTTCAGTGAGCTGAGTGAAACCCGACCAGCAGAGAGCAGCGAGGCCATCCGCGCCCGGGTGCTGCAGGCCCGTGAACGGCAGCAGGCCCGCTTCGAAGGACTCGAACTGCACGCCAACGCACAAATGAGCACCAGTCAGCTGGCCCAATGGTGCAGCTTGTCTAAAACCGGACAACTGCTGCTCAAAACAGCCATGGAACGACTGGGCCTGTCGGCCCGCGCCTACGACCGCATCCTCAAAGTAGGCCGCACCATCGCCGATTTGGCCGGCAGCGAAAACATCGAAGTAGAACACATTGCCGAGGCCATTCAGTACCGCAGTTTAGACCGCAGCGGCTGGGGTGGGTGAAATAGAAAAAATACAAAAGTTTACACGTGTGATTTTATTTTAAAATACACGTGTAAAATGTCTGTTTTGTATCTTTGATACAAAGCCCGCCGCCATGAACACAAAATTGACCCTAACCATGGATCCACTAATCATTGAACAGGCCAAAAAATACGCAAAGCAGCGTGGCAGGAGCTTGTCGGATTTAATCGAAAACTACCTGAAGGCAATCGTGATGCCTGTAGAGGAGGCCAAGTTAGATTTACCTCCCACAGTGAAAGCATTAAAAGGGGCTTTCAAATTGCCAGCAGATTTTGATTACAAAAAGGCCATGACAGATGCGTTGACCGAAAAATACTTAAAATGAACAAGCTGCTTTTAGACACCGATGTGGTGCTTGATTTCTTTTTAGATCGCCAGCCTTTTGCCGAGGATGCGGCACGCATTTTGGCCCTTTGCGAAAAGAAACAGCTTCAAGTTTTTGTAACGCCCGTATTGATAAGCAATGTTTACTACATCCTGCGAAAATTGGGAAGCCATAACAAAGTGATTACACATTTGAAGCAACTTTTAACCCTGGTAGAGATAGCGTCTATTCAGAAAGCAGAAGTTTTGGAAGCGCTAGCATCTGATTTTGTGGATTTTGAAGATGCTTTGCAGCATTTTGCAGCCAAAAGTGAAACTGGCATGCAACTCATTATCACACGGAATCTTAAGGATTATAGCCAAAGTAGCTTAGCAGTTATGACGCCTTCAGCCTTTCTGAAAGCAAGGGAGGCGAGAGGAGGCTGAAATAGGATCTCTTAAATGATATGCGTTTGTAAATAGTAGTTATTTTACTACCTTTGTTGGGTAGTTTTACTTGATTATCATGATAAGAAAAGTAAAAGCTATGATTAAAATGATTGAAGATGACGGTTGGGTCTTAGTAAGAACGAAAGGCAGTCATCGACAATTTAAACATCCTACCAAATCAGGAAAGGTCACCATCAATGGAAAACCCAGCGATGACTTAACGCATGAATTGGTAAACAGCATAGAAAAGCAAGCTGGTTTAAGGTCTTAACCTATTTAAACTGATTCAAATGGAAAAAGTATCAGTCGTGATTACGTACTCAGGAAATAATTTTGGGGCATATGTTCCTGCTTTACCTGGTTGTGTTGCTACTGGGGAGTCGCCTTCAGAAATCATGGACCAAATTAAAGAAGCCATAGCGTTTCACATCGAAGGAAGCTTGGCGGATAATGACCCGCTAGACGACCTTTTCAGAGGGCCTTTTGAGCTGGTTTATGAGTTTCAAGTAATTGGCATTTTGAACTATTTCAAGGGTATTTTTACAAATGCTGCCTTGGAAAAACTCACGGGAATCAATCAGAAGCAGTTGCAGCATTATGCTTCGGGCTTAAAAAAACCGCGGCCCGAGCAAGCTTTTAAGATCGAGCGAGCCCTGCATAATTTGGGAAGTCACTTGCTTGCGTTGAAGCTTGTAAGTGCTTAAGTGGCTGCCTCAGCTGGCAGCCAAGCTGTAGCCAATACGGCGTTATCCTCTAAGATTCTGGCAAAACCACCTTATTCAACTCCACCAACATGCTATCGCGGTGAATGAAATAAGCAGGTTTGTCTTTTTCAGCCATCGGTTCGGCTGGTGGGGTTTGAATGCGTAGCGGGTTCACTTGTACCCCATTTTCCCAAAAGCGAAAGCAAAGGTGCGGTCCGGTAGCTAAACCTGTGCTGCCTACATAACCAATCACCTGACCCTGACTTACCCGTACCCCGGGACGAATTCCTGATGCAATTTTGCTCATGTGTAGGTAGCCCGTACTGTGCTGAGGACTATGTTTCAATTTGACATAATTTCCGTTTCCTCCCCTGTAACCGGCTTCAAGTACTGTGCCGTGGCCAATGGCCCGAATGGGTGTGCCGGTGGGTGCCGCATAATCGACTCCTAAATGGGCGCGATTGGTTTTTAAAACAGGATGCAGGCGGTTGGCAGAAAATTTAGAACTGATGCGGCTGTATTCCAGCGGTGCCTTGAGGTAACGCTTGCGCATGCTTTCGCCTTTTTCGTTATAAAACTGATCTTTCTTGCCGTCGCGGTCGTAGCGAATGGCGTAGTGCTGCTTGTTGCGGTGCATAAATTCAGCCGCTAAAATTTTACCCATACCGTAGGGCTGGCCTTCCACCGTTTTTTCTTCGTAAACCACCCTAAAATAATCGCCCTTTTGAATGCTGAAAAAGTCGACGGTCCAGTCGAATACCCCTGCCAGTTTTACGGCCAATTCTTGGGTGGCACCGGCGTCGAGCACCGTCTTAAACAGCGAACTGTTGATCACCCCTCCTAAATGTTTGATGTGCGTTTCTACCGGGCGATCGTAGCGGGTGATTTTGGGAAGACTATCGCTGAGGTCAAAGATGAAATAGGTAACCACGTCCTTTTCATAAATCCAATAACGCAACGGCTGGTCATCTTCATCGCTTATTACGGTGTACTTTTGGCCCACACGAATGCTGCGTGCATCAAAAACATCCTTACTAGCTTGCACAACGAGATGTACCAAAGCGCTGCTCGCGCCATATCTATTGAGGATGATGCTGAGGTTTTCGCCATTATTGACGGTGCTTTCTTCTACCCGAAACGAATCAATTACAATTCCGTAACGGGTTTCAGGTAGGACAGCATTTAATTCGGCTTGCTGATTGGTGTTGTTTTCGTTTTTACATCCCAACAAAACCAGCAGCAACAAAACTACGCTGGCAATTTTACGCATGCCCGCCTTTTTTTGCGAGGTGGGCTTTTACCTGCTCGTAGATGTGCTTGAACCAAAAAGTAAAATCTTCGGGTTTGGCAGTCATCCAAGCATCTAAATCTTCTAAAGTAATCCAGCGGGTGCTGGCCACTTCTTCGTAATTCACCTGAAAATCGCCCTCATAGTGGCCAAAAAATACGTGGTCGTATTCGTGCTCGGTAAGTCCGTTTTCAAAATCGGTGCGGTATACAAAGCCAAAGGCGTGGTCGAGGGCACAGTCAAAGCCCATTTCCTCTACCAAACGCCGGTGCGCAGCGGCTTCGGTGCTTTCGCCGGGCATGGGGTGGCTGCAACAGCTGTTGGTCCACAAGCCCCCGCTATGGTATTTTTCAATGGCCCGCTGCTGCAAAAGTAATTCTCCTTTGCTGTTGAACACAAAAACCGAAAAGGCCCTGTGCAGCACCCCATCAATGTGGGCTTGCAACTTGGGCGCTACGCCTATTTCGTTGTCATTTTGGTCTACCAAAATCACAAGAGGCTCGTCGAGTTGGGGAGGGGTAAGTGACTGCATGCTTCTAAAATTCAAAACTAAGGCAAATTGCTTATAAATCGAGTCAAAATTGTAAACATTGGCGTCCTAATCGTTTAAAAATGTTAAAACGAGACGTTTTGGATGCCCTTGTACAGCGACACCGCTAAGCCTAGAGCTTAAAGCTTGGAGGGGCAAGTAAGTCTTGAGGTGGTGCTGCAAAAACCGCATTTCGGAGGCCAAAAACACCGTCACGTGCAACCACTAAGCCGCGCTTTTCGGCAATCTGCATTACTTCGTCCATTTGGTTAACTCGACCGCAAGGAATGTGTAATTGTTCACACTGCTGCATGAAGGGCAGGCTTTGGGCTTTACAAATGGCTTGTTGAAGCGCATAGTTAACAGCTTCACGAGACTGCACCCGCCCAGCATTGGTGTCCCATGCTGATTCATAAGGAAGTTCTAGCATACTGCAGAGCGCAGCAAATTGTTTGTCTGTGCCCACAGCCAGCACCACTTTTACGCCATCGGCACAAGTATAAATACTACCATAAGGTACAATATTGGGGTGCTCAGAGCCCAAGGGCTGCGGAATTATCCCCCCAACCAAATAATTGGTGGCCTGGTTGGCCAGTGCACTGATGGCAGCATCGAGCAGGGCTACCTGCACCCGCTGTCCCAAGCCTGTTTGCGCACGCTGCAGCAAAGCGAGCAAAATGCCCTGTTTGAGTTGGTGCGCGGCTAAAACATCTACCAAAGCCACAGGCATTTTATGAAAATCCTCCTGATTGTTGCCGTTGAGGTAGGTGAAACCTGCTTCGGCTTGTATAATGGCATCGTAGCCTACCCTGGGGTCTGCCTCGCCATAACCGCTAATTTCGCCGATGATGAGACCTGGAAAGCGCTTAAGCAATTCCTCTGGTGCCAGTCCAAACTTAGCGGCATCCCCGGGTTTGTAGCTCATCAGCAGGATGTCGGCATCGGCTAAAAGCCGCAGGAGTTCTTGCTGTTGCTCGGGTTCCCGCAAATCCATGAATAGGGAGCGTTTTCCCCAATTGGCAGCGCAAAAATAGGCAGAGCGCCCTGCTACGGGCTGCTCGTTGGCGAGGCGCCAGCTGCGGGTTACGTCACCCGATGGGGGTTCGATTTTGAGTACTTCTGCTCCTAGTTCGGCCAAAAACTGGCCCACCGAAGGGCCAGCCAGCACCGCCGCTAGTTCAATGACTTTGATATGTTGCAGGGCTCCGCTCATTTTGCGGCTTGTTCAAACCACAGCAGGGAGCTGTCGCCATAACTTAAAAAACGGTAGTCGTGCTGCAAAGCATGTTCGTAAATGCGTTTCCATTGCTCGCCTACTGCTGCGGCAATGAGCAGCAGTAAGGTGCTTTGTGGTTGGTGGAAATTGGTGATGAGGGCTTTGGCAAGCTTGAAACGATAACCCGGAGCAATCATGATGGCGGTATAAGCAATCACTTGTTCGAGCTGTCGCGCTTCGAGCCACTGGAGTAGCCGCGCCAAAGCTTCCTCGGTGGACAATGCAGCAGCAAGTTCGTAGGCGGTAAATTGACCCGGCTCTGGAAGTCGCGCATCGCTGGGCTGGAGCATACATCCCATCCAATACAAACTTTCAAGCGTGCGCAGGGAGGTGGTTCCAACAGGAATGATGGGGCCTTGGTGGGTTAAAAGCCGCTGAAGCAGACTTTTGGTAACTACTATTTCTTCGCGGTGCATCTCATGCCCGGCCATGGTTTCGGCCTTCACGGGTTTAAATGTGCCAGCGCCTACATGCAAGGTGAGCTCTTGCCTGCCGATGCCCTTGGTTTGTAGTCCGTCGAAAACGGCTTGGGTAAAATGGAGTCCTGCCGTAGGTGCCGCCACCGCGCCGTCAAAGCGGGCGTACACGGTTTGGTAGCGCTTACTGTCGTCTGCCTCTGCCTCCCGCTGCAAATAAGGCGGCAAGGGAATGTTGCCAAAAGCCTGTAATATTTCTGCAAAACTGCGGTCGGCGGGCGACCAGCTAAAACGGATGCGGTAGCCTTCTCCTTGGGCAGCCACTCGCTCGGCCTGTAATAACATGCCTTCGTGCTCCATTTGCAGCATGCCGCTTTTCCAACGTTTGTTGTTGCCTACCAAACACAGCCACTCGGCTTCTGTGGTTGCTTGCATGGCGGTTTGCACTTCGGGAGAAGGCAAAATTGGTTCCAAGCAAAACAGCTCAATCAA
Organism: Sphingobacteriaceae bacterium; assembly: GCA_030682795.1. Lineage (GTDB taxonomy): Bacteria > Bacteroidota > Bacteroidia > UBA7662 > UBA7662 > PNNG01. Next base: position 20,036 of record JAUXNJ010000008.1, read on the forward strand.
GCCCCCACTTTCTTTGCGAAACAAGAGGCGCGCTTGTACCACCCGGGTGTTGTTAAACAACAACAGGGCATCTGACGGTAATAAATTGGGCAAATCGGTAAACCTATGGTCGCTGATCACCGATTGTTGATACTGCAACAATTTAGATTGATCGCGCTGTGCCAAAGGATGTTGGGCAATGCGTGCCTGCGGCAAATCGTAGCTGAAGTTAGAGATACTGAGGTCGGCGGGATGTAACATGCCACAAAGATAAGTGCTGAAAGGCTCGCCTCAGCAGCTTTCACTTTTCAAGGAGCAGTCTTCATAAAAATGAACATTTGCCATGGCCAGGTTGTAATTTAGAGGTGCAAAGCATGACGATGACAGCCAAAAACGCTTCTTCTATTTACCTCGACTACAACGCTACCACCCCGGTGCATAGCGATGTGCTGGATGCCATGTGGCCATGGTTTTCGGAAGACTTTGGGAATGCCTCGAGCCGCTCGCATGCCTGGGGCTGGCGGGCTGAACAAGCCGTAAAGCAAGCCCGAATGGAGCTGCGGTCACTCATTGGCGCTGATCATGGCGAGCTGGTTTTTACCTCAGGTGCTACAGAGGCCTTGAATCTTGGGATCAAAGGACTCGCCAGCAGCTGGCGCGATAAAAAGAAGCACCTCATTTGCTGGGCAACCGAACACAAAGCGGTGCTGGATGTTTGTAAAGCCTTGCGCCGCGATGGATTCGATACGACCATCTTGCCGGTTTTGGCCAATGGTTTGCCCGATCTGGCTGCCTACGAAGCAGCCTTTCGTCCCGATACCTTATTGGTTTGCGGAATGCTGGCCAATAACGAAACCGGTGTGATTTTCCCCATCCAACAATTGGCCGAAATGGCACATGCTCGAGGCAGCTTTTTTCTCTGCGATGCCACCCAGGCCGTGGGTAAAATCCCTGTCGATGTAAAGGCACTAAACGTGGATATGCTTTGCCTCTCGGCCCATAAATTTTACGGTCCTAAAGGTGTAGGGGCCCTTTGGCTGGCTAAAAAACCAGGACTCAAGTTACAGCCTTTGCTGCATGGCGGTGGGCATGAACAAGGCCTCCGTTCGGGTACCCTGGCAGTGCCCCTTTTGGTAGGCTTAGGTAAAGCCGCTGTAAAGGCAGCGGCAGATTTGCAGCAGCAGACCGGTCAGCTTGCCCAATTGCGCAACGATTTGGAAGTAGGCTTGGCGGCGGCAATTCCTGAAATTCGCTTTTTAGGGGCTGAAGCAAACAGGCTGCCCAATACCAGCAATGTGTTTTTTGCAGATTGTCCCGCTGCCTCCCTTATCAAAGCCCTGCGCAAATTGGCGGTGGCCACGGGTTCGGCCTGTAGCTCCTTTGCTGCTAGTCCTTCCCATGTGCTCCTGGCCATGGGCTTGTCAGAAACCGAAGCGGGCTATTGTTTGCGCTTTAGTCTAGGGCGACCAACTACTTTCGAAGAGGTGCATGCAGCTGTTCAGCTCGTAGTGCAGGCTGTTACCTTGGTACGAGCAAGCTCTCCAGCTTGGCAATTCCGCGATAAAACGAACGCTTTTTGAATATTTTTGTTGAATCTTTGTTGACTCATTGCTAGCATTAGAACCCATGATTACCATCAGCGAAAACGCCGCCCATAAAGTGAAACAAATGCTCCAACAGCCTGAATTTGCGGAAAAACCGCTCATTCGGGTGAGTGTGGTGAGTGGCGGCTGCTCGGGATTGAGTTATAAAATGGACTTCGACGCGTCAGCCTTGGAAACAGATGAGCGCTTTGAAGACAAGGGCCTAACCCTCGTTTGCGATAAAAAAAGCTTTTTTTATCTCATAGGCACCGAGCTCGACTACAGCGAAGGTTTGCAAGGAAAAGGCTTCCACTTTGTGAATCCCAATGCCTCGCGCACTTGCGCTTGTGGCGAGAGTTTCTCACTTTAATTTTAGAATCCAGTCGCTTATTTTTTGCATGGCAGCGGCATCAAAGGTGATGTCTATTTCAGCATATTCGCTTACAGCACCTGTTTTGCTGGGTTGGAACAGGTGATTGAGTCCCGCCAGCGCCTCTACCTGCACTTGTGTATTCCCCCCTTTTTGTAAGGCCGTTTCAATGCCAGCTAAGTTTGACTTGGCAATAACTTGTACATCTTTATCGCCGTTCAAGGCCAGTACTGGGCACTTCACCTGACTTAAAACGGGAGCTGGTTCATATCGAATGAAGTACAAAAACCAAGGGTCTGTATAGGTTTTTAGCGTGCTTTTTTGCTGTAATTCGAGCTGCTGCCTGGCTTCCACATCTCCAATTGGCAGCCGATTTAATGCTGTTACAAATAAAGCCTGGATGCTGTCCTTGGCCTGCTCCACCGGCAAGTGCTTGAGCCAGCCAAATATGCTTTTATTGATAAGCAACTGCGAGTCTATGGTGGTTTGCGTTAATCCTTCGGTTGTTCCCACCGCCTGCAGCTGTTCGAGCAAGAGGGCATCAACGGGAATGCCCACGCCCGCAAGTAAGACCATAAAGCCAGCATTGGGTCTTAAGCCATAAGCCAATGGAGCAATCATGCCGCCTTCGCTGTGCCCAATGAAGCCGATTTTTTGCTTATCAATGCCCTTGGTTTTTGCGAGAAAGTCGTACGCAGCGGCCGCATCTGTAGCAAAATCGGCGCTGGTTGCGGTATTAAAATCTCCCGTAGAACCGGCCACTCCACGGTCGTCGTAGCGTAGAACTGCAATGCCTTGTCGGGTTAAAAAGTCCGACAGCACCAAAAACGGCTCGTGGTCAAAAACCTCCGAATTGCGGTTTTGAGGACCCGAACCTGAGATAAGAATGGCGGCAGGAAAGGGACCTTTGCCGGCCGGCATGCTTAAGGTGGCGGCTAACTGCAGCTGGGCATTTTTGTTTTTCACCTTTACCTCCTTGGTTTGGTAAGGATAGGGCTTGGCAGGCGTTTGTGAACGCACCACCGTTGCCACTTGGGCGGTGCCTTTTCCTGCAATTTGGCGCTTCAGATTCATAGGAAGTTGTCGACCTGCCTGGGTAAAGGTGCCTACAATGCTGTCGCCTGAGGTATAAATGCCTTGGTAGCGAATTTGGGCATTTGACACCGTAAAGATGAGTGTGTCACTTTGTACCTGTACGCTCGTTAATGGAATGTCGTATGCCTTTTGTTTCGGACTGTCGAACTTGCCCACGTAGCCGGTTTTGGTGTTGTTGAGGTGTACCACCAAGGGCAATTGCATGCCTTGAATGTTGAGCGCACCTTCCCAACTGCCTTCAAAAGCCGGCTGAGCCAGGGCTGTAAATTCACCAAAGAATACCAGGAAGCAAAGTGTAAAGAGTACTTTCATAATTGACATTTGATGACGAAAAATACGCCAATAGAAGTCGGATACCAAAATGGTGACGTATTTTAACATTGGCATCATGGTGGATAAAGCTGCCGGTTTCTGCTAAATAGTATCTTTGCCGCGATGAAAAAATGGATTGCCCTCATCCGCCAGGCCGTCAGTGGCCAGGAGCAAGACTACACTACTGGCAGCATCCGCATGGCGATTTTTTTGCTAGCCATCCCCATGATGTTGGAGATGGTGATGGAGTCGCTATTTGCCGTGGTCGACATTTTCTTTGTAGGCAAGCTGGGCGTAGCAGCAGTGGCTACGGTGGGACTAACCGAATCGGTGATCACGGTGATTTATGCCATCTCTATCGGGCTCAGCATGGCAGCCACCGCCATGGTGGCGCGGCGCATTGGTGAAAAGAAACCGAAGGAAGCTTCGGATACGGCTTTTCAAGCCATCGCCCTAGGAAGCATTACCGCCCTGGTGCTGGGTATTGTTGGTTACACACAGGCCGAAAACCTCCTGCGCCTAATGGGTGCCGAGGATGCAGTGATTGCTGCAGGGGTAGGCTATACCCGCATCATCTTTTTGGGAAACTTGCCCATCATGCTGCTTTTTTTAATCAACGGCGTTTTCCGGGGAGCAGGCAAGCCTGCCATTGCCATGCGTGCGCTTTGGTTGGCCAATGGTATCAACATCCTCCTCGACCCTATATTGATTTTTGGCTTCTGGATCTTTCCCGAATTAGGCATCGAAGGCGCGGCTTGGGCTACTACCATCGGACGATCGATGGGTGTGCTTTACCAACTCTACCATTTATTGTTGAAGCCTAGTCAAATCAGATTGACCAAAGCAAACCTGGTGTTCAAACTTTCTACCGTATGGACGCTGGTGAAGGTGGGTGCAGGCGGTATGGGGCAGTTTTTGATCGAATCGGCAAGCTGGATTGCCTTAACCCGCATCGTGGCAACGTCGGGGAGTATTGCTGTGGCGGGCTGGACAGTGGCCATTCGGGTGGTGATTTTCACGCTTTTACCGGCCATGGGATTGGCAAATGCGGCTACTACTTTGGTGGGACAAAATCTGGGTGCCGGGCAACCCGAACGGGCCGAAGCCTCGGTATGGAAGGCGGCACTTTACAATGCCATTTTCTTGGGGAGCTGCTCGATTTTATTTATCCTCTTTGGTGACCAAATCATTGGCCTGTTTAATTCCGACCCTGGTGTTTTGCTGGTAGGGAAGGAAGCGCTTTTTGTACTTTGCCTGGGTTATGTGTTTTTCGCTTATGGCATGGTAATCGCACAAAGTTTCAATGGCGCGGGTGACACCTTAACCCCCACCATCATCAACATCATGATGTTTTGGGTGCTAGAAATCCCCTTGGCTTGGTACATGGCCCTGCATTTGGTCTGGGGTGCTACTGGCGTATTTTGGTCGGTGGCCATGTGTCACAGTCTGCATGCCTTGGTTAGCGTCTATATTTTCAAAAAAGGCCGCTGGAAATTGGTGAAGGTTTGAGCTAATTTTCGGTTCTTGTTGCATGCAACTGAAAATCTGGCTGGTCCTTGCACTTTTCCTCCTCATTGCCTGGGTAAGCAAGCTTGTTTATGGCAAAATACAGCGTGCGGGATTGGTGGTGGTTACCTACAACATCCGTTACGACACCGCCAAGGATGGCACGAATGCCTGGCCGCATCGCAAGCGGCGTTTGATAGGCGAATTGATGAGTCACCAACCAGCCATCATTGGCATGCAAGAAGTATTACACCATCAATTGCAAGATGTCAAAGAACTACTGCCTGCACGTTTTAAGTACAGCGGCGTGGGCAGAGACGATGGTGCCAACCAGGGCGAATATGCCCCTATTTGGTACGACAGCACACTTTTCGAGCTGCAACAGCAAGGCACCTTTTGGCTGTCCGACACCCCAACAGCTCCAAGCAAAGGCTGGGATGCTGCCTTGCCGCGGATTTGCACTTGGGTTGCCTTAAAGCACCTGCGCGATGGCCGACAGTTATGGGTGTTTAATACCCATCTCGACCACCAAGGCATCGTGGCTCGTGAAAAAAGCACGGCCTTGATTGCTGAAATGGCTGCAGCCATTCCCGATCATCCGCCGGTGCTGCTGCTGGGCGACTTCAACAGCACCCCACAAGAAGCACCCCATCAGGTGCTTCAAAACGAAGGCTGGCTCGACGCCCGTGCTACCGCCGAAAAGCGGGAAGGCCCTATAGGTACCTTTCCCGATTTCGATGGCAAGCGCCCCGAAAAGCGCATCGACTTCCTCTACTACAAAAATCTCCCACCCCCGTTTATATATATCGTAGATGGTTCACCCGACCGCCAGCCTCCTTTTGCATCCGATCATTCGGCAGTGGTGGTAGGTTTTCCATGGTGATGCAAGTTGCAACGGCTGGCGTTTATTAGTCGGTGTTTAAACGTTTGTATACGTAAGTAAACGGTAACAAACGTTTAGCAAACGTATACAAACGGTAACAAACGTTTAGCTCCCGAATCTTAGGGCAACTGTTTTGCAATTTGCAGGCATGAAACAGTTAACCCACGAGCAGCAAGCCATTCTCGCCGCAGATGGCGATTTAAAAATCAATGCCGTAGCCGGTTCCGGTAAAACGTCCACCTTGGTGGCGTATGCGAAGTCGCGACCAGCAGGCAGTAAACTACTCTACTTGGCCTTTAATCGCACCGTACGAGAGGAGGCCGTGCAGCGTTTTGCGCAAGAAGGAATGAGCGGGGTGCGGGTAGAAACAGCGCATTCGTTGGCCTATAAAGACGTTGTGAGAAGCCGTAAACTGGAACTTACTTTTGGCTACAAAGCATACGAACTGGCACAGGTATTGGGCATCAAGAGCAAGGACCCAGAGATCAAGTACCTCTTGGCTACCCATACCCAGCGCTATTTGCAACTTTATTTAAATTCGAGTGCGCAGGCACATACCGAGTTAAATTATGCGGGTAGTTTGTTGGACCCCAAGGCACGCTCCTTTGCCGATCGTTTTGCACAGGATTTATTGGGCTATACCACCAAGGCCTTGCAGCTTATTGAAAGCGGAGTGCTTCCCTGCGTACACGACTACTATTTGAAGCTTTACCAGCTTAAAAAGCCCAAACTTCGCTACGATTACTTGCTTTTTGACGAAGGTCAGGATGCGAGCAGCGTGATGCTCGACGTTTTATTGAAGCAGTCGGCACGCAAAATCATTGTGGGCGATGTGCATCAGCAAATTTACGGCTGGCGCCAGGCGGTTAATTCACTGCAGCAGGTGCCTTTTCCAGCATACACCTTGAGCAACAGTTTCCGTTTTCCGGAAGAAATTGCCTCCCTCGCCAAAAGGGTGCTTCAATGGAAGCAATTATTGCCCCAGGCCAGTGATCCGGTAGCCTTAACAGGCTTGGGGCCGGAGAAGGGGCACATTAGGACCAGGGCTACTTTGGCGCGCTCGAATTTGTTTTTGTTGGATAAAGCCATTCAGCTGCTACACGATCATCATTTCGAGCGCATTTGGTTTGAAGGCAATTTAGGTGCTTACACTTTTGCCTCAGATGGCACCAGTATTTTTGATGTATTGGCCTTGTTTGAGCACAAGCCTGAGCGCGTTAAGGATCCGCTATTGAAGGCCCTTGGCAGTTTTGAAAAGCTTGAAGAATATCTTGAAAAAGCCGAAGATCCTGAATTGGCCACCATTACTGAGATGGTGCGCAAACATGGCAACGAATTACCGGGCTACATCAGTGCGTTAAAAAATATGCAAGTACCAAGCGACCAAAGAGCGCAAGCAGATATGATTTTCAGCACCGTGCACCGAAGTAAGGGGCTGGAATACGATGAGGTGCAGCTCACCACCGATTTTGTGTCGGAAGACAAAATCATTCGGGCAGTGGCCGACAACGACAAGCAAAAAGTGGCACGTTTGAATGAGGAAATTAATTTATTGTATGTAGCCATGACCCGGGCGCGCTATAATTTGCGACTTCCGATTTCACTTTGGCCGTCTGGACCCGTAACGCCTGTGCTTCCCGATGTGAGTACGGGTATGCCAGCGCGTAGGCGACGGGCGGGCATGTACATGCGCAGCGACAAAAATGAATGGGATTGGGGTCACGGTAAAATGCAATTGGAAGAGGCCTACGACCCGTATTTGATTGAAGACTTAGAGCGTTCGATGCGTTATCCAGAAGAAGTTGCACCTCCTTGATATAATTTCTCGTCATTCTAGGTCCCAGCCCTTATTTTTGCAGCCTTCACATCCTCACTATGACAGCTGCAAAACTCAGTGTTAACATCAACAAAGTAGCCACCTTAAGAAACAGCAGGGGCGGCAACAATCCTGATTTGGTTAAGGTGGCTTTGGATTGCGAGCGCTTTGGGGCAGCGGGCATTACCGTGCACCCTCGACCCGACGAACGCCACATTCGTTATGCCGATGTGTATGCGCTCAAGGAAGTGTTGAGTACCGAATTCAACATCGAAGGCAACCCGAAGGAAGACAAGTTTGTGAAATTGGTGCTGGCTGTGAAGCCTACCCAGGTAACTTTGGTGCCTGACGTGACGGGGCAGCTTACCAGCGACCACGGCTGGGATACCATTGCCGAGGCTGCTTATTTGAAGCAAATGATTGCGCGCTTCCAGGATGCAGGCATACGCACCTCCATTTTTGTGGATCCAGACGAAAAACTGGTGGAGGCAGCGGCTGTTACTGGCACCGACCGCATTGAGCTGTATACCGAATCTTATGCACACCATTATGCGCTAGATAAAGAAGCTGCGGTGAGGCCATTTGTACAAGCAGCTATCAAGGCGCATGAAGTGGGGTTGGGATTGAATGCTGGTCACGATTTGTCGCTCGAAAACCTGGCCTATTTTGCGCAGCAGCTGCCGCATTTATTGGAGGTGTCGATTGGTCACGCCTTGATAAGTGATGCGCTCTATTTAGGATTGGAGAACACCATTCAACTGTACAGCAGGGCTTTGAAGCAAGGCTGATGGGTGATTCAGCCGCTGCTGTGAGCCTGAATGCGGTGGCGCTCGTGACGGAAAATTTATTAGAAATCATTGGCGACTTCAAGATATAATTATATTTTTGTCCGATTCTAGATACAGAATGTTTTCAAAATCCTGCGAATACGGACTTCAGGCGATACTTTACATTGCGCTTCATGCGCGACCGGATCGCAAAGTTGGCTTGAAAGAAATAGCCGACAACCAGGACATCCCTGCCCATTTTTTGAGCAAAATCCTGCAAATTCTCGTTAAATATAAGTTGCTGGTTTCAGTAAAGGGTCCCAACGGCGGATTTGCCCTTTACCGCAAAGCCGAGGACATTACCCTGCTCGAAGTAGTATCGGCCATCGATGGTCTTGATATTTTTGAGCGCTGCGGCATTGGGCTAAAGCATTGTGACGATGCGCATCCTTGCCCGATCCACAACAAATTCAAATTCCTCCGGGAAAGCATCCGCAACACCCTCATGAAAGAAACATTGGCCGACCTCATTTTCGCAGTAGAAGAGGGTAAGACCTATGTGACGCTCAAGAATTTAACATCCGAATAAGCTTTGTCTAGAAGAAAACTGGTTCATTTCGCTGAAATGGATCAGATGCCGCACGTTTTTCAGCATCCCGAAAATATGCCAGGTCAGTGGTCGGCTTATTTTGGCAATGACCTTCCCCTTGTTTTAGAAGTAGGTTGCGGTACAGGGCGCTATACCGTGGGTTTGGCTGAGTTGTACCCACAGTCCAATTACATCGGTACCGATATCAAGGGTGCCCGCATGTGGCACGGGGCCACCTATGTGCGCGATAAAGGCATCAAAAATGCTGCTTTTTTGCGTACCCGCATCGAGCAAATCGAGACTTATTTTGCGCCTGGTGAGGTTTCTGAAATTTGGATTACCTTCCCCGATCCGCAGCCGCGCGAAAGCAGGGAACGCAAACGCTTGCCTTCGAAGCGCTTTTTAGACCTCTATACCAAAATTTTGAAGCCTGGTGGTAAGCTGTACCTCAAAACCGACAATTCCGATTTATTTGCTTTTGCCACGGAGGTTTGGCAGGTCTATACAGGTTTAGAAATTGTGCAGCACAGCACCGACTTGTATGCAAGCAACATCCAAGGAGCGGCTACAGCCATCCAAACGGTGTATGAAGAACGCTACCGCGCGCAGGGGATACCTATTAATTATATGGAAGCCGTTTTTCACGGGCATCCAGCTGCACCGGAGCTTTAGGCCTCGAGGGCTTCCAGCTTTTCTTGCATATCGGTAAATTCTTTGATGCCGGGGCGTTGCTCCTGTCCGCCATACAAACAAACGGCATAGGGCTCGAGGGTGTTTACCATTTCACGCAATTGTTCGGCATCGGCGGGAATGTCGATGATGCAACGGTTATGTGCACAGGCCGATTTCAACAGCTCGAGCACCTGGCGATTGGCGCGGGTGAGGGTCCAATTCGGGAAAATTTCATCGGCATGCACCAAGAGGTAGACGCCATCAAAATGCCGCAAGCCAGCTTGATCGAGGGCCGATAGCTTCAGGCGCAAAATGGTTTCGGCATGCACCGAACGGGCGTAGCCAGCATAGAGGGCAAAGTCGAGTTCTACTGCTTCGAGTTCGTAATTATCAATTTCACGGTTCAGATCGTCGGGAGCAATGAGGTTAAAATTGCCCACAATTTTTGGTCCGCTCAACCAGCCGCGCATTTCCATCATACTACTGGGGGTAACATAATTCGAGGAAGCAGGGTCGAAACTAAAGCCAACAAACTCAGCATCAGCAGCCGCGGCAAAGCGCGCATCGCTGAGGTTGGTGAGGTCTTTGAAATAAAGGCGCGTGATGTATCCCATAAGTTGAAATGATAGGCACAAAATACGGAAAAGCGCTTCGAATAGGCTTACGTTTTTTGAAATTTCACTCCTCATTACAGTATTTTTGTGCCAATGACAAATGGCTCAAGCAACGACTTCTACCAAAACGTTTACGAGCTAGTGCGGCTCATTCCCCCGGGCCGGGTAACGAGCTACGGCGCCATAGCCCGCTATTTGGGCAGTGCGCGCTCGAGCCGACTGGTGGGCTGGGCCATGAACGCCTCCCATACCCTGACCGATCCTGTGCCTGCACACCGGGTGGTGAACCGCATCGGCTTGCTCACCGGCAAACATTTTTTTAGCACGCCCAACCGCATGCAAGAACTTTTAGAGGCCGAAGGTGTAGTTATACAGGAGGACCAAGTGCAGCAATTCGACCGCATTTTTTGGGATCCCGCACAGGAGTTAGCCCTATGAGTACTGCCAAACAGCTTTATCAGTGGATTGAAGAAGGAGAACACGTACAGCAAGACTTCAAAGAAACCATCAGCAGTTCCCGCAAAATCGCCAAAACCATTTGTTCGTTCGCCAATACACGGGGAGGTCGCATTTTAGTGGGGGTGCGCGACAACCGGGCCATCCGCGGCATCAAGGCCGAAGAAGAACAGCACATGCTGGAGGCTGCCGCCAGCTTCTTCTGCAAAAAAGAAGTGCCTTTGCGCTTTGAATTGATACAGCTAGGTTTAAAACAAGTGCTCGTGGCCCATGTGCCCGAAAGCGAGCACAAGCCAGTGTTTACTTTGGGGGATGATGAGCAGTGGTGGGCCTACATCCGGGTAAAAGACAAATGCCTGTTGGCGAGTAAAACCGTGCTCGATGTGATTCGGCGGGAACAAAAGGGCGAAAACAACCTCATTGAGCTAGGGAGCAAAGAAGAAGGCTTGCTGAAGTACCTCGACCAAAACGAGCGCATCACCCTCAAGGGCTTTTGCAAACTCATGAACATTGCGCCGTGGCGGGCTCGTAAAATACTGGTGAAGCTCATCACCGCCGGCGTAGTGCGGGTACACACCACTGAAAAGCAAGAATTTTATACCCTGGCTTAAGCTGCTAAGCCGTTGAAAGCCTTGCAGAAAGGACTCCAGGCCGTTTTTGGGGATGCCAACGATTTATTCACAATCGGCTGTTGGAAAGTCAAAAAGCTTCTGCTATATTTGCAGTCCTTTTTAAAATCAACATTTAACTAATTAAAAGCAGTGAATACGTTAAGTTACAAAACTGTCTCTGCCAACCGCGAAACGGTTGTGAAAAAATGGTATCTGATAGATGCCGAAACAGAGATTGTGGGGCGCCTTGCGAGCAAGGTAGCTAGTGTGCTTCGTGGTAAGCACAAACCCGACTACACCCCACACGTAGACTGCGGCGATAATGTAATCATTATCAATGCAGACAAGGTGAGATTCACAGGTGACAAAATGCGCGAAAAAGACTACTTTTTCTACTCTGGGCATCCAGGTGGAAAGCGTCTGGTGGCCGCTAAGGACCTGATGGAGCGTCGACCTACCTACGTGGTGGAAAAAGCCATCAAAGGCATGCTCCCTAAGAACCGACTCGGTCGTGAAATGTTCCGCAATTTGTATGTATATGCCGGCAACGAGCATCCACATGCAGCTCAGCAACCTGAAACACTCAAATTCTGATCTCATCATGTCTGTAGTTAACAAAATTGGCAGAAGAAAAAATGCTATTGCCCGCGTTTACGTAACGGCTGGTTCTGGCAACATTGAGGTGAACGGTCGCCCGTACACTGAATATTTCCCTTTGGAGACCCTCCAGCAATTGGTGCTCAAGGCTTTTGCAGCCACCAATACAGTAGGTCAGTTTGATGTGAAGGCTACCTTAAATGGTGGTGGTGTGAGTGGTCAGGCTGAGGCCTTACAACTGGCGCTTGCTCGTGCATTAGACGAGATCAACCCAGAGCACCATACCGCATTGAAGGCTGATAAGTTACTGACCCGCGACCCACGCATGGTGGAACGCAAGAAGTTCGGTCAACGCAAAGCCCGTCGTCGTTTCCAGTTCAGCAAACGTTAATCAAAGGAGGAATCTTACAATGGCAAGAGTTACATACCAGGAATTACTGGATGCAGGTGTACATTTTGGACACCTCAAGCGTAAGTGGCACCCTAAGATGGCCCCTTACATCTTCATGGAGAAGAATGACATTCACATCATCGACTTGAACAAAACGCAGGACAAGCTTGAAGAAGCTGCCAACGCGATCAAGCAGATTGTGAAGTCTGGACGCAAAGTCCTTTTCGTAGCTACCAAAAAGCAAGCGAAAGAAATCATTGAAACCGAAGCAAAGCGCCTCAACATGCCGTTCGTTACCGAGCGTTGGTTGGGTGGCATGCTTACCAACTTCGCGACCGTACGCAAGTCGATCAAGAAGATGGGCAACATCGACAAGATGGAGCAGAACGGCACAATGCAGACTTTGTCGAAAAAAGAGCGTTTGATGATTGCGCGTGAGCGTGAAAAGATGCAGCGTGTATTGGGTGGTATCGAGGATTTGACTCGTCTCCCTGCAGCATTGTTCATCATCGACATCAAAAACGAGCACATCGCTGTTAAAGAAGCTCAAAAATTAAACATCCCTACCATTGCGATGGTGGATACCAACTCGGATCCAACCTTGGTTGATTTCCCTATCCCAGCGAATGATGACGCTACCAAGTCGATTGCCTTGATTTCAAAGGTGATTATGAAGGCGGTAGAAGAAGGTTTGCAGGAGCGCAAGCATGATAAGGAGGCTGAAGCGGCTGAAACGCCTGAGCCAGCTAAAGAGGTTGTTGCTGAAACCACGGTGGTTGCGGAAGCAACCGACGCCGGGGCAGAAACCCCCGAGGCATAATATCGGATGGGTTGGCGCAAGTCAGCCCATCTTTTTTTAACGAAAAATTCAAACAACCATAACATGAACATTACAGCTGCTGATGTAAACAAGTTGCGCCAGCTTACGGGTGCCGGTATGATGGACTGTAAAAAAGCCCTCACCGAAGCCAATGGCGATTTCGAAGAAGCGGTAGTGATCCTCCGCAAAAAGGGTCAAAAAGTATCGGCGAGTCGTGCCGACCGTGAAGCCAACGAAGGCGTTATTATTGCCCTTACTTCTGCGGATGCAACCTTCGGCTTGATTGCTGAGGTGACTTGCGAAACCGACTTCGTTGCTAAAAACGAAGAATTTGGTTCATTGGCGCAAGAAATTGCGACCATCGCTATGAACAAAAACATTAGTGACAAAGAAGCTTTGTTGCAGGAGCACATTGGCGGCATTACCATTGCTGAGAAGTTGATTGAGTACACTGGCAAAATCGGTGAAAAAATCTCTTTGCACCGTTTGGTAACTGTAGCTGGTGAAGGTGTGGTGTCGTATGTACACAGCAACAACAAACTTGGCGTATTGGTAGCTTTGAACCACGCTGCGAATGCCGAGGTAGAAGCTGCTGGTAAAGACGTAGCGATGCAGATTGCTGCCATGAACCCAGTTGCGGTTGACAAAGGCGACGTTGATCCTTCGGTGATTGAGCGTGAAATCGAAATTGGCAAGGACCAAGCCCGTCAAGAAGGCAAGCCAGAAGCCATTGTAGAAAAAATTGCCATGGGTAAGCTCAACAAGTTTTACCAGGACAATACCCTGTTGAATCAGGCTTTTGTGAAAGACAATGGCGTGAACATCGCGCAAATGCTCGACAAAGTGGCCAAGGGTTTAACGGTGAAGTCGTTTGCACGTGTTGCGATTGGCTCTTAAGCTTTAGCATCTTTATATACAGCCATCTACTTTCGGGTAGGTGGCTTTTTTTTGCTGCAGGATGAAGCGAGTTTTTATCGTTCGCCTGCGCTGAAATTATTAACTTCGCAGCCGGCATGAAATACAAAAGAATCTTACTCAAGCTCAGTGGCGAGTCACTGATGGGCGAAAAACAGTTTGGCATCGATCAGGAGATCCTCGATCAGTACGCCAAGCAGATCAAAGAAGTAGTTGCCAAGAATGTGCAAGTAGCCATTGTAGTGGGCGGCGGCAATATTTTCAGAGGGGTGCAAGCCGAGTCTGGAGGCATGGAGCGCGCCCAAGGCGACTATATGGGCATGTTGGCCACCATGATCAACAGCATGGCCTTGCAGGCTTCGCTGGAGAAATTGGGGGTAAGCAGCAGGTTGCAGTCGGCCATCAAAATGGAGCAAATCGCCGAGCCTTTTATTCGTCGCCGGGCCATTCGTCACCTCGAAAAAGGCAGGGTAGTAATTTTTGGCGCGGGTACGGGCAATCCTTATTTCACCACCGATACGGCTGCTTCTTTACGGGCCATCGAAATAAATGCTGATGTGATTTTGAAAGGCACGCGCGTGGATGGTATTTATACTGCTGATCCTGAAAAGGACAAAACGGCGGTGCGTTACGATACCATTAGCTTTGGCGAGGCCATGAGTAAAAATTTGAAGGTGATGGACATGACGGCCTTTGCGCTTTGTCAAGAAAACCAGTTGCCCATCATTGTATTTGATATGAACAAAAAAGGCAATCTGCTGCAGGTAGTAGAGGGCAAAAAAGTCGGAACTTTAGTATCCTAATTAATCGATAAACAAGCAGCTCATGAACGAAGAAGTTCAGTTTTACATCGACGAGGCCCAGGAGGGCATGGACAAAGCCATTCACCATTTACAAGTAGAATTGGCGAAAATCAGGGCAGGAAAGGCCAGCACGGCCATGCTCGACGGCATCAAAGCCGAATATTATGGGGCCTTAACGCCGCTTAACCAGATTGCCAGCGTGAACACACCTGATGCACGTACTTTGGTAATTCAGCCGTGGGAAAAGGCGGCTTTGAATGCCATTGAAAAAGCCATCATCAACTCTAATTTAGGCTTAAATCCTTCGAATGACGGTACCATGATTCGCATCAACGTACCGCCATTGACCGAGGAGCGCCGCCGCGAGCTGGTAAAACGCACCAAGGGTGAGGGTGAAACGGCCAAAGTTTCGGTGCGTAACATCCGCCGTGATGCCAATGAAGCCATTAAAAAACTGCAAAAAGACGGTGTGCCAGAGGACATGGTGAAAGATGGAGAAGCTAAAGTGCAGCAAATCACCGACAAATACATAGCCAAAGTAGATGAAGTGTTGGCAGTGAAAGAAAAAGAAATCATGACCGTGTGATTTAACTTTCAGTAAACAAGAATTAGTTAAATTGCGGCCCATTTAGATGTTAAAGTTGAGAAACATACTGTTGTTGAGTGCGTTGCTGTGGACTACGGGTCTTTCGGCTCAAGTGCTGCCTTCGTTCGGAGGCAGTAGGGCGGGCACCACGGGCATGCAATTCCTCAAAATCGGGGTAGATGCGCGCTCAGCGGGTTTGTCGGGCAACTACATTGCCGTGGTAAACGATGTTTCGGCTTTGTATTGGAATCCTGCTGGCATAACCGCTTTGGATTCGCAGCGCACGCATTTTCAGTTTGGACATACGCTGTACTGGGCCGACATTGGCATCAGCTACGGAGGTTTGGTGCGCAGGTTGAAAGGGGGCGGATTGATGGGATTAAGCATCATGTCGCTCAACAGTGGGGACATGAACGTGACTACCGAATTTCAGCCTTTTGGCACCGGTGAAACCTTTTCGGTGCACAACAGCTTGATTGGCTTGACCTATGCCAAACCGTTGACCGATCAGTTTTCGTTTGGCTTAACCGGTAAATGGGCGCGCGAAAGCATGGCGGGCATCGTTACCAACAATGCCATCTTTGACTTCGGCATTACATACGACATTGGCCTCATGGGCTCGCGTTTTGCAGTTTCGGTAGCCAATTTCGGCGTGAATGTGCAGCCTAATGGCGAAATCAATGTACTCAAGTTTACGGGTCAAGAAACGGTAAATCAGTTTGAAGATGTATCGGTTCCAGCCATTTTCAGGATTGGCTTTGCATTTGATCCACTGGTTACTGATTTGCATAAGATTACAGCCATTGCCCAACTGAACCATCCTACCGATAACAAAGAAACCTTTGGCATTGGTGCGGAGTACAATTATAAAAACATCTTTTTTGGCCGAATGGGTTACGAGTTAGGTGTAGATGAGGCAGCATTGCCAGCTTTTGGTATGGGCTTTCAAACGCCCCGAAATTTTGGCTATATGCGCTTTGACTATGGTTTTAATAACAAAACGCGTTTAGGCACGGTGCATCGTTTCACTTTATCGGTAGGCATATTATGAGGAAGTTTGATAGGATAAAGCGACTGTCGCTGTTCGGTTTTTTGGCTGGCAGTTTGCTGTTAAGTGGATGCGACTTTTTACTGGGAAGTAAACAGGACGATACGGTAGATGACGTTTTGCGTCAAGGAGCGATTGACCCTAATTTGACGCAAAATATCATCGGTTATGTGCCTATTTTGCCGGTTTGGGGTGGATTTATCAATCCTTCAGACGTTTTTGTTGGCTACGATGAGATGGTATATGTGGTAGAAAATGGAGGCCCGAACCCAGGTTTACATGTATTAGATTTGAAAGGTGACCGCCAAAATTTTATTCCGATTACTGGAGCTTCCAAGGTAACCCAAGACCGCCGTTTACATACGTATGTGGTAGGCCGGGTAAATGAAGAGCGCAATGGGGAAGTGTATAATCTAGCAGCAGTGTATGTACTTACGGGTACAGGTACACGAAATCCACAATTCATTGATACCTTGATTCATCCGCGCAACGATATTTCGCGTAACAACACTAATTTTCGAGGCATTTTTGATGAGCAAGTGGAGTTTACGGGCATAGCTGTAACCCACGACAACGCCTTTTATTTGGCGCGTCGCGGACCAACCAATAGCCTTACTTCTACCGCAACCCCTGATAATGCGGTTCTGGTATACCGACCTAACCGTTCGAATAATGGCGCTATTCGCAACCTCAATCCTACCACCTCTAGCTTGCGCTCAGCCATGTCGCTTTCGGGCATGACTTCCTTTTTAGCACCACCACAACTGGTTTTTGGCATGAGCGAGTCGAAAGACTTCTTCATGTTGCAGTCGAACGCCGCTGCTGAATATAAGGCTTTATGGATTCGCCAGCTCGACAATCCTGAGACGGGCATTTCGTACATCGAAAATTCCTCGATGCTCAATTTTGATACCAGTAGGGCAGACCGTTTTTTATACGAGGGCTTTCGCTTTACCAATCCTGCCGATATTTGTGTAGCACCCGATGAAACGGGGTACATTTTTATTGTTGACAGTGGTCGTGATTCGTTGTACCAGTTTACCCGATTGGGATTTGAGGGTGTAAATCCACCTCCAGCTAGCGGTATAACGAAGCAGGTAATTGCCTCGTTTGGAGGTCGTGGAGCAGGTCCTTTCCAGTTTAATCAGCCGCAAGGAGTAGCTTATTTTCGCAGGGTGGTGTATGTGGCCGATACAGGTAACGGACGGATTTTGCGTTATAAATTGAGCATAGACTTAGAGCGGTAAGTTCTGGCGATATACATTTTGTATCTTAGGCCCATGCCTATTTGTAATGCGAAGCACTGTTATTGAAAAATTATGGCCGGCTGCCCTTGGTTTGCTCACGGCTTTGCAGTTTCTACCTGAATTCATCAGTTCTTATGGGGTATTGGTAGTAGTGCTGCTATGGCTATGGACGGGTTTTAGCAAAGGTTGGCAAGCACCCACAGCACCCTGGTTGTATTTACTTCTTCTTTTTTGGGGATGGCAGTTGATTGGCTTGGTATACAGCAGGGATCCAAATGCTGGGATGGAAGTTTTGGCCATGCAATTGCTCTTGGTTTTGATTCCCTGGCAGTTGTTTACCCTCAAGCGTTTTGAAGAAAAATGGCTGCGGTTGGCTTTTTACGTATTATGGACTGCGGCTTTATTGGCAGCATTTTATTTAATCGGACTTGGGCTCTATCGTACCTTTACCCATCCTGGTGGTCATTATGCGGTGAATGCCTCTTATTTCTTGTATTACACCGGTTTGTCTGAGCCGCTGATGCACCCAGCTTACTTAAGTCTGTTGGTGGTGATGGCCGTGGTTGGGGCATTTTGGTTGCGCTGGCGGGGTCATTTTAGCCACGGGGGATATTGGGTGGGACAAGCCATCTTGTTGCTGTTTTTATTAATGGTGTCGGCTCGTATGTCGTTACTGGCTTTTGTACTAAGTATGCTTTGGCTGGGGTGGTATTTGGGGTGGCGACAGGGTAAAAAACGGGTTTTATTAATTAGTGTACTCAGTTTAGGTGTTTTTGCAGCGGCAGTATTTTTTGTGTTGCCCAAACGATTGCAGCAGCGTTTTACGGAGTTATCTCAGCTTTCTTACAACATACAAGCAGAAAGTATTGATGATTTCAGTGGTTTGACCATTCGCTTGGCCGAGTGGGAAGGCGTTTGGGTGGCGCTGCAAAGGGATTGGTTGATTGGCCACGGCACCGGTGCGGGTAGGTCGGCATTGCAATTGGCTTATGAAAGTATAGATTTTAAAGTAGGACTGATCTACAGTTATAATGCCCATAATCAATTTTTAGAAACCGCTTTAAGCAATGGGGTATTGGGACTATTGATGTTGTTGATACTGTTTGCAGCGGCCTTTGTACATGCCAGAAAACAAGAGAATTGGTTGGCGATGTGGTTCTTGATCTTCTTTTTTCTCTGCATTCAAACCGAGAGCATGCTCATTCGTCATCGGGGTGCCCTGTTTTTTGCGCTTTATCTAGCCTTGACCATGGTGGCTGGTCGTTTTTCAGCCAGAACTGTAAAGGAGCAAGAGCAGGAATAATGTGTTCTGGCAATGACTCCGGTCGGAAGCCTGTATATTTGTGTATTATTCAACAATAGCTGCCATCTATGACCCATTATTTACGTCTTTCGTTCCGCATTTTAGGCTGGACGATCGTGACTGTTTTGGGTCTCGTGATTTTGCTTTTGGTGCTGCTGCGTACCGCACCGGTACAGCAATGGGGGGTGAAGCGGGCTACCCATTGGTTGAGTGCCAAGGTAGGCGCTGAGGTCAGTATTCAAAAATTAAGACTTGGCTACGGGGGCAGCCTAAAGGTAGAAAAACTCCTTTTTTTAACACCAGCCGGTGATACGCTGCTTTACAGTGGGGAGCTTGAAACCCGCCTCTTGTGGTGGAAATTGCCCGCCGAATTGGTGGTAACCCATGTGCATTGGGAGGATGTGGTAGGGCGTGTTTTTGAGGGGGTAGACAGCACCTACAATTTTGATTTTATTTTGGATGCCTTTGCTTCCCCGGAAAGCAATACAGCCCTTTCCTCGGGGGCGATTGAACAAGAGGACAGTACAGCGGCTGGGGCCGGCATGCGCTTACGCATCGGTCCTGTTACCTTGAAGCGCTTTGACCTACAGTATGAGTCGGCACCAAGCGGCATGTATGCGGCATTTACTTTTGCCGATTTGGCTTTGAAGGCCGATACGATAGATGTAAAAAAACAACGATACCACCTCAGTAACGTTCAATTATTCGAAAGTTTTGCGCGGGTGCGACAAGAAAGTAGACCCGCAAATGTATCCGACAGCAGTGAGCGTGACGCACCTTTACCGCACATTAGTTTGGGGCATTTGGAGCTCCGCACAGCCGACTGGGCCTATGCCGATGAGGCTTCGGGTTACCAGGCCCAGCTGGGGCGTTTGGTGGTGCAGCTCCCGCGGTTAGAGCTCGAAGGCCGACGGGTTAAGCTCGATAGCTTGGTTCTACAGAACAGTCAAATTGCTTTGCAGTTGCCAGTAGCGGAGTCTTCAACGGCTAAGCAAGTGCCAACAGCCAGCAACAAAGCCGCCGCCGCACCTTTTGAATGGCCCGATTGGCAGTTGCAGCTGGGAGCACTGTGGCTTGAAAACAATCGTTTTGCCATGCATACCAGCGGTAGGCCGGCGATAGAAGGCTTTGATGCGGGGCATATGGACTGGTACGTTGCCAAGGCCTTACTTTCGGCCACGTATGTACCAGCGGAAGCAGGTATGCAATTGATGGTGCAAGGACTCAGTGAGCAATCGGGCATCGACCTGCAGCAGCTCCAAGGCCATTTTAATCTTGGTAAACGTGATCTTACCTTAAGTGATTGGCAGGTTCAGCTGGGCAATTCGCAGCTGCGAGCCGATGCTAAAGTATCTTTTGGCAACTTTGAGGAGCTTTTAGAGTTGCGGGAGTCGTTGGGATTACAACTCAAGTTGCAGTCGCCCGCTTTTTATGCCCTTGATGTGGATGCCTTTGCCCCTGAGTTAAAAAGGGAGGCTGACTTAAAGCCTTTATTGCCCATTCCGCTGGCTTTTGACTTGGCCCTACAAGGCAATTTGCGGGATTTAAAGCTGGACACCTTGCAGCTTGACTGGGGGCAGGGCACCCGCTTTGCCACTTCTGGCCTCATCAGTCGTGTGCTAGAGCCCAAGCTGGCAACTGTTCGTTTGCCTGCTTTACAATTCAAAAGCGTAAAACACGATTTGCTGCTTTTGTACCCCGATACTGTTTTGCTTTGGCCAGCCGACGTAAAGCTCGAGGGAGGAGTTGCGGCTAGCATGAAGAGTCTGAGTGCGGGTTTAAGAATGCAACTTCCCGGCGGCAACGCCTTTTTAATGGCTTTGTATGAGGCGGATGCCGACCATGCTTTTACACTCGATGCTGACCTAACGGGAGCGGCTTGGGCGCGTTTGCTGCGGCAACCCGATATTGGGGATTTGGGCTTCAACGTGCATCTTACGGGTAATGGTAATACCCTCGAAAGTTTGAAAGCAGAGCTCGACGGTCAGTTGCAAACCATTGAATACCTTGGCCAGCGTTACGATTTATTGAGTTTCAGTGGCAGCATCAACCAAAAGCAATTGATGTTCAAGGCTGATATCAACCAGCAAGCTTTAGCGTTTGACTTGAAGCTGAGTGCGAGGCTTGATAGCTTGCATCCCATGGCCGATGTCAACCTCCGGTTATTGCGTGCCAACCTTCAAACTTTGGGCATTCGCGAAGAAGAACTCATTGCTCGTTTGAATTTAGAAGCCCATTATGAAGCCCAGGGCGATGATTTAGAGGCGCAGTTCAAGCTCACCGACGGATTGTTGTTTACGCGCCGACAACGGTATCCCATCGACAGCATTGTGGCCAGTGTCAAAGCCGACAGCAGCAGCCTGGTTGCCTATCTCCAAAGCGAGCTCGCCAGCGGGCGCCTCGAAGCCAATGCCAGTCTGGAGCCCCTCATTGCCGCCATGCAACAGCAATTGGGTCGCTTTTTGCCTGTGGGCGAGATCGATAGTACACAGCGTGCCGATATTCAGTTGGTGGGTAACCTGCAAATGTTCGACAGCCGCTTGCTCAGCGATTTGCTAGTGCCGGAGCTCGAGCGGCTCGACAGCAGCTTTGTGAGCATCCGGTTTGACCAGGACAAGCAGCAACTCGACTTGCGAATGGATGTTCCTGCGGTAGATTATGCGGGGACTGAGTTGCGTGGGTTGCGAGTGGAAATGAACAGCACCGCCGATAGTTTGCAGTTTGAGGCAGGCTTTCGAACCTTGCAACAAGGCGATTTACTGCAGATAGGTGCCACCCAATTAAAGGGTGCGATGCAAAGCGATACCCTTTTGCTGGGCTTTGCCATGGCCAATGGGGCTGATTTGCCGCTATACCGCTTAGAGGCCCAAATTCAGCGGCAACAAGACACTACTTTTGTGCATTTACTTACCGATTCGTTGTTGTTGCAAGGTTTACCTTGGGAAGTGCCGCACACCAATTACATTCGCTTTGCACCTGCTTTTGTGCAGGTTAACGATTTTGAACTTCGGCATCGTGCTGAATTATTGTCCTTGCGCCAGCCTGCCCGCGATGGTTTAGATGTTCACTTTGAAGGTTTCCGTTTATCGAACCTTACCGCTTTGTTAAACGCCGATTCGGTCTTGCTACGCGGTTTGATGGAAGGTGATTTGCAATTTGAGCAGTTGTTCGACCAACCTGCGCTTAAGGCCCGCTTAAACATCGATCGACTGCGCTTGGGAGAAGAAAAGCTGGGTAATTTAAAACTTCGGGCTTCCAATCCTGCTTCGAACAACTATCTTTTTGACCTCAGTTTGGCCGATGGCAGTGTGGTAATGCGCCTGGATGGCAATTACAAAGCCACAACCGAAGGACCCTTGCTCAACCTCAACCTCCAGCTCGACACCCTGCAAATGCAGGTGTTAACGGGCTTTAGCGCAGGTCAAATCAGTGATCCGCAAGGCTACATTAGTGCCAATCTTAAAATTGGTGGCAGTTTGGCTGAGCCCACCTACAGTGGTAGCATGCGGTTTAGGCAAGCGGCGGTGCGGATCAATCAGCTGAACAGTCGTTTTTCCCTGGCCGATGAGCGCATTCGTTTAGATAATGCTGGCTTGTACGTAGAGGCCTTTCAATTGCGGGATGAGGGCGGCAATGTATTACATTTAAGTGGCGAAGTGCGCACCCCGAAGCTGTTGCAGCCCGAGCTCGATTTGCAACTCAAGGCCAATAATTTTCAGCTGATCAATGCCAAAGCTGAAAACAATCCGATGTTTTATGGCACTGCGAGTGTGAATACCGACGCCAAAATCACTGGAAATTTCAGTAGGCCGGTCATTGCTATGCGGGCGCGGCTCAATAAAGGCAGCAGGCTGTGGTTTGTGGTGCCAGAGTCGCAAGCCGAATTGGTGGAGCGACAAGGTGTGGTGTTGTTTGTTGATATGCGCACCTTGGCTTACGACAGCCTCTCCTCTCAAACCCAAACCCGCCGCGAGGTTACGGGCGTGAGTTTGAGCGCTTTATTTGAAGTAGACCCGCAAACCGAACTTACGGTGATTGTAGATGAGCGTTCGGGCGATAAATTGGTGGTAGCTGGGCGTGCTAATTTGCAATTCGATCTTACGCCCAATGGGCGCATGACCTTAACGGGACTGTATGAAGTTAATCGCGGCTCCTACGACTTAAGTTTGTATGAGTTGGTACAGCGCAAATTTGAGCTGATGCCAGGCAGTACCATTACCTGGCGAGGGGATCCCTTGGATGCGGCCATGAATTTGAGGGCGCGTTATCGGGTAAAGACCAATGCCCTTGATTTAATGAGCGAGCAGCTCAGCGGGGCCGATGCCAGCACCCTCAGTCGTTACCGCCAGGAGTTGCCTTTTGAAGTATATACCAATATTCAGGGAGAGCTGCTTAAGCCGCAGGTGAGCTTCAATCTCGATATGCCAGAAAATCAGCGCGGTGTGCTAGAGGGAAATGTGTATGCCCGGGTGCAACAGCTCAACCAGCAGGAGAGTGAAGTAAACAAACAGGTGTTTTCGTTGCTGGTATTAAATCGCTTCCTACCGGCATCTAATCAAAACAACACCCCTGTGGGTTCCGGCAACTTGGCGCGCTCAAGTGCCAGTCAGCTGCTCAGTGGTCAACTCAATACCCTCAGTGCCAAATACATCAAAGCGGTGGAGCTTGATATGAATGTGAATAGTTATACGGATTATCAAAGTGGACAAGCTGCGGACCGTACGGTGGCCAATGTAAACCTGCGTAAAAACCTATTCAATGAACGCTTGGCGGTACAAATAGGCTCGCAGGTTGATTTAGAAGGTCAAGGTCGCCGGCAGCAAAATGCCAATGACATCATTGGGGATGTAACGGTAGAGTACCTCCTTACTGAGGATGGGGTGTACCGCGTGAAAGCTTTCCGCCGCAACCAATTTGAGGGTGTAATTGAAGGTCAGCTGATCATTACGGGTACATCCTTGATGTATAACCGTGAGTTCAATGATTTTTCAGAGGCCTTCCGCAAGCGCAATGCCAAGCCCAAGCCCAAATCAACCGACGGGGAGGAAGGGGTTCAGCCATGATCAGGAGGTTATTTTTACTAGGATGGCTGGCGATGCTCTTGCTGTCTGGCTGCCAAACGCTCAAGCAGTTGCCTGAGGGGGAGTTGCTTTTTCGTGGGGCCGACATTCGTTTAACCGGAGCAGTGGCTTCCGAAACCCGCACGCAGTTGCAAGAGGAGTTAGAAGAAGTGGTGTATCCGGAACCCAATTCAAGGCTTTTTGGCCAGTACCTTGGGTTGTACATTCACCAACGATCGCAAAAGGAAAAAGGCGCACGTTTGTCGAAGCGTCTCAACAAGCGCTTTGGGGAGGCAGCTGTGCTATTTAGTACGGTGGACCCACAAAAGCTTGAGGAGTTGATACAAAACCGGCTCGAAAACAGGGGGTATTTCGATTTTGAGATCAGGATTGGGACAGTAAAATCTGAGAAAACAGCTAGACTGCAGTTTGATATTCAAGTGCAGGAGCCCTATCGGTTAGCGAAATATGAATGGTTTGGTGAGCAAGATACCTTATCGACTTTGCTGCAGCCTTTTTTACAAAACAGTGCACTTCAGCCAGGTAGTTTGTATAACCTGGCCGCTTTCCGTAGTGAGCGGGAGCGGCTCGACAGGGTGCTCAAGGACAGGGGCTTTTATGGTTTTGCGTCCGACTACTTCATTTTTAGGGCCGATACCAATTTGGGTAACCGCACTTTTAATCTCTATTTATCCATCAAAAAAAATACGCCCGATGTGGCCCGTGTGCCCTATCAACTTTCAGAGATTCGGGTGTATCCCAATCATGCCGTGGCAACGGAAGGAGGACAGCTGGCGTCTGCCGATACCGTGTTTTACAACGGCCTGCGGTATATTGATGCGGAGGAAACCTTCTTTCCCAAGCACCTCAGTCGCTATATTTTGCTACAGCCAGGCCAGCCTTATAATCGTTCGCTGGAATTGCTTACCACCAACCGACTGAGCAGTGTGGGGAATTTTCAATATGTTACTTTGCGATTTACTTTACCCGACAGCGTGGCGGAGGGCAGCACGGGCATTCAGCCTTTAGGTGTAGACATTTACCTTTCACCCAAGTTGCGGCGCCAGTTGGGCTACGAAACTCAATTTTTATCGAAATCGAACAACTTCGTGGGACCTGCTCTAAAAGTGAGCTACCAAAACCGCAACCTTTTTAAGGGAGGCGAAATTTTGAATCTTGCCACAAATTTTGGTTTTGAAACCCAATTTGCTGGGGGCCGTCAAACGGGTTTAAACTCTTTTGAAGCAGGATTAAAAGGTGAACTTATTTTCCCCAGGGTGTTATCGCCGGTTAGGCTAGGTGATAATGTGAGCTATGGCATTGCTAAAACCCGCGTGGTGGCTAGTATCAATCTCTTAAATCGCTTGCAGTTTTACCGTTTACGCAGTACCAACCTGGGTTTTGGATATACTTGGAACACCAACCGTTTTGTAAGCCATGATTGGCAGCCGTTATCGCTGAGCTTTACAGGCTTATCGCGTACGAGTGCGGCTTTTGAGGAGATATTAGCTGGCAATCCTTTTCTCCGGCAGAGCTTTGATCAGCGCTTTATTGCGGGTATGGTGTATCAATTTACCTTTAGCGAGCTCAATGAAGACAAAAAACACCGCTGGGTGGCCTTGGCTTCACTGGATGCCTCGGGTAATTTGTTTGGTGCTTTGTTGCCTAATAATGAGCTTTTGGGAGAAGCTTTTGCGCAATATGTACGCTTTGATGCGGATTTACGGCACCATTGGCAGTTGCGTAAGGAGCGTCGGTTGGTGTTCAGGGCTTTTGCAGGTGCCGGTTTGAGCTATGGCAATAGCCAAACGCTTCCTTACATCAAGCAGTATTTTTCGGGTGGTCCCAACAGCGTACGGGCCTTCAACATCCGTTCGTTGGGCCCAGGTGCTTATAGGCCCTTAAACTTCGACGCGGCTTCCTTTTTCGATCAAGCCGGTGATATCAAGTTAGAGGCCAATGTAGAGTATCGTTTTCCAATGTTCCCCTACGTAAAGGGTGCTTGGTTTGCCGATGCAGGTAATATCTGGCTGCTGCGCTCCAATCCAGCCTTGGGCGGGGGCAATTTCACGTCTAATTGGATACAAGAGGTGGGCGTAGGTGCAGGTTTTGGACTCCGCATTGATGTAGACATCCTTGTTTTGCGCTTCGATTTGGCTACACCGCTACGCAAACCATGGTTGCCCGCTGGCAGCCGCTGGTTGGAGGATGTATCTCCTGGTCAACGTGCCTGGCGCCGCGAAAATCTAAATTTGGTTTTCGCTATTGGTTACCCTTTCTAAGGTGCCTCGAAGCCTGCTCAATACAGTACTTTCACCGGGAAACTACGTTCAATAACGCGGTCTTTGCAAAATTTAGCCTTAATGCGCACATAATAATCGCCAGGTTTTACCAGCTCACCGCTAAGTGATTGTTCGCCGCCCCATCCCAATTGTTGGTTGGTTGTATTGAACACTTCTTGGCCCCAGCGGTTGAAAACCCGTAACTCGAATGCCTCAAAGTTGTTACCAGGCAAGGTTAGTCGGTCGTTATTGCCATCTCCATTTGGCGTGATTACATTGGGCACTGCACCAAAGCAGGTAATCACCTGTACATCTACGCTATCACTGGCCTCGCAACCATTGGCATCTACCAGAGCTAACTTATATACACCGCTTAAAATGGGCTGGATACTACGTTCGTTACCATTACCGGCGCCGCTCCAAACAAAGGTATTTCCTTCTACATTAGCCGAAAGCCGGTAGCCATCTTCTACGCAAATGCAAGTATCTTCGGGTAGTTGCAAGGCTGGCACATCATAAATGGTAATGCTACGGGTAAGGGTATCAAAGCCATTGCAAGCGTTGGGAGAGCTGATGCGCAGCGAAATGTTGTAAGTACCAGGTGCAACAAAGGTAAATTGGGGGTTGGATAGCGTGCTGCTATCGCCGGCGCTTGTAAACCACAACCAAGAGGTGTTGCCTACTACGCGACTGTAATCTTCCATTTGTAAGGTCAAGGGTGCACAATAGGTTGCTGGGGCAGTCCATCCAAAATTGGCACCCAAACCGCTTTCTAACTGAAAGGCTAATTTGACGGCTGCATTGTTGCAATTGGTGCTGTTGTTGGTGGTAGAATAGGCATTCGGGGTAACGGGCAAATCGCTTCTCCCCCCACAACCTGCACAAATGGCTTGGTAAATAACGCCACGCTTGTCGAACCGACTCGTGCCCCCATCCACGTGTTCTTGGCTGATGGGCCCGCCAAAATAGGTGCCGTATTGCAAGGTAAGCATGGCCGGCGAAAAAGCTGCGAAGTAAAAATCAAAGCCATTGGAGGTGGTTTGCATGGCGTTGTTGGTGGTTTGGAGGTTCAAAGGACCCGCACCAGGATTGCCACCCATATTACCAGTGTAGCCCGAAACATAAATGTTCTGACATAAATCTACAACAAAGGCAGAAAGATGCAAATCAGGCTGTTTGCCCCTGCTTCCAAATCTTCCCAACCAATTCAAGGTGCCCAGTTGGTTGCTGAAATTGGCAATGTATTGGCCCGAACGGGGGTCGTTGTAATTGGTGTTGAGGGTTACGAGATTACTATCGGTATGGCCCACAACGTAAACGGTCCCCAGCTCGTCAATATCTACAAAAAACAATTGATCGTAACCTGCCGAGCCTAAAAAAGTGCCTGTGATGCCTGCACCGGTAAGCGCTTCGAGCCGCATAATGATGCCATCGACGCCACCAGCATTGGAGGTTTGATAGCCAAAGCCCGGTAAGGTTAGGTTGGTGCTATTACTGCCACCTACGGCAAGTACTTCACCTGAAATACCTTCTTTGACGCCATAAAGCACGTCATCTTGGTTACCTCCGAGGTAGCTGCACCAGCGTACTTGACTTAGACTGCTGTTGAAACGCACCAGCAAGCCGTCTTGCGTGCCTCCACCAAAAGCGGGTTGATAAGCACCAGCTGTTCCAAGTCCTGAGGAGGTGGTGGCACTTGCAATAACTACATCTCCATTGCTGGCCAGCAGGATGTCGCCTCGTTTTTCATCGAAGGAGATTTTTTGAAGCGCTAAGGATACATTAAGTCCATCATTGCCGGGCCCTCCAAAAAACGTACTGCTGAGTAGTTGTGTACCATCTGCGCTAAATTTGCACACAAATATATCTGAGCCCCCATTATGCGTTGGGTCGAAAGCATTGGGAGTACTTGGGAAATTACCACCGGTAGTGGTTCCTAACATGAATAACTCCATAGCATCATTTACAATAATGCTATGGGGATATTCAGCCAAGTTTCCTCCTAAAAAGGTGGCATAAACAAGCGTCGTACCAGTTTGGTCAAATTTGAGGATGCTGATGTCGGTGGTTTGTCCTCTAAAAGTATCTTGGTAAGCACCAATGGTTGTAGGGAAGTTGGGTCCATACACGATGCCTGCTGAGTACATATTACCATTGATATCGGGCGCAGCAGTGAACCCAAAATTATCGCTTCCAGCTCCCGAATAAGTTGAAAACACCAGGGTTGGGTCGATGGTTAGTGCTTGGGTGCGGTCGTAGCCCTTGGGGAAATTAAAGGTTACGATGCCATTTTTGAGCTCGAAACGACAGGGGACTTCTATTTTTTTTCCTGCTTGCAGCTGGTAAGCATAGGGAGCTTCCTCGTACCAATAGCCAAGCGAAGTGCTTACTTGCAAACGGCCATCTACCAAACGAATGGCATCGCCGCCTTGGTAGCGTATTTGAATATTGGCGGGATTGGCACCTGGCTGGACCAAAAAATCGTATTTCAATTGGTCGTTGCCAGCTTGCCAAAGCATATCGATGCCTTCGTAGAGTTGTGGGTAGCGCAAAGCATTGCTGGGGTAGGTTACCGCACTTTTATTGCCAAGGAAATAGCTGAAGGGAGCCAGACTTTTTTGGCCCGATGCCTCTGGATTTGATGTTTTACTACCTGGAAAATCGATTTTTAAGGCATGCAAATTTAACAGCGGCCCCTTGCCTGAAGTTGTTTCGGCATGATGCATTTCATGCAGTTGCTTGGTATCGCTAAGCACCAAGCGTACCTCTCCTTCCAAAAAAAAGGCGGTGGCATTGCCCAATGAAGCCTGGAAGTGGTGTGGTGCCTGCCATTGGCCTTGGTTAGGCACAAAGGCTAAAGGTGCTGAACCAGCTGAACTATTGAGCATGCCCAAAACCGTCCCAAAAACTACAAACAGGGATAAAATATATGATTTCACAGCTTCGAATTTCGGAAAAACTTTTGGTAGTGCGCTTGTCGAGCTGGGTTCATGGTGTTAAATATTGCCATGCAGCTGTTAATATTTCGCAATTCTACATTTTAACAGCTGCTTTGTGGATCGGAAGCTTAAATTTGTAACTCCTGACCTAATTTTATGATCAAGCGAATTTTTTGGGGTGGCTTGCTGGGACTAATGGTCCTACAGGCAAATGCCCAAACTCCGAACGAACCCTGGACACTGGAGCAGTGCATTCGACATGCAAACAAAAGTAATCTGAGTGTATTGCAAACGGCCGCACAACTCGACAATGCAGCGGCAGATTTGTTGCAATCGCGCATGAACCGCGTGCCCACCCTCAATGCCAATAGCAGTTTGGGCGTTAACAGTGGCCGTGTAATTGACCCTTTCACAAACACCTTTGAGGAGCGCTCTATTGAGTCGAACCAAATTGGTGCGCAAGCTGGGGTGCCGCTTTTTAGTGGTTTGCAGATCCACAACACCATCAAGGCTAATAAAATGGCTTTTATGGCGAGTCAGCAAGACTTAGAAGTAACCCGCAACAACATCGCCCTGAGCATCTCAAACCTGTATTTACAGGCGTTGTTGGCTCAGCAGCTGTTGGAAGTGGCTGAGAGTCAGCTCGACATTACCCAAACCCAAGTAGCGCGCACTGAAAAATTGGTGAATGCCGGGGCTTTGAGTCTCGACAACCTCCTCAACCTCAAAGCGCAAATGGGCAATGAAGAGTTGAGCGTTATTAATGCACGCAACAACTACATCAACAGTTTGATTAACCTGGCCCTATTGCTGCAATTGCCCGAGCCAGAGAAGTTTAGCATCGTAAAAGTCACCCGCCTTGATCCAGGTTTGCAGTTGGATGCCGACATACAGGGGGTTTACAGCTCTGCTGAAAGCAACCAGCCGCAAGTGCGAGCCTCAGAGTTGCGCATGGAGCAGGCGAGGTACAGTTTGGCTGCTGCCAAAGGCGCTCGTTCGCCGCGCTTAACGGCCTTCGCCAATATGAGTACGGTATATGCCAGTACCAACCAGCGGATTACCAACCCGAACAGCCCTATTTTTACTGGTGAAACTCCTATTGGCTATGTACAGGGCGACATTACCCAAGTGGTGGTAAGGCCAAATCTAAGTTTTGATACAGAGGTGGTGCCTCGTTTTACCCAATTTAACAACAACTTTGGTTATGGGGTGGGCTTGAGTTTAAGTGTGCCCATTCTCAACAACTGGCAAGTAAATACGCAAATCCGTCGCGCTAAAAACAGCATGATTTTAGCTGATTTGCAGTATCAGAGCACTAAAAACCAGTTATTTACCGATGTGGCCCGGGCGGTTACCGATTATAAAGCAGCCTGGTCGCGGGTGCAAGCCAACGAGCGCAACATTGAAGCACAGCGGGCCAGTTTTACCTTTAGTGAGGCCCGTTTTAATCAAGGCTTGCTCAACGCCATCGATTACCTCAACACCAAAAACCGCTTGCAGATTGCAGAAGCAAATTTGTTACAAGCCAAATATGAGCTCTTGTTTAGGGCTAAAATTCTTGACTTTTACCTCGGCAAACCCATAATCCTCGAATAACGATGGCAAAATTTCCCAAACTAAAAAAAGGACAGTGGTTGCTAGTGGCCATCGGCGCATTGCTTGTTTTTGCTTTGATTGGTAAGAAGGCTGGCTGGATTGGCGCGGAAGTAACTACCAAAATTGCTGCCGAAGCCACCGAAAAGCGTACCATCATCGAGTCGGTATTGGCCAATGGCAAAATACAACCTGAAATTGAAGTAAAATTATCCTCCGAAATCTCTGGTGAAATCATTGGTTTGTACATTGCTGAGGGCGATTCTGTGAAAAAAGGACAGCTTTTAGCGCGCATCAATCCCGAGCTGATTTTGGCTGCCATCGATCGCAATGAGGCCGCCATTAACAACGCTCGGGCACAGTTGGCCTCCTCAAGGGCCCGTTTGAACCAGCTGAAAGCCAATTTCGACAACAACATCAAGCCAAGTTTTGAGCGCAATGAGAAGTTGTTCAAAGACAAAGTGATTTCACAAGCCGAATACGATGCCAGCAAGGCGAGCTATGAGGCCTTCAAACAAGAAATGGAAGCAGGACGCCAAACCATTTTGGCGGCAGAATTTACAGTAAAAAGTGCTGAAGCCTCGCAAAAGGAAACCCGAGAGCAATTGTTGCGCACGAATATTTACGCTCCTATTGATGGGGTGGTTACCAAGCTCTCCGTAGAAGTAGGTGAGCGCGTGGTGGGTACCATTCAAATGACGGGTACAGAGATGATTCGCATTGCCAATTTGAGTCGCATGGAGGCGCAAGTAGATGTAAGTGAGAGTGATGTGGTGCGGGTGAAGCTTGGCGACAGTGTTTTGATTGACGTAGATGCGTATCCTGGCCGCCAGTTTAAAGGCGTGGTGCGGGAAATTGCTAACAGTAGCAATGCCAGTGCGATGGGTGGAGCCGATCAAGTGACCAATTTTGGCGTTAAAATCCGCCTCATCAATGCGTCTTATGCCGATTTAACTGAGAAGCGCGGCTATCCTTTTCGGCCTGGTATGAGCGCCTCGGTAGAAATCCTCACCGATTTAGTGAAAGATGTATTGGCAGTACCCATTACTTCGGTAACGGTGCGGGCCTTTGATGAAAGCGGGAAAATTAAAAAAGCTGCACGCAGCAGCGGTGAAGCCTCAGAGGAAGCAGAAAAGGATGATGTAGACAAAGGAAAGGAAGAATTGCGGGAGGTGGTGTTTGTTTATGCCGATGGCAAAGTGCTTGCCAAGGAGGTTAAAACAGGCATTCAAGACGACCGTTACATTCAGGTGCTTAGCGGTTTAGAAGCTGGTGAGCAAGTCGTGGTAGGGCCGTTCTCGGCCATCTCCAAAAAATTAAAAGATGGCCAATTGGTGCAAAAAGTCAAAAAAGAGGACTTATTTAGCAACTAATGGAGAAGAAAACCAAAGTTGCAGTCCTCGGAGGAGGCAGTTGGGCCACAGCCATCGTTAAAATGCTTTGTGAAAACAAAGTAGATGTGAGTTGGTGGATGCGGGATGCGGAGTCGGTGCAATTCATCAATAAATTTCACCACAACCCACGATACATTCCTTCTGCCCAGCTGAAGTTAAAGCGTGGCGCGGTGAGTACCGATTTGCAGAAGGTAATCTATGCTGCCGATTATGTGATCATGGCAGTGCCGGCTGCCTTTTTGAAGGAGGCTTTGCAGGCCCTCGATAGCCACCATTTGGAAGGTAAAGTGATTGTTTCGGCCATCAAAGGCTTGATTCCCGACGAAAACCTACTGATTGCGAACTTCTTTTTTAAGTATTTCAATACGCTGGAGCAGAATTTTTTAGTGATCAGTGGGCCTTGTCATGCCGAAGAAGTAGCCCAGGAAAAACTCAGCTACCTCACCATTGCAGGCCACGACGAGGTCAAGGCGAAGCACTTTGCTGCTTTGCTGCGCAGCAGATACATGTCAACCTCTACCACCGATGATATTTACGGCACCGAATATTCGGCCGTGATGAAAAACATTTATGCCATCGCGGGGGGCTTGGCGCATGGCTTGGGCTACGGCGATAACTTTATGGCAGTGCTCATTTCAAATGCCATTATTGAGCTCAAATTATTTTTGCGAGAAGTGTATCCAGTGCGCCGCGACATTAAAGGTTCGGCCTATTTGGGCGATTTGCTGGTTACCGCCTACAGTCAGTTCAGCCGCAACCGCACCTTTGGCAATATGATTGGCAAGGGGTATTCGGTAAAATCGGCCCAATTTGAAATGAATATGGTGGCGGAAGGCTATTATGCGGCCCGCTCGGTGCACAACATCGTTAAAAAGCTCAAGTGCGAGTTGCCTATTGCCGAAACCGTGTACCGCATTTTATATGAAGGAGCCAGTGCCAAGCAAGAGTTTGAACTGTTGAGCCACAAGCTACGCTGAGTTAGCGGCACGGTAGCCAATAGGGCGCCGGGGCTCACGTTCTTTTACCATAAGTTGTTTGATCGCTTGAAAAACGGCGGCAAACTGCTCGTCGTATTTGCCTTCAAGTTGCTCGATTTTCCGCTGTAATTCAGTGTTGCTGCTCATCAGCTGTCGCATTTGTACAAACACTCGCATGATGGCAATGTTTACTTCAATGGCTTGTTCACTGCTGATAACGCTCGAAAGCATGGCAACTCCTTGTTCTGTGAAGGCGAACGGAGGGTACCGGATGCCTCCCCAACTTGAGGTGCCATTCTGGCACCTCAAGTTTTCCCACTCCTCGTGAGTGAGTTCGAACATAAAATCGGCCGGAAAGCGGCTTAAATTGCGCTTTACTTGGCGTTTTAGCTGTTTGGTTTCAATGCCATAGAGGTTGGCAATGTCGAAATCGAGCAACACTTTTTGCCCGCGCAGCCAGCAGATGCGGTGACTGATTTCGAGTTCGGAGAGTAAGTTCGTTTCCATATTGCAAATTAGCACGGAAACGCTATTCAATGTTTTCGGTTTTAACGCATCTTTTATCTCGAATTGCGCATTTTGCTAGAAAAGCACCTTGAAAAAGGCTTGTGCAAAATGCAAGCGCGGTACGCTGTTCATGATCAGTAGCTCTTGACCAAAATGTGATTGGTCGTCTAAAAAATCGAACATGCGAGCGGCTGGATTGCGCATGAATAAACGCTCAAATAAATCGGCCCCACGGTAGTCGCCTTGCACCAACACCCGAAGCAAGGTGTGGTCGTATTTGGCGTAGCGGCTTTCCCAGGGCGACTTCCGCACTACTGGTGATTTTCCTTGCATTAAACGTGCTACAATGGCATCGCTGTGGCGCTGGATATTGGTAAAAGTGTAACCCGTAGAAGCTTTGGTTTGTCCTCCCGCCGTGCCAACAAACACAATTTTGCCTTCGTTTACTGGGAATTTGTGACTACTCATCGGGATGCGGCCTTGCTCCACATGCAAAATCTGGTAGTCGCTCAATCCAAAATACTGTTGCAGATAGGCGCGGATACCAGCCTCATACAAGGTTTTATCCCATACTTCAGCAGAAAAAACAGTGTATTCTACGAGGGCTTCGAACGGACTAAAAGGCAACACATAAACAAAGCAGCTGCCATCGGTTTGCGGTACCCGAAAATCCATGTAAATGGGCTTAGCAGGATTAAAAACTGGCTTGTCTGTTTTGATTTGCCATCCCAAAAAATGCTGCCACAGAAAATCTGATTTTTTGGCAGCGTGTATTTCTTCGTTGTCGAGCAAACTCGAAAAAGCCCAATCTGCGGTAAAACTCCCTTCGGAGGAGCTTACCTCCACACCTGTTTCGGTATTGTGTAGATCGTAAATTTCGGCTTTGCGGACTACAACATTGGAACTGGCTTGCAGCTTTTGCAAACTAAACTCGTAAAAGTCGAGCCCCCGCAGCATTTTATAATTGTAAGGCGCCATAAGCAGGCTCATGGGCTGCTTTGGACCGAAAAACGACACTTCTGACCATTGTTTAAAGATGGCTGACTCAAACGGACCTTCGCCCTTCTCCCAAAAGCACCAAGTACGATCATTCTCACGCTTCGAACTGCGATCGAGCAACAGCACTTGTTTGTGCGCAAAAGCAGGATCGGCCAAGCGCAAAGCCAAACTCAAGCCCGCTGCCCCAGCGCCGGCAATGATGTAGTCGAAATGGGTATCGCTCACGTAAGTCGTAAGTATTTTTTAAATACAGTCTTTGTAACAATCTGATAGACCGTTTGTGCACAAAGCGTGGTGGTTATCGTGCTAAATATGATGGTAATGCCAATCAGCAATGGCCCACTGAAGCCACTGATGGCACTGATCATTTCCAAGGTTTGGTTTTCGGGGAAGTTGAGTAGCAAACAAGCTGCCAAGGCTGCTAATTCCAGTAAAGCGAATTTCCACCAACGCATTCCTTTGATGGGAAAAAGCCCTAAAATGAACGAACCGCCTACAAAAAAGGCGAATTGATGCAGATTCAACTGTACATGCACGAGCAACAAAAAGCTTACTACGTACCAAAATAGATTAGGTTTAATGCGCATCGGGTTAACGGTTAAAACGGATGGTGGTGGAATAACGACTCGCATCGAAAGTTTTGCTCAAATCGGCTTCATGGTAGCCACCGCTCAGCCAATCGTACACTTGATCGCTGTAATGCGAGCTGTTGAAGCGGCCGCTTTGACCGCCGGTGAGCATCAAAGCCGCACGCGGACCTTCGGGGCGCAGCTCAATAATGGTGCGCATGCTGGCAGCGTGGGTAGAAGGCAAACGACTTGCCACATTCACAGTGCGATTGCTGCCATTAGAAGCAAAAAGCGGCATGGCCAAGGGCTGCAAACGCAAGAGGTGTTGGATGTTGGTTTGATGGAATTTGCCGTAGGTCCAGGCGGCAACATTTTTGCCAAAGCGCTCCTGGAGTTGGACCAGACTCGAATCCCAAGCCTCTTGCACCAATTGGGCGCTTGCTATCCAACCTTTGGCCAGCGGTAAGCTGTCGTCTAAGGCCACACTGTTAAAGATGTGTTGCTCCGATGGCGGCAACATCAAACTACCACCTAAATGCCGTCCAACGGTTTTTACCAAATTGATTTTGAAGTTGTAGAAGAGGGTGGGCGCTACCAAGGCTGTATCCATGCTGCCAGTCCAACCTTCAAAATGCGAAGCGTAGCCAGCAATTATCGGCTCCAAGCGCGGTATCAACAGCTCATATTCTACGTCAATAATGTCCATGTGCAAGGCAGCCAGGGCTTTGCGATCGAAAGCAGCGGTAGTTTCCATAACTGCTGTAATGCGTTTGCCACGGGCGGATGGCTCGTAACGCGTGCTGAGGTGTGCTGATAATGGGTGATTCACATGCTCCTGATTGGCGCTGTAAATGTATTCGCGAGCAGGATTAAAGCTGTTGAGGTGGTTGGTCATGCGCTGAAAAGGAATTTTCTGCTCCGACAATACCCCCCAGCGGATGCCTTTTTCGGGAAGCGGATGCAAACAAGCCAAGCCAGAGGTAGCCAAGCCGATTTGCCCTCTGCTATCGGCCAATATAAAGTTCTGCGGCGGCTGCTGAAAATGCTGCAGTGCGGCAAAAGCCTGTTGCACATTTTGGGCTTTTTCCAAGCCATCAAATGCGCGGGCCTCGTCGCTGGCTACCATGCCAATCCATTGCACGGCGAGGTAGCGGTTGCTGGCGGTATCAACCGGACCAAAATACGAGCGGTAATAGGTTTTTACGTGGTCGGCCTGGCCTTTTACGGGGATACGCACT
Organism: Sphingobacteriaceae bacterium; assembly: GCA_030682795.1. GTDB lineage: Bacteria > Bacteroidota > Bacteroidia > UBA7662 > UBA7662 > PNNG01. The sequence goes on from JAUXNJ010000008.1 coordinate 56,557, forward strand.
TCAAAAGCCTCCAAATCTTGCCATTTTCCATCCAATTGGTACTGCGTGCCCGCCTCGTTTACTTCAAGCTGGTAAAAATCTACCAAATCCCAAGTGGCATTGGTCATGCCCCAGGCGAGGCTATCGTTAAAACCGGTAATGACGAAGGGCGAGCCGGCGATGCTAAAGCCTCTGCTGATGCGGCCGTTTACCGACTTATGCACCTCGTACCAGGTAGAAGGGAAAGCCAGTTGCAAATGGGTATCGTTGCATAAAAAGGGATTACCGGTGGCCGATTTACTGCCTTGCACCGCCCAGTTGTTGCTACCCAAACTCAGCTCGTCGTTGTTTTTCACGTAGGCGAGGGGGTAGTTGTGTGGACCGTCGGACACCAATTGCTCGGTAACCTTGGGTAAAAGTGCCGCCATCAGGCTGTCGCTCATGTTAAAATCGGGGTAGATGGGATGCGGCAGGCGGTTAAAAGCTGGGTACCAAAAATCGAACAGGGGTTTGCCGATTTGTGCTTTTATTTCGCTGGCTTTGAGGTCGTCTTCTGAATAGGTAAGCACATGGCTCATGTATCGCAGCAGGTAAAACATATTTTCGGCCTTCCAGTCCATAGGGTCGATGCCCAGCAAATGGTATTCGAGCGGCAAAGCACCAAAAGGCATGCGCGCTTTGTAAGCATTTACCCCTGCGGCGTAGGCTTCCATGCGGGAAGTAATTTGCGGCATGCTGTCGGCGAGCCCGGCGTACCAAATGGGGGCTAAGCTATCAAATTCGAACTTGCGCCAAAACAAATCGCTGTTAAGCGCAGCAGCTCCGGCCACTTCGCTCACCCTGCCTGTTACCACGCGCACAATCATCTCCATTTGAAACAAGCGGTCGCGGGCATGCACAAAACCAGTGGCAAAATCTACCGCTGCTTCGTCTTCTCCAAAAATATGCGGCACCCCGAGTGCATCATAGCCAATTTCAACCTCTCCATAAGGTGTTTTACGGAGCTCGGTGCTGTTATCAAAGCGACTATCGACTTGTAAAGGGGAAGTAGCATAGCTAAAAAAGCGCGCCAATAACGGTAAATCACCCCAGCGTTGTTGCACGGCCCACAACCAAGTAATGGTTACGGCCAGTAGAAGTATTTTTTTAATCATAAAGTATGACAGCTTGTACGAATTAAGGCATTTATCGCGACAAGCTAAAATTTTGGCGGTTAATTTTAAAATGCCAGTGAATTTGTAATTTAAAATGACGCATATGTGCCAGCTATGTAGCATATTCGCTAATATTGACACCTGAACCTGTTTACACATCATGAATCCGCGCTATAAGTCATTGTTCATACTGCTGCTTTGTTTGCTCAGCGCTCCGGCTGCCTGGGCACAAAACGTAATCACGGGGCAAGTCCGCGACAAAGTCACCAATGAAACCCTCATAGGGGCTTCTGTAGTTATCAAAGGCACCACCATTGGCACCACCACCGATGTAAATGGTAAATTTAACCTTCAACACAATCGGCCTTTTCCGCTCACTTTGGTGGTGTCGTACATTGGCTATTTGCCTGAAAACGTACAAGTTCCTTCGGCTGAAAAAGCGCTTACGATTAAATTGGGCCAAGACAATGTGATGTTGCAAAGTGTGGAAGTGGTTGACAGCCGCATCACCGAAAAACAGCGCGAATCGGCCCTCACGGTAGAGGCCATGGACGCCTTGGCCATCAAAGAAACTCCAGCGCCTTCCTTTTACCAGGGCTTGGGCAATTTAAAGGGGGTGGATATGACCACGGCCAGTTTGGGCTTTGTGGTAATTAACACCCGGGGTTTTAACAGCACTTCGCCGGTGCGTTCGTTGCAGCTGATTGATGGGGTAGACAACCAATCGCCTGGCCTCAACTTTTCGCTGGGCAACTTTTTGGGCGCCTCCGAGTTGGATGTGCTCAAGGTAGACCTGATTGTGGGTGCCAGTTCGGCTTTTTATGGGCCGAATGCCTTCAACGGGGTAATTAACATGACCACCAAGAGTCCTTTTACCCACCAAGGCCTCTCCGCCAGCATGAAAGCTGGGGAGCGCGCCTTGTTTGAAACGGCTTTTCGGTATGCGGAGGCTTACAAAGACAAAAAGGGCAACGACAAATACGCCTGGAAAATCAATATGTTCTACCTCCGTGCCAACGATTGGGAGGCTACCAATATGGATCCTTCATCTAGTTCAAGAGTTGGAGCTGACAACCCCGGAGGCTACGATGCCGTTAATCGTTATGGAGATGAGGATGAATCTGGTGGCAATGACTTCAGCAACCCTTTCAGTGCGCGTAGTTACCCTGGTCTGGGGATTTTTCACCGTACCGGTTATGAAGAGCGCGATTTAGTAGATTATGACACCCGCAATTTAAAGCTGAATGCTGCTTTTCATTATATGCTCAATTCCAAGGTAGAGCTCATTGCAGCCTCTAATTTTGGTACGGGCACAACTGTTTACCAAGGCGAAAACCGCTTCAGTTTGCGCGATATTCTCTTCTTCCAGAATAGGGTTGAGGTAAGAAAGAAAGATGACTGGTTTATTCGTGCCTATGCCACTAATGAAGATGCGGGCAGGTCTTATGACGCTGTTTTTACAGCTTTTCGTTTGCAAGATGCGGCAAAGCCTAACAATGATTGGAACAGGAATTATTCGACTTACTGGAATCAGATTGTACGACCTCGGGTATATGCTTTACCTGGTATGCCAGGGCAGTTTTCACCGAATTACAGTCAATCACAAGCCGATTCGGTGTTGATGGCTAATGCAGATTTGATTCGGCTGTGGCACCAGGAAACGCGCCGGAATGTAGACCAAAATGTGACTGGGAATCAGCAACCATTTTTTGAGCCAGGTACGGCACGTTTCGATTCTGCTTTCAACGCCATCACCTCTCGTTTGCCAAGTGAAGGAGGTACCATGTTTTTCGATAAATCGGCCTTATACCATGCCCAAGCGGAGAAAAGTTTTAAATGGGAAGAGCAAAAGTTGGTTTGGATAATCGGAGGAAATTTTCGTCAATACAGACCGAACAGCGCAGGAAGCATATTCAGCGATACGTTACAAGCTGACTCGACCTACCGGGTAATTACTAACAGTGAGGTTGGCTTTTACAGCGGCGTTGAGAAGAAAATGGGGGATTTTAAAGCGAATATCACGATGCGGATGGATAAAAATCAAAATTTCCCATTTGTATTTTCTCCCGCCGCTTCCATTGTATATGCGCCTTCAGAGAAGCATGTGTATCGTGTATCCCTTTCTTCAGCGGTGCGAAACCCAACCCTGGCCGATCAGTATTTGTATTACAACGTTGGTCGGGCCATTCTCTTAGGTAACCTTTCCGGCTTTGATTCTTTGGTAACGGTTCCAAGCTTTGTGGATTATCTCGACTCCCTTAACACGAATAGGTTACAATATTTTAACGTTGCCCCTATACGTCCCGAACAAGTACGTACCATTGAGTTTGGCTACCGTACCATGCTTAAAAAGCTCTACATTGATGCGGGTTATTATTACAGCTGGTACCAGTATTTCATCGGTTTCAACTTAGGATTAGATGTGAACATTAGTAGTTTTGGTTTGCCTAGTTCTGTTCAAGCCTATCGTGTTGCCGCGAATGCCACTGATATAGTAACAACGCAAGGGTTTTCTATTGGAGGTAATTATTATTACGACCGAAATTTCGCTTTCAATTTTAATTATTCATGGAATAGGTTGAATGTAACCAATAGAGAGGACCAAATTATCGCAGCTTTTAATACCCCGGAAAACAAATTCAACATCGGTATTAGTGGTAAAGAGTTGATAGCTAAAATCGGTGGTTTGAGCATCGTAGATTGGGGCTTCAATATCAATTACAAATGGATTCAGGGCTTTACCTTCGAGGGTTCCCCGCAATTCACCGGATTTATTCCATCTTATGATTTAGTGGATGCGCAAATCAATAAAAATATCCCCGCTTGGAAGATGAATATCAAACTAGGGGCGTCTAACCTTCTGAATAAAAAAGTATTTCAGGTGTATGGTGGTCCCCGTGTTGGTAGATTAGCTTATATTTCGTTAAATTTGAATTTATAATCCCTTAAAAACTTGAATGTATGAGAACAAAACTACTCTTATTATCGCTGGTGCTAGGCGCAACCGCCTTCAGTAGCAGCTATGCGCAACAGCGTTACTTATCGGAGGTATTTACCGATGCGCAGATCACAGTAACAAACAACGTGGTGTATGCTAGAAACCACCAGTTTTTTCCGCCAACCACCACTTTTCCGGTTGATAGCCTTAAGATGCGTGTTTATCAGCCGTCACAAACTGCTGATGCCAACACGGCCCGCCCGATCATGATATACATCCATACTGGTAACTTCTTGCCGCCCATCATCAATGGTGGTATCGGTGGATCAATCAATGACTCTGCCGCTGTAAATCTTTGCCGTCAGTGGGCCAAGCGTGGCTACGTAGTTTTGGCGCCTTCTTACCGTCTTGGTTGGAACCCATTGGCTACCTCTGAGCTCGAGCGTCGTGTTCAGTTGCTGAATGCAGTATATCGTGCCATCAATGACATCAAAGCATCGGTACGTTACATTCGCAAGACTGCTGACGTAGACGGCAACCCATTTAAAGTAGACCCTACCAAGATCGTATTGTACGGTCAAGGTTCTGGTGGTTATGTGGCTTTGGCATATGCAACCTTGGATAAGTTTTCTGAGATGGCCATTCCTGGTAAATTTACTTTGCCTAATGGCGCTTCAATGATCGATACCAACATCGTAGGTAACATTGCTGGTTTTGGTGGTCAATTGAACATCAACAACTGGCCTGGTTACAGCTCATCTGTGAGCTTGTGTATCAATGCAGGTGGTGCTTTGGCCGACAGCAGTTGGTTAGAGGCTGGAGATGTGCCTATGATTTCCTTCCATGCTGTACGCGATCCATTTGCGCCATACGGTAATGGTACTGTAATTGTGCCTACCACCAACGAAAACGTAGTAGACGTTAGTGGAGCTGGTGTATTTATTGCTAAAGCTAACGCCCTAGGTAATCAGGTGAACTTGGATGCAGCATTGTTTACTGATCCAATCAGTGCAGCTGCTCGCAGTTGGTACAACCAAACCATCGACTATATCTACCCAGCACCATTTAATACCATTAATGTTGGTGGCGGTGAAGGTTTATTCCCAATTGTTCGTCCGATTCGTAACCAAATTAGTGTATTTGCCAACGAAGGTGATCCATGGACATGGTGGGATTCAACTACCCTCACTTTGGTGGTAGCTGGCACAAATGCACAAACCGGTGGTAATTACAATGCACAGCAATTGCATGCACAAGGTTTAGCTGGTAACCCAGGTATGGGTCGTACGAAGGGCTTGACCTTCATCGACACCATTCAGCGCTACATCCACCCACGTATTGTAAACGTTCTTGGCTTGCCAGGTAACAACGTGAGCGTACAGGAAGTGGCCCGCGAGCAAGTACGTGTTAATGTTTACCCGAACCCTGCAACTGAATATCTTACCATCCGTGCTTTGGGCGAAAACGATCGCATCCGCAGCATCGAAGTAATTGATGTAATTGGCAAGCGAGTACGTGTTGAAAACAACATCCTTGAAAGCAGCTACAGCCTCAACCGTGAGAGCCTGCCTGCAGGAATGTATTTCATTCGCGTTACAACCGAAAAAGGACAAGCTACCCACAAGGTTACTTTCCGATAATCGACTTAAAACAGCATTTAGAAACCCGGGGTTAACGCTCCGGGTTTTTTGTTTTTCGAGCTTATGAAATACTTTGCAAGGTGAGAAATAGACTGTGTTAAAGGAAAGCTCAACTAGGAAGCATTTATGCCAGCTCTTGGTTCTCCAACAAGGGAATGTCACATATCCGGCATACTTCACATTTTGTTCTGTTAATCCAATGACTTCGCGCGTTATGCTTCGAAAGCTTTCCTTGGGTTAACTTTTTTTGAATCAGTAAATGGGCAAGATGCTGGTTTTGCAAATAGTAATTCAAACTCCTGATGGGCGAACGCTTGATGTTGGACTTCGCGGTAGGGTAGCGCGTTAACAAACTAAACACCACAATGTCGAGATTGTACTCAACTGCTTCTTCTTTGTGGATGTACACCTCACAGCCATAACCAATGGTCAATACATCTCCTCCCCAGGTGTGCTGCAGCGACCAAAGCAAAGCATCGATCGAAGCGTGGACGGTTAGCCAGGCATTTGGGTTGCCTACCGATTCAACAGCAATACGCAGATCTCCGGCAACATCTACATTAACTTGAATTAATTGGTTGGAGTTTGCGGGATGGATGTCGAAACTATAGCCACCTGCTATCCCTTTCATGAAAGACGCACGTTTGGGTAACCAATGGCTCAGCAGTTCGATGTAGGTGCGAAGGTCTTGCTCGGAGCACTTAGGCTGGCGGTTCGCTTGTTCAATTTCAGCAGTGAAGGTTTGGTCAATGAGGTGCGTCAACGAATGCTGCTCATCTTTTAAATCATGATAAGGCGAGCTGTGAACAATGGCTCCCTGTTCTATCACATCACCCGGATAAGTCACTAAATAGTTGATTTTGGACTGCGGATTCACATATTTTCTGGCATAGGTTTGAAGCTGCTCCCGCGGAAAGCGCACTTCGTTGATCCAACGATGTTCGTTTTTAAGCAGCACAAAACCCGCTACCGATGGTAAAGCATACTGGGGTTGAAAAATCTCCATCATTTCGCAAAAACGATGCGACAACAATTGCTCTCTCACTGCTCCGATTTCGATATCGTTTTTGGCTGGGTGATGAACCAAATTTGGGAATGTGCCAGCGCCACCATGACCACAAAACAGGTAGTTTATGGTCGGCCATTTTTTGGCAATGAGCTGAGCAAAATGCTTCACTGGTCCCATGTCATGCGTACTGAGGGCATCATTGAGATTCACCAAAACCTCTTCACCACATTGTACTACTACAATACTGTCCAGCCCAATCGTATAAAAACAAACTTTCACATCCTTGCTTAGCTGTAAGGTTTTCCCGCTACGAACTTCTTGAATGTCGCTAAATCCAAGTTGAGTGGCGAATGGCACCACACTCTCGTACCAGAGGTAGGGATATAGCAGCGGAATGTCTTTGCGGAGCCGCTGTGTGCTTTCGGGATGCAAGTGGTCTTCATGTCCGTGGGTGGCAATCAGATGCGTAACCCGGTCTAAAATGCTGAGATCAACCGGCTTGGGAAACAAATGCCAATGCCCCATATAAGCGGAGCCCATAAACCACGGATCTATAACTAAACAAACCGTGCCATGTTCTATCACCAGGCAGGAGTTGGAGATGTAGGTTATTTTCATCTTGCTGTAAGATAAAAAAATACAGTAAAAGTGAAATGTTAGAGACTACAATGTCAATGATTTCGGCTTTAATTAGCTTAGAAGCTCTAAATTTTACTGCTACGGCTTAATCATTCAAAATTTACTGAATAAGGGTTGGCCATTTTTGTATCTAGAATTAAAGGGGCTAATTTGAATAAAAAAAGGGGACGCTCCTGGCATCCCCTTTTTCATATTCAGTTGTTCGACTTATAAACCAAAAGCCTTCTTCACTGGCTCTACCATGTCGAGCTTCTCCCAGGTGAAGAGCTCCACTTTTACGGTTTTGCTGTCGGAAGGACGGGTGCCCCAGCTGATGGTTTTTTCAACCACTTGCGGCTCGCGACCCATGTGGCCATAAGCGGCAGTTTCGCTATAAATGGGGTTCAATAACTTGAGGCGCTGGATGAGCATGCCTGGACGCATATCGAACAAACCTGCGATTTTTTCAGCAATGATACTGTCGTTGAGCTTGCGGCCCTCAGCATCTTTCACTTTAGCGGTGCCATAGGTGTTTACATACAAGCCCACCGGCTCGGCCACACCAATGGCGTAGGCCACTTGCACCAATACTTGCTCAGCAACACCCGCCGCTACCAGGTTTTTGGCAATGTGACGGGTAGCGTAGGCCGCAGAACGGTCAACTTTTGATGGATCCTTGCCCGAAAAGGCACCACCACCATGCGCACCCTTGCCACCATAAGTGTCTACAATGATTTTACGGCCAGTTAAGCCGGTATCGCCGTGTGGACCGCCAATTACAAAGTTGCCGGTTGGGTTGATGTGGAATTTGATGGCCTCGGTGAACAAGCGCTTTACACGTACAGGCACCAATTTTTTGATGCGTGGCAGCAAATATTTATGGATATCGGCTGTAATGCGGTCTTGCATGGCCTTTTGGTCGGCCTTGTCGTTGCCCGTCTTCACAAAATCGTCGTGCTGGGTGCTGATTACAATCGCATCAATCGCCTCAGGACGGTGTTTTTCGCTGTAACGAATGGTTACCTGGCTCTTGGCGTCTGGGCGGAGGTATTTCATTACCTTGCCTTCTTTGCGGATGGCCGCCAATTCGCGAAGTAATAAGTGGCTCAACTCCAAAGCCAAGGGCATATAGGTGTCGGTTTCGTTGGTAGCATAGCCAAACATCATGCCCTGGTCGCCAGCGCCTTGCTCTTCGGGCTTGGCCTTTTCAACGCCTTGGTTGATGTCGGGCGACTGCTCGTGAATGGCTGAAATCACACCACAGCTGTCGGCGTCGAACATGTACTCCGACTTGGTATAACCGATTTTGCGGATGGTTTCGCGGGCAATTTTTTGCACGTCGATGTAGCCTTCGGTCTTTACTTCACCGCTTAAAACGGCCAAACCGGTGGTTACAAGCGTTTCGCAGGCTACTTTTGAATTGGGGTCTTGTGCCAAAAAGGCATCAACCAAGGCGTCAGAAATTTGGTCTGATACTTTGTCGGGATGGCCTTCTGAAACAGACTCGGAGGTAAAAAAATACGACATGATTCGTCAGTTTTTAAAATGTTAAACAGAAACTGACCGCATCGAAAAGTGCCGCTGGCTTAGCAAGAAGTCTTTAGCACTTTTTTTTACGTGGTTGCAATCGATACAAATCAGTCCACAGCGGCACAAAGAAAGCAATTTAGCTTTACTTTTCAAAGCTGTTATTGGGCTATTTCTCCGCTTTTTACTGAACCACCAGTTTGGCAGTGAAGCTTTCGTGTCCGTTATCGGTTACTACCAAATAAGTGCCCGATTTTAGGTTTAAATCGAGCTGCAATTTGTGTTCATTCGCTTTTGGAAGCTGTTGCTCGTAATGCATTTTGCCATCTAGACTAAAAATACGCAAGCTAGCCGGACCGTAAGGATGCAAGCAGTCGGTAAGCACCAAGCCAAAGCGGCCGCTGTTAGGATTTGGTTGTACACGGAGTTCACACTCACTGTGGTCGGGATGGCCTTCTACATGCAATGCGAAGCCATACGTTATATCAGCCTTTCCAGCACTCATGGGCTTGGCGGCGGTAGCAGCAGCGGCCAAAGTAGCCTTCACCACATTGGCCATAAAGGTGTAATTGAGGGTTGCTGCACTATCTGCGGGGGTGTGGTAGCGGTTATTGCGGAAGTCTGCCCCATCGGTGAGCATCAGCGCTTGGTAGCCGCGGTCCCAAAACATGGCATGGTCGCTGCGTCTGAAGTCGGGGGCTATGGTGCCATTGCCTGGCAAATTGAGCGAATACACCTTTAATCCAGGTACGTAACGGACAGCTGCAGAGTCAAGTCTGGCAGTAAGAGGCAACGAATTAATATTGCCCACACTCGCTAGAAAATCTCCTCTAAAACTATCGGCCTGGATGGTGGCATACAAGGCAGGAAAAAGCTGGTTGAAGCCAGCCGGCAGTTGCTGGGTATTGGGGGCGGGATTGTAAAAGCCAATCATTTCAAAATTAAACACCCCGCGGATGCTGTCGCCTGGGTCAATGGCGGTGAACACATAACGATTGCTGCCCACCAAGCCCTGCTCTTCTACATCGAAACCTATGTAGTGCAGACTTTCTTCAAACTCATATTGCGATAAAATGCGGGCAATTTCAAGCATGCCGGCTACACCTGAGGCATTGTCGTCGGCGCCAGGTGTAGGCGCCACCCCGTCGAAATGTGCGTCAATGATCCAAATGGAGGAGTCTTTGCGGTGGCCCGACTGCCGTGCCAACACATTGGCACATGCCGTATTATTGAACATAAATTCGTGCCGCTTAACCGGCAGCTGCATGCGTTGGAGTTGCTGGTGCAGGCTGTCGCGCACCCTGGCCAGCGTGCTTAAATGCGTTGTATAATGGCGTGGAACCGCGTATTGCTGTACCAAAGTCCTTAGCCTATTGCTATCCACTTGAGCTACCATAGCCGCCACATCTACCAGCTTTCGATCGCTGGCCACTACCCGCAATTGCACGGGCAAAGCACCTACTTGTTCGAGCTGCTGGGTATTAAACTGGATGCTGCGGTTACCCGGGCTGATGGGAAATCCTACATCTCCACTGGCTCCGTTGAGGTTTCTAAAACTCCGGCCTCCGTCGGTTGAGTAGCGGATCCATACTTCGCAGGGGTCGTTGTTAGGGTCTGCCAAGCTGTATTGCAAACTCACTTCCGTAGTATCGCTTTGCGAGCGATTGAGCTGTAGTATTTGCACGCTTGGAGCTTGTGCCCAAAGCGAAACGCTGCTGCCAAGGAGGCCGCAAAGAGCGAGAAAAAACGCTTTCATAGGATTGGTTTTCGCTAAAATACTAAAAACCAATTAAAAAACATTAGTCCTATCCGGCCAAAAGGGCAGCCAAACGGACTTGCACCTTTTCTGCCGTTGGCAACATCACTTGCTCCAAACGATCGTTCAGCGGTATGGCAGGCAAGTTTTCGGCACCCATGGCATCTACAGGAGCATCCAAATAGCGGAAACAAGCCTTGCTGATGCGGTGAGCCAAGGCTTCTGCAAATGAATTTTGCAATTGCTCCTCGGTAAGCACCAACACCTTGCCATGCCTTTGGGCAGCTGCAAAGCAAAGTTCTTCATCTACGGGGTTGAGCGTCCGTAAATCGATGATTTCAACCGCGCCAGGGAAATGTTTGGCAGCATTCAAACTCCAATACACCCCCATACCATAGGTAATCACCACACAACTTTCGCCATTATCGACCTTGTGCGGCATGGCTTCTTGCACCACCCGGCCTTTGCCAAGCGGCACCATATAGTCTTCGTCTGGTTCCACGGTTTTGGCCCCATCGGTACCTGGCACTTTGCTCCAGTACAAGCCTTTGTGCTCAAACATCACCACAGGATTGGGATCGTAGAAAGCAGCTTTCATCAGGCCTTTCATATCGGCTGCATTGCTCGGATACACCACTTTGATGCCGCGCACGCTTAAAATCGCCGATTCGATGCAGCCAGAGTGGTAGGGACCGCCACCGCCATAAGCCCCACAAGGCACGCGAATTAAACTCTGCACCGGAAACTGTCCGTTGCTCAGGTAGCAGCTCTTGCTCAGCTCCACCACCAACTGGTTTACGCCGCTCCAAATGTAGTCGGCAAACTGTATCTCCACAATGGGCTTGGTGCCCACGGCCGACATCCCCGCAGTGGATCCTACCAAATAGGCCTCTTGAATGGGGGTGTTAAATACCCGCTCGTCACCAAACTTATCGGCCAATGTAGCCGCCTCGCGAAATACGCCGCCAAGGGTGCGGCCCACATCCTGCCCATAAAACAAAGCTTCGGGGTGCTTGCGCAATATTTCTTCCACGGCATGAAGCGCCGCATCTACCATCACCACCTTTTCGCGACCAGCTGGAGTGCGTACCCCTACCTCTTCGGTCACCGGTGTAGGTGCAAACTCATGTAAAAAGAGGGAGGCGTCGCTCGGAATGGCTGCCGCTACGGCCGCCTCAAAATCGGCTTTTACCACTGCAGCAGCATCTGCTGCCATTTTCTGCAGCTCTTCTTCCCAAAATTCGGCCTCCAACATGGCTTTGTGGAGCTTTACATAGGGGTCTTTTTTGCCGTGTTTTTCTAAATCGGCCTCGCTGCGGTACCACTCCCGACGTACGCCCGAAGTATGGTGCCCAAGCAAAGGCACGGTGGCATGCACCAAAATGGGGCCACGCTTCTCGCGCACATAATCAAAAGCTTCTTGCAGCCCTTTGTACGATTTTTCGAAGTCGGTGCCATCTATTTGCTTGCGCTTGAGGCCCTTGAAGCCAGCCGCATATTCATACGCATCCATCGCCCGCATCTCTTTGCCGGTGGCCGAAATGCCCCAGTCGTTGTCCTGCACCAAATACACAATCGGCATCTGATGCAACACCGCCATCTGAAAAGCTTCGGCCACTTCGCCTTCGGTTACCGAGCCATCGCCCAGCGAACAAAGTACGATGGGTTTTTGGTCATCGGGCAGCAAGCCCTGCCGCTCTAAATAGCCCACGCCTTGCGCCATGCCGGTGGCGGGAATGGCTTGCATGCCGGTGGCACTGCTTTGGTGGGGAATGGTGGGCATGCCCGCACGCTTCACCGAAGGGTGTGCGTAATAGGTGCGACCGCCAGAAAAAGGATCGTCGGCTTTGGCCAACAGCTGCAGCATGAGCTCATACGGACGAAAACCCATGGCCAACAACACCGACTCGTCGCGGTAGTACAAGCTTGCATAGTCGTGCGGCTGCAGCAGCAAGCCCGCGGCCAATTGCACAGCCTCGTGGCCCTTGGAAGTGGAGTGTACGTATTTGGTAATGGGGCGATTTTCGTCGTAAATCTCAGCCATGGCCCGGGCGGTACTCATCAATTCCCAGGCGCGCTGCATGATAGCTTTCTGCATAATCCTCTGTTTCGACTGCAAAAATACAAATCTCCACCCGCCTTACCACTATATTTGCAGGGTTGAAGAAAAAGCTGTTATTTCCCTCTAAGAAAACCGATTTATGTCACTCACTACCATTCCCTCCATCGACCTGCACGATTTTGTGCATGGAAATGCTGAAAAACGCGCTGCTTTTGTAAAGGCCTTGGGCGAAGCTTACGAAACCGTTGGCTTCGTGGCTGTTAAAAACCATGGCTTGAGCGATGCGCTGAGTGCCGATTTATATGCGCAAGTGCAGGCGTTTTTCCAGTTGCCGCAAGCGGTGAAAGATCAGTATGAGATTGCGGGTTTGGCAGGACAACGCGGTTACACTGGCTTTGGCAAAGAGCACGCCAAAGGCCGCAATACGGGCGATTTGAAGGAGTTTTTTCAGTTTGGACAAACCGTTACCGACGGCGATGCCGTGAAGGCTGAGTACCCCGACAATGTACAGGTACAGGAATTGACCGATTTTAATCCCAAAGCCCTCGAAGCCTACCGCACCCTCGAAAGTGCCGGCCGCCACATGCTCCGCGCCATCGCCCTCTTTTTAGGGCTTGATGAAAACTACTTCGACGCTAAAATCCACAACGGCAACAGCATTTTGCGGGCCATTCACTACGGTCCCATTACCAGCGAACCCAAAGACGCGGTACGGGCTGCCGAGCACGAAGACATCAACTTGATTACCCTGCTCATGGGCGCCTCGGCCGATGGCTTGCAGATTCTCAATAAAAACAACGACTGGGTGGCCGTAACAGCCTTGCCCGAGCAAGTGGTGGTGAACGTGGGCGATATGCTCCAACGCCTCACCAACAACCGCCTGCGCTCTACTACCCACCGCGTGGTGAACCCCCCGCGCGAGCAGTGGGGCAACTCCCGCTACTCCATTCCATTTTTCTTGCACCCGCGCTCGAGCATGCCGCTCGATTGTTTGCCGGAATGTGTTACCGCCGAAAATCCACTTCACTACGAGCCAATCACTGCTGGTGCTTATTTGGATGAGCGACTGCGCGAAATTGGCTTGAAAAAGTAAAAAAATGTCGAGCATCAGCAGCTTGCGCCAGCGGGTTTTCCTGCGCGATGTGCTCATGTTATCGCTCTCGGCCTTCGGGGGCCCGCAAGCGCACATCAGCCTGATGCTCGATGTATTTGTGGAACGCCGTAAATACCTCAACGAACAAGAACTGCTGGAGCTCAACGCCCTCTGTCAGATTTTGCCCGGCCCTACTTCTACCCAAACCCTTACGGCCATTGGCATGAAGCTGGGTGGACCACGTTTGGCGTGGTTGTCGCTGCTGGTGTGGGCGCTGCCAGCCTGCCTGCTCATGACCATGATTGCCTTGCTCATTACCTATTTTAATCAGGAAGGCTTTGAGCTCAAATTACTGCGGTATGTGCGGCCGATTGCGGTGGGATTTATTGTGGTGGCGGCTTTCAGGTTGGGACAAAAACTCATCCATACCCGTTTAGAGTGGTTTATTTTAGGATTGTCGATGCTTTTGAGCCTCCTATTTACCAATTCTTACACCTTTCCAGCCGTGCTGATTTTGGGCGCGCTGATTTCCAATTTTGCAAACCGCGAGCGCATCGAACAGGAGAAGTACAACCTACGCACTATTCGCTGGGGTAACTTTTACCTTTTTGGGGCGGTACTACTGGCGGCAGCGTTGATTGGAAACCTGTTTCAAAACAAGCCCGTGCTCTTTTTTGAGAACATTTACCGCTTCGGAAGTTTGGTGTTTGGGGGTGGACAAGTGCTCATTCCGATGATGTTTGAGCAGTTTGTAACGGTCAAAAACTACATGACAGCCGACCAGTTTCTTTCGGGCTACGGACTCGCCCAAGCCATTCCAGGCCCTATTTTTTCGTTTGCTTCCTTTTTAGGAGCCATGTCGTTTCAAGAAAGCGGCAATTGGAGCATGCTGGGAGGGGCGGTCATCGGGGGAATCGGCATTTTTTTGCCAGGCACCTTCCTCATTTTTTTTATATATCCTGCTTGGGAAGAACTAAAAAAAATGCGGGGTGTGAAGAAGGCCATGTCGGGGGTAAATGCGGCGGCAACCGGACTGGTATCAGCCGCAGCCATTATTTTGATGGAACCCGTGGGCTTTGACTGGGTGAACCTGGCCGTGGTGGGTGGCACCTTTGTGATGCTATATTTTTGGAAGATTCCACCCCTGCTCATTGTGAGTTTGGGCATCATGGGTGGCGTTATTTTCGCCTAGTTGGTAATGCGCAGGGTGTTCGAATTTGGAGAAAAAAGCGAGCGGTAAGGCTTCAAATTGAAAGCTGCCGGACCACGCGCGGGAAAACCATCCAATGAAAAACGCGATTCGCAACAAGCGCATTGCAGCAAATTAACGGCGCTATCGAGCGACACTACATGACAAGGCTCGGAAGGTAAATACGTACACGCCTGATCAAATACCAAAAACCCATCGATGGTTTGGCGGTAAATAATCAAGCCGCGGTAGCCTGCCGATGGAAATTTAATGAGGCCACCTACTACATTGATGGCTTGATAGCTAGGCAGGTTGAGGTTGATGAGCACATCGACCTGGATGTTTGGCACAAAGTCGCGGTTTTGGTCGCGGCAGCCTACCAACAGCAATAGCGCCAGCAATACCGACTTAAACATGGTATTCATAAAAGCCCTTTCCTGTTTTGCGGCCGTGGAAGCCGGCATTTACTTTTTGCTCTTGGATGCGACTCGGGCGGAATTTCGGGTCATAGTGAAACGAAGCGTACATGCTCGAGGTTACCGAAAAATTGGTATCTACCCCAATCAAATCCATCAATTTAAACGGACCCATTTTAAAGCCTCTGGCCTCCAATAACTGGTCAATGGTTTGAAAATCGGCGATTTGCTCTTCGCAAGCCAACAAACTTTCAACATAAAAATGCCGGGCCACCCGGTTTACAATGAAGCCAGGGGCGTCTTTGGCGTGCACCGGCTTTTTGCCGAGGGCCAAGCTGAGCTCGTAAATGCTCAGAGCTACTTCGGGCCGGGTAGCCTCCCCTGATATCACTTCTACCAGCTTCATGATGTGAGCGGGATTGAAGAAGTGCATACCCACCACCTGCTCTGGCCGCTTTACGCCGGCCGCAATGGAGGTAACAGGAATGGAGGAGGTATTGGTAGCGAGGATGGTGTGCGGACCGTTGATCAGCTCAAGCTGCCGAAACAACTCAATTTTCACTTCCTTTTTTTCCACGATGGCTTCGATGCATAAATCGGCCACCAAATCTTCAAAACGATCGGTGATGTGCAACAGCGACCAGGTTTCAGCCTTTTTTTCAGGAGAAATGAGTCCTTTTTCTACTGCCTTGCTGAGGTTGCCTTCGATTTGCTGCCGTGCTTTTTCAAGCATCGTGGGCTGCATATCGTGCAACAAGGTTCGGAAGCCGGCCATGGCACACACTTGCGCGATGCCCAAGCCCATGGTGCCCGCTCCAATAACGCCAATGGTTTTGATGGATTGCATATGTTAGAGTTCTGAGGAGAACTGGCGTAAAAAGCGCAGGTCGTTCTCAAAGAATAAACGAATATCTTTCATTTGATATTTCAACATGGTCATTCTTTCGATGCCCATGCCAAAAGCATAGCCGCTGTAACGCTTGCTGTCGATGCCACAGTTTTCGAGTACTTGTGGATCAACCATGCCACAGCCTAAAATTTCTACCCAACCCGTTTGCTTGCACACGCTGCAGCCGGCTTGGTTGCAGATGAAGCAGCTCACGTCCATTTCGGCCGAAGGTTCGGTGAAGGGAAAGTAACTGGCCCGGAAGCGCACTTTGAGGTCGCGACCAAAAAACTCGGTAGCAAATAGGTAGAGGGTTTGTTTGAGATCGGCAAAACTCACGTTTTCGGCAATGTACAAGCCTTCTACCTGGTGAAATTGCATGTGCGAGCGCGCTGAAACGGTTTCGTTGCGGTACACCCTGCCCGGCGAAATGGTGCGGATGGGCAAATTGCCGAGCTGCATTTCTTTCACTTGCACGGTGGAGGTGTGGGTGCGCAGGAGGATGTCGGGATCGGTTTGCACGAAGAAGGTGTCCTGCATATCGCGGGCCGGGTGGTCTTCGTCGAAGTTGAGGGCGCCAAAGTTGTGCCAGTCGTCAACCACCTCATGGCCTTCGCTGATGTTGAAGCCCTGGGCCTCAAAAAAGCGGATGATTTCTTGGCGCACGAGGGAGAGGGGGTGGCGACTGCCGAGACCGAGGGGCTGGGGCGGACGGGTGGCGTCGAAGCTGTTGTCGATGGCGGCGGGACCGCTCTCGAGCACTTCTTTTTGGGCTGTCCAGCGGCCTTCTACCTCTTGCTTAAGCAGGTTGATTTCTTTGCCATAGAGCTTTTTATCTTCGCCCGAAACCGAACGGAAGGCCTCAAAAAGCTCGCTCACAAGGCCTTTTTTGCTTAAAAAGCGCAGGCGGTACTGCTCGAGCGCATCGGCAGTGCTGATGTCGAAACCGGCGGCTTCGGTGCGGATGGCGGCTATCTGTTCTTTCATCGCTTATCGCGTATAATTTGGGGCCTCGCGGGTAATGGTTACACCGTGGGGGTGACTTTCACGCAGACCGCTGTTGGTGATGCGCACAAATTTGGCTTCTTGCAGCTCGGTAATGGTGCGGGCACCTACGTAACCCATGCCTGCGCGCAAGCCGCCTATGTATTGATACATGACTTCGTCGAGACGGCCTTTGTACGGCACGCGACCTACGATGCCTTCTGGTACTAGTTTTTTGATTTCGTCTTCTGCATCCTGGAAGTAGCGATCCTTCGATCCCTCTTTCATCGCCTCAATCGAGCCCATGCCGCGGTAGGTTTTAAACTTACGGCCTTCGAAAATAATGGTTTCTCCCGGTGATTCTTCTACCCCAGCGAAAATAGAACCACCCATAATGCAATCGGCACCAGCAGCCAGTGCCTTCACAATATCGCCGGTATAGCGAATGCCGCCATCTGCAATAATGGGAACGCCTGTGCCTTTGAGTGCCATAAAAGCCTCATAAACGGCCGTAAGCTGAGGCACCCCCACACCTGCTACCACGCGGGTGGTGCAAATGGAGCCAGGACCCACGCCTACTTTCACCCCATCGGCACCTGCATCGGCCAAAGCCTTGGCAGCAGCGCCAGTAGCCACGTTGCCCACAATCATTTGCAGGTTCGGAAAAGCCTCTTTGGCGCGCTTGAGGGCGGCAATTACACCGGCTGAATGGCCATGTGCGGTATCAATGGTAATCACATCCACGCCAGCTGCTGCGAGGGCTTTCACCCGGTCGAGCATGTCGGGGGTTACGCCCACCGCCGCACCTACGCGCAACCGGCCGAGCTCGTCCTTACAGGCCATCGGGTGGTCCTTGAGCTTGAGGATGTCTTTATAAGTAATCAAACCGATGAGCTTGTAGTTGCCATCTACCACCGGTAGTTTTTCGATTTTGTGCTCTTGTAAAATGCCTTCGGCCTGTTGGAGGGAAGTGCCTTCGCGGGCGGTAACCAGTTTGTCTTTGGTCATGACCTCCGCAATGGGTCTGCTACGATTTTTTTCAAAACGCAAGTCGCGGTTGGTAAGTACCCCAACCAAGGTTTGCGCAGCGTCTACAATGGGAATGCCTCCGATGCGGTTTTCCTCCATCAAATCCAAGGCCTCGCCTATGGTAGCATCTTCGTGCAGAGTAATGGGGTCTACAATCATGCCGCTCTCCGAACGCTTTACTTTGCGCACTTCAGCTGCCTGCCGCTCGATGCTCATGTTTTTATGCAACATCCCAATGCCGCCGCTTTGCGCAATGGCAATGGCCAGCTCCGACTCGGTAACGGTGTCCATAGCAGCAGAGGCAATGGGTACGTTCAGGCGAATTTTGCGGGTTAAACGGGAAGAAATATCTACTTCGCGGGGAAGCACTTCGGAATAGGCCGGGAGGAGGAGAACATCGTCGTAGGTAAGGCCTTCACCTACAACCTTTTGTGAATAGTCGAGCATGGCAAATAAGTTGCTTATTTGCGGCACAAAATTAAGAAAATTGTTGAGCTTTTCATGAAAAGCGCATTATTTCTTTCTTGCAGCAGCCGGCTTTTAGCGAGTTTTCAAAAGCTCCACCAGCACATTGGGGTAGTCGGTGATGATGCCACTTACGCCTAAATCAAGCATTTTTTGCATATCCTCGGGCTCGTTTACAGTCCAAGGAATGACCTGCATGCCTACTTGCCGGGCGTAGTCCATGAGCTTGGGAGTAACGAATTTGTAATTCGGACTATAAATCGTAGGAATGAAGCCCAGCGATTGAATGGCCTTTTCGGGTTGGAGCTGCAGCTCGGTCAGCAGCGCAATTTGCACGGGATAGTCCTTGCCATTGATGTATTGCAGCGGCCGCACGTCGAAACTTTGGATGGTGGTGCGGTTCATTACATTGGCCTTGGCCAGCACTTGCAGCACCAGCTCGGCAAAGGTGTCGTAAGCGGGATGGTACTTGCCGTCGGTGGCGAGTTGAGACTTTATTTCGATGTTATAGCGAATGGGGGGCAGTTTGTATTCACGGCAATGGCGTTCAACGGCTGTAATGAGCTCCGAGAGCAGGGGTTTGGGCACCGGCATTTTTTGCTGCTGGAGGAATTTGCTGTTGCCCTTGCTACCGCAGTCGTAATTGGCAATTTCATTGTAATTGAGCTCGTATAAATTAAGCTGCTTGCCTTTGCTGCTGCTGATTTCGCGGCCGTTGGCATCTAAACAAATCTCGCTGTTCATCCAAGGCTCATGCGATACCACTACCAGCCGGTCTTTGCTAATCACCACATCCAGTTCAAGCGTATTTACCCCGAGGTTGAGGGCGGCGAGCATGGCGGGAATGCTGTTTTCGGGGTACAGTCCACGTGCGCCGCGGTGTCCTTGTACATCGATTTTGGGTTGTGCCTGCATAAAGACGGGGATGCTGAAGCAAAGGAGAAGCAGAAGTTTGTGCGGATGAAGCATGGGCTAAAGATACGGATTGCTGAAAATTACAAGGAAAAAGCCGAAACAAGGCCTTTGGTTTTGGTGATTTTGATTTTGTTTGCTAAATTGACATAGTTTTGCTAAAAAGATATATACCATGAGTGATTTGCAATGTCCCGCCTGCAGTTCGCGCGATAAATTTACCAAAAGTGGCGTGGTGCAAGGGCGACAGCGCCATAAATGCGGCCACTGCGGCTATCACTTTTCGGTACAAAAAGCGGGTAAGCAAATCGACCAGTATTATGTGATCAAAGCCTTGCAATTGTACTTAGAAGGCATCAGTTACCGCGAAATCGAACGTTTACTCGGGGTGAGCCACGTTTCGGTGATGAATTGGGTGCGCAAATATGGGGTAAAAGCTCCGGCACAAACCGACTATCATCCCACCTACAAAGTGCTCAGTCATGCCGAACTTACCGCCTACATGGAAAAGCGAGACAACATCCGCGGATTTGGCATGATCATCACCGAGATAGGCGATAAGTTTATGCTCATTAAGTGGGAAAGGTTTAGAGATTAGTGGATTATCGGCTTAAATCGATGTAACTATAATCTTTACAAAAAACTATATACATTTTTTTTCATTGCGATTAATTTCCAAGGTTTGAAACAGCGCAAGGCCTCCTGCAGGCTGGTCGCTTCCTAAAACCGATTGCATGAAAAAAAGATTGATTATCTGCTTCTTATGGCTTGGTTCTTTGCTGCTACTCGGAGCATTTGAAAGCAGCGCCCAAGGATCTGATGTGTATGGCAAAGGCATCCGTGTAAATTTGGATGAAAGTGGCCAAAAGCACTTTCGCATCATCAGCTGGCACCAAATGTGGTTGCGTTACAACGAAAACAACAGCGGTTCGATGCGCTTAGGTAATGAGCGTGAACGCACTACTGATTTTGGCATTCGCCGCTCGCGGATGTTGTTCATCACCCAGCTCAATCCCCGTTTTATGATCCTCACACATTTTGGTATCAACAACCAAAATGCCATCAGTGGAGGCTATTTGGGCAACGACGGCAAGCGGCCGCAGCTGTATGTACACGATGCCTGGACCGAATACAAGGTGTATAAAAACTACCTGGATGTAGGCATGGGTCTCCATTATTGGAACGGCATTAGCAGAAGCACCAACGCCAGCACCCTCAACTTTTTAACCCTCGACGCACCCATTTTTAACTGGGCCACCATCGAAGCCACCGACCAATTTGCCCGCATGATTGGCCTTTATGCCAAGGGCAAAATCGGCAAACTCGATTACCGGGTGGCGATTAACGACCCCTTTTTAACCAATACCGCGGGCGTAATTGACTCGGGCAGGGCACAGTATTCGCCACGCAACGACCGCGCTGTTTTTCAGGGCTATTTCAACTGGCAGTTCCTCGATCAAGAATCTAATTACCTGCCTTTTGCTGTGGGCAGTTACTTGGGTACTAAAAAGGTCTTTAACCTCGGCATGGGCTTTTTACAAAACAGCGAAGCCATGTGGTCGAAAAATGCCTTGGGAGATACGGCTTACCACCAGATGCTGCTCCTGAGCGTAGATGCTTTCCTCGACCTGCCGCTCAATAAAACCAAAGGCACAGCATTCACCGCCTATGCCGTGTATTACAACTATGATTTTGGTCCCAACCAAGTACGCAACATCGGCATTCTCAATCCCGCCAGCGGTGGTGGGGCCCTGCGTGGCAATGCCTTCCCACTGCTTGGTACTGGGGATATTTTTTACGCCCAAGCTGGCTATTTGTTGCCCAAAGACTTGCTCAAAGGTCATGGCAAAATACAACCCTACGCCGCCTATTCTACCGCCATTTTTGAAGGGGTAAAAGATGCAGCTGGGGCCAAAGTGCCAGTAAATGTGCTCGATTTTGGCGCCAACTGGTACCTCGAAGGGCACCATGCCAAAATCACGATTAACTACCGCCATCGACCCGACTTCACCAATGTAAATGCGCTGAAGTACCGGCCTGAGATCACCCTCCAAAGTATGATTTACCTTTAAAAACTTCCCTCATGGAAAAAAACAAAAGCATGCAGGCCTATTGGCGCCGCAATTTGCGCTACCTGCTCATTCTCCTTAGCATTTGGTTTGTGGCCAGTTTTGGCTTCGGCATCTTGCTCGCAGAACCCCTCAATGCCATCAAAATGGGCGGCTTCAAACTCGGTTTTTGGTTCGCCCAGCAGGGCTCCATTTATGTGTTCGTGATCCTCATTTTTGTGTATGTGCGGTGGATGAACCAGCTCGACAAAGACTTTGATGTAGACGAAAAATAACCCTCAAATAACAACAAGATGGATTTATTAACCTGGACCTACATCATCGTAGGCATTACCTTCGCGGTATACATCGGCATCGCCATTTGGGCGCGCGCCGGATCAACAAAAGAGTTTTATGTGGCCGGCGGTGGGGTTTCGCCCTTGGCCAATGGCATGGCCACCGCGGCCGACTGGATGAGCGCGGCTTCGTTTATTTCGATGGCCGGTTTGATTGGATTTATGGGCTACGACGGCTCGGTGTATTTGATGGGCTGGACTGGTGGCTATGTGCTGCTGGCTTTGTTGCTGGCACCTTACTTGCGCAAATTTGGCAAGTTTACAGTGCCTGATTTCGTTGGAGAACGCTATTATTCTCAAACAGCCCGCTTAGTAGCTGTTGTTTGTGCCATATTTGTGTCGTTTACTTACGTGGCAGGACAAATGCGTGGGGTTGGTATCGTGTTTTCACGTTATTTGGAGGTTGACATCAATACCGGTGTGGTCATCGGTATGATCATCGTGTTGTTCTATGCCGTGCTTGGTGGTATGAAAGGCATCACTTATACCCAGGTGGCGCAGTATTGCGTGCTCATCTTTGCTTATATGGTGCCCGCCATCTTCATCTCCATGCAGCTCACGGGCAATCCCATTCCCCAGCTCGGCTTTGGCGGCAATGTAAGCGACGGCACCCCGCTGCTCGACAAACTCGACGGCTTGCTCACCGAATTAGGCTTCAATGCCTACACCAACGGCAGCAAGTCGATGATCGACGTATTTTTCATTACCGCTGCCTTGATGGTGGGTACGGCAGGCCTGCCGCACGTAATTGTGCGCTTTTTCACGGTTCCCAGGGTGAAAGATGCCCGCAAATCGGCTGGTTACGCTTTGGTGTTCATTGCCATTTTGTACACCACCGCACCGGCTATTGGTGCTTTTGGGATGTACAACATGATCAAAAACACCTCTGAAAAGGAAATTGCCAGTCTACCTGCCTGGGTTGACAACTGGAGTAAGACCGGCTTGATCAAAGTAGAAGACAAAAACGGTGATGGCAAAGTGCAGTATGTGGCCGATCCCGCGGTGAACGAGCTCACCATCGACAAAGACATCATGGTGTTGGCCAATCCCGAGGTAGCGCAGCTGCCCAATTGGGTGATTGGCTTGGTAGCGGCTGGAGGACTTGCAGCTGCCTTGAGCACAGCTGCTGGTTTGTTGCTGGTTATTTCTACATCCATTTCCCATGATTTACTCAAGAAGTCGCTGATGCCCAAAATCACCGAGAAGCGTGAACTCTTGGCGGCCCGTTTGGCTGCTACCGTAGCGGTGGTGATTGCCGGATATTTTGGCATCAATCCCCCTGGCTTTGTAGCGCAGGTAGTGGCTTTTGCCTTCGGATTGGCTGCTGCAAGTTTCTTCCCCATCATCATCATGGGTATTTTTAGCAAGCGCATGAACAAAGAAGGCGCCATTGCGGGCATGATCATCGGTTTACTATTTACGGCCAGTTACATTGTGTACTTCAAATTTTTGCACCCCGAATTAAATACTGCCGAAAACTGGTGGTTTGGCATCTCGCCCGAAGGCGTGGGCACCCTTGGCATGCTGGTGAATTTCGCAGTGTCGATGCTGGTGAGTAGATTTACTCCTGCGCCTCCTGCCAATATCCAGGATTTGATCGAAGACATCCGCATCCCTCGGGGCGCGGGCTCGGCTCAGGTGCACTAACCCAAATGCGCGAACGGCGAACCATACAACAACTGCTCGGATTACTGGTGTTTTTTGCACTGGCCAGCCAATATCCGCTCCTCAGCATCTTCAATAAGAAGGTGCTGGTGGGCGGATTGCCGCTGTTGTATGTGGGCTTGTTTGGACTTTGGTTGCTGTTTATACTCACCATTGGCTGGCTGGTTCGCCGGCGGCAAAAAAAGGAGGGCGACGCATGAGTACCTGGTGGGTGTTGGCCTTTTCGTTTGGTTACCTGGCTTTGCTCTTCGGCATTGCCTTCCAGGCAGAGCGATATGGACGCAAGGGCAAGAGCTTGGTGGCTAATCCCTACGTTTATGCGCTTTCGCTGGCGGTGTACTGCACGGCCTGGACCTATTACGGTTCAGTAGGTAGGGCGGCACAAGGAGGCATGCAATTTTTGGCGGTGTATACCGGTGCCAGCCTCATGATTCCGCTGTTTTGGACCGTCCTCCGCAAAATCATACGCGTTAGCAAGGTGCAGCGCCTCAGCACCATAGCCGACTTTATCAGCGGCCGCTATGGCAAAAATATTTCTTTGGGCATTTTGGTCACGGTGGTGAGTCTTTTTGGCATCATCCCCTACATTTCTATCCAACTCAAAGCCATCTCCAGCAGTTTTGCGGTGCTCACGGGCACCGATTTGGGCATTCAACAGGGCATTGGCCATGACACCGCCTTGTACATTGCCATTGGCTTGGCTGCCTTTACCATTCTTTTCGGCACCCGCACCATAGAAACTACCGAGCGGCACGAGGGCATGGTTACTGCCATTGCTGTGGAGTCGATTATTAAATTGGTGGCTTTTTTGAGCATTGGCTTATTCGTCACTTTTTCCTTATTCGACGGTCCTGCCGCCATCTTTGAACAGCTGCTCAACCGGCCTGATTTGGAGCATTTGCTCGTTTTTAACACCGATTTTGCTTATGGGGAATGGTTTTGGGTGAATTTACTGAGTATGGGAGCGGTGATTTTGCTGCCGCGACAGTTTCAGGTGGCCGTGGTGGAGAATGTAAACGAAAAGCATTTGAGCAAGGCCATGTGGCTGTTTCCGCTCTACCTTTTCCTCATCAATTTATTTGTGTTGCCCATTGCTGCTGGCGGTAGTTTGCTCTTAGGCAAGGCCGTTGATGCCGATACCTACGTGCTGGCTTTGCCCCTTGCGGCCGACCGGCCCTGGCTGGCGCTGCTTACGTACATTGGGGGATTTTCGGCGGCAACCAGCATGATCATCGTGTCGACCATCGCCATCAGCACCATGATCAGTAACAACCTGCTGATGCCTGTTTTGGTTGGGGTAAAACTGCTGCAGCGGCGCTTGGCAACTCATTTTACGCCTTTTTTGCTGTATTCGCGGCGACTGAGCATTGTGCTGGTGTTACTGCTGGCCTATGCCTATTACCGTGGGGTAGGCGAGTTTTATTCGCTGGTGTCGATAGGCCTCATCAGTTTTGCGGCTGTGGCGCAATTTGCACCTGCCATGCTCGGAGGCTTGTACTGGAAGGGCGGCACCCGCATCGGTGCCGTGCTGGGCTTAAGCAGTGGCTTTGTGCTCTGGTTTTATACCCTGGTGCTGCCTTCCATGGCTGGGGCGGGTTTGTTGCCGCAGTCTTTGTTGCAAGCCGGCTTGTTTGGATGGTCTTGGCTACGGCCCACGGCATTGTTTGGACTCGATACCCTCGATTTTTTGTCGCACGGCATGTTTTGGAGCTTAGGTGTGAACCTCCTCGGCTACGTTTTTGGCTCCTTCGCTTGGCCCCAAGGCTCTAAAGAGCGCAACCAGGCGGAGGTTTTTGTAGATATTTTCCGCTATTCAACCGTCTATGAAAGTTCAATTGTGTGGAAGGGGACAGCTTACATGCCCGACCTGCGCAGTTTGCTCGAACAGTTTTTGGGTAAGGAGCGCGCAAGACAAGCCTTGGTTGATTTTGAGAAAAAGTATGAAATTGATACCAAGGCCAGTCAGTTGGCCGATCCCCGTTTGGTGACCTATGCTGAGAAAATTTTGGCAGGCGTCATTGGCACAGGTTCGGCCCGCATCATGGTGGCTTCAGTTGTAAAAGAGGAGGAAATCAGTCTCGAAGAAGTGGTCAACATTCTGCGCGAATCGCAGCAACTGCTGTTGGTAAACCGGGAGCTGCGCCGCAAATCGGTGGAGCTCAAACGGGCTACGCAGCAATTGCAGCTGGCCAACAACAAATTACTGCAGCAGGATGAGCTGAAGGACGAGTTTCTATACACCGTTACCCATGAGTTGCGCACGCCGCTTACTTCCATCAGGGCCTTGAGTGAGATTTTACACGACAATCCAGACCTCGATGAAGCGCAGCGCGAGCAATTTCTCTCCACCATCGTTAAAGAAACCGAACGCCTCACCCGGCTCATCAGTCAGGTACTCGACCTCGAAATGTACGAATCGGGCAAGCAGCAACTCGATTGCAGCTGGTGCAGTGTTGCGGAGCTGGTTGAAGAATCGGTAGCCACCGTACAGCAGCTGATCGCCGAAAAGAACATCCAATTGCAATTGGCCTTGCAGCCGAATATGCCAGAGCTGTGGGTCGACCGCGACCGCTTTACCCAGGTAATGCTCAATCTGCTCGGAAATGCCATCAAATTTGTACCCGAAGCAGCTGGGCGCATCCAAGTATCAGCTTATTTTTTGGATGGAGACTTCAAGTTTAACGTGAGCGATAACGGCAAAGGCATCGATCCTGCCTTGCAACCCTACATATTCGACAAGTTTTTCCAAGCCCCCAATCAAACCAAGCGCAAACCTAAGGGCAGCGGCTTGGGTTTGGCCATCTCCCAGCGCATCATTGCCCTGCACCAAGGCAGCATTTGGGTCGAAAGTCAGCCTGGCAAAGGCAGCCGCTTTTCCTTCACCATACCCGCCTCCTCACCTGAAAATACTTCCCATGAAGCCTAAAATTTTGATTGTTGACGACGACCCGAGCATTTTGCTTTCCCTCGATTTTTTACTCAAAAAAGCGGGCTACGAGATTTTTATTGCTCGCGATGGAGCCGAGGCGCTCGACATCATCCGCCGCGAAATGCCGGTATGTGTGGTGCTCGACATCATGATGCCGCAAGTGGATGGCTATGAAGTTTGCCGACAGGTGAAGTCTGACCCACTGCTTGCCACCGTCAAAATTGTGATGCTGAGTGCCAAAAGCCGCGAAACCGATATCAGGCAAGCCATGGAGCTGGGTGCCGATCACTACATCACCAAGCCCTTTGCTACCAAGAAATTTTTAGAAGAAATCAGTCAACTTTTAGCCGACTAAGTATGAAAAACAGTCCATACGCCGAAACATATGCACGCAGTATCAGCGATAAAGCCGGTTTTTGGCACGAACAAGCCCAGCGCATTGCTTGGCACCGCGCTCCCAAAACTGCCCTAACACCCCAGTCCGACGGCACAGCCACTTGGTTTCCTGATGGGGAATTGAACATGAGTTATTTGTGTCTCGACTGGCATGTGCAGCAAGGTCGCGGCCAACAAACGGCCCTCATTTACGATTCGCCGGTCACTGGTCAAGTGCTGCATTACAGCTACGCCGAATTGCTCGAAGAAGTGGGTGTGATGGCGGGCGTTTTTCAGCAAAACGGTCTCCAAGCAGGCGATACGGTGATTATTTACATGCCCATGATTCCGCAAGCGGTGATGGCCATGCTGGCATGTGCCCGTCTTGGCGCCATTCATTCGGTGGTGTTTGGGGGTTTTGCCCCGCATGAGCTGGCCATTCGCATCAACGATGCCAAGCCTAAAATGGTGGTGTCGGCCTCTTATGGCATTGAAGTGAGCACCAAAATCGATTACAAGCCCTTGCTCGATGCTGCTTTGAAAGAAGCGGCGCATCAACCGGAGCGTGTATTTATTTGGCAACGGCAAGGTGCTCCAGCGGTGCTGCAGGCTGGTAGAGATTACGATTTGGCTTTGGCCATGCGCAATGCCCAACCAGCAGCAGCGGTGGTGGTGCCGTCCGACCATCCCCTATACATCCTATATACCAGCGGTACTACCGGCAAGCCGAAAGGCATTGTGCGCGATACTGGCGGTTATGCCGTGGCCCTGCATTACAGCATGGAGGCGGTGTATAATATGCGTCCGGGCGAAGTATTTTGGGCGGCCAGCGATGTTGGCTGGGTAGTGGGTCACAGTTACATTGTGTATGCTCCGCTTTTGTTTGGCTGTACCACCTTGCTGTATGAAGGAAAGCCTGTAAAAACACCCGATGCAGCTGCCTTTTGGCGGGTGATTGAGCAGCACCAGGTAAAAGTGCTGTTTACCGCACCCACGGCCATCCGGGCCATTAAAAAAGAAGATCCAGCTGGCGAATTGCTCCACAAGCACGATTTGAGCAGCCTCCGTTGCCTCTATCTTGCTGGGGAGCGCTGCGACCCCAACACCCTCGAATGGTCGGCCGAAAAGCTGCAGCGGCCGGTGGTCGATCATTGGTGGCAAACCGAATCGGGCTGGCCGATGGTGGCCAATCCCATGGGCATCGAAGCCCTAACAGTGAAGCCTGGCTCGGCCAGCGTGCCTGTGCCTGGCTACGAAATTCAAATTTTGAGCGAGGAAGGCCGACCTTTAATCGCGGGTCAAGAAGGCCTCGTAGCGGTTAAATTACCGCTGCCACCGGGCTGCTTGCCCACTCTTTGGCAAGATGCCGAGCGCTTTCGTGAATCCTACCTCAGCACCTTCCCCGGCTATTATATGACGGGCGATGGCGGCTTTATGGATGAAGAAAATTATGTGTACATCATGGGGCGGGTCGACGATGTGATCAATGTGAGCGGTCACCGACTCAGCACTGGGGAGATGGAAGGACTGCTGGCCGAACACCCGTTGGTGGCTGAATCGGCGGTGATTGGCATAGCTGATGCGCTGCGTGGTCAGGTACCCATTGCCTTGGTGGTGGTAAAAGATGGGGGAGAAGTGGACCCTGTAGCCCTCGAAATCGAATTGATTGCCCTCATCCGCGAAAAAATCGGTGCCGTGGCCGTGTTCAAAGCTGCTTTACTCGTAAAGCGCCTGCCCAAAACCCGTTCGGGCAAAATTCTCCGCAAAACCATGCGTATGATTGCCGACGGACTGCATTATACCGTGCCTTCTACCATCGATGACCCCGCCATCCTCACCGAAATTCACGATGCGCTGGCGGCGCGCAAAATTGGACAAGCCTTTTTACCTCACCACATCGTGTCGTAGCCATGTCGCAGAACCAAATTGCCGGTCGCATTGCGCATTTTATCAGCGCTTTCCCGCCTTTTAACATGCTGAGCGGCGCCCAGCAGGAACTGCTCGCCAACAAAGCCAAGGTGCGGTATGCGCCGGTAGGGACGGTGCTTTTTAAGCAGCATGAGCCAGCTGGTGATCATTTTTACCTCGTGGCACAGGGTTCGGTGCGTTTGGTGGCGCAGCAACAAGGCGTGGAGCTGCTTATTGATATGTGCGACGAAGGCGATGTATTTGGTGTGCGGCCCATGCTGGTGCGCGACCCTTACATTGCTACGGCTGAGGTGGTGGAAGAAAGCATTATTTACGCTTTTCCTTGGGCAGTTTTT
Source organism: Sphingobacteriaceae bacterium (assembly GCA_030682795.1). Taxonomy (GTDB): domain Bacteria; phylum Bacteroidota; class Bacteroidia; order UBA7662; family UBA7662; genus PNNG01. The sequence continues at coordinate 85,851 of JAUXNJ010000008.1, forward strand.
GAGCCCTGGATGCGCGATGTGCCGGGATTGGCTTTGTTTTTTGCGGCAGGATTTGCAAGTGGATTGCCCGTTGTACGCGAGCAGCTGGAGCATGGTATGCAGCTGAAAAATCCGCTTCATCAAGCAGCCGGTAGTATCGACGATACGCGCTTGACAAGTCCGGTCCAACACCGCCAAGCCCTGTCTTGCGCCCCCGAAACCACAGTAATGTTGGCTGCTACCATGATGCGCGACGCACGGCTCGATTATATTGTGGTGGTTGATCAACAGCAGCGCCCGCTTGGCATCGTTACCGATACCGATTTACGCAACGAAATCGCCACGGGCCATTTTCCCATCGATACACCGGTAACCGAAATCATGGGGCAACCCGTGTATTGCGTGCGCGAAGGCATGAATTTGGGCGAGTTGCAGCTCGATATGCTCCAGCGTAACCTGCACCACCTGGTGGTTACAACCGATGGCACCAACCAAAGCCAAATGCTGGGCCTTATTACCGAACACGACTTACTCGCTGCCGAAGGGAGCAGTGCCGCCGCCTTGCAACAGGCCATTGCCTTGGCTCGAAAACCCGAACATTTGGTGCCGGTGCGGGAACGGCTTAACCAATTGGTGCGCGATTTTATTCAACGCGGGGTAAATGCGAGCTGGCTGGGCAGTTTGGTGAGTCGGCTGCAAGACATGATTACCTGCCGCCTCATTGAAATCGTTACCGAACAAATGCGGCAAGAGCAGCAAGCCCTTCCCAACCTCGATTTTTGTTGGTTGATGCTGGGAAGTGGAGGGCGCAAGGAGCAATTGTTGCCGAGCGACCAAGACCATGCCCTTCTTTTTGCCGATCCTGCCGTCAATCAATTGGCGGAGGTGCGTCAGCGGTTTGTATTGTTTGCCAAGCGGGTGAGTCAAGGCCTCGAAGCCCTTGGATTTGTTTTTTGTCCGGCCCAAATGATGGCCTCCAATCCCAAATGGTGCCTCAGTCAAAGCGAATGGCAAGCCCAATTTAGTACTTGGATGGCCGAGCCTGATCCAAGGGCGGTAATGCTTACCACCATCTTTTTTGATTTTAGGAGTATTTATGGGGCACATGCTTTGGTAGCGCAACTGCAGGATCAATTACGCGATACATTGCCTAAAAATCAGTTATACATCAGTGCATTGGCGAAAAATGCGTGTGAAAATCCACCGCCATTGAGTTTTTTCAGGCAGTTTATAGTGGAAAAGGATGGGGCGCACCAGCAGCGCTTCGACATCAAAGCCCGCGCCATGATGCCCTTGGCCGATGCTGCGCGTGTATTGTGGCTGCAGCACGGCATGCCGACCGCCCACAGTACCACCGAACGCTTCGAGCTCCTAAGTCAACTCGAACCCGAACAAGCCGCCCTCTTCCGCGAAGCCGCCCGCGCCTACGAAGTGCTCATGCGCTACCGAACTACGGCTACGGCAAGCGGACAGCCGCTCGACCCACAGGCGCTGAGCAAAATCGACCGACAGCTGTTGCGCAGCAGCTTCCAGCCCATCCACGACCTGCAAGAGCTCCTCCAAGTGCGCTTCCAAACCTCCTGGCTGCGATGATCCTCTTCCCCTGGCAAAAGCAACACCCAGCCCTGCGCCGCTTCAGCCAAAGCATCCGCAGCATCCGCAGCGATAGTCCCGTAGAACGCACTGCCGCCGCGGTCCTCGACCTTGAATTCGATTCGCTCAACCTGCGCGAAGCCCGCATCCTCTCCATTGCCATCGTGCCCATCAACCAGGGCTGGATCGATCTCGACGGTTTGTGGAGCTGCTACGTCCAGCACACCCAACAACAAACCGAAGCCATCCCCATCCACGGCATTTTGCAGGCACAATTGTCAGCCGGACTCCCTGAGCCCGAAGCGCTCGAGCAATGCCTGCTCCGCCTCGAAGGCCGTTTGCTGGTAGGCCACGGGCTCGAGCTCGATCTCCAGCTCCTGCGCAAACGCTTCAAAGCACTGCAGTGGGGCCCTTTCCGCCCCAAAAGCCAAGACACGCTGCTGCTGGCGCGGCGACTCGATGGTCCCCATCAGCCCCCCAATGCTTCCTACCAATTGAGCCAGCTTTGTAAAAAGCACCAACTCCCACATTATGCCGAGCATACCGCCGCCGGCGATGCCCTGGCAACCGCCTTGCTTTGGCTAAAGCTGCGTGAATTGGCACCTTAGCGGTCAAAACACCCCAAACTAAAACCGCGAAAAAAAACCGGAAGAAATCTTTCGATTCATTCCGGCTCCTGATGTTGTCAATGCCTTATTTAGTTGGCTGACCCAAGGCTACGAGGCGACTTTTTAGCACCTCGTCTGATAGTAAAATACGGTATTTCAATTTAAAATACCTCTTGATCACCTGCAAAGGAGTTTGCTTGTGCTCGGCACGCGACAGGGCATTGGTGATTACATCATTCATACAACAGGTTTTTAGGTGGTCTAAACTAAAGCTTAGTTGAATAAGGTGGGCGTTAGTATCCGTATTTTGGTGTAAATGTGGATAACTTAAAGGGGCATTTGTAATTTTACAGCCGTTTTTTTAGCTTTTGAATAGATATCATTGATTGCTAGTTTTCAGCGTTCAATGTTGGAGGTAAAACTAAGTCTCCTAGGGGTTGTTCGATTCAATGTTAGATGAACGCTGTGTCAACAGCCAAGCTTGTACAATGGTTGCCTTGGCCGGACCAACACATTCTTGAATGGCTTCCTTGCTGGCGGCTTCGAGGCCTGCAACCGACTTAAAAGTCCGCAGCAAACTTTCAACGGTTTTTGGCCCAATGCCCTCAATGTCGCTCAAGGCCGATTTGATGGTGCCTTTAGAGCGTTTGTTGCGGTGGTGCGTGATGCCAAAACGGTGGGCCTCATCGCGCAGTTGTTGGATGATTTTAAGGCTGTAGCTGGTTTTGTCGAGGTGCAAAGGCACCGGATCGTTCGGATAAAACAGCTCTTCGAGGTTTTTGGCGATGCCCAGTACGGGTAACTTATCAAATATACCTAGCTGCTGCAAAGCGGTTACCGCAGAGCTCAGTTGTCCTTTACCACCGTCGACGATGAGCAGGTCGGGAAGCGGCTCCTTTTCGGCCAGCAAGCGGGTGTAGCGCCGGGTGATAGCTTCTTCCATGGTGGCAAAATCATTAGGCCCCTCCACAGTTTTGACGTTAAAATGGCGGTAATCCTTTTTGCTCGGCTTGCCATCTTTAAAAACCACGCAGGCCGATACTGCATAACTGCCATGAAAGTTGGAGTTGTCGAAACATTCGATGTGCCGAGGTTGCTTTTTTAGCCCGAGGTCTACCCGCATTTGTTCCATCAACTTCTCCGTTTTTTGCTCGTGCTGCTTGTTATTGCGCTGCTGCATCAGTTCGTTGAGGTGGTAGAAGGCGTTTTTTAGGCTTAAGTCCGTGATTTTTTTCTTGTCACCAATGCGAGGCACCTGCACATCCAAGCCTTCGAGTTCCGCTTCAATTTCATGATTCAGCAAAATCACCCGTGCGTTACTTTGGAAGCGGTTGCGTAATTCAATCAGGCCGTAGGTAAGCAGCGCTCCCGTTTCTTCTTCCAGGTTTTGTAGGATTTCGAGGTTGTGGCTGCGTACGATGGCACCGTTTTGAATGTGTAGGTAGTTCACCACCGACAACTCTTCTTGCCGCACGATGGTGAATACATCAGTATCGGTAATGTTGGGGTTCACCACGGCCGATTTCGACTGGTAATTTTCGAGCGCTTCAATTTTTTTCTTCACCGCTGCGGCTTTTTCGAAGGCGAGGGCAGCGGCATGCGCCTTCATCTCTTCCACCAGCAACTGTTGGGCCTTATGGTAACTGCCTTTTAAAATCTCTTTGATGGCCTCAATACTGGCGTCGTAGTCGGCCTCACTTTGATATGCTTCGCAGGGGCCGAGACAATTCCCGATTTGGTATTCTAAACAAGCCCTGAATTTGCCGCTTTGGATGTTCGGCTGTGTAAGCGAGAGGCTGCAGGTGCGCAGGGGATAAATGCGCTTTACTAACTCCAGCATGGTGCGCATCATCACTACCGAGGCGTACGGACCAAAATAGGTGCTGCCGTCGCGAATCATGCGTCGGGTGGGGAAGATGCGTGGAAAGGGTTCGTTTTTGATGACGATGTAAGGGTAGGTTTTATCGTCCTTAAGCCGGATGTTAAAGCGGGGCTGGTGCTTTTTAATGAGGGCGTTTTCGAGCAAGAGGGCATCGAGCTCGGTATCCACCAATGTAAATTCGATGCGCGCAATTTTGCTCACCATCAGGCGAATGCGGCCGCTTTCGTTGCGATCGGGCTGGAAATAACTACCTACCCGTTTTTTCAAGCTTTTGGCTTTCCCTACATAGAGCAATTTTTCTTGGGCATCATAATAACGGTACACCCCGGGCTTATCGGGAATGGTGTATTCTAGGGCCTTAAAAGCTTCGGTGGTCATTCCTACAAAGTTAAGCAGTAGCCAGCCGTGAGCTCTCCACTTTCCTTGAAAAAATGCTACCGACCAAAGTGCTACGCTGTGAGTCTCCCAAAACGAAGTAAATATATCCTTGTTTTCCAAAAATGAAGCTAGAACAGACATTAATGGATATGATTGTCTTTATTTATATTTGTTAAGAAAAGTTAAAATAAATAAACTGATGCTCATAAAAAAATCATTTAGATGGTTTAAAAAATCAATAGAATTGATAGCATAAGATTAACAAATATATTTTGAATATGTGTAATAAATTTGGCACGATATTTATATTATATATAAATCTACCTTTGGGATAAGAAAGGAGATCAAAGCCATGAAACCTTCAATATCCCAAGTAGCACCCGCCGGAATCCTCCGGGCAGCCGTACAAAAAATTTCACAGAAGCTCAGGATGGGCGCAATGATTGCGGCCTTGTTAATGCTTTGGTCTGGTGTTGCTTTAGGCAGCAACCTTTTGCAAGTAGAAGTAGCTTTGAAGAATGCGTTTCGTGATGGCGATCGCTACTACTTCGACTTGTATTTGAGTCAAGTGGGACCAGTGCCCGTGCTGTTAGCTTTCTCCGACCTGGTCTTCGATCTCCAACCTAACAATGCTTTTATGAGCCTGCATTATGTGGCTGGTTCTGCCCAATTACAAAGTGCCTCTGGATTGCCGGTAGTTTACAACGAGCAATTTGATGTACAGCTGCTTAACCGCAACGGACAAATGATTGCCATGATCAATGCCGATGCTCCCCTCAACGTTCAAGCCAGCAATTACCAATACAAAGTGGCTCAAATTGATGCCCGTCCCATGCAACACCGTTTAGGCCGTTTTTACCTGGCGAACTTCCGCGGTCAACTCAACGATTTTTCCATCCAAATGCGCCTCAATGCCGCTGGTTCTAACAGTAAGATGTATGGCTTCAATCCAGCCATGAACTTCCAAGCCGAAGTCGTGGAGTTGCTTTATAGCAAGCCTGAAGCTGGCGAACAACAAGCCCTTCGCAGCATCCAAGCCGAAATGCAGGGAAATGCGGTGGCAGTGGTCTGGGAAAGTGCCTATGAAAGAGACCTCCTGAACTTCCGTTTAATGAAGTCATTCGATGGTCAAAATTGGATGTTGGTTAAAGAGGTAGCAGCTCAAAATGCGCAACAAGCCAGAGAGTTGTATCGTGTGCAAGACGTGGCACCAGTGAAAGGACAAGCCGCTGTTAAAGGAGCGGTATATTATAAACTTCAAGCCAATGGTCAAAATGGCCTGCAAATAGAAAGCCCAGCAAAATTGGTCGTCCTTAGCCAAGCCATCAGCTTCAACGTATATCCCAACCCTGCGCGCGAACAAGTGCAGGTGCGACTCGCTGAACACAGCCAACTACAGAACTACGAATTACGGATCTACGACAGTGCCGGCCGCTTGGTCTTCCAAAGACAGCAGGAGGGACTCGATCAGCCCGCCATCGACCTCTACAACTTTGCTTCAGGTGTTTATTTTGTGCAAGTTCAAAGCGGAAAACAACACAGCGCCAACCGTTTAGTTGTGTTAAAATAAGCAGCTTCAACTCAAAAAAAGCCTTCTCACGAGGGCTTTTCTGCGTTTAGTCAATTTGGGTAAATGAGGGCTTGTGCTTATATTTCGTAAACCTATAAGCTTATGGAAAAGACCTATACCAAAGGCGACCTCACGGTATACTGGAAGCCGGACTTGTGCATTCATTCAGCTGCCTGTTTTAAGGCCCTGCCAACGGTCTTTAAACCCAAAGAAAGGCCTTGGATTGATGTAAATGGTGCAGAAAGCGAAGCCATTCGCCAAGCCGTACTGGCCTGTCCCTCCAAAGCCCTCAGTCTGCAAGTCCACCTCACCCCTCCCAAGCCTAAGCCGCTCAACGAGGAACTAGCGTTCGTAACGGTCTTGCCCAACGGCCCGCTAGAAGTGCACGGAAATATCGGCATGGAGCAAGAGGGGCGTGCCGTAGAATTCATCGGGAAGACGTACTTTTGTCGTTGTGGTGCCTCAGCCAACAAGCCATTTTGCGACGGCTCGCACCGACAGATCGGATTCCAAGGATGAACAAAGGCGTTTCACGCATTTCAATCACAGATTTTTTAGCTGCTTTGCCCGGGGCTGTATGTTTAGATGTGCGTGCACCTGGCGAATATGCGGCTGGGCATCTACCTGGCGCGAGCTCGTTTCCGCTGTTCAGTGATGCCGAACGGGCCTTGGTGGGCACAGCGTATAAGCAGGAAAGCCCACAAAAAGCCCTCGAACTTGGCTTGCTGTATGTAGGTCCCAAGATGAGCGGTTTTGTGCGAGAGGCGCATCAATTAGCTGCAGGAAAGCCGATTTTGATGTATTGCTGGCGCGGTGGGCAACGCTCCGGCGCCATGGCTTGGTTACTTGCGCAAGCCGGCATCGAGGTGCGGGTGCTCGAAGGCGGTTACAAAGCTTGGCGACAATATGCCCATCAGTTATTTGAGCAGTCTTGGTACATACGTGTTGTTGGCGGTTATACCGGCTCTGGCAAAACCGAAACCCTGCAGCACTTGCAGCAATTGGGCACGCAGGTGCTTGACCTCGAGGCTTTGGCACGACACAAAGGCTCGGCTTTTGGAGGGATGGTAGATGACCCCCAACCCAGCAATGAGCATTTTATAAATCTGTTGGCAATGCGCTTGCTGGAAATGGACCCACAAAAACCGCTTTGGGTGGAGGATGAAAGTCGCATGATTGGCAGCATCAATTTGCCTGCTGCTTTTTTTAGTCAAATGGAAGCCGCTCCCTGTTATTTATTAGAAGTAAGTGTACAACGACGCATTAAACGCTTGTTGGCGGAGTATGGAAGGGCCAAAAGTGAGGTGTTGCAGCAGAATTTTAAGCGTATTGGCAAAAAAATCGGAGGTCAGCAAGTGAATGAGGCCCTGCAAGCCTTGGCTGATGGCGACCTCGCCACGGCGGCAAGTATTGCCTTGCGGTATTACGATAAGGCTTATGCTCTTGATTTGAAAGCTAAAAATCCTGCACAACTGCATAGCATTGTAGTAGCCCAGGAAGAAGCCCGCGTATACGCCCAAAAATTAATCGAACTTACAAACGAAGCGCATGAGCTCACTTAAATTAACGGATTTCAGCAGTGGCTCGGGCTGCGGCTGCAAAATCGCCCCAGCTGTGCTCGACCAGGTATTGGCTGGTCTCGGCAAACGCCATTTTCCAAATTTGCTGGTAGGGCCCGAGCACCGCGACGATGCGGCAGTGTACCGCCTTGGTCCCGATCAATTGCTCATAGCAACCACCGATTTTTTTACGCCCATTGTCAACGATCCGTACGATTTTGGTCGCATCGCGGCCACGAATGCCATCAGCGATGTGTATGCGATGGGCGGCAGGCCGATCATGGCGCTCAGCGTTTTGGCTTGGCCAACCAACAAGCTTGCGCCCGAAATTGCTGCCGAAGTGCTGCGGGGCGCACAAGAAGTATGCGATGAGGCTGGTATTCCGCTTGCCGGCGGGCACAGCATCGATGGGCCGGAGCCGGTGTTCGGACTTTGTGTAAACGGCCTCGCTAGCGATTCCCAGCTACGCACCAATGGCGGCGGCAGGCAGGGTGATTTGTTATACCTCACCAAACCACTGGGTGTGGGCATTTTGGCAGCTGCCCTTAAAAAAGATAAAATCAGTACCCCCGATTTGTATCGGCTGCTTGATATCACCACGCAGCTCAACAGCATAGGTACATTGTTTGGAGATTTACCCATGGTACACGCCTTAACCGACGTCACTGGCTTTGGCTTGCTAGGGCATTTGCTTGAAATGTGCGCGGCTTCAGGCACGGGTGCTGAGCTCGAATTGGCTAAAATTCCCTTGATTCCTGGATTGCAAGTGTACCTCGATCAGTTTCTCCTACCCGACCAGGTGTACCGCAACTGGAATGCCTTTGGCGCCCAGGTGCAAGGCGTTACTGGGGCCGAATTTATGTACCTCTGCGACCCGCAAACCAGTGGTGGCTTGCTCGTGAGCATCGACCAGCACGCCGCTCACAGCTTCGAACAGCGTATGCAAGCTGCAGGCCAAGCAGTTTGGCAGATTGGTCGACTCACCAACTCAACTGGCATCCAAATCAGCTAACTAAAGGGAATTGTAGCGGTGCTTTTAGCAGCTCAAGAATGCCTCAAGCGTTTTTTAAATGGAGTTCTTTCCACTGAATGGCATCAATAGGACCAGGAGCATCAATCATTACATCACGCCCTGCATTGTTTTTAGGAAAGGCAATAAAGTCGCGGATGCTTTCACTGCCGCCAAATAAGGCACACAAACGATCGAAGCCAAAGGCCAAGCCACCGTGTGGAGGTGCGCCATATTCAAAGGCATTGAGCAAGAAACCAAACTTCTCTTCCGCTTCTGCAGCGGTGAAGCCCAGCACCTCGAACATTTTGGCTTGTAACTGGCGGTCGTGGATACGGATAGAGCCGCCTCCAATTTCATTGCCATTAAGCACCATATCGTAGGCATTGGCCTTAATAGCACCAGGGTCGGTGCCTAGTTTATGTAAGTCTTCGGGGCGCGGCGCCGTAAAGGGATGGTGCATGGCCATCCACCGGCCGTTTTCCTCGTCGCGTTCAAGCAAAGGAAAGTCAAGCACCCAAAGGGCCTTGTATTCGTTGGGATTACGTAAGCCGAGTTGGTTGCCAAGCTCTAGTCGTAGTTCAGAAGCAGCCTTGAGGGTTTGGCCTTGATCGCCAGCCAATACCAATAATAAATCGCCAGGTTGCAAACCTGCCAAAGTTGCCCACTTTTTCAAAGCGGCTTGGTCGTAAAATTTATCAACGCTCGACTTTAAACTGCCATCTGCCTCAAAACGCATCCAAACCATGCCTTTCATGCCAATTTGTGGGCGTTTAACCCATTCGGTGAGGGCGTCAATTTGTTTGCGTGTATAATCACCAGCGCCAGTTACAGGCAAACCAATTACAGCTTCCGCACTGTCGAAAACCACAAAGTTGGCGCCGCTGGTAAGGTCATTACCATAACCTTTGAGGTGGGCCAATTGCATGCCAAATCGGGTATCGGGCTTGTCGTTACCGTACAAGCGCATGGCGTCATCGTAGCTCATGCGGACGATTTCACCAATATCAATGCCTTTTACCTCCGTAAATAGGGAACGAAACATGCCCTCGAACATGCTCAGAATATCTTCGCGCTCTACAAATGCCATCTCACAGTCGATTTGCGTAAATTCTGGCTGGCGGTCGGCCCGCAAGTCCTCATCCCTAAAACACTTCACGATTTGAAAATAGCGATCAAATCCACCTACCATTAGCAACTGCTTGAAGGTTTGAGGCGACTGTGGCAAGGCATAAAACTCACCTGCATGCATGCGCGAAGGCACCACAAAATCGCGGGCCCCTTCAGGCGTACTTTTAATCAAAACGGGTGTTTCTACTTCCAGGAAGCCTTGTGCGTCGAGGTAGCGGCGTACCGCCTGTGCCACTTTGTGTCGTAATTCCAACTTAGCGCGCACGGGATTACGACGCAGATCGAGGTAGCGGTATTGCATCCGCAGGTCGTCACCGCCGTCGGTATCATCTTCAATTAAAAATGGCGGCAACTTGGCGGGATTCAAAATCTCCACTTTCCCGAGTTTGATTTCCACCTCGCCAGTAGGCATTTTATCGTTTTTGGCATAGCGTTCAATCACTTCTCCTTGAGCGCAAACCACATACTCACGGCCCAAACTTCGCAATGTGTTGAGTATCTCAGGAGCTGCTTTGCCTTCTTCTGCCATGAGCTGACTAATGCCGTAACGGTCGCGTAAATCTACCCAAACCATGCCGCCTTTGTCGCGCACTTTGCTTACCCAGCCACAGAGGGTAACCGATTTTCCAACATCAGAAAGGCGTAATTCGCCGCAAGTATGAGTACGAAGCATGGTTTGTAAGAATTGAGGCCGTAAAAATACGGCTATTATTGTTCATTAAGAAACAGCAATGAGATTGGCCAAGGCAATATAAAACCACCTGCTGCCATCCGCTTGACTTTGGAAGGCAAGCCCTAGTAGCTTATTGTTTTAGACCAAGCTTTTTTGTCAATGATTATAAAAGGAGATGCAGATTTTAGTAAATTGTTTAACTTGCTTCTGAAAACGCCTATGAAACGCCTGATAATTCTCCTGCTTTGCTGTAGCGGCATGGTCAGTGCTCAGCCTGTCCAGCTCATTGATAGTTTATTGCGGGTAACACGAGAGGCACCACACGACACTTCACGCGCCGAAGCCTTTATTCATTTGGTGTATCACCATCGCAGCGATCGTGAAAAGGCAACTGCTTTTGCCAGACAGGGCATAAGTCTGGCGCGCAAAAGCAACTTTACCAGAGGCTTGTTCAACCTCCACAATCAGTTAGGTGTGGTATATGACCTCAAAAGCGAGTATCAAAATGCGCTAAATGCCTATACGGAGGCCTTAAAGCATGCTCAGACGTTAGGGAGAGAGGATATGCTGGCCATGGTACATACCAATATGGGACTTACTTACAGTAATTTGGGGAGTTACGACAAGGCCTTGGAGCAGTATTTTGATGCCCTAGAGCAATACAGTGACACAGCTAAGTACAAGGTATATCGGGCTAGCACTTACAATAATATTGGTATTGTTTATTCGCAGATCAAAGAGCGTCAAAAAGCTCGTGATTATTTTAATAAAGCAATCTCTACTTTGGAGGGTATTGATGACCCATATAATTATGCTGCCTTCATTACCAATTTGGCAAATGAGGATCGGGAAGCTGGGGCGTTTGAAAAAGCCATTAAATTGTTCGAAGAAGCGTATCAAAAGCACCTGCTCACCAACAACCGTTATGGTCAAGCCATGGTGAAATACAATATCGGCATCTCGTACCAAGGCATGTTACAATACGATTTGGCTGAACGCTATTTATTCGAAAGTGCTGCTATTCGAAAGGAAATTGGCGACCGCTTTGGTTTGGCAATGTGTTACAATATGCTTGCCAGTGGCTTCAGAGATAAAAAACAACTTGCTACCGCCTTGGTGTATAGCGACAGTGCATTGGGGATAACAAAGGAATTGGAATCGGTAGATTTATATTTTAAAATATACAGACAGCGGTGGTATACCCTGCGCGAAGCTGGTAAATTGGCGGAGGCACTCGAAGCGCATGTTTTATTCAAAATGTACAGCGATAGTATGAATGCGGAGGCATCCGATAAGCGATTCAAAGAGCTGGAAGTACGTTATGATGTTGCGCAAAAGGACCAAAAGCTTGCGCTAAACGAATTGGCATTGCGTGAACAGCAAGTGAGTTTACAGCGTCGAAATTTTTTATTAATCGCACTAACATTGGTTTTAGTCCTCTTAGTGTCCCTAGGCTTGGTGCTTCGTTCACGTTATCGATATAAGCAAAAAGAATTGTTAGCGCATGCCGCTTTAAAAATGCAGCAACAACAGCTAGAGGCTGTAATCAGTGCGCAAGAGGCTGAAAAGTTTCGTTTTGCTCAAGATTTACATGATGGCATGGGCCAATTACTCACGGCCTTACGTTTGAGTCTGGTCAAAAGCAACGCAGCTGAACCAAGCAAAAGCGAAGTGCTCGTAGAAGAACTTTACAGCGAGTTAAGGAATTTAGCCTATAACATCATGCCTCAAACCTTATTGCGTAAGGGCTTGGTGGAGGCATTACGTGAACTCACAGAGCGTTTGCAGGGGAGTTTACAAAATCAAAGTATTGCATTTTCGTCCTTCGGCTTGGAAAAAAGATTGCCCATAAAGACAGAGCAATTGCTGTATCGGGTGCTTCAAGAACTCCTTTCCAATGTGCTCAAATATGCGAATGCTAGCCACATTGAGCTAAATGTGGTAGCAGATTCGAAGCATGTAAGTATCATGTTAGAGGACAATGGTGTGGGTTTTGATCCCCTTATTTTAGATCAGTCGAAGGGGCACGGCTGGGCGAATGTTCAAAGTCGCCTGCAAATGTTGGGTGCCAGTATTTTGGTGGACAGTCGTCCAGGCCGTCCAGGCACGACTTTCAGCATTGATTTGCCGCTTTCGCCAAAAGCTTAAGCTATATTTGCGTGGTGGAACTGGATTTAAATAGTGATGTGCATTGGATGGCAGAAGCCCTTCGAGAAGCGCAGAAGGCCTTTGACAAAGGCGAGGTACCTGTTGGGGCGGTGGTTGTATCTGGCAACAAAATTATTGGCCGCGGACATAATCTTACCGAGCAACTGAATGATGTAACTGCTCATGCCGAAATGCAGGCCATAACTGCAGCTGCTAATTATTTAGGTGGAAAGTATTTACAAGGGTGTACACTTTTTGTAACGCTGGAGCCATGTGTCATGTGTGCAGGAGCTTTGTATTGGTCCCAAGTAAGCCGTATTGTAGTAGCTGCTGCTGATTCCAAAAGAGGATATTCGTTACATGGTAATTTGCTTCATCCTAAAACCAGGTATGAGCAGGGATTGCTTGCAAACGATGCAACTGACTTATTAAAACGGTTTTTTACGCAAATGCGCCATTCGAAGTCATAGCATTTTCAGGAACTCTAAAATGTGGTTATATTGAGGCGTAGCGAACCAAAACAACCTAAGCATGATAGAAACTAAAAAGTGGCGATTGATGCTTGTAGACGACCATCAGATTTTGCTTGATGGGATTAAAACCCTCCTAAATGCGGAGTTAGACCTCGAAATTGTAGGCGAGGCTTCTGGTGCACGCACCGCAAAGCAGTTATTAGGCTTTGCTCAGCCCGACTTAATGGTAACGGATTTAAGTTTGCCAGATACAGTACATACCGATTTCATAAAGGAAATACGTTCACTTTACCCCAAACTCAAAATATTGGTTTTGAGTATGCACGATGAACAGGCCATTATCAAAGACGTACTCAAGGCTGGTGCAAATGGCTATGTCCTTAAAAATAATTCCCGGGAAGAATTGGTGAAGGCCATTCGAAATGTATTAATGGGAGCGGCTTATGTGAGTCCTGATGTTAGCCTTCGTTTATTAGAAGCTGAACAGCGCGTGCATTCGTCACATCTTACCGAACGGGAAATTGAAATAGTAAGACTTATTGCTAATGAGCTAAGCAATAAACAAATTGCCGATAAGTTGTTCATCAGCGAACGCACAGTTGAATCGCATCGCAAAAACATTTTTCGAAAAGCAGGGGCACATACCGTGGTTGGCGTGGTAAGGTATGCGATGGATCATAAATTGCTTTGAGGATATATTGGGCGTTTTTGCTATGAAAAATACCATAAATTAGGTATTGACTCGGATAAAAATTGCCACTAGCTTGCGATACAAACTAGACTTACATCCAATGCTAAGCTTAACCAAAAAACAACGTGAAATTTTGGGGCTCATCTATGCTGAGCTCAGCAATCGTGAAATAGCTGATAAATTAGAGATCAGTATTCGTACTGTTGAAACGCACCGGAAGAATATTTATAAAAAAACCGGCACGTCTGGCATCGTGGGTTTGATCAAATATGGGCTTTCTAATAGGCTGATTCAATAAATACCCTAATTCGGGTATTTTTATTAACAAGATTTAACCTCAATTTAGCATCAACTAATCTAAACCTGTTGTAGAAAGCATCCGCAAGCGCATTAAGCCGTTTGCGGATGTTTCTTTTTCAGGAGATAGTAGCAGCTCGTGGTAAAAAAATCGCGAATCCAAGGCAAAGCCTTGATCAAGGGAAGCTGCTCACGGGTTTTAAGGCCAAATTTATGTTCGTAAATGGGGTTGATAAGGTAATGTAATTCGCGCGCCATTTCGAAGCCTGTTTGTTTATACAAACGATTCATTTGCGCAATGCTCACCCGATAATCGTGTATTTCGGCCAATTCGTCAATCACTTCCTTGGGTTCACTAAAAGCCTTTAGTAGAGATACATAGAGACTCTTCGGCAGTAAATGAAACCAAGGTAATTTTTTCAGGATGGAGGCTTGCGCAATTTGTTGGTGTCCCCCAAAAGGCATTCGCCAAGGTGGCCAGCCAATAAAAAGCAGGCCATCTTCGGTTAAAAACTTACGCATTTGTAAAAGCGCCTTGTCTTTATTTGGAATGTGCTCAATCACATCCTTCAAAATAATTAAATGAAACTGCCCGGTAAATTGCTGCTCGATTTCTGGATTAAAGATGTCTTCTGCAAACAAGCGCATATGGCCACTTTGCACCAAGTCGGCCATCAAAACCTTGCCTTCTGCAATTTTTACTGCATTTAAGTCAATGCCTGTACAATGTGCCCCTGCTTCAGCAAAGGGCCTTAGGTTGCCGCCTTCGCCGCACCCAAGCTCTAAAATTTGCGCATTTTCGATGGCTACTGGCAAGGCAGGTTGCACAAACGGAATGATGCTTTTACGCGTATTTTCAGCCAAAAATGACAGATAAAAGGCGTGGTCCTGGTGGAAATCGTAAGGCATAGGCACGAAAATAGCTGGTTTTACGAATAGAAAGAACTATTTTGCAGTTAGATTTTACCACCATGAAACAGATCTTCCTTTTTCTTTCAGTCGTGAGCCTTTTGGCTTGTGGCAATCAAACGGCGAAAAGTGATCAATACCTTACGTTGAGTGTAACTGATTTTGCCGATAAAATGAAGTCAGAGCCGGGCATTTTGCTCGACGTTCGCACCATAGAAGAGTACCAAGATGGTTTTATTGCTGGAGCGCAGCAGTACGATTATTACGAAACTGCCTCTTTTAAGGCAGCTTTAAATGGCATGGATAAGGACAAAACCTATTACATCTATTGCCGATCAGGTGGCCGAAGTGGCACCACCCTTGACATGATGCAGCAGATGGGCTTTAAGAAAGTTTACAATTTAGATGGGGGCATGTTGGCTTGGCGCAGGGCCAATCAAGCGGTAGTGAAGCCTTAGCCTAACCTTTGGCCAGCAGCATCGAAATCTTGTTCTTAATGCTGTTAACCAATTGACCATTTACGGCTTTACGCTCGCATTTTTGGCGAACAGCTTCTTTGAAGGTCTTTTCAATTTCGTATTTCTCTAAACATTTGTGGCAGTGTTCCACATGTTCTAAGAAAATGGGAATCTCAAATTCTGACATCTCCCCATCGAGGTATTGGGGAATTTTGCCCACTACCTTAAAGCACATATTGTCTCTACGATTCATGCCTCATCTACTTTATAACCCTGAGATCGGGCGTATTCTTTGATCTTATCTTTCATCATGTTGCGAGCACGGTGAAGCCGTGAACGTACAGTACCAATAGGAATGCCAATGATTTTCGACATTTCTTCATAGGTAAAGCCTTCGATATCACTTAAAAGCACAATCAATCGAAAATCAACGGGAATGCTGTTCAAGGCTTTGGTGATTTCATCCCCTAAAATGCCACCAAAAACCTCCTGACGTAAATCTACGGTAGCGGAATAATGGGCATCCTCAGAGTTATATACCTGTTCCACTTCTTCATAATCAGTCTTTACCGGCTCTTTCGTTTTTTTACGGAAGTCGTTGATAAAGCTGTTTTTCATGATGCGAAACAACCAAGCCTTGGCATTGGTGTCCTGCTGGTACGTATCAATAAACCTGAAAGCTTTCAGGTAGGTCTCTTGCACAAGGTCGTTTGCATCGTCCTCGTCAAGTGTTAAGCGGTATCCGAAGTTATACAAGGCGTCCATGTGGGGATAAAACTCCACCTCGAAAACCTTGTTCTTCATCTCGGGAGATAAACTCAAGCTGTTCCTTTCTTTGGTATGTTCCCGCAGGACGTCCGTCATGGTAAAATCCGTTGGGTGCTGCTAAGATAAGTATTCTCAATGAAGCCTTATCCACACCCATGCTTATCACAAGCAAAAGGCAGCTGGAATGGTTCCCTATACCGTCAAAATACAAAAATATGTTAACGCTTGATGGGTAACTGGCACAGCTGCTGGTACTAAGCTCGAGTAGCCTCTTGCTTAGTTACTTCTGAAAAGGATGGGCAGTTGCAGCCACGTTTAGAAGCGCAGCTAGCCGTTAAAATTAACAGTAGCAAGGCGGGAAGAAGCAATTTTCGCATACACAAAGAAACGAAGCTTGTGGGGAAATCGCTTAAGTGGCAGCGGGAAATTTAATTTTCGTCAATTTGGACCTGAATGTTTTACTTTGAGGCATGTCTCGTTCCAAAAGAATCCTTTTTGTACCTTTAGATTGGGGCCTCGGCCATGCCACACGTTGCATGCCGCTCATCAACAGGGCATTAAGCCTTGGGCACCAGCCGGTAATTGCAGCCAGTGGCAGAGGAGCAGCCTTATTGCAAGAGCAATATCCGCACTTGGAACACTATGATTTTCCTGGGGTAGCCATTAAATATGGCAAGAATGCCGCTTTCGACACACTTTTACTCGGGCCGAGTCTGTTACGTGGGGTACGTCAAGAGCATTTGTTGTTGGAAAAATTGGTGGAGAAATATGCGATTGATTTGGTAGTGAGCGACAACCGTTATGGCGCTTGGAGCAAAAAGGTGCCGTCTGTTTTTATGAGTCACCAGTTGGCGCCGCTGCCTCCTAAAAGTATGTACTTCACCAGGCCGTTGTTGCAGGGATTACTGAGGTATTGGTTGCGTTCCTTCAAGTATTTGCTTGTGCCCGATTTTGAACTAGAGTTTGGCAGTTTGGCGGGTAAGTTATCACACGCTTGGCCGGACAAACGACTGCGGTATCTTGGACCACTGTCGCGCTTGCAGCCCCAGCCCAAAAGCATGGGGGGCTTTCCTTTGCTGGTGGTATTATCGGGACCAGAACCACAGCGAACCATTTTTGAAAGGCATTTGCGTCAGCAATTACGCTATTTTGACGTGCCTTCTTTGTTGGTGCAAGGCAAGCCTGGTCCCTACCTCGAGCAGCGCGATGGCCATATACATATTGTGAATGCATTGGCGCCAACAGCCTTAGCTACCGCCATACAACAAGCTGAATTGGTGGTGGCGAGATCGGGCTACAGCACGGTAATGGATTTGTGGCAGCTGGGTGGTCGCGCTTGCTTTGTACCCACACCAGGTCAAACTGAACAAGAGTATCTCGCGGAACGCATGGCAGCCAAAGAAATTTGCAGTTACCAAAATCAAGCTAGCTTTAACATTGCCCGTGCCTGGGAAGAAAGGGCGCATTTCGATGGTTTCCGCCCACAAGCCGCGGGCGAAGGCTTGATGCATTGGGATGAAATCCTATCTTCGTAGCATGACTGCGCCAGCCGTGCTTGTATACACCGATAAAATTGGCTCCAGATTGAGGTACACTTTCGATTTGGTGTTCCGTACCTTGTTGGGTATGCCCTATCAACTCAGTAGCGATAGAGCCAAAGCCGAGGCCCACGAAGGGCCTTTGTTGGTTTATACCGCCGATCCATTGGCCATAGAAGTTGGTTTACGGATCAAAGCGGTGGACTTGCTGTTTGAAAAAGGACTGCGTGAGCAGCGGTTGGCACCAGCTTATTTGGATGATTTGCCTGTACTTTTCCGCACGCACCAACGCTACGACCTGCCTTTTGATCCATTTGCAGCCATTTTTTACCTGGTTTCACGCTACGAAGAATATTTGCCTCACCTGCGCGATGGGCACGATCGCTTTGATCCCGCCGGTAATCTTTTGGTAGAACTAGGTTTGCTCGAAACACCCTTGGTTGATCGGTATGCCTTGCTTATTGCCGTTTTATTGCGTAGGCGCTGGCCCGAGCTGCCCATGCCTGATCGGCGCTATCGTTTTATGCCCACCATTGATGTAGATCAGCTATATGCCTATCGAGAAAAAGGATTTTTGAGAACACTTTATGGCTTTGGTAAGGCCGTGCAGGAGCGTCGTTGGGACCTTGTGCAGGAGCGACGCGAGGTGTTGGCTGGGCGTCAAATAGATCCTTTTGATACTTTCGAGTACCTGCTAGAACAACATAAAAAATCAGGTGGTGATGCTGTTTATTTCTTTTTGATGGGAGATTATGGTGGGTTCGATAATGCACATTCCCCTTTCCGGGAGAGTTTTCGGGAGCTGGTAAAAAGTACGGCCGATCATTTTAAAGTAGCTTTACATCCATCTTATCGGTCTAATTCGCAGCCAAACTTGATAGATCGTGAACGCAAACTGCTCGAAGATATCCTCAATCGTCCGGTGGTTTGGACGCGCCAGCATTATCTCAAAGTACGCCTACCAGGCACCTATCAGCAGCTCTCCAAGCGCGATTTTGAAGCCGATTTCAGCATGGCCTACGCGGGTTATCCCGGCTTTAGATCGGGAACTGCTACCCCACATTTCTTTTACGACCTCGATTATGAAGCCCCAACTGCGCTGATGGTATACCCAACTTGCGTCATGGACACAACATTACAGCAATATTTGAAGCTTAGTCCCGAGCAAGCCAAGCAGCGCATCGACCATTTGATAGCCGAAGTGAAGGCTGTTGAAGGCACTTTTGTAAGTTTGTGGCACAACAGCTCCCTGCACAACAGCGGCCCTTGGCAAGGCTGGCGCGAAGTGTACGAGCACCTTCTTGAACAAGCTTCACCAGATGTCTAATTGGACCTACAAACCTTCCGAAACCCTTGATTTAGCCGCTTGGGACGCGCAAGCTTTGCGGCAAAGTGGCAGCAGCATTTACCTGCACAGTCATTATTTAGATGAAGTAGCACCCGGCTGGGGCGTGCTTCAGAACGACCAAAACATCCAATTTCCTATTTGGATGAGGCAGCGATGGGCAATTAAAATGATTCGTCAGCCTTTGTTTATACAGCATTTTAGGCCGGTTTTGCCTGGATTTGGTGAGCAATTTGAGCTCAACAGTCTGCTCAAACAGCTCCAAACACTTGCCCCAGTGGTAGAACTACAGCTCGATGTGCCCACTTTGGATACTCCGCTCCCAGCTGGCTGGAAGGCCACCGAGCGCATCAGCTACCGCATGCAGCTTCCCAATCACGAGGAGGATTTGCGTGCCGGCTACAGCAATCACCACAAGCGCATTCTTAAAAAGGCCGATGCCATGAAGTTAGGCGTCTACACCGACCAAAAGGCTTTTGTGGATTTGTTAAAGCAGGAATTGGCGCCTAAAACCGGCTTAGCACCCAAGGTATTCGACCAAGTGGAAAACCTTATTACGTGGATCAGTTTAAAACGGCGGGGACAGCTTTTTGCCGCTACCGATGGCGAGCAGCTGCTAGCGGCTTGCTACATTTTGCATAGCGGCGACCGGCTGTTGTACCAGTGGGCGGTGAGCAGTGATGCTGGTAAGGAGCGGCAGGCCATGCATCGGCTCATCGACCATGTGTTGGCCGCCTATGCCGGCAGCGGACTGGAGTTTGATTTTGAGGGCTCGATGATTGAAGGATTACAGCGGTTTTACGCAGGTTTCGGCGCAAAACCTTATCTTTATATGCGATTAACGCACAGTAAATTGCCTGCACTACTAAACCGTATCCTCCATGTTGGTTAACCTCAGTAAAAAGAATTCACTCATTTCACAGTTCGTAAGCGAGCTGCGCGATGTACAAGTGCAAAAAGACCGGCTGCGTTTTCGCCGCAATATGGAGCGCATTGGCGAAGTATGTGCGTATGAAATTTCGAAAGAGCTCGACTATGAGCCACATGCCGTAACCACGCCTTTGGGGGTGGCTGATATGGTGCAGCTGCCGCAGCAACCTGTGCTGGCTACCATTCTGCGGGCGGGTTTGCCCTTGCACCAAGGCTTGCTGAATTATTTCGACGGGGCCGACAATGCCTTTATATCGGCCTATCGCTATCACCACCAGGACCATTCATTTGAGGTAAAGGTAGAATACGCTTCTTGTCCACCCATCGAAGGCCGGTTGCTTATTTTAGCCGATCCCATGATTGCCACGGGCACCAGCTTGGTACTTACTTACAAATCGCTCTTGCAGTTTGGCAAGCCTAGTAAGGTATTTGTGGTAACGGCGATTGGTTCTGAAGCAGGGGTGAATTTTGTGCGTAAAAGCATTCCTGGCGTTAAAATATACGCCGCCGCGGTCGATGCTGAGCTCACCGCCAAAGCTTACATTGTGCCTGGTTTAGGCGATGCTGGCGATTTGGCTTTTGGGGAGAAGAAGTGATTTTCCACATGATGCTGTGCAGTTTTAAGAAATAATGCACTTTATACTGTGCATTTTTGCCATCGAAACGGCGCAGTAACAAAAAAGCCCCAATCAAGGGGCTTTCGTTTTTCTTAAAGAAGGTTGTTATTAGGCGTCTTTCTTCTTGCTGCAGCAAGATTTGGCTTCGCTTTCAGAGCCGCACGACTTTTTTTCTTCGGTTTGCTCGGTTTTAGTAGCCTCTTTCTTCTTCTTTTTCTTATCGCCGTTACCTGCAAAAGTTACCGCTGAAACAGCAGTTACAAGCATGAGCGTCATCAATATCTTTTTCATAAATGTGTTTTTAGAAATTGTAGAAACGAATATACGTAATATTCAGAACTTTGTTGTGCCAGTATGGTTTTTTTAACATGCAAGAACGGTTCGATTTTATAGTAGTGGGTTCGGGAATTGCCGGTTTGAGCTTCGGCTTGAAGGCTGCGCAGCTCGGCAAAGTGTGCATCATCACCAAAAGTGATGAGGATGAATCGAACACCAAATATGCCCAAGGCGGCGTGGCGGTGGTTACGGATCTGCTGAAAGACAGCTTCGACCAGCACGTGGCCGATACCTTGGATGCCGGCGATGGGGCTTGCGATTCTGCCATCGTACAAATGGTGGTGGAAGAAGGACCAGCGGGCATTCAGGAGATTATTCAGATGGGGGCGCAGTTCGACCGCACCGACAGCGGTGCGTATGACCTGGCGAGGGAAGGCGGTCACAGCGTGGGCCGGGTGCTGCATCACAAAGACATGACAGGTTTTGAAATCGAACGCACCTTGCTCAGTCAAGTGTACGAACATTCCAACATAACCCTCTATAGTCATAAGTTCGCCATCGACCTCATTACACAGCACCATTTAGGCGAGGAGGTGACCAAAAAGCGCACAGACATAGCGTGCTATGGTATTTATGCCCTCAATACCTTCAACCAAAGCATCGAAACCATTTTGGGTCGGGTGGTGGTATTGGCAACGGGTGGCGCTGGACAGGTGTACACAAGCACCACCAATCCCCTCATTGCCACTGGTGATGGCATTGCCATGGCCTACCGGGCCAAAGCGCGGCTGCAGAACATGGAGTTTATCCAGTTTCACCCCACGGCTTTGTACAATCCGGGCGAGCACCCCGCTTTTTTGATTTCCGAAGCCGTGCGCGGCTATGGTGGGGTGCTTAAAACCGCACAAGGGCAGGAGTTTATGCATTTGTACGACAAACGCAAATCGCTCGCCCCGCGCGACATTGTGGCCCGGGCCATTGACAGCGAGCTTAAAAAATCGGGGGCCGATTATGTGTTGCTCGACGCCACGCACATTCCCAAGACCACCATGCTGTCGCATTTCCCCAATATCTACCAAAAATGCCTCAGCATTGGCATTGATATGTCGAAAGAGCCAGTGCCGGTGGTGCCCGCCATGCATTATTTGGTGGGCGGCATCCAGGTAAATGCGCAGGGCCGCACCAGCATCCAAAACCTGTATGCCTGCGGCGAGTGCGCCAGTACGGGTTTGCATGGCGCCAACCGACTAGCGTCTAATTCCTTGCTTGAAGCTGTGGTATTCGCCAATCGCATTTATAAAGATGTGGAGGCACACTGGCAGCAAATTGAATTCAGAACCGATATTCCTAGCTGGAACGACGCCGGCACTTCGGTGCCCGATGAGCAAATCCTCATCAGCCAAAACCTCCGCGAAACCCAGGCCATCATGAGTGCCTATGTGGGCATCGTACGCAACGATTTGCGCTTGGAACGCGCCTGGAACCGACTGCACATTTTGCACCAAGAAACCGAGTGGCTGTATGCCAAAAGCAAGCTGTCGGTGCCCCTGCTCGAGCAGCGGAACATCCTCAAGGTGGCCTATTGCATCATTAAATCGGCCCGACAGCGCACCGAAAGCCGCGGTCTGCACTTTACCACCGATTATCCAGCCAAGCAAGCGCCTTTTGTGGATACGGTGATTTAAACCAAAGTAAGGTATGATTTGAATAAAACAAGAAATAATCTAATGAAGCTATTTTTTGCTTCTGATGATTTCTAAAAGGCGTTTAGGGTCTTGTCTGTTATCCCAAAATGCAATGATGAAAATAGCCTTCTCAGTGATTTTGTAGAAAATGCTGTAGTGTCCTAAGGGTGCCATTCTAACGGCTTCCATATGAGTTGCACGAAATAGCTTGGGGTTATCAGCTATTTGAAGCGTTTTTTTGGTGACAATTTTAAGGAGCGCTTCTGCAAATAATTTTGATTTGTTTCGATTTACCCAATATTCAAGCACTCCAATCAGCTGAATATCAGCCGTGCGAGTCCAAATTATTTCCCTTTGAGCCACTCTAAGTTTCTGGCAATCATAGCCTCTTGTGAAATCAGATTACCTGTCTCGATATCTTGTTGGCTCATTTCGAGCATCAATAGTTGCTCTTCCGACAAGTTGTTGCCGGTAGGTTTGGGAGAACTAGAGGAAACGAGTTGGTCAAGCGCCAACAAGAGCTCTCTATCCTTGATAGCCAGTATTTTTTCTATTAATCCGCTCCTTAGGGTATTTACGGTACTCATATCATGGCATTTTATTGGTGCTAAATCAAAAATACGATTTGTTTACGAAATAGCTTCAATCCCCTTCAAACGCCCCCGGAAGTATTCAAAGGCCCCTTCTTCGGGCAACTGCCAAAGGGCCCGCATGCTGCTCGGGATTTGTAAGCCGTTATGGCTTTTCCAGGCATCTACATAAATGAAGTAGGGCAGTTTTTTGTATTTGTTTTTGCCCAGGTCGTAAAAGCGGTCTTGCGTTTCGAAGCGCTTGAACAGCCCTTTTTCATCGAAATAGAAGTCGCCCTGCACCGTAAATCGGTCGTGCTTCAAGGTGCCACGGACATGGCCGGCTTTGATTTCTTCCCAAGTCACATACGACTGCAACATGCAGGCTGGCAGCAGCATAAATTCGGCAAAAGCAGTGATGAGCGCCGACTGCGTAACCGCCCCACCCTCGCCGCTAATCACAGGGAAAAGGCCAAAAAGCTTGCCTTTCATTTCCCCTTCGCCATCGAAGTATTTGTCGCGGCCCGACAAAGGCATGTCGAGGAATTCCATGTGAGCCAGGCGGCCAAGTGGCATGGCGCTGTTGTATTGCTGCATTTTCATTTCCCCCCATTCGCTGCCAAAACCCACTTTGAGCCAGGCTTGCTCCCATTGCACCTGGGCTTGGAGCTCGATGGGGCGGCCCATATAACCAGCTGCCAGCAGGTATTTTTGCAAGGTAGGAGGTAGAGGGGCGATGGTGGCCGAATCAAAAACGCCTTCCTGGACGGCCGGCACCCGCGCCATCAAAGCGCTTTTTTCAGATTCGTACATCTTTTCGGGCGACTGACAAGCCACCGCTATCAAAGCAATCCACCACCATTTTTTCATGCTGCAAATTTACGGTGCTCCCGGGTTATTTGTGATTATTGGGCCAGGATTAACTTTTTAGTCGCCTGTTCATTGCCTGATTGTAGCTGCAGCAAATACATCCCAGGTTGTAGCCATTGTGTTAAACGAATTTCTTGATAGAGTTGCTCCGCTGGCACAAATTGCCAGTGCAGCAAACGCCCTTGGAGGTCGTAAAGTCGCAGTTCGGCATTGGGCTGGAGGTCAAAAGGCAGTTGGAGTTGCAATACATCGTTGTTCAAACTGGCGAAGAAGTTGCCTTGCTGCAAGCTGCTTAGCCGCTGCACCACAGCTGGCTCGCTGAGCACAAAAATATCTGGGTCAAAAACCAGACTGTCGATGGTAAAGGGCACAATCACAACATCGCTGCGCTGTGAACCGCGGAAGTCGATGTGAATATCAAGACTATCGCCATCGCCATAAGCCCGTATCGGTAATTTCTGCGCAAATGGCAGTCCTTGCGGAAGCAACTGTCGGGTATGCAGCTTTAACTGGTTACCCTGCTGCTGCCAATTTACTTGGTAGCGCGGATAGCCTGCCCCGTAAATGTAGCGGTCGAAATAGCCTCGCAAATCTTGCCCACTGGCCTGCTCCAAAAAATACCTGATGTGCTCGGTGGTGGCAAAACCCCAACTGAGTTGCGGGTCGTTCATATAGCTGCGCAAGCCCGCAAACATGGCGCTGTCGCCAATTTGGTAGCGCAAACCATGTAGTACAAAGCTGGCCTTGTGGTAGGTGAGCCGTTGTGAAAAGATGGTGGTGGTGAGGGCAGTGTCGCGCACAAAGATGCTACCTTCGGGCACGCGAAGGGCAGAAAGCCGGGTCAAATGCTTCCAGCCGGGCCACCAAAAGCCGTTGTCGAGTAGGTCTTCGAGACATAAACTCACCATCCAAGTGGCAAAACCTTCATTTACCCAGATGTCGCGCCAACTCGCACACGTTATTTTGTTGCCAAACCACTGGTGGGCCAGCTCATGCACCATCAAACTGTAGTCCCAACTACCCATGCTGCTCATGGTGCTGTGCTCCATTCCCCCCGAAAAAATGCTGATTTGCATGTGTCCGTATTTTTCGGTGAGGTAGGGGTAAGGGCCAAACAAATCGCTGAAGCGCTGCAGCATAGGGGGTAGCAGCTCGCGCAAGCGGGGGAAGGCATAAGCCGTGTCTTCGAGATACACATAGTCTTGCACAAATACTGTATCGGTACTGCCGGCAATGGGAATGCGCTGCTCGAGCACTTCATATTCGCTAACAGCGAGTCCGAGCAAGTAAGGTGGCATGCTGTAGTGGTGTTGCCAATGGTAGGTTACGCGGCCACCCAGCGTATCGATGCGCTGCAGAAGACCTGGGCCACCCGAACGATAGCCAATGGGGATGTTCACCGACAACCAGGTACTATCGGCGCGGATGCCCAAGGTTTGGAAAGCTGGCCACCAATCTCTACAACCGTAAGGCTGCGAGAGGGTCCAGAGCACGGGCACGCTGTCGGGCCCATGTTTGGCGGTCATAAACGAGCCAAAGCCATTGGGGTTCACGGGTGGAATACCAGCATATTGCACGCTAAATTCGAGGGTAGAATCTGCTGGCCACAGGCCATTGGGGGCCGGTAACAGCAGCTGCAAGGGGTTTTGGGAGAAGGAAAGGCTTTGGTTGCCGCTCCAAACCGAGTCTACCTGCAAGGCGGCATCTAGGTCTATAGCCAACTGCGGTCGCGCTTCCGTGAGCTGCAATCGATAGTGCACCTGCCCGCTGATGTGGCGCACTGCTGGGTCGAGCGCAATGCTGAGGTGCTGTTTAAAGATGCGAACTGGGTTAAAATCGGCGCTTACGGCCACACGGTTCTGGGAATGAGGATGCATTTTGCAGCCGCCCATTAGCTCAGGAACTTGTCCGTAAGCTTTCCAAGCCATTAGCTGAAGCAGCCCGATGATTATGATAAATCCTTTTCCCATTTCAACAAAAATAACAGCAAAATTTTCATTTTGTTGGGATGCTGGTTAGGAACGGCTTGAATTGCAAATGGCCAGTGCTACTGTTGTAGCGACTGGCCATTTGAGAAAGGTTGTCTTTTTATTTTTGATGACGTCTCGACCGCTGTGCTGCGTAAAAGGGCAACACGAGAATGGCGAGCATGATCACAGTAACTACGATGGTTCCGGTATCCATGATTTTGAATGTTTAGGTGAGTGAAAAGAAAAGACCTGCAGGTCTTGGCGCAAGCAGCGCTACTCAGCTAAACTCGTGGAAGGGAAAAAGCAAGCGCCGTTTTTGCTCCCAAGCGCAAGCATATGCAACGGCCTGCCCGAATACATTCACCGGTGCAAAAGCATCGGTGACGGTCCAATGGCCTCTTTTAGCTACAAAGCCTGGCAGACTTTCAAATGTGGGCAGTTGGTGTTTTGAGCTAATTTGGATGCTTGGACTGAGGGGTAGCCAGGCATCCCCAGCCTGTGGCTTGGCAATTTGTTCAGCGATGAGCTCGCTGGTGATGACTGAGGTGGGTTTCGATTCGGTGGTTAACCAAAACAAACCCAGCAGCAGGGCACACAAAAAAGTCAAATCGCGCAAGGCTTTCACGCCACAAAGCTACGTGCTTTTTTCAATTTGAGACCACAGCATGGCATGGGCTGTTACATGAAATTTGCTTGGAAAAGGATTTACGGCATATAGCGATGTAAGGAACAGTAAAGAGCAGGACATTATTGCGCGAGATAGGACTAGTGTTTCCGTTTTTTGAGTGGACTTTCATTTTTCATAGGAATTTTGAAAGTTCATTTTCATTTTTCATAGTTTTTGAACGGGATAATAGCAGAATAGACGGCTGCGTTCCGACGAAATGGCTTGAGCCTGCGCCCTTTATCCATCAAGCCCAAACCATTTTGCGCAAAAAAGGTTATCTTTGCACTTCATTTCCTTTAGAAAACCATAGAATTTTATATCACATGATTGAAACAGCACAGAAGTTCAAAGTAAAAGACATCTCACTTGCTGAGTGGGGTCGCAAAGAAATTAAATTGGCGGAAGCCGAAATGCCTGGTTTGATGGCCTTGCGCGAAGAATTTGGCGCATCTAAGCCGCTCAAAGGCGCGCGCATCGCAGGATGTTTACACATGACCATTCAAACCGCTGTGCTCATCGAAACCCTCGTAGAATTGGGTGCCGAAGTAAGCTGGTCGAGCTGCAACATTTTCTCTACACAAGACCATGCCGCTGCGGCCATTGCTGCTGCTGGCATTCCTGTATATGCTTGGAAAGGCATGACCGAAGAAGAGTATGAGTGGTGCATTGAACAAACCCTCTACGCTTTTGAAGGTGGTCAGCCCTTGAACATGATTTTGGACGATGGTGGTGACTTGACCAATGTGGTATTGGACAGTAACCCTGAATTGGCCAAAGGCATCCGTGGTATTTCTGAAGAAACCACTACCGGTGTAGCCCGTTTGTATAAGCGCGTACGCGAAGGCAGCTTGCCGATGCCAGCTATCAACGTTAACGACTCGGTTACCAAGTCTAAGTTCGACAACAAATACGGCTGTCGCGAATCAGCAGTAGATGCGGTTCGTCGCGCTACCGACATCATGATGGCAGGTAAAGTGGTGGTAGTATGTGGCTACGGCGACGTAGGTAAAGGTACTGCGGAGTCGTTCCGTGGCGCTGGTGCCCGTGTAATTGTGACCGAAATTGACCCAATTTGTGCTTTGCAAGCCGCCATGGATGGCTACGAAGTGAAGCGTTTGGATAGCGTAATCGATAAAGTAGACATCGTGGTAACTGCTACTGGTAACTACAACATCGTAAACGAGAAGCACTTCACTAGAATGAAGGACAAGACCATCGTTTGTAATATCGGTCACTTCGACAACGAAATTGACATGGCTTGGTTGAACAGCAACTATAAGCACACCAAATACACGGTGAAGCCACAGGTAGATGTGTACGAGATCAATGGCAACGAAATCATCATTTTGGCTGAAGGTCGTTTGGTGAACTTAGGTTGTGCCATGGGCCACCCGAGCTTCGTAATGTCGAACTCTTTCACCAACCAAACCTTGGCACAAATGGAGTTGTGGAGCAATAATAGCCAGTACAAAAACGATGTTTATGTATTGCCGAAGCACCTCGATGAAAAAGTAGCCATGTTGCACCTTGCCAAAATTGGCGTGGAGCTGGAGACTTTAAGTTCTGTACAAGCCGATTACATTGGCGTAGAAGTAACTGGGCCGTTCAAATCAGATATGTATCGCTACTAAGCAAAAGGCCCCTTTCGAGGGGCTTTTTTTTACCTTTTAAATTTATACTTATGACAATCAAACATCTTTTATTCATCCCAGCCTTTGCTTTGGTAGTGGCTTGTGGAAACAGCAATACGGAAGAAAAGGCCGAGGGCATGGACCACAGCGGTCATGACCACAGTGCCATGGAGCACGGTGAAGGCACCATCGACACCACAGGTTTAGGCGTTGCCTATCCGGCCGGTGGTCGTGTATATTTTGCTAATCTCGAAAACGGTCAGCAAATCAAATTGCCTTTTACCCTTCAAATGGGTATTGAAGGTATGGAGGTAGAGGCAGCAGGTCCAATCAACTACGGTCGCGGTCACCACCACATCATCATTGATGGGAGCTTTATGGCCGCTGGCAGCAGTGTGCCTTTCGACGGACAGCACATTCACTTTGGCAAGGGTCAAACCGAGTTTCAGCTGGATAGTTTGGAAGTGGGTAAGCACACCCTCACGCTGCAATTCGCTAATGGTGCACATTTGAGCTATGGCGAAGGCCTCAGCAACACCATTACGGTTGAAGTAGTAAAGTAATAATGTAGGCGGTCTGCTATTTTTTTTGGTAGGTTATTGGACTTATTCATAACGACTCCTATATTTGCAGTCCAATTGCAATTGGCCGATGGTGTAATTGGCAACACGTCTGATTTTGGTTCAGAAGAGTCCAGGTTCGAGACCTGGTCGGCCAACGAGCCCCACTTGAAAAAGTGGGGCTTTTTTCATGTAGAAGGCTTTTGGCCAGATATGCCGAGCTTTACATCTAACTCTTAGCTTAATTTGTATTTTTGCGCCAGAATTTAATTTATCATGCAAGATTTACTAAAGCGCTTTGAGCACAAAGCCCCCGAAATTGTTTTTGAATGGAAAGATGCTGAAACCGAGGCCGAAGGCTGGGTAGTAATCAATTCACTGCGGGGTGGTGCAGCGGGTGGCGGAACTCGGATGCGCAAAGGGCTGGATAAGCGTGAAGTAGAATCTTTGGCTAAAACCATGGAGATTAAGTTCACAGTGAGTGGCCCTGCCATTGGTGGTGCCAAATCAGGTATCAACTTTGATCCTGCCGACCCACGCAAAAAGGAGGTACTGCAGCGCTGGTATAAAGCAGTAATGCCTTTGCTCAAGAATTATTACGGTACTGGGGGCGATTTGAATGTGGATGAAATCCATGAAGTTATTCCCATTACCGAAGCCTATGGCTTGTGGCACCCGCAAGAAGGGGTGGTAAACGGACATTTTAACGCACCTGAAGGTGAGAAAATCCGGCGCGTTGGGCAGTTGCGCTTGGGTGTAAGCAAGGTGGTAGAAGATCCGCATTTCTCTCCTGATCCTGCCAGAAAATTTGTAGTGGCCGATATGATTACAGGTTACGGTGTGGCCGAATCGGTGATTCATTATTATAAAATGCAAAGCGAGCCTATTTTAGGCAAAAAAGCCATCATCCAAGGTTGGGGCAATGTGGCTGCAGCTGCTGCTTACTATTTGGCTCAGCAGGGTGTCCTCATCACGGGCATTGTAGATCGCGAAGGTGGTTTGATCAATCCTGCTGGCTATACCTATGAAGAGGTAAAATCACTCTTCCTCTCTAAGCAAGGCAACAAGCTCAATGCATTTAACATGCTCTCGTTTGAGGAGGTAAACAGCCGCATTTGGGACCAATCGGCCGACATTTTTATTCCAGCTGCGGCATCACGCTTGGTGACCAAGGAGCAGATGGAGCGTCTCATAGCGGCTGGACTTGAAGTGGTAAGCAGTGGCGCCAATGTGCCTTTTGCCGATCCGGAGATCTTTTTTGGTCCGATTGCCCAGTATGTAGACCAAAAAGTAGCGGTTATTCCTGACTTCATTGCTAATTGCGGCATGGCTCGGGTATTTGCTTATTTGATGGAAAAGGATGTAGAAATCAGTGATGATGCTATTTTTGGCGATGTGTCCAAAATCATTGGCGATGCTATGGCCAAAGTTCATGCGCTGAATCCTGGTAAAACCAACATCACCCAAACCGCCTTTGAAATAGCACTTAAGCAGTTGATATGACCTACGACCAATTCATGGACCTGACCATTTTAGGTCAAACCGTTCACCAGCTCATTGTTGTTAGTGTGTTGATGCTGGCGGTGCTCACCCTCAAAGTGTGGGGTGCGAAAGTAGCCAACCGATTGCTGTACAGGATATTTAGCAAAAAAGGGCGCATCGATCGTAGTGAGCGTTTTAATGAATTGGTAGGCAAATCGATGCAGTTTTTTGGCTTGATGGTGGCCATTTACATCAGTATCACCATTCTAACCATCCCCAAGGAAATCAGTATTTTTGATGAGCAAATTCGGGTGCAGTTTTATATTTCAATCATTACAAAACTGCTGTTAACGATTGGTTTTACACGGATTTTGTTGCGTGTAAGTGATTATATAGGAGAACGCTGGCTGGAAAGGGCTTCTGAAACAGAATCCAAGCTCGACGACCAGCTGGTACCTTTTGCCATCGACGGCATCAAGGTGCTATTGGTAATTTTTGCGGGGATGTTTGTGTTGGGGGCCATCTTTAAAGCCAATGTAACGGCCTTGGTTGGGGGTTTAGGCATCGGTGGTTTGGCGGTGGCTTTGGCTGCGCAGGAAAGTCTGGCCAATCTCCTAGGCTCCTTCACCATTTTCCTCGACAAGCCATTTACGGTGGGCGATACAGTAGATTTTCAAGGTATAGTAGGTACGATCGAAAAGGTGGGTTTTAGGTCTACTCGCATCCGAACCCTCGATAAAAGTTACGTAACCGTGCCGAACAAATCGCTGGTAGGTGCACCTTTGAACAACATCACTGAAAGCACCCACCGCCGGGCGCGATTTTTCATTGGTTTGACCTACGATACCGATCCGCAGGTGATGAAAAACATCATTGCTGAGATTCACGATGTGCTCTTGAGGCACGAAAACACCAATGACGAGCCGGTGGTACGCTTTTTTGAATATGCCGAATCTTCGCTAAATATTTTGATTACTTATTTGGTGAATTCCAACGATTACGCTTTGTATGTACAAGTACGCGAGGAAATCAATTTTAAGATTTATGAAATTGTGCAGCGCAATGGTAGCAGTTTTGCCTTTCCCACGCGCACAGTACATGTAGAAAAGGGTAGCTAGCGAACGTAGGTTCGCCAAAACCGCCCTTAGCGCGGCTTGTCCTTCGCTGTCAATCCTTATCTTTGCGGCATGATTCCCGAAGAGCAATTTAAGAATGTGATATCCCATGCCAAGGAGTATGGGTTTGTTTTTCCTTCTAGCGAGATATACGACGGACTTTCAGCCGTATACGATTACGGACAAATGGGCGCCGAGCTCAAAAAAAACATCCGTGATTATTGGTGGAAGGCCATGGTGCAGCTGCACGAAAACATTGTGGGTATTGATGCCGCGATTTTCATGCACCCCACCACCTGGAAGGCTTCGGGGCACGTAGATGCTTTTAACGATCCTTTGATTGACAACAAAGATTCAAAAAAGCGCTACAGGGCGGATGTGTTGATTGAAGAGCACATCGCCAAAATTGAAAGCAAGATTGAAAAGGAAGTTGATAAGGGCCGCAAGCGGTTTGCTGAGGGCTTCGACGAGGCGCAGTTTCGGGCCACCAATCCCAATGTACTTCGTAACATCGAAAAAATAGAAGAAATCAATGGCCGCATGAAGGCTGCTTTGGAAAACAGCCAATTGGCCGATTTGCAGCAGCTGATTGTAGATTTGGAGATTGTTTGTCCAATCAGCGGTACCCGCAACTGGACCGAAGTTCGCCAGTTTAACCTCATGTTTAGCACCGAAATGGGGGCTGTGAGTGGCGAATCTGGCAAAATTTACCTGCGTCCCGAAACGGCTCAAGGCATTTTTGTGAACTTCCTCAACGTGCAGAAAAGCGGTCGCATGAAAATTCCCTTCGGCATTGCCCAAACGGGTAAGGCTTTTCGGAATGAGATTGTGGCGCGGCAATTTATTTTCCGTATGCGCGAATTTGAGCAGATGGAGATGCAGTTTTTTGTGCGCCCTGGAACCGAAATGACCTGGTACCACTACTGGAAAGCGGCGCGTATGCGTTGGCACCGGGCGTTGGGCTTCCCCGAAAGCAAATACCGTTTCCACGACCACCTCAAGCTGGCGCACTACGCCAATGCTGCAGCCGATATTGAGTTTGAGTTTCCCTTTGGCTTCAAGGAGCTAGAAGGCATCCACTCGCGCACCGACTTTGATTTGGGTGCACACGAGCAGCATAGCGGTAAAAAGCTGCGCTATTTCGATCCCGAAACCAATGAATCTTACGTGCCATATGTGGTGGAAACTTCGATTGGTTTAGATCGCATGTTCCTCGCCACCCTTGCCCATGCCTATGCCGAAGAAAAGCTGGAAGATGGCAGTGAGCGCGTGGTATTGCGCCTGCCGTATTTCTTGGCCCCGGTAAAAGCGGCTGTAATGCCCTTGGTAAAAAAAGACGGTCTGCCGGAGAAAGCCCGTGAAATTATGCAGCTGCTGAAGTACCGTTTTCAGCTGCAGTACGACGAAAAGGACAGCATTGGCAAGCGCTATCGCCGTCAGGATGCTTTGGGTACGCCCATTTGCATCACCATCGACCACCAAACCCTTGAAGATGGACAGGTAACCATCCGCCACCGCGACAGCATGCAGCAAGAGCGTGTGAGCATTGAGCAGCTGCCAGCCTTGCTGGAGTCGTTGGTGAGCATGGAAGCCGTATTGCAGCGCTTGAATGCCGAACAGGAGGCCTACCAAGCATGAAAAAAAGACATTTAATTACGGCGGCCTTGCCTTATGCCAATGGCCCCATCCACATAGGTCATTTGGCAGGTTGCTACTTGCCGGCCGATATCTACACCCGCTTTTTAAAGGCCAAGGGCGAGGAGGTGCTGTTTATTTGCGGTACCGATGAGCATGGCGTGGCCATTGAGCTCAAGGCCCGTAAAGAAAATACTACTCCGCAAGCGGTGGTAGATAAGTATTATGAAGTCATCCGTGATTCATTCAAAGATTTTGGCATCGACTTCAGCCATTTTTCGCGCACCAGCAGGCCCATCCACCACGAAACAGCTCAAGCCTTCTTTAAAAAACTGTACGACAATGGCCGGTTTAAGGAGATTGAAACGGCACAGTTTTACGATGAAGAAGCCAAGCAGTTTTTGGCCGACCGCTACATCGTGGGTACATGCCCAAAATGCGGTCACGATGGTGCTTATGGCGACCAATGTGAGAAGTGTGGCAGCAGTTTGAGTCCCGATGAACTCATCAATCCCCGCTCAGCCCTCAGCGGTGCCGCACCCGTGAAGCGCATCACCAAAAACTGGTTTTTGCCTATGGACGAGCTGGCCGAAGCGCCCGGTTTTAAGGCCTACGCCAAACGGGTAGAAGGCTGGAAAACCAATGTAAAAGGGCAGTTCAGCAGTTGGATTCAGCAAGGTTTGCAGCCCCGCAGCATGACCCGCGACCTCGATTGGGGTGTGCCCGTACCTGTAGCAGGGGCCGAAGGCAAGGTGTTGTATGTGTGGTTTGATGCACCCATCGGCTACATCAGCGCCACGCGTGAGTATTTTGCCGAGCAAGGCGATCCCGAAGCTTGGAAAACCTGGTGGCAAGACCCAAGCAGCAGCTTGGTGCATTTCATTGGCAAAGACAACATCGTATTCCACACCATCATCTTCCCGATGATTTTGAACGAGCACGGCGACTACAACCTGCCCGACCAGGTGCCTGCCAACGAATTTTTAAATTTGGAAGGTGACAAGCTTTCTACTTCACGCAATTGGGCCATTTGGCTGCACGAATATTTGCTGGAGTTCCCTGGCAAGCAAGATGAGTTGCGGTATACGCTTACGAGCATTGCACCCGAGACCAAAGACAGTGACTTTACCTGGAAGGATTACCAGGGCCGCGTAAACAGCGAGCTGGTGGCCATCCTCGGTAATTTTGTGAACCGGGTAATGGTGTTGACGCATAAATACTTCGAAGGACTCGTTCCTGGCAATAAGTTACGTCCAGATACGGCCCAGCGCGCCGCGGTGATGGATGCTATTCGTGCCAACAGTGAAGAAATTACGGGCTTCCAATCGGAGATGATTCAGTCGCTCACCGATTTCCGTTTCCGCGAAGCGCAAGCCACCATGATGAACATAGCCCGTGCCGGCAACCGCTTTTTAGCCGAAACCGAGCCTTGGAAGCTGTACAAAACCGATGCAGCAGCGGTGGCTGTGATCCTCGACCATGCTTTGCAGATTTGTGCGCAGCTGGCCTTGGCCTGTGAACCTTTCTTGCCTTACACCAGCGGCCGTTTGCTCGAGCAGCTGCAGTGGGAGCCCGATACACAAGTCCGCCGTGCCTGGTGGCGCGAGCAACAGCCTGTGAAGCCGCTCGAAGCCGGTCATCAATTGGGCCAGCCAGAGCTGTTGTTCCGTAATGTAGAAGATGAAATGATGGACGCTCAGCGCGCCAAATTGGTTAAAACCCCAGAAAAAATGGAAATGACGAGTCCAGCCTATACGCCCCTCAAGCCAGAAATCACCTATGAAGACTTTGCGAAGCTTGATTTGCGGGTAGGGCAAGTGATAGCCGCTGAAAAAGTGGCAGGTGCTGATAAATTGCTGCAACTAACCATCGACTTGGGCTTTGAGCAGCGCACCGTAGTGAGTGGCATCGCCATGCATTTTTCTGCCGAAGAAATTGTGGGGGGTAAGGTGACCCTCCTGGCCAATTTGGCGCCCCGCAAACTGCGGGGCATTATGTCGCAGGGCATGATTTTGATGGCTGAAAATAAAGATGGTAAACTGCTTTTTGTAGCGCCCAATGCCTCGGCAGACAACGGCAGCACCATAAGCTAAACCAATTACGCCAAATTTGTAAACAGTCGTATGGCTGAATTTACTATTTTGCGGGAGCCTATGAAGAAGGACGTTTTCGGTTATTACGTTTGGGTGAAGCGCCTGCTTTACGCTACGATTGGCTTGTTTAGCTACATTGGGCTCAACATCCGTAACCGGATGAAGGTGAGCGGTAGTCGTGTTTTGGCCGACCTGCCTGATACCAATGTGATTTTTGTATCTAATCACCAAACCTATTACCGCGACGTAGCGGCCATGTTGCATGTGATTTGTGCAGCCAAATGGAAGATTTACGATGGACTTCCTCATCCACTTTACCTGCTTTGGCCAGAAACCAAGGTGTATTATGTGGCTGCCGAAGAAACCATGAAAGAAAGTGGCTGGTTGCCGCGTTTGTTTACCTTGGCGGGTGCCATTACTGTGAAACGTACCTGGCGCAGCAATGGGAAGGATGTGGAAAGGGAAGTGGATACGGCTGATACCCAAAAAATAGATTTGGCTTTGTCGCATGGCTGGGTAATCACCTTTCCGCAAGGCACCACTCGGGCGTATGCAGAAGGCCGAAAAGGCACCGCACACATCATTAAGAAGAACAAGCCTGTAGTTGTGCCTGTGGTAATCAATGGCTTCCGCAGGGCCTTCGATAAGCATGGCTTAAAACTCAAGAAAAAGGGCACGCGTTTGTCGGTTACCATCAAGCCACCTCTCGATATCGATTATGATGCACCTGCGGGAGAAATCATCGACCAAATCATGGATGCCATTGAGCAAAGCGAGCGGTTTCGCTTCAGGCGATACACCAGAATTGATCATTAAAAAAAAAATCGCCTCAAAGGGCGATTTTTAGTGAGTTGAAAACCGATTAAGCTTCTGTTTTCGGCTTTTTGAAGTTCATGGCCAGCGCTCCAATACTTACAAGCAAGAGGATGATGCTGGCGGCGAGACTGATTTTTTCGCCAGTGTAATAAGTGGCAGGTTCAAATTTGAATTCAATGGTATGTGAACCCGCGGGCACTACCAAACCTCTGAAGAGGTAGTTCACCCGAAAATGAGGTACTTTTTCACCATTTAGATAGGCATTCCAGCCTTTTTCGTAGTATACTTCTGAAAACACAGCCAGCTGTTCAGTTGCAGCTGCAAAACTGTAGGTCATCAAATCTGGATGGTAGCTATCAAGACGGATACTCGCGCTGCTGTCATAGTTGAAGGTTTTACCTGCAACAAAATCGGAAAAGCGGGCGTCAACAATGGCGGTTTGGCGTAAATTGGTGCCGCCCAAAGTATCAATCTCAGCTTTTGCATCTGGCACTATGAGGACCTGATTCACTAACCAAGCATTGCCATAGGCTTCGGTATTGAGTTGCGGCAGCAGTCCTTGGCCTTCTTGATTCACTATAAACCAACGGGTGTTGAAGGCGTTAAGCACATTCATGTTGATTTGTCCTTCGAGCCAACGCACTTTTACATCTTCATAGCGACCAAGTTTGGCAGCATGGTAGCCACCTACTGATTTATGGAAGTAGCCAGCACGGTTTTCATTAAATGGATTTCGGTTACCCAGATCAAATACCCGATAGTGGAGGGTAGTATCTTGTAAAATGCGTAAGTCTGCAGCAGTTGCCTCAAATGGCTGGTCAATTTGACGTTGGTTTACAAAGTCTTCTTCATTAAGATACCGTTTGTCGGTGATCCACAAATCGATGGTATTGGCTACCAAAAAGAGGATGACCATGCTCTTTAGTGAGAGTTTGTTTTGCAAGAAATACCAAATTGCTCCAGCGCCAATGAGCACCAACAGCAGCGATTTAAAGGCATCTTTACGGAGCATATTGGCGCGATCTTCGATCAAGGCATCGACCAAACCCGGAAAATTTCCAAAATTAGCGTCGGATGGGGAGTTAAAATCGAAAAATGCACCTGGCGCCGCAACAAAAAGCAAGCAAAAGCCACCTACTATACCTGTTGCATAGATTAAGCCCTTTTTTAAGGTAATTTTATCGATTTGATTTTCTTCTAAGCGCCGCAATAAAATAACGGCCAGCAAAGGGAAAGCCAGGCTAGCGATGACCAAGCTCATGGCTACCGCCCTGAAATTATTATAGAAGGGTACGTAATTAAAGAAAATGTCTGTAACCAGCTCAAAGTTACGTCCCCAGCTGAGCACAATTGATAGTAGCGCAGCGCTTGCGAGCCACCACTTGGCAGGGCCTTTCACAACAAACAATGCCAAAACAAATAAGAAACAAATAAGGGCACCAAAATAGGTCGGACCAGCGGTACCAGGCTGATCGCCGAAATAGGTGGGGGCTTGTTTAACAAAGGCAGTCGCTTGGTTGCGGGCTACACCTCCTTGCGTGAGTACTTCAAAGGTCTTGCTGCTGGTGCCAATATCGCTTACAGAAGCCCCGCCATAAAAGTTAGGGATCAGTAGCGTAAAAGTTTCGGCTATACCATTACTCCACTTGAGTGCATATTCTTTATCAAGTCCAGTTGACGCATTCGGATCTTCAAGCTGTCTTAATTCTGAACCACCACGCATGGTTTCTTTGGTGTATTCACGCGTAATGCTAAAGCTTGTATAATTTGCTCCT
This sequence comes from Sphingobacteriaceae bacterium, assembly GCA_030682795.1. Taxonomy (GTDB): domain Bacteria; phylum Bacteroidota; class Bacteroidia; order UBA7662; family UBA7662; genus PNNG01. The sequence goes on from JAUXNJ010000008.1 coordinate 123,551, forward strand.
ATGGCAATCAGGAGGGCAAGGATTGCTAGTCCAGATGCTTTTAAAAAGGGGAGATACTCTTTTTTCTGCACGGCTTCTATCCCTTTTACAAGCACATAAATGCCAATGAGTAAGCCCAAGTAGTAGGTGATTTGGTAATGATAGGCATAGAGCTGCAAAGCCAACATTAGGGATAATAAAGCGAAGCCTGGTAACCATTTGCCTCTAAAAAGAAGGATCAAGCCCCCAATCACAGTTGGCATAAATCCAATAGCTATGGCTTTTGTGATGTGGCCAGCATCAATGATGATGAGGTTGTAGCTCGATAAACCGAAGGCTAAAGCTCCAAATAAAGCTTGCCAAATATTGAATTTTAAAATAACCATCAGCACATAAAAGCCAAGGAAATAGAGGAGCATGAGGTTTGCTGGATTGGGCAGCCATTTATAAACTACACCGCCAAGTTTGGCTACCCACATATTAGGCACGTCAATGGCAATTTGATACGCTGGCATCCCACCAAACAGCGCATTGGTCCAAAGCGGATAAACCCCATCTTTCTCTTTAAAGTCGTTGAGTTCTTTCGACATACCCGCTACCTGGGTCATGTCTTCCATTTTAAGGCCTTTGCCTATTAAAACAGGACTGTTGTACAGGAGTGCAGCAGCCACCAAGGCAAGGATCACATAGAGGTGCGGCAAGAATTTTTTGAAATCAAAAGACATGTAGGTAAGTTTTAGCGGATTTCTTCGTAGTCAACATATTCGCCATCATTGTCGAGCGAGCCTTTTTTCTTTGGCTTTCCAGACACAAAAACAGAGCCTTCTGGTTTGGATGGCTGCTGTTGTTTCATTTGCTGCTGTTGCAGACTGCTGAAAATCGTTTTAACGATGGTGGGTAGAAAAAGCCTGAGCAGCAGCCGAACCAGCATTACTACCAGGATGAATATCAGGATAAATTTGAGCATGCCTCAAATTTAACTAATTAGATGCATTGGCTGGCGGCTAATTCAATCTGATTTGTGTATTTCCAACAAAGGCATTGGTGGTATACACTTCGAAATTATAAACACCAGGCTTCAGATTGACCTCTTCGATCACCAATGAAATGCGATTAATTTTATCAGCGCTTGGAGAAGCCTTTAAACTAAAGGACGGCATGATATCTACCGCATTTCCTTTCAGGTATACCGTTGCCTTCTGACTTTTCATGAGGTTGTAAACACCGCCAGATTCATCGCTGAGCACTATGTAAAACGACTCTTCCCGGAGCTTCATAAACTCTTTGCGATCAATGGGCTCAAAGCTCAGTTCCAAATTACGAGTTCGACGCGCTTTACTGGTTAACCTTTCCCCCTTTAGGGCATCCACTCTAAACGACCGTCCAATGCCTTTGTGAACAATGGTGTTTTCATAATCAGACCGCATAAGCTCTTGCTGTTCCGCCAACTCATTCATGCGTCCAATGATTTCATTGTTTCGCTTGATGAGTAAGTCGATGCTTTTGCTGAGTTCCAATACTTGCGCTTCAATTTGATGGTGGTCTAGTTTTAACTCACCAAGGCTAGCTTTAACCTGAATAAGTTCTTTGTTATCCTCCTGTAGCCCCTCAATGGTAATGTCTTTGGATGTTAATTGCGCACTTGCTTTATCTAAAAATGCATTGAGTTGTTGGTTGGTTGCATCCAAGGTTCTGAATTCTTTTTGGAGAAATCCAAGGTCTTTATCTACCAATAGTTTTTCTGAAAGCGTTCGTTCTTGCTCTAATTTGGCTATATCTAGGTTTTGTCTCAACTGCTCTTTGTTTAAAAACAGCATGAAAAAACCTAGCAAACTGGTGATAGATAGTACAACTACCCCTGCTACAAGCCCCGTAAATAATTTAGTGCGTTTCGAATATGTCATAATGGCCAAGAATACAAATATTTAAAGAAATAATCAGCTATTTCGAGCTTGGGGATTAAAATAGCATTAAATCATTTTTGTAGCTGCACGGTGAAGGTAGTGCCGCGACCTTCTTTCGACTGGACTTTGATTTTGCCATTGTGTAAACGGATGATCCGCTCCACCAAAGAAAGTCCGATGCCATGTCCATGAATCTGTTGGGCATTGCTACTGCGAAAGAAGGGTTGAAACACCTGTTCTAATTCTGCTTCCGGAATGCCAATGCCTTCATCTCGAACCGCAACGTGAATGCTGTTCCCTTTGCCTTTCACGTCTACAAAAACTTCCCTATGATGACTGAATTTGATGGCATTTTCCATCAAATTGGTGAAGACGGTGCCAAGGAGTTGTTCGTTTCCTGGTACTTGCAGGTCTTCTGCCTGGGTAAGCTCGTCGTCTAAGGTAATGTGGATGATGGCCTTGGGCTGCCGCTTTTGGATGTCCGCCTGGCACTGCCACAGCACATCTACCAAAGGAATGGGCTTGAAAAGGCGAGCGGCATATTCCGAATCAGCTTGGGCCAGCATGAGTAAGCGGTTGGCGATGCTGGTAAGGTTGCGAATATCGTCGAGTACGCTTTGAATTTTTTCGCGGTATTCTTGTTCGCTGCGGGCTTTGAGTAGCACCACTTCGAGTTGCCCTTGAATGGCAGTGAGCGGAGTACGTAGCTCATGGGATGCATTGGCTACGAAATTGCGCTGCATGGCTAAACTGCCTTCAATGCGGTCGAGCATGCTGTTAAAGGTGGCGGTCAAACTGCTCAATTCGTCCTTTGAACCACTGTCGTCGAGGCGCTCGTTGAGGTTGATGAAGCTGATTTGATCTACTTGCCCAATGATACTTCTGATTGGGCGCAATGCTTGTCCGGCATAAATCCAGGCCAAAACCATCAAAAAAAGCAAACTGAACACAAAAACTGCAATCAATACACGCCGGAGGTTCCGCAGTTGTTCAAAACCAACCAAATCAGTAGCAGCACTAACAACCACCAATCGGTTGTAACGGTCGGCAAACATAAGTCCGGCCAATTCGTAATCACCTTGCTCAAAGCGGATTTCTTTCGCTAATCGAACTTCGTCGAGCATGGCTTTGGTAATCGAGATGCTGCTGTCAGTATCACTACTATAGAGCAACTCATTTTTGAAATTGTAGACGTAAAAGTGTTCGTCGGTGAGCGAGGCCACTCCTAATTCGCGTAGCTCTTCAAGGCGCTCTGGCTCCAAGCCCTCGAGTTCCATCAGGAGCACGGTTTTGTTGAGCGCACTGGCTTTGAGCTGCTCATAAAATGAGGTCTTGCGGTAGTCGGCCGAGGTAAAGTAAATAGCCAGCGATGAAAATAGCTGAATGAAGGCCACAATGGCCACAAACTGGTAGGTGAGCCGGCTACGGATTTGCATCAGGCGTCAATCATATAACCCATCCCAATCATGGTTTGGATCAGCTTGGTTTCAAAGTCTTTATCAATTTTTTTACGTAAAAAATTCACGTAAACATCTACTACATTGGTGCCGGTATCAAAATGAATGTCCCATACATCCCCAGCAATTTGCTGGCGCGATACCACTTTGCCTTTGTTTAGCATGAGGTATTCGAGCAAGGAGTACTCCTTGGCTGTGAGGGTGATGATTTGACCAGAGCGAATGGCTAATTTTTTGTCAGTATCAAGCTCTAAGTCGCCAACCACCAATTTATTGCCTTCCATATCGGGATTGGCACGGCGCACCAAGGCTTTGATTCGAGCTACCAATTCACTGAATTCAAAAGGCTTTACCAGATAATCGTCGGCGCCCGAGTCAAAGCCGGCAAGCTTGTCTTCGCTAGTTCCTAAGGCAGTAAGCATAAGTATAGGCAAACGGGGCTGCTTGGCACGGAGGGCTTTGCAAACTTCTAAACCACTCATGCCGGGTAGAAGCAGGTCAAGGACTAAAAAGTCGTAGCGCTTTTCCTCGGCCATTTTTTTGCCTGTAAGGCCGTCAAAGGCCACATCTACCTGGTTCCCGAGCTCTTCTAAGCCCTGTTGGATGAAGGCTGCTACCTTCCGCTCATCTTCTACTACAAGTATTTTCATTTCTTATCGACTAAGGTACATCGATTTCCGCTTATATAAATCACGGAAATACGGGTCCTTCAAGTCTTTTATGAAACGAATGGCCTCGCCAGTCGACTTCATTTCAGGGCCCAATTCCTTGTTTACGTTCGGAAACTTCTCGAAAGAAAACACAGGTTCTTTAATTGCCCAACCTTCTAATCGTTTTTTAATGTCGAAATCTTTGAGTTTGTGGGTGCCAAGCATCACTTTGGTGGCGATATTAACAAAAGGCACGTCGTAAGCTTTTGCCAAAAATGGCACCGTACGCGACGCACGGGGGTTTGCTTCGATCACATACACCATTTCGTTTTTGATGGCAAACTGCACATTCATCAGGCCAGAAATATTTAAGGCATGTGCAAGTTTTTTGGTGTACTCTTCCATTTGCGATACAACCAGGGGCGACAAACCGAAGGGCGGCAGCACTGAGTTCGAGTCGCCCGAGTGGATACCCGCCGGCTCAATGTGCTCCATCACACCGCAAATCAGCACCTCTTCGCCATCACAAATACAGTCAGTTTCTGCTTCCATGGCCCGGTCGAGGAAGTGGTCGATGAGGATGCGGTTGCCAGGTATCTTACGCAGTAAATCTACTACAGCATGCTCAAGTTCTTGCTCGTTGATTACGATGCTCATGCCTTGACCGCCGAGTACATAACTAGGGCGCACCAAAACTGGGTAGCCCACCTCACGCGCAATGTCGAGTGCTTCTTCAGCCGTTTCAGCAACCCCGTATTTTGGATAAGGGATGTCGAGCTCTTTCAGCAAATCGCTGAAACGACCGCGGTCCTCTGCCAAATCCATATTGGTGAAATTGGTGCCGATGATTTTAATGCCAGCATTTTCGAGGTGCTCAGCCAATTTTAAGGCGGTTTGGCCACCTAGTTGCACAATCACGCCTTCAGGCTTCTCATGCTCTACAATGTCGAGTAAATGCTCCCAAAACACGGGCTCGAAGTAAAGTTTATCGGCCATGTTGAAGTCGGTGCTCACCGTTTCGGGATTACAATTGATCATGATGGCCTCGTAGCCCACCTCGCGGGCAGCTAACAAGCCATGTACACAGCTGTAGTCGAATTCGATGCCTTGTCCGATGCGGTTGGGACCGCTGCCCAACACTATAATTTTCTTTTTATCGGTACGTACCGATTCGTTTTCGGTATCGTAAGTGCTGTAATAATAAGGTGTTTCGGCCTTGAACTCGGCTGCGCAGGTATCTACCAGCTTCCAAACGCGGTTCAATCCAAGCTCTTTGCGCTTGGCGCGCACATCCGCTTCTGAGGTGGTATCGCCCAACACATGCGCAATTTGGGCATCTGCAAAGCCGTTTTTCTTGAGCTCGTCGAGCAAACCCTTGGGCAAGCTGCTGAGCGTATAGCGGCGCAATTCTGCTTGTAAATCTACAATGTGCTGAATCTGGCGCAAAAACCAGGGGTCGATGCGGGTGGCTTTTTGTACCGATTTAACGGGTACTCCTAAGGCTAAAGCATCATGTACATGAAACAAGCGGTCCCAGCTGGCATACTCCAAGCTGTGCATGAGCTTGTCGAGATTTTTCTCCTCTTTGCCATCTGCCCCTAAGCCGAGGCGATTGATTTCTAAACTCTGACAAGCCTTTTGCAGGGCTTCATTGAAGCTGCGGCCGATGCCCATTACCTCACCTACCGATTTCATTTGGAAGCCGAGGGTGCGGTCGGCACCAGGGAATTTATCAAAGTTCCACTTGGGAATTTTAACAATCACATAGTCTAAGGTCGGCTCAAAATAAGCCGAAGTGCTCATGGTGATTTGATTTGGCAGCTCGTCGAGGTTGTACCCAATAGCAAGCTTGGCGGCGATTTTGGCAATCGGATAGCCGGTGGCTTTGGAGGCAAGGGCCGACGAACGTGAAACGCGTGGGTTGATCTCGATGGCGATCAGCTGCTCGGTTTCGGGATCCATGGCAAATTGTACGTTACAACCCCCAGCAAAATTGCCAATGGCACGCATCATTTTGATCGACTGGTTGCGCATGTCCTGGAAGGCAGTATCGCTCAAGGTCATGGCCGGTGCCACCGTAATGCTATCACCCGTATGAATGCCCATCGGGTCAAAGTTTTCGATGGTACAAATGATACAAACGTTATCGTTGTTGTCGCGCAGCAACTCCAACTCGTATTCTTTCCAACCCAAAACGGCTTTGTCGATGAGTACTTCGTGGGTAGGTGAGGCTGCCAATCCACGCACCAGGGCTTTTTCAAAGTCTTCTTTGTGGCGGATGACCGCACCACCGGTGCCGCCTAGGGTGTAAGAAGGGCGAATAACCAACGGAAAGCCAATTTCTTCAGCGGCTTCTTTACCTTCTAAAAAGGAGTTGGCAATTTTGGAGGGGGCTACTGCCACGCCAATTTTACCCATGAGTTTGCGGAATTCTTCGCGGTTTTCGGTGGTTTCTATCGCGGCAATATCTACCCCAATCATCCGAACGCCATACTTTTCCCAAATGCCCAACTCATCGGCTTCTTTACAGAGGTTGAGCGCGGTTTGACCGCCCATGGTAGGCAGTACCGCATCGATTTGACGCTCTTGTAGGATTTGTTCTATCGACTCAACCGTTAATGGCAACAGATACACATGGTCGGCTGTTACTTTATCGGTCATGATGGTGGCCGGGTTCGAGTTAATCAGGGCTACTTCTATCCCTTCCTCCTTCAGCGAACGCGCTGCTTGTGAACCGGAATAGTCGAATTCGCAGGCTTGGCCAATAACGATGGGGCCGCTACCGACAATGAGTACTGATTTGATTGAATGATCCCTGGGCATGGAGCGATAGATTTAGATGGAGAGCGCTGATTTCAAAATTGTGCAAAGATATGAAAAAAGGGGAGGGGAACGAAGAATTTAAGGGTTGATTACGGGCTTTAAAGGACGAAAGGCCGAGCTGTAGAGGGTGCCGAAAGTAATGGCTGTCGACACCAACTGATTGAATCAGTTTAAACTCAAAAATCGCAAGGAGGGCGGACTAATTCCGAAGAATTGCTTCAGAAACATTCTTTTTTTGCCATTATTTAACACAAAATGGCATGTTAAATTGCGTGTATTTTGCCATGTTTGTGCTTCCGTAATTTGTCAAATTTATACTCCAAATGCTGCGATTTCGCGCTTTTTTTTTAATCCTGGGTATTTGCACCACGCAAGCAGTGCAAGCCCAAACCTTCACCATCAGCGGTTATGTGAAAGATGCCGAGACAGGCGAAGCGCTTATCGGAGCTGCTATTGCTGTGAGCGGAACACCGCCAAGAGGGACGGCAACAAATGTATACGGCTATTATGCTTTTAACCTACCCCCGGGTGAATACGAATTGTTGGTGTCGTATTTGGGCTACGAGCAGTTCAAACAAAAGCTTCGCGTAACAGCAGCGCAAAAGGTAAACGTTAATTTATCTCCCGCTCGCCAGCAACTCAAAGAAGTTGTGGTTACGGGTGAAGCCGAAGACCAGCGCCTGCGACAAAGTCAGATGGGCGTTGAAAAAATGAACATTGCCACGGTGAACAAACTCCCGATTTTATTTGGAGAGCGTGATGTACTTAAGTCGATGCAGCTGTTACCAGGGGTAAAAGCAGGGGGCGAAGGTCAGAGCGGTTTTTCAGTGCGCGGTGGCAATCTCGACCAAAACCTCATTTTGCTAGATGATGCACCTGTTTACAATGCCTCGCATTTGTTGGGCTTCTTTTCAACTTTTAACTCCGACGCCATTAAAGACCTTACCCTGCACAAAGGCACGGCACCCGCTAATTTTGGGGGAAGACTGGCTTCCGTGGTGGATGTACGGATGAAAGAAGGCAATAATCAAAAGTACAATGTTTCGGGTGGACTGGGTTTGATTGCTTCTCGGCTCAATGTGGAAGGCCCCATTCAGGAAGGGCGTTCTTCGTTTTTACTTTCGGGTCGTCGTACCTATGCTGATGTGTTTTTGAGGTTGAACGATGAATTTGCAAATAACCAGCTCTACTTCTACGATTTTAATGCGAAACTCAATTACAGGCTGACAGAGAAAGATCACATTTATCTTTCGGGGTATTTCGGACGAGATGTTTTTAGTTTTAACAATCAATTTGGCATCAATTGGGGCAATGCCACAGGCACTTTGCGCTACACGCGCTTGATTAGTGACAAATTGTTCCTCAACAGCTCACTCATTTATAGCAATTACGACTACAACATCGGCTTTTCGACCAGCGCGCTCAACTTCAATATTAAGTCGGGGATTGAAGACTGGAACATCAAACAAGAACTGCAGTATTTCGCGAGTAATTCACAACAATGGAAGTTCGGATACAATGTAATTTATCATACCGTAACACCTGGTTTGGTAAATGCACAAAACACCGACATCAGGAGTTTGCAAAAGCGCGGATTGGAGTCTGCGGCCTATGTAAGCCACGATTGGAAGCCCAACGAGCGCTTTAGTATTACTTCAGGACTTCGGATTAGTCATTTTGCGGCCCTTGGTGGCAGCGATTATTATACCCTAGATGCCAATCGCACGGTCATCGACACCTTTAATCCCGCTGGTATTGCCGCCCAATACGCCTTTTTGGAGCCGCGTATTGCAGTTAATTACAACCTTACCGCCACATCTAGCTTAAAAACCGCCTATACCCGCAATACCCAGCACATTCACTTGGTGAGCAACGCGATTGCTTCTACCCCAACCGACCGCTGGCTGATGACAACCAACAATGTGGCTCCAGAAATTGGAGACCAAGTATCGATCGGCTATTTCCGTAATTTTAAGGAGAATACCTATGAGTTTAGCGTGGAGACTTATTACAAATGGATGCAAAACCAGCTTGATTATAAGGATGGCGCCAACGATCAAGCCACGGTGATTGATCCTGAACTGTTGTTTGGAGACGGGCGCGCGTATGGTTTAGAATGGTTGTTCCGCAAGAACAAAGGCCGTTTCACAGGCTGGTTGAGCTATACGCTTTCGCGCTCCGAGCGTCGCATCGAGGGCATCAACCAAGGGCAGTGGTATGCTGCCCGACAAGACCGTACCCACGACATTGCTGTGGTAGCTTTGTATGAATTTACTGAGCGCTTTAATGTGTCGGCAGCCTGGGTATATCAAACAGGCAATGCCGTAACCTTTCCGGCGGGTAAATACAACATTGCCGATCAGGTGGTTTGGTTGTATACCGAGCGCAATGGTTACCGCATGCCAGCTTACCATCGCCTCGATTTGGGCGCTACTTACCAGCTCAAGCCCAAGCGCAAATACAGCAGCGAGCTGGCCTTTAGTTTGTACAATGCCTACGGCCGCCAAAATCCTTTCCTCATTAACTTCCAACAAAGTGCTACCAATCCCAACCGCACTGTAGCAGTACAAACAGCTCTATTTCGCTGGGTACCTGCAGTGAGCTGGAATTTTAAATTTTAAGCGATGATGAAACGTATTTTAATAAGCATTTTGCTACTCGGAAGTTTAACCGCTTGCGAAAAGGAAATAGACATCGACCTCAACAGTGCCGATCCAAAATTAGTGATTGAAGCCCTGTTAGATGATTCGGGTAGAGGCGCCTGGGTGAAACTCACCAAAACGGTAAATTTCAGTGATACTTTTGGTCCGCCAATTCAATCTGGCGCTATCGTAGTGCTGATTCGGCTTGCTGATAACAGACGTGACACGTTGCAACAATTGCCCGACAGTGCTTACATTTTGCCCAATTATGTACCTGTTTATGGGGAGCAATACGCTTTCGAAATTACGCATCAAGGCGATTTTTACAGAGCTACTGCACGTATGCCACAACCCATTCCTATCGATTCGGTGGTAATTGATCCGTTTTTTGGACCTGGAGGACTTCCTGGCAACCCGGCTGACCCTGCCAACCGGCGCAATGCCTTGTTGTATGCGTTTTACCAAGACCCACCAGGGGTTCGCAATTATTTTCAAATTCAGGCTTTCCAAAACGATACCGCAACGGCCAATTTGTTTCTCTACAATGATGAAGTGAATACGGGTGGTTTTCAGGTTAGTCCTGTTTTTGTGCAAACCTACATCAATGGCCGTATTCGGCTGGAGTTGCATCACATCGATGCGGCTGTATTCCGCTACCTCACCAATCTCAATACCAATATTGGCCAGTCGAGTGCCTCACCCGCCAATCCTATTTCAAATTTTAGCGGCGGGGCCCTGGGCTATTTTAAGTTGTTTGCCAATACTTCGGCATTTTTGCAATTGGTAGAGCCAACTACACCGTAAATGCCAGCGGTCTGGAAAAGGAAGTCTTTTCTTCGTGATAACTGCAAAAAAAAGCAGCATCCTTTTACCGATGCTGCTTTTTTGTTGGAGCTAGTTCTAGATCCTTTCAGGTGCCATGCCCCACTTCTCTGGCGAGCGCCAAAGTGACGAAAGCAACAGCTCACGCATAAAGAAAAACTCTTTTGGAAGTTTATCGTACATACGGCCAAAAAGTTCATCGTGACTTAGTACTTCTTGCTTCCAGATTTCGCGGTCTACGTGCATGATGGCCTCGAAGTCTTCTTTGCTGAAGTTGATACCTTCCCAGTTCATGTCTTCGTAGCGTGGCATCCAGCCAATAGGGCTTTCTACAGCACCAGTACGACCCTGCACCCGGCCAATAACCCATTCAAGCACCCGGGCATTATCGCCAAAGCCTGGCCACTGGAAATTGCCTTCAGCATCTTTTCTAAACCAGTTTACCACAAAAATGCGCGGAGGATTAGGTAAGGCGCGGCCAAACTGCAGCCAATGGTTGAAGTAATCGGCCATGTGATAGCCGCAAAAAGGCAGCATGGCAAAAGGATCGCGACGTACCTTGCCCAATTCGCCAAAGGCTGCGGCAGTCATTTCTGAGCCGATGGTGGAGGCTGCATACACACCGAAATTCCAGTTGGCTGATTGATACACCAAGGGTACGGTGCTAGAGCGGCGTCCGCCGAACATGAAGGCGCTGATGGGCACCCCTGCCGGGTCTTCCCAACGGTCGTCTAAGCTTGGGCACTGATTGGCTGGCGCGGTAAAGCGGGCGTTTGGATGCGCCACAGGCTGCCCGCTGTTGGGGTCGTGTACCTGCCCTTTCCAGTTAATCACCCCTGCCGGTGCTTGTTTCGACATGCCTTCCCACCACACATCGCCGTCGGGGGTGATGCCCACATTGGTGAAAATGGTATTGGCGGTGATGGAGGCCATGGCATTGGGATTGGTATTGTCGTTGGTGCCCGGTGCCACGCCGAAATAGCCGGCTTCTGGATTGATGGCGTACAATTTACCGTCTTTGCCTGGCTTGATCCAGGCAATATCATCCCCCACGGTGGTGATTTCCCAGCCCTTCATCTCTTTCGGCGGAATGAGCATGGCGAAATTGGTTTTGCCGCAAGCACTTGGGAAAGCTGCTGCGATGTAGGTTTTTTCGCCTTGTGGACTCTTCGCCCCTAAAATGAGCATGTGCTCGGCCAACCAGCCTTCTTCCCTTGCCATTACCGAGGCAATGCGCAGGGCGAAGCACTTTTTACCTAGCAAAGCATTGCCGCCATAACCTGAGCCGTAACTTACAATGCTGCGTTCTTCGGGATAGTGAACGATGTATTTAACGGTAGGGTTGCAGGGCCATTTTGCGTCGGCCTGACCGGGTTGCAATGGTGCACCCACCGTGTGGAAAGCCTTTACAAAGGCGCCATCCTTACCCAATTGCTCCATCACTGGCCAGCCCATGCGGGTCATGATGCGCATATTGGTTACCACATATTCTGAATCGGTGATTTCAATGCCAATTTGGGAGATATCGGAGCCTAGTGGACCCATGCAAAATGGAATCACAAACATGGTGCGGCCCTTCATGCAGCCATCAAGCAGCGGCGTGAGGGTTTTTTTCATTTCAGAAGGGTCCATCCAGTTATTGGTAGGGCCGGCATCCTCTTTGCGGCGGGAGCAGATAAAGGTTTTATCTTCCACCCGCGCCACGTCGCTGGGATCGGAAAAACAGGCGAAACTGTTCGGGCGCTTCTCGGCGTTCAGGCGGATAAAGGTACCTGCAGCCACGAGGCGCTCACACATCAATTGATATTCTTCCTGAGATCCGTTGCACCAGTATACTTGGTCTGGCTTGGCAATGGCAGCCATGTCGGCTACCCATTTTTTAAGGGCGGGATGTTGCACTTTATCGGCATAATCCTGCGGCAGTTTTAATTCAGCTTGCATGGAGGTGGTTTAATTGATCAAAGGCTAATTTACGAATGTTTGGGCACATTTTCGAGCTTAAGCGCCTAATTTTAGGTAGATGGAAGAGCTATTTTTTGTTGCCATACAGCATGTTGGCAAGTGCACAAGCTGCAAGCTGATCTAAATCAAAGAAGACAGGAGTCCTTCTAAAGCCTTGCATCACAGCTTTTTGCTTTGAAAGAAGTTGCAAGGGAGGCCCCAAAGTTCCTTCCCTTTATGCCTGCTTGTGGGCAGCGGCTAAAGCCGTTCAAAAAACTATCTTTGCCCCATGCTTTACGACCTGGCCGTGGTAGGTGGCGGTGCCGCCGGATTTTTTGCAGCTGTGAATGCAGCGCGACTGCAGCCGGGCCTACGGGTTGTGCTGCTCGAGCAGTCGAATCAGTTTTTGGCCAAAGTGCGGATTTCAGGTGGTGGGCGCTGCAATGTTACCCATGCTTGCTTCGATCCTGCCGAGTTGGTGAAGTTTTATCCCCGCGGACAACGCGAATTGCGGCAGCTATTTGCGCGCTTCAGCACGGGCGATACCGTGGCTTGGTTCGAAGACCGCGGCGTAAAGCTCAAAGCCGAAGCTGATGGCCGGATGTTTCCCGTAACCGACTCCAGCCAAACCATCATCGATTGTTTGTTGCGTGAGGCGCAGAAGTTTGGCGTGGAGCTGCGGCTGCAGCACGATGTGGTGGCCATGGCGGTGCATGCTAAAGGCTGGCAGCTCGAAATTAGAAAAGGGGAGGCCATCAAAACCAAAAAAGTGCTGCTGGCTACAGGTGGACATCCCAAATTGAGTGGGTACGATTGGTTGGCGGAGCTCGGACTCAAAATTGTGCCTCCGGTACCATCACTTTTTACGTTTAACCTCCCCAACGACCCCATCCGCGAGCTCATGGGCGTGAGTGTGCCGCAGGCCCGCATCCGCTTGCCCGAGCTAAAGAAGGAGCAGTCGGGCCCACTGCTGGTTACGCATTGGGGACTCAGCGGTCCGGCCATCATTAAACTCTCGGCCCTCGTGGCCCGGGAGCTGCAAGCCTGCAACTACCATTTCCGCGTGCTGGTTTGTTGGTTGCCCAACGAAGATGCCGATAGTCTAAGGGCTTTGTTTGAAGATTACCGCCAATACGCTGGTGCGGCCCAAATTGCCAATCGCTTTGAGGTAGAATTGCCTTCCCGACTCAAATTGCACCTGCTGCAAAAAGCGGGCATCAAGCCCGAACAACGGTGGAGTGAGGTAAATAACAAACAAATCAATCGCCTCATCGAGCTGCTGCTCAACCATGAGTTTAGCGCAGCGGGTAAAACCACTTTTAAAGAAGAATTTGTGACTTCGGGCGGGGTGGCCCGCGACCAAATCGATTTCCGAACCATGGAGTGCAAGTCCTTGCCCGGCCTCTACATCGCCGGAGAGCTCCTCGACATCGACGCCCTCACCGGTGGTTTTAACTTTCAGGCGGCTTGGAGCGCAGGTTTTGCCGTAGCACAGGCGATGGTGCTGCAGACGTCCTCCTCGTAGTCCTCTGCAGCGAGTTTGCAGATAATTAGGCTAATTCGAAACATTTTGCCTGCACAAAGAGTTATATATGCTTAAAACTACGCATATGTTTCTCACCCTTTTAATCACCCTCAGCACCATGCTCACACCTCCCGCCAAGCCTGTGCACAGCTACAGCTTTAAAAGCATCGACGGCAAAACCGTTCAACTGGCCGATTTCAAAGGTAAAAAGATACTTTTTGTGAATACTGCGTCACAATGCGGCTACACCCCGCAGTACAAGCAACTTGAAGAGCTTCACAAGAAGCATGGCAAAAAGCTGGTAATCATTGGCTTTCCTTGCAATGACTTTGGTGGACAAGAGCCCGGCACTGAAAAAGAAATCGCTGCTTTCTGCGAAAAAAACTACGGCGTAACCTTTATGATGGCCGAAAAAATCACTGTAAAGGGCGATAAAACGCATCCCATCTACAAGTGGCTTACCCAAAAAGAGCTTAATGGCGTTAAAGACAGCCAAGTTCGTTGGAACTTCCATAAGTTTTTGGTGGATGAAAACGGCAACCTCATCGACAGCTACCCGAGTTCAGTGGCGCCCATGAGTGAGGAAATCCTTTCGAAACTCTAGGCACAACCTTGATTTGAGCATCCCCCGGAGAAATTCGGGGGATTTTTTGATTTAAAACGCAGCTAAGGAAGACATGCCAAAAGACGAGTAGCTTCGTAACTTGGTGATTACTGGCTAGCAAAGGGCTTTGGATGAGAAGCTACTGGCTGTCAGGCATACCGCCAATGGTCTTCATAAATTCCCTATCTTTGTGCAATTTTTTGCCTCATGTGGACTTTTATTGCCCGATTTATCTTACGCAACCGTGCTGCTTTGTTGGTGGTACTCGCCCTTGCTACAGCCTTCATGGGCTGGCAAGCCTCGCAGGTGCGGATGTCGTACGACGGGAACCGATTGATACCAGACAATGATCCTGATTTGCTCATTTACCAGGAGTTTCAAAAGACTTTTGGAATTGATGGCAATGTGATGGTGGTGGGGGTACAAACCCGCGACCTTTTTGAGCTGGAGTTTTTTAATGAATGGTGCAAGGTTACCGAGCGATTGGCCAAGCTGCCAAACACAGAAAGCGTGGTCAGCATTGCCAATTTGCCCTATCTCAGCAAAAACCAGGCAGAGAAAAAATTCGATTTTCAACCCATTGTCACCAGATTGCCGCAAAATGCCGATGACTTAGCCGCTATCCGCCAAAAGCTCATCGACAACAAGGTATATGAGGGTGTTTTGCTGAATGCCGAAACCAACACCACCCTCATGGCCATCACCTTCAGCGAGGAGGTGCTCAACACCGCGCAACGCGTAGAGGCGGTTGATGAGGTGGTTCGCATTATGGATGCTTTTGCTGTGAGTAACGAAATGGAAGTGCATTATTCAGGTTTACCGTATGTGCGCACCATTTTTGCTACCAAGGTGGCTTCCGAATTAAAACTTTTCAGCTTGCTTGCCGTACTGGTGACGGCCATTGTGCTTTTTTTATTCTTCCGCTCTTTTTACGCGGTCTTTTTCCCGATTTTAGTAGTAGTGATTGGGGCGATTTGGGCCATGGGCCTGATTCATTTGTTTGGATTTAAGATCACCATTTTGAGTGGACTCATACCAGCGCTCATCGTGGTAATTGGGGTGCCCAATTGTGTGTATTTATTGAATAAATACCACGACGAATTCCGCAAACATGGCAACAAAATTAAGTCGCTAAGTCGCATCATTGAGCGCATTGGCATTGCCACACTCATTACCAACGCCACCACAGCCATTGGTTTTGGGGTGTTTTATTTTACGGATAGTGCCATTTTACAGGAATTTGGCTTGGTGGTGGCCCTCAGTATCATGCTGGTGTTTGTGGTAAGCATCATCCTGATTCCGGCTGTATTTGCTTATTTGCCTAGTCCAGCCGAGCAACACCTCCGTCACCTTGATAATAATAATGTAAAAGGCATTCTTCGCTTGCTCGAAAATATTGTCATCAATCATCGCAATAAAGTGTATTGGGTAACTTCAGTACTGGCCATTGTTGCGCTTGTGGGTGCGCTGCGATTGCAGGCTTTAAGTTTTATTGTCGACGACTT
Source organism: Sphingobacteriaceae bacterium (assembly GCA_030682795.1). Classification (GTDB taxonomy): domain Bacteria; phylum Bacteroidota; class Bacteroidia; order UBA7662; family UBA7662; genus PNNG01. The sequence goes on from JAUXNJ010000008.1 coordinate 139,403, forward strand.
CCCCAAGGAAGATAAGGTATATAGCGATTTGAAGTTTTTTGAGGAACACTTCATTGGGGTAATGCCTTTCGAAATTTTAATAGATACTGGCCGTAAAGGGGGTGCACAGTCGATGGCCCAGCTGCAAAAAGCCGATGAAGTGCAGCAGTTATTTGTAAACCGCCCGGAGTTTGCCCAACCACTTTCCTTGGTGCAATTAGCCAAAGCGGCAAACCAGGCTTATTTCAACGACCAACCATCCTATTTCCGATTACCTAATAGCCAGGAACGCAACTTTGTGCTTCCGTATTTGATGCGTACGCGGGGTGACAACGATGCGGCTTTGAATCGACTTACCGACTCCAGTCGCCAAATCATCCGCATCAGTCTGAACATGGCCGACGTCGGCACCATCGATATGCGCCGCATCATCAACGACATCAAGCCTCGGGTGGATTCGGTTTTTGAAGACACCAACAACAAAGTGCGTTATACTGGCACCAGCCTCATCTTCCTCAAGGGCAACCAATACCTCATCAACTCCTTGGTGAGCAGTTTGAGTTTGGCATTTGCCATCATCAGTATTATCATGGCGCTGCTCTTTCGGTCGTGGAAGGTAATTATCATCAGCATTGTGCCCAATTTGCTGCCGCTCATCATCACCGCCGGCGCCATGGGATACCTCGGCGTGGCCCTCAAGCCCAGCACGGTGCTCATTTTCAGCATCGCCTTCGGCATTGCGGTCGACGATAGCATCCACTTCCTCACCAAATACCGGCAAGAGCTGCTGCGGCACAACTGGGACATCCCCAAAACGGTGCTCATGGCCCTGCGAGAAACGGGTGCCAGCATGATTTACACCTCCATCATCCTCTTTTTCGGCTTCATCATTTTTGGGGCTTCGAATTTCAGGGGAACGGTGGCTTTGGGCATCATGACCAGCTCTACCCTCATTGTAGCCATGCTCAGCAACTTGCTGCTGTTGCCAGCCCTCATTTTATCCTTCGACCGGCGCGACAAAATCCGCCAACAAAAACGCGACGAAGCCGTTAAGCTTACCTCATGAAATATCCTGAATACAAGCAACTTGATCTCACCGCCGTAAACCGCGACATCGCAGCCTGGTGGAAGCAGCAGAACATTTTTGAACGCAGCATCAGCGAGCGCGAGGGTGCGCCTACTTTCGTGTTTTACGAAGGGCCTCCTTCGGCCAACGGCATTCCCGGCATCCACCACGTGATGGCGCGGGCAATCAAAGATATTTTTTGTCGCTTTCAAACCATGCAAGGCAAGCAAGTAAAGCGCAAAAGTGGCTGGGATACCCATGGTTTGCCTATTGAATTACAGGTAGAGAAGAAGTTGGGCATCACCAAAGACGACATCGGCAAGAGCATCAGCGTAGCCGAATACAACCGCTTGTGCAGACAGGATGTGATGGAGTTCACGGGCTTGTGGGAAGAATTGACTGAGAAGATGGGTTATTGGGTTGATTTGAAAGACCCTTACGTGACCTACGAAAACAAATACATTGAGAGTGTGTGGTGGTTGCTCAAGCAGTTGTTCGAAAAAGGATTGTTGTACAAAGGCTTCACCATCCAGCCTTTTTCGCCAGCTGCGGGCACTGGCTTGAGCTCGCATGAGCTGAACCAGCCAGGCACTTACCGCGATGTGAAAGATACCAGTGCGGTGGCGCAGTTTAGGGCCGTTGAAAGTTCAAAGTTGAAAGTTCAAAGTTTGGTGGGCAACGAGATCGACACCGACTTGTTCTTTCTGGCTTGGACGACCACCCCTTGGACCTTGCCTTCGAACACTGCTCTGGCTGTGGGCGAGAAGATAGACTATGTGGTAGTGCGGAGCTTCAATCCTTACACCCACCTACCCGTAACCTTGGTGTTAGCGGAGGCGTTGTTGGGCAAACATTTCAAAGCCGAACATGCCGAATTATCGCTCGAAAGTTACGAAGCTGGTCAAAAAGCCATCCCTTACCGCATCATGGGCAAGCTAAAAGGCAAGCAACTCGCTGGCCTCAGCTATGAGCAGCTTTTGCCTTATGCCCAGCCCGAAGATGGCGACGCATTCCGGGTAATAACAGGCGATTTTGTTACCACCGAAGACGGTACCGGCATCGTGCACATTGCCCCGAGCTTTGGTGCCGACGACTTTAGAGTTGCCAAGCAAAACGGCATCGGGAGCTTGACGCTGGTCGATCGCCGCGGTCGCTTTGTAGAAAGCATGGTTGATGCTACTTTCCCCCTCGCGGGTATGCCTGTAAAAGAGGCCTATTTGAGCGAAGAAGAAAAGGCCAGCATCCTCACCTTGCAGCAAGAGAAACTCAAAAACATCATCCCCAACCTCAGCAAATACCTGAGCGTTGATGAGCTCATTACCCTCAAACTCAAGCTCGAAAACCGGGCCTTCAAAATCGAAAAGTACGAGCACAGCTACCCACATTGCTGGCGCACCGACAAGCCGATTTTGTACTACCCGCTCGACAGCTGGTTTGTCCGCACCACGGCTTTTAAAGCGCGCATGGTGGAGCTCAACAAAACCATCAATTGGAAGCCTGAAAGCACAGGAACGGGCCGTTTTGGCAATTGGCTGGAGAATTTGGTAGACTGGAATCTCAGCCGCTCGCGCTACTGGGGCACGCCGCTGCCGATTTGGCGCACCAAAGATGGGGAGCAGAGCAAATGCATTGGTTCGATGGCCGAGTTGAGCGCTGAAATGGATAAAGCCAGGGCGGCAGGTTTTGCCAATCCCACGGAAATCACTGATTTACACCGGCCGCAGGTAGATGAAGTGGTGCTGGTAGCCGACAATGGCGAGCCCATGTACCGCGAAGCCGACCTCATCGACGTTTGGTTCGACTCAGGTGCCATGCCTTATGCGCAGTGGCACTATCCTTTCGACAATCCCGAGCTCATCCAGAGCGGAGCAGCCTTCCCCGCCGACTTCATTGCCGAAGGGGTAGACCAAACCCGCGGCTGGTTCTTCACTTTGCACGCCATTGCGGTGATGTTGTTCGACTCGGTAGCCTTCAAAAACGTGGTGAGCAACGGCTTGGTGCTCGACAAAGACGGCAACAAAATGTCGAAACGCCTCGGCAATACCGTTGATCCCTTTAAAACCATCGATCAATTGGGGGCCGATGCCACCCGTTGGTACATGGTGAGCAATTCGCAGCCTTGGGACAACCTCAAATTTGATATCGAAGGTGTAAAAGAAGTGCAACGCAAGTTTTTTGGCACCCTGCACAACACCTACAGCTTCTTCTCGCTGTATGCCAATATCGACGGCTTCAACTACAGCAGCAAAGAAATCCCCTTGGCCGAGCGCCCCGAAATCGACCGCTGGGTGATTTCATTGCTCAACAGTCTCATTCAAAACGTAGAAGAAGCCTATGCCAGCTACGAACCTACCCGCGCCGCCCGCGCCATTCAGGAGTTTGTAGATGCGCATCTCAGCAATTGGTATGTGCGTTTGTGCCGCCGCCGCTTTTGGAAGAGCGACGACAGCACCGATAAGCAGGCTGCCTACCAAACCTTATACCGTTGTTTGGAGGTGATTAGTCAGCTCATAGCGCCTATTGCTCCCTTTTATGCCGAGCGTTTGTATCGCGACCTCAACAACGCCACCCAGCGCATTGCAGCGGAGTCGGTACACCTGGCGCTTTTCCCACAGGCCGATGCAAAGGCCATTGATCAGGCTTTAGAAGCCCGCATGCAGTTGGCGCAAGAAATCTGTTCGATGGTGTTGTCGCTCCGTAAAAAAGAAAACATCAAAGTGCGTCAGCCTTTGCAGCGCATCATGATTCCGGTGCTAGACCCTGCACAGCAGCAACACATCCAGCAGGTTGCCGAGCTCATCCAAAGCGAGGTGAACGTAAAGGAAATCGAGTTCCTTACCGATGCCACAGGCGTCGTTACCAAAAAAATTAAGCCCAATTTTAAAAATTTAGGGCCAAAATATCCCAAACAAATGAAGGGCATTGCTGTTCTCTTAGGCGGTTTTACCCAGCAGCAAATCGCCGAATTTGAACGGAATGACGGCATTTCTGTTGAGATAGCAGGCGAGCTGTGCACCTTAACCCGCGAAGATGTGGACATCTTGTCGGAAGATATTCCCGGATGGTTAGTAGCTTCCGCCGGAAAACTTACCGTTGCGCTCGACATAACGGTAACCGAGGAACTTAAAAATGAGGGTATTGCCCGTGAACTGGTAAATAGAATTCAGAAGCTTCGCAAGGACAGCGACTTCGAGGTAACCGATAAAATTGTGGTGTTACTTGAAGATGATGACTATGTGAAGCCCGCTGTAAGTCAATTTAAAGCGTATATTTGCAGCGAAATTTTGGCTACAGATCTGAATTTGGTAAAAACCTTTGAAACAGCTCCTCAAGAAATTGAAGTAGATGAGCGCACGTTTAAAATTGTAGTAAAACGATAAGGCCATGGAAAACAAAGTTGAAAAAACCCGCTACAGCGACGAAGAACTGCAGCAGTTCAAGCAGCTGATACTCGAGAAGCTCGAAGTAGCTCGCAATGAGTTCAAATATTACCAAGACCAGCTTTTGCATGCCAATGTCAATGGTACCGAAGATACTTCAAACAGTTACGTAACGCTGGAAGAAGGTTCTGTGACCATGGACAAGGAGCATTACAGCCAATTGGCTTCTCGCCAGCGCAAATTCATTGACCACCTCGAAAATGCGCTCATTCGCATAGAAAACAAAACCTACGGGATTTGTCGCGAAACCGGAAAATTGATTCCAAAGGAGCGTTTGATGGCAGTGCCACACGCCACCCTGTCGATGGAAGCTAAGCTCAAGCAATAATCTTTTCTGTTTGAAGAAGTCACTAGTACCTGCATTGGTAATAGGCCTGGTGCTGTTGGTAGACCAGGCCTCTAAGCTTTTGGTGAAAACTCAAATGTATTTGGGAGAGCATTTTGACGTGCTTGGCAAGTACTTTCAGATTTATTTCATTGAAAATAACGGCATGGCCTTTGGTTATGAGTTTGCTGGTGATTACGGCAAATTGCTGCTTACCCTTTTTCGCATTGCTGCGGTTGTTTTTCTTGCTGTGATGCTATATCGCATGGTTAAAAAGCCTGACACCCGAACAGGTGCCTTGGTTTCACTTTCACTCATTTTGGCCGGTGCTTTGGGAAACATCATCGATTCGGTTTTTTATGGTGTATTGTTTGGCTATGAGCGTATTTTCCATGGTCGCGTTGTAGATATGCTCTATTTTCCTTTGTGGGAAGGCTATTTACCAGACTGGGTACCATTTAAAGGCGGTGATTATTTCATCTTCTTCCGACCAGTATTTAACATTGCCGACATGGCTATTTCTACTGGTGTAGGCATGTTGTTGGTTTGGCAAAACCGCTATTTTCCTGTTGAAAAACAAATAGAAAATAAGACCGCCGACGTTATCAACGAAAATTAAGGGCTTAACTACGAAGCGTACGCAGCGCATATCGTAGGAGGATGAGGGGGGCCACAACTGGACTTAGCAGCCATCCGAACAGTCCATTCCATTTCAAAAAATAAGCGAGCATACCCATGTGGTGATGCCATTCGGCAATTTTATTGATGCTGCCTTTGCGGGTACCACCGATGTAGTGCACCACCTTGATTTCAGGATAAAAATAAACTGGAACCCCTTTTCGTTGCGCTTCTCTGCCCAAATCAACATCTTCGACGTACAGAAAATACCGCTCGTCATAACCACCCAGTTCACGCCAGCGATCGATACTTACCCAGAGGGCACTGCCACTCACCCAATCCACTTGTTGCCAGCCCGTGGTTGGTAGGTCGTCTTGCAAATAAGCTTTTGAAAATGGATTTTGGGGCCATAGCTTAGTAAGTACTCCTTCCCGTCCGGCCACTGCCGTCATTATATTTGGAAAACGACGTGCACTCGCCTGCCGCTTTTGCATCGCTGCATCATCAAATACTTGAAAGCCTGTAAGCGCATTGTGGAGCTGCAACTCATTGAGATGCGCACTGGTAAAGTCATTGGCCAAAACAGCGTCGGGATTTAACAAAAGCAGACTGCTTGGTACATGCGCTGTTGGCATAGTGGCTGCAAGATTGACAGCTTTTCCAAAGCCTAGATTTTGACCATTACCACCCAAATAAATGGGTAGCCTGGCTGCATAAAGCTCCTGAAGTTTATGGATTTCTGCGGCGCAACCTCCATTATCCCAAACAACTACTTCACAAGCAACTTGCATATGGCGCTCGACCGATGCCAGTAATGGTGGTAAGTCATGTGGGTTATGAAACATGACCACAATTAGGCGAACCAATCCATTTTGATTACTCATTATTTGCTCCGCCATAAGGTTAATATAAAGCCGCTTAACAGCCAAAAGCGATCTGTTAACTTAGCTAAAAAGCTATTGGTGCTGGGTGCTGAGGTACTACTGGCATTTTGTCCATGCCTGCGGTACAGTAAAAGGGTTTCGGGAATAAATGTGGTGCGGTACCAAGCGGTAGCCACCAAGCCCAACCAGCTATCATGCATGGGAATAGCTGCCGGAAAAGGAAGGGCTTTGTTTAGTACCTCGCGCCGAAAAGCCATACAACAGCCTAAAAAATGATTGCGCCACCAATTTTGCCAGAAGCCTGGACGACTGCCATGCAAGTCAAAAAAAGAATGCGCTATTACTTCTAAATGTTCATTTGTAACCGTACAATTATGTACTACCAAATCGTAGCTTTTTAATTGCTCTAGTACGGTTGATACTTTATTGGGCATCCAAACATCGTCTTGGTCGGCTAAAAAAATGTAATTCCCTTCTGCTGCATTTAGCGCGTTTAAGACATTTTTAGATGGGTTTCCGGCCCCAGGGCCCTGAATAATCCGAATGCGTCTGTCTTGCATGGCCTCAATACAAGCACGGCTTCCATCGGTAGAACCATCGTCTGAAATGATAATTTCATCACTTTCATCGAGTTGATCTAAGATCGACAGCAGTTGAGCTTCTAAATACCGCTCACCATTATACATCGGCATACAAACACTAATGCGCTTCATGTGACTTGGTTGTGGGGGGTAAGACTTCTAAGCACACCAACGAAAGTGCCAACATGCCAAGGCCCATAGGGCTATTAATAAAGGGATTGAGCAGTGAAATGCCGAACATAAAAAGAGCTGCCATCAAAAACACAAAGGCATTTTCATGAAAAAGGGTTATTTGATGTAATCTGTTGCCAATAGCTTCCCGAAAGCGTTTTAATAAGCTCCATAATAGCCAAAGCCATAGTAGTAAACCCAGGAGTCCTTGTTTATGGAAAATTTCGAGGTAAGAAATCTCCATATGAATTTGACGTGAGGGAATACCTTTACCAAGGCCATTTCCTATTAAAAAGCTTTTCAAGGTCAAGTGATCTTCAACTTCTCCCACCTGAATAATACGATCGATGATAGAAGATTCACGGGCTTCGAATCCTTGTGAAAACTTGCTTGCCAAGGCACGCTGCCAAGGCTTGAGGTCTTTCGCTTCGTACCTTTTAATGCTCTCCTGTTGGAAATGCATAAGCTCAGGGAAATTTTGATGATCAACTTGGCTTACATAAAGACCCACTGAATAAAGACTGGTTAACATAAGCACAATGGCTAGCCAACTTACGGCACTCCGGCTGTTAAAAAAGATGGTGTAAACCAGGTGAATGCCAAAAATTAAAAGCCAAAAACCTCTTGTAAAAGTGAGTAAAATGGCGAGGTAGATCAGGAATACCCAAAAGTATTTGCGATACGTTTTTTCCTGAAGCCAAAAAAAGATGCCCACGGGTAAAAAGATAAATCCCTTGTAGAAAAACCCTAAACTGCCGCGAAAGCTAAGCTCTTCGGTAGGTAAAGTGAGCATGTAAAAGGAAAAACCATGCACGATTTGGTATTTCCAAAGCAGCAGCAAGGTGATGTATGCCACAGCTAAAAAAGCAGAACTCCACTTCAGGCAAGCGCGCACAAGGAATACTTGTTGTGGACTTTGTATCACCATGCCATAAAAGAGCAAGTTCAGCCAAAATAGTAACGGCTTGACATCGGTGAGTATGAGTTTTAACGGTGCCTCATTTAAATAACCATGTATGGCACCCAAGACTGTAACACCCAAAAACAAGCCTACATAGGTGTAAAAACGTTTGGCTGGTTGGTAATTTCCTTTTAAAATATCCCACCATACCACCGCTTGGGTTAAGGCAAACAGCCACATCCGCATGCTGAGTGGACCAACAGTCATAAAGCGACCACCTCCACCGATAAAAAGTTCGGTGATGCTAACGATTAATAAAATCGTGCGCCAAGGGTATGTCTTTTTTTCAATCAATGCGTGTAAAGAGCCCGCGAAAATACCCAAAAAAATCCAACTCGTCTATAACGAACGCCTAGCAATAAGCTGCGCCATAACATCCAGCCAAGTACAGCGACCTTTGGGCCGCCTATTCTACAAAAAGCCAGTCCATCACGGCAATACAATTTAAATCGCGCTAAGCGCTGTTCGTAAGTTGCTTTTTCAACACCAGAAAGCCGATGTTGAATGCTGCTTTTTACCAATACTCCTTCAGGATAGTGCTGTCTGAAAAAATATAAAAAAGCGGTATCACTAAAATCTAAAGCTACTTCCGGTGGGTGTCCACCTGTTTGCTGATAAGCACCTACATGCAGCAATAAGCCCGCGTTGATGGGTGCAAATGCGCGTAAACTGAAAACAGTTGGCGGCGACTTTGTGCTGGTCCATGCCCGTCCCCAGCGCAAGGGTGCAGGCGATAGTACCACGGAAGCTTGTTTCACCAAAGGCGCAAATAGTTTTTGATTGGGATATTGGGCTACTGCTCGCGCATACCCCTCAAACCAATCACTGTCAAAAACACTGTCTTGGTCTAATAGCAATAGCCAATCTTTCCCTAGCTCGACTGCTAGGTTGGCCGCCCGCAAGTAGGCCGTACTTACACCTGGGTTTTCGGGATGATGCTCGTAATGCACGCCCTTTGGTAACATCGATGCTGGTGTAGCACTGTTGTCGAACACCAGCCATTGCAGTTGCTGACCTGCTTCACTCGCTTGCAAAGACAGCCAGCTTGCCGTGTCTACTGGCGAGCTTCCATAGGTTACCAGTACCGCCAATAGGTTCTGTGGGTCGAGGGTGCTTAAAGTTTCAGCCATGCTCGTAGTTTCCAATATAAAAAACGCACTCCTTCTTGTGCAGCCAGAGGATGTTTTAACAAGATTCTCGCTGCCGAGTAGTTCTTGGTTACAATTAATTGACTGCTTTGACCCACCAATTGGCGCGCCAAATAGCGCTGCACCTCAGCCTGTTGAGGATGCCCTGTTGCCAAAGCATTTATGCGAGGAATAAAAGGCCAAACATCAGGTTGAACCTTATTTTTTGTTGCCATATTTGCCGCGTCCTGATGATAATAAGCCAATATTTCCGAATCAAAAGCCACCGGATATTGCAAGGCAATGCGTGCCCACAGGTCTTGGTCCTCCCCAATGCTTTCTCCAATGGCAAAGCCACCTGTTTTTTGACATATTTCAGCAGGAATACCTACCGAGGAAGCCGTTGCCAGCATATCACCTCGTGCTACTGTAGCAAAATAATTTGGAACATAACCGCGTGAGAATTGCCTTAACCCCGGATGTTTTGGGCGTTGTAAACGATCACCCCATTTAAATGCATAGCCCAATGCATACCAGCCGGCATTTGGAAAGTCGGTGATTAGGGCTTCGAGTTTGGCTAAAAAGGTAGTTTCCCAGCTGTCGTCCGCATCTAAAAAAACCACAAATTGTCCTTGTGCAGCTGCAATACCAGCATTTCGCGCATGGGATACACCCCGTTCAGGTATGTTTAACAAACGAACATTATTGCCAAAAGCTTGGGCGAGGGCGGGACCGCCATCGGTGCTGCCATTATCAATAACCAATACTTCAAAGGCCGCTCTGGTTTGATTTGCAACACTTTGCAGACTGCGCAATAGGGTAGCCTCTTTGTTATAAAGCGGAATCACAACCGAAAAGCGTATTGTATTAAACATACCACATTTGAATTGCGGCTTGGCGGAAGTAGGCTTTACCGCTGCCAAATGAGCGCGAAAAATAGAAAAAGCTAAGTAAAAAGCGGCAATACCAGCTCCCTAACCTGCCCGTTAGCTTCCGATAATAGTATACCCTGCTTTTTTCAAAGAGTAATATTTTAGCAAGTGATACTTTGTGATCGGCTGTGCCCACGTGATGAATGATAGCAGGATGGGCAAGTATTACCCTTAGTAAACCATTTTTTTGCATCCGATACTGCCATTCAGTTTCTTCATAAAATAGAAAAAAGACAGGGTCAAAGCCTCCTACAGCTTCGTAAGTACTGCGGGGTAAAAACAAATCCGCACCAGAAACATAATCCACGATTGTATAATGCGCTTTTTTTCGCTCTTTGAGGCGGTATGGAAACAATTTAGCCGGCAAGAGGTCTAAGCTCAGTTCCATTAAATTGGGAAAATTACCCGCGCTTACTTCAGGATTTAAATTCGGACTTAATAAGGGGAAACCAACTACGCCAACACCGGCAGCATGTTCGCTTTCATAAAACTGCAAACCCGCCCCCATGGCATCTCCGAGCAATTCGGTGTCGGGATTGAGTAAGAAGAAGTAATCGCCTTGGGCTTGCTGCATGCCTAAATTATTGGCACGCCCAAAGCCAAGGTTTTCACCGGCTTCAATAAGTTTAACCCAGTCAAATTCGCTTTTTAGCATGGCAATCGTGCTGTCTGAGGAGGCATTGTCTACCACAATAACCTCGTCTCGTGCTGGCTGCAGGTACACCTGCAGCTTTTGCAAGCACACCCGTAGATAGCTTTCGCAATTGTAAGAAACGATGATGATGCTTATGCGGGCCGACATACTTGAGCAACTAAGCCATACTGCATGGGTAAAAAATCGCGGGTGTAGCCAAAGGTCAAGGCATTCATCATGCGCCATTTAAAACTGTCGATGGCATTCAAGGGCTGGCAGGTTTGAACCTCTAGTCCGCAATCTTCAAACATCTTTAGCATGCTTTTTTTGGTAAAGAATCGCATGTGTGTACGGTCTAAAATGCCAGCATCGGTATAAATCCAATCCTTGGTTTTAAAAAGCAGCAGGACGTTTTCGGCGAACAAAAAATTAGGTATGCTCGCATAAATACGAGCCCCAGCTGCGAGATGTGGCTGAATATCCCGGAGTGTTTGCCAGGGGTCCACCATGTGCTCCAGCACATCATTAAAAAAAACAGCATCAAAATAAGCCAGTGGCAGTTGTGAGCCTACAGCTTCGAAAGTGCCAAGCAATACAGTATGCAATGATTTTCTCGCTTCTTCGGCTGCGTGAGCATCCATTTCCAGGCCCCAGGCTTCGGCATCAAACCGTTGCGACAAGGCCGTTGCAAACCGGCCTTCTCCACAGCCAATATCTAATAAGCGATTGGGCTTATGCTGCACCAAGTCCATTATTTCTTCTCGATTATGGGTATAGTAGGTAGTATTCATGTAGATTTTTTGGATTTCCAGATTTGTAATTCGGGGTATCTTTTTTCAGTGCCCCACATTAATCCCAAAGCTATTACAAGTTCGGCAACTAATAGAGAGACGCCAGTGCCCATTTCTTGCCAAGCAGCGGCAAGCAAGCTGTTTAAGACCACGCCCATAAAAGCAGCTACCAACATTACACGCGAATACCATTGTTGTTGATGTGCGGCAAGTAACATTTGGTAAGACGGCATGTTGAGGCCAATAAAAAGCGGTAATGGCAACAGCAAATAAAGCAGCTGAAGCACCGCCGCATCATTTTTACCCGTAAGTAAATATACTAATTGTGGAGCAGTCAGGTAAAGCAGCGCAATGCTTAAAAGCAAACCGAGCAGCAGGACGGTCATTATTTTCCTTAGGAAAGTGCTGATGGCTCCAAATCCCTGTGTGGTTAATTGGCTTACTTTAGGATAGATAACAGAAAACAGTGTGCTCAAGCCCAGTCTAAAAACCAAGAGTACCTTTTCAACAGCTGCAAATACGCCCATGCTCCTATCTCCCGCAAAAAAGCCCAAGATCAACATGGCGCTATTGGTGTAAATGGCAACACTCAAGCTGCTGATAAAAACGGGCCAACCCTGTTTTAAACTCTGTTTTACTGGTCCCCAGCCCGGAAGTTGGAATCTCAATTGATATCGGTACAGTACAAAAAGAAAGCCTGTAACCGCTGCCAGAAACTGACAACCTACATAAAAAAGCAATAACAGCCACAACTGATCGGCTGAATTGATGAAGGAAAACACCAAAACAACATAAATCGCTTTATTGAAAAAACTCAACCAGGCCAAGGTACGGAAAGCTTGTACCCCTTGTAAAAACCAAGTTGGAAGCAGCATATTGGCGGGTACTTGTAAAAACACCAATAACCAAATGGTAAAATGAATGTTTCTGTCTGGAAGCAAGGTATAAAGCACCACTAAGACTAAAAAAGCGGGAAGCAAAAGCAAAATTTGGGTACTCCATTTGATGCTGAACAACTTTGAAAGTGCCGCAGCATCGTTTTTTTGAGTAGCTACATCCCTGGTGCCAGTTAGCGTTAATCCATAATCAACTAAAACTACTAAAAAGCCAGAAACTGCTAAAAGGTAATTAAAAACCCCAAAAGTATCCAGACCCATTGCGCGAATGAGGTAGGGAAATGTAAATAGCGGCATCAGGACGTTCAAAGCTTGTACGGCTGACATTGAAAAAAAATGACCAATCAGCGGGCTTTGAAACTTGCGTAGTGAGTTTTTCAGATATTTGGTGTTTTGCATGTAAACTTAGTATAATATCCTGCGTTTTGGAAACCGTACTCCTCGCTTTGGCCTTCCTATTAGCTACAACAGGGCTTTTGGGCAGTTTTTTGCCTGTTTTGCCCGGGCCACCCCTGTCATTTTTGGGCCTAGCTGTACTTTGGTTTACCGAACAACATCAGCCTAGTACCTCTTTATTAGGTACACACTTCATTGCCGCTACGGTTATCACTTTGCTCGATTACTACGTGCCAATTTACGGTACGAGGCATTTTGGCGGCTCGCAAGCGGGTACAAGAGGAGCAACGGTTGGCTTGGTAATAGGATTATTTTTAGGGCCACTTGGTATTGTTTTAGGGCCTTTTATCGGAGCCTTGCTTGCTGAAATGATGGCAGGAACACGTATTAATCGTGCTTTTCGCTCGGCTTTGGGGGCATTCCTTGGCTTCCTGGCTGGCGTTTTAATGAAAGTTGCCTATGCACTCATCGTCTTTTATCAGATTTTTCGGTTGATTTAGATTTTTGGTACAATACTTGTTTTGCTCGAAGCATCCAAATCAAAACCCGAATCCTTAACTTAGTCAGCCATATGCTATCCTCTATCAAACCGCTGCTTTTCCTGTTGCTTATCACCGCACTGCTGGCTTGTTCGCCAAGCCGCAGCTTCACCAAGCAAGGAAAAAAATTAGCTGCCGCAGGTTTACATGATGAAGCAAGCTTGGCTTATATGCAGGCCTTGGGACATGACCGCACCAATATTGATGCCCGGGTGGGTTTGCGCCTTTCGGGCCAACAAGCGCTAAATACTTATTTAGATCGCTTTTTTCGTGCCCACGGTCAACAGCAATACAAAGAATCGGTATATGCCTACCGCAAGGCCGATCAATTTTATAAAGATGTAACGGCGCTCAACATCGAGTTGGAGTTCCCACCCTATTACAAGCAGAATTATGAAGAGGATCTGGGGATTTATCTGGAGGGTTTGTATGCACAAGGTCAAAATCATTTGAAAGCAGAGCGCTTTCAGGAAGCAGAAACACTTTTTAAAGAAATTACCTCCCTCCAGCCGGGGTACAAAGACGTGGGTAATTTAAAGATGATGTCGAAAATCATCCCCGCCTACGAAGCCGGTCAGCGCGCTTTTGAAGCCGAGCAATACCGGAAAGCTTTTGGGCATTTTAATGAGGTATTCACACTCAATCCCACCTACCAAGACGTGGTGGCATTGCGCCGTGTATCCAAAGAACGGGCTACCCTTACGGTTGCGGTGATGCCTTTCGAAAACAGCCTGTCTTACGCCTACGCCACTAACCTCACCTCTTTTGTGGTGAGTGAATTATCAAAAGCTAACAACGAATTTTTGGTGATTATCGACCGTGAGCATACCGACAAAATCATCAAAGAACAAAAATTCAACCTGGCCTTTGGTGGAGATGAGGGCAACAGTATGCGGGTGGGGGAGTTGATGGGCGCCAAGCTCATTCTCACAGGCCGCTTGCTCGACATGGGTGTAGCTAACCCCAATATGCAGCAGCGTGAAAAGACTGGCTACGAGTCCTACATCGAAAAGGTATATAACGCCGAAAAGAAACGTACAGAAAACATCACCCGCTACCGCAAAGTGATGTACACTGAATTCAACGGCAGCAGCTCAGTGCGCATGAAAGTGCAATATCAACTTATCAACGCCGAAACGGGTACAATTCTGCTCTCGGATGTGTTTGAAGAAGCCGAGCGTGATGAAGTAGCTTACATCAGTTACGATGGCAACGCACGCAATTTATTCGCTGGTGTTTGGAAATCACGTAACGAAGCGCATCCTTCGGATCGTGTTTATCAGAGTTTTTCGGAAAAGCGCAAAGTAGACGAGTTACTCAGCGGTAAACGCGAGTTTAGGCCTATAAATAATATGTTGATTGATCTTCAGGGGCGTATTAGTGAAAAGCTTACCCAGCAAGTGGTACAATATGAAATGCAACGCGGCCAATGAAAAAGTTATCCTACTTAATCCTGGTGTTGATGCTGGCATCTTGTGCGCCCAAAACCAAGCCAGAAGTTCAGCAGCCCGCCCCTCGTCCTAGCTGGGTACAGCAGCGTCCGATAGAACCTGGCTATTACACGGGTATCGGAGTTGTGCGTAAAAACAACGGTGGATTTGATCACCTTGAGCAAGCAAAAAAAAATGCCTTCAACGACCTGGTGTCGCAAATTCAGGTAACGGTGCAAGCCAACTCCATTCAGTCGCAACTAGAGCGCAACCGGGAGTTCAGTGATGAGTTTCGGTCGTTTACCCGGCTGTCGTCGAATGTGGCCATTGAAGACTACGAGCTGGTGGATAGCTGGCAAAACGAGACCGAATACTGGGTGTATTACCGCCTTTCAATAGCCAGTTTCCGGGAACAAAAGGAACGCCGTATGCGGGTTGCCATCGATCAGAGTGTGGATGCCATGGGGCGTGCTAAGCGCGCCGAACAGGCAGGTAATTTGATGGAGGCCTACGATTTTTACTTCCGGGCTCTGGAGGCGGTTAAAGCCTATGTAGGAGAGCCTTTGCGGTATGAAAATGCTGGCAGCCAACAGTTTTTAGGAAATGATTTGCTTACAGCAATCAATCAGTTATCGCGCAACATCGCCATTCGGGTGAATGTGAGCAATGTGAAAACCAGGGTAGGCATGGCTTTGGCAGAAGAATTAGTTATCAGTGTGGCATATCCACGGGTTAATGGCAAGCCAGCGGCAAATTTCCCGCTTAAAATCCACTTCACCCAAGGAGCTGGCACAATAATTGGGAATACTGTTACCGATGAAAATGGTCTTTGCCGCATTCGCATCGCCAACATCACTGCACGAGACGCGTTGCAGGAATTATTGATAGAACCGGATTTAGAAGGTCTGCTGGCTAATGACCGCTCAAGACAGCTTTGGCTGAAGGTCATCGACCCGCAGTCGCTTCCTCGCGAAAAGGTAATCATTGAAGTAAGTCGCCCAGTACTCCATGTTTTAGGCAACGAGCAGCAATTTGGCAACAAACGCCAAGTGGAGGTGCTTCAAGGAGCGGCCAAACAGCGCCTTTCGAAAGAAGGTATTCGCTTTTCGGAGCGCAGTGAAGCAGTAGATTATCGCCTCATTATTGAGTCTAATACCCGACAAGGCAGCGTGGCCAATGGCATGTATACTGCCTTGCTAGATGTGAAAATAGTACTCATCGATGCTCAAGGAAACGAAAAGTATGCCCAAACCCTCAGCGGCATCCGTGGCGTGCAACTCGATTATCCACGAGCAGCCGAAGCCGCCTACCGCCGGGCAGCTGAAGACCTCGAGTTATCTGTGATACCAAAAATGTTAAACGTAATCTATAACCTTTAAATAAACCACAACATGAAACGCAACATCCTCCTCAAAAGCAGCTTGGTTATCCTCGCGCTTACCCTCACCCTCGCGGGCACCAGCTGCAAAAGCAAGAAAAAAGCTGACAAGGTCATCACCCCTTCTTCAGAAGGCGAGATTGAAGTAAAACTATATTGCTCTGGCGACGAATACTTCAGCACTGCCGAAAAATTCCGCGCCAATGCCGTTGGTGAAAGCATGGACCAGAATACTGCCAAACGCAAAGCCCTCAATGAGGCACGTACACAGTTGGCTTCTTCTATTCAAACCACCATCAAAGCAACCACCGACAATTATGTGAACTCACGTGAGTTCAATAATAAAGAAGAAGTTTTAGAGCGCTTCGAGTCCTTAAGCCGCGAAGTTGTAAACCAGCAGCTCAATGGCACCCGCACCATTTGCGAGCGTTTGACTAAAACGCCACAAGGGACTTTTAAATCTTACGTAGCCATTGAATTAGGTGGTAACGACTTCCTCAAAAGCATGAACGATCGTTTGAGCAAGGACGAGCGCCTGCGCATTGATTACGATTACGAGAAGTTTAAGCAGACTTTTGACAAAGAAATGGAGAAGTTTGAAAAAGGGCGCTAAACCTTTTTTTAAAGGAAAAAGCAGTTGAGTTATTCAGCTGCTTTTTTTTGTTTTATATTGGGGTGACGTTGGTGCATAACACAATCAACAGAAGCTACACATGGTTAGATTGCTGGTTTTTATTGCTTTGATTGTTTTTTGTTGCCTGCCTGTGTGTGGGCAAGACCAGAATTGTGAGTCGAAATTTGCAGCCAAAGTGAAGGGAATGCCCGCGGAAGACACCTTGGCAGCCCGCATCAGCTACATAGAGTGCCTGATGTATGAAAATCCTACTCAGGCCATGTCCGCCATTAAAGCTTACATGACGCGCAAGGATGTTCTGGAAAATAAAAATGTATACCGTACTTCTCAGTTTTTGTATGCAAATATCTTATTGAACCAATCGGAATTTGAACAAGCCTTGGTGGTATATGATACCTTAAATGCAAGAGCTGAAGCGGAAGAGGATTATTACCGAAAAGCCTATGTGGCGCTTAATAAAGGCATCATTTACCGCCGAATGGGCCAACATGGCAAATGTTTGGAGGAGTATGTAAAAGGTTTAGAAGCTGCGCGAAAGTGTGAGCACACAGGCATGCAGGCCACAGTTTTGCAAAATATGGGTGTGTTTTACAACACCATTGAGCAATTTGAAAACGCCATTACCAGTCTCAAAGAAGCCTTTCAGCTATATGCTCAGGATAAAAATGAACGCGGCAAAGCCATGGTGGCTGCCAACTTAGGCATTAGTTTAAAAAACTTGGGTCAAACCGACTCTGCCTTGGTGTATTATATTGAGGCAGCTAGTAGTTTCGAAAAGGAAGGAGATTTCTATAACCTCGCTAAAATGAAGTCTAACATCGGTCAGTTATACATGGCCGTCGAAGGGTATGGTCCTGCTGCTGTTTATTTAGAAGAGGCCATCACGATGATGGAAAAGCAGAACAACTATAGCGATCTCATAAATACCCTAAATGCACAAGCCGATTTACTGATTCGGCAAGCGAAATTTGATGCTGCCCAGCGCAGTGCAGCCAGGGCCGCTGCTTTGGCTGAAGAAAAACAGTCCTGGTACGGTGCCCGCAACGCCTATGCCTACCTCGCTACTGCACAGGAAAAGCTTGGTAATTACAAAGCTGCCCTGGATGCACATCGCAAAAGCGTGGTGTTTAACGATTCGCTGAACAGTGAAGAGCAGCAAGAGCTTTTAGCTGAGATGCAAGCCAAGTACGAGGCAGAAAAAAAAGATTTGGAATTACTCGCGAAAGACAATGAATTGGCCTTACAAAGTGCGCAGCTGAAATTAGTGAATTACACCAGCTTGCTATTACTGCTGGTAATTGGCATTTTGGCGTTCAATTTTGTACGTATTCGCAAGTTAAATCGCCTTTTGTCAACGCAAGGAGCACTCTTAGCAGATAAAAATCAGGCTTTGGCAAGTATGGGGGATTTTAAAGACCGGCTGCTGACCATTATTTCACATGATGTACGCAATCCTTTAACCGGTCTAAAGTCAATCCTTGCGCTCCAAGCCTCCGGTGCTATCAGTCAGGAAGAGTTTGACGAATGGAACATCGAAGCTACCAAACGCATTGATGCGGCTTTGAGCATGCTCGGCAATTTGTTGGAATGGTCGAAGTCGCAATTGGTGGGCCTTAAACCTTTTGTTGAGGAGTTCTCTGGTGAGTTATTTATGCGCGAGCTTATTGAACAGGTGCAGTATCAAGCAGCGCTCAAGGGAGTAACCTTAAAGTGGGAGGTGGCACCTACGCTCATTTGTCATACTGACCGCCATATGTTACGTACCTCTGCCTATAACCTCATCAATAATGCCATCAAGTTTTCGGACAAAACCGAGGTAGTACATATTGAATTGCGTAAACAAGGCGGTGAATTGTTGTTGCGGGTGGTAGACCAGGGCATTGGCATGAGTGCTGAGCAATTAGAGCGGGTGCGCAATCCTCAAGATATTTACACCACTTATGGCACCGAAAACGAAAAAGGTACAGGCATTGGTTTGGTGCTGGCCTACGATTTGGTGGCGACCATGGGCGGCCGCATTGAGGTGCAAAGTACTTTAGGTGAAGGCAGTACTTTTACCGTCTTTTTACCGCATTAACCGTATTTTTGCGGGATGGAAGCGCAACAAATACTCCTTTACGGAATTATTGATGATAATTTGGTTTTGGCCCCAGAAGCCGAAGTACTGGCACAGGCCAGGATTTGGCATGCCATTAAAAATGCTGAAACTTGGCAAGACTTCCTCGATTTTACCTCCCAGGAGACTTTCGATGGACTGATGCTCGAAATTCTGGAGGTCTTAGGCCACGAAGCACTCTACACGCAGTATTTGATGGGCGAAGACTTAAGCAGCTACATCACCGATTTGTATTTGCCTCAGCCGGAGGATCCTTTTAGCACTGATTTGATGCCAGGTTTTGAAGAAGGCACCTACATGCCAGTGTTTGCGCAAGAAATGATTGCGTGGCTGCCGGAGGATTTGCAGGAGCATTTGGGTCAAATCGATCGCCATCCCATCCACGAATTTATTTATCGCATTGAGCCCGAAAAGGCAGAGATGGTGGTGCAAACGCTTGCTGCAGCCGGTTATGTGGTGAAGCTCAATCAGGAATTGATGGAGCAGGCACATGGCTTGCGCGACTAGCTTGCCGACGAAGTACCAAGCTGAGTACTAGCCAAGAGGCAGCAATAAACAGGGCTGCGCCATAAATCGGCATGCGGATGTCGAGTCCTACAATCACCCCCCCAATCAAAGGCGGCAGCATTTGTGCCACGGCATTTACCGATTGGTTGATGCCGAGTATCTCCCCCTGAATGCTTGGTCCTGCCAAATTCGATACCGTAGCCGTGATGTTGGGCGACGACAAGCCTTGAAAGATGCTGATGAACGGCAACACTAAAAACAGCTGCCAGCTTACATTGGGTACCAGCAAAAGCAACATTGCCATGGCCAAAAGCGGCAGGGAGAAGCGCAGCACTTGTGGCGCCGTAAAACGTTTTGAAACCGGTCGGATGAAGATGCCTTGGGTGAGCGCAATCCAAATGCCCATATAGCCAAACAGCTGCCCAATATCCGCTTCCCGGTAGTCAAAGGCTTCGATGAGGTACACCTGAATAAATTGGGTAAAGAAGGTGAAGCCAAAAATGAAGAGGAAGGAAACAGCAAAAATGCTACGCAAACTTTTGTTGGTGAAGGCCGTCCGGATGTTGCGAAAGCCAGTGGTGAAGTTGAGCGAACGGTTGACTTTGGCACCGATGGTTTCTCGGAATTTAAACTGAATCAGCGCTAAATTAATGACAGCTAAAATGGCCGAGAACCAAAAGGGGGTGGCGTAGGTAAACCAGCTCACGAGCTCGTTGTTGGCGAGTTGTCCCCCCAAAAACGGCCCAATTACAAAGCCAATGCCAAAGGCAGCGCCCACCATCCCAAAGTTCTTGCTTTTCTCTTCTGGCTTGCTGATGTCGGCCAGCGACGAATAAATGACCGCCAAATTGCCTGCACAAAAGCCGTTGAGCATGCGACCGGCAAACAACATCCAAGTGGCACCCAGCTCTATGCCGCTGCCAATAATGAGGTAGCCCAAAGTGGTGCCGATGATGGAGCCAAAAAGGACTTTCTTCCGCCCCAATTTGTCGCTGAGCGCCCCCAGGAAGCTCGAGCCGAAGAACTGCATGAGCGAAAAGCTCGAAATGAGTACGCCCATAAGCATGGTGCGCTGCTGAAAGCTGTAATGGTCGGGTAGCAAATGGTGCTCCACATCCAAAAACAGGGGCGCGATGATGGGGATGATGATGCCTACCCCGAGCAAATCGAGGAAGGTCGTAAAAAAGATGATGCCGAGCTGACTCTTGGGTTTGGCCATTGCTTATTCGAAGGTGGCCAGTATGGTTTCGCCTCCGCGTACTTTGTCGTTGATGTTCACATTCACCTTGGTGCCTACGGGCAAAAAGATGTCGATGCGACTACCAAACTTAATGAAGCCGTACTCTTGTCCTTGCACCACCGGATCGCCCTCTTTGATGTACCAACGAATGCGGCGTGCTACGGCGCCTGCAATTTGGCGATACAGTACTGGAATGCCCGCTTCGTTTTCAACCACCACGGTAGTGCGCTCGTTGAGCGTTGAAGATTTAGGATGCCAGGCCACGAGGTATTTGCCTGGGTGGTATTTGAAAAACTTCACGGTGCCGGTTACCGGGTTGCGGTTGACGTGTACGTTTAACGGCGACATAAAAATGCTGAGCTGTAAACGCTTGCCTTTGAAGTATTCGGGCTCTTCCACATCCTCAATAATCACCATTTTGCCGTCGGCAGGGGCGATAACGTGCATCGGATTGATGACCGTGTTTCGGGTGGGGTTGCGGAAAAATTGCACCACCAGCACCACCATGGTAAGGATTACCAGGTAGCCAGCAGCTGAAACAATTTTGTAGTGGCCGAGAAAATGGTTCACGACCCAGGCCAGTACGCCTGCGAGCAGCAGGGTAGTGGCAATGATGGTATAGCCTTCGCGATGTATCATAAAAAAAGCCGCGCTTTTTGCGCGGCCTCAAATTTCGTGTTTTGTATTGAAAGCACCAGCAATTAAATGCCGCCTCTTAACAAGGTTACTTGAGCAACCTTGTCGATGGCCACCACGTAAGCCGCAATGCGCATGCTGCAGTTGTGCTGCAAGCTGGCTTGGTACACCTGCTCGAACGATTCTTTCATGTTACGGTCGGCGCGACGATTTACGCGCTCCTCAGTCCAGAAATAACCTAAACGGTTTTGTACCCACTCAAAATAGGATACTGTAACCCCGCCGGCGTTGGCCAAAATATCGGGTACTACCATAATGCCTTTTTCGTGGAGGATGTCGTCGGCAGAGGCGGAAACTGGACCGTTGGCACCTTCTACAATCAATTTCGCTTTGATGCGAGCTGCGTTGTGCTTGGTGATTTGATCTTCCATGGCTGCTGGTACAAGTACGTCTACATCCAATTCCAACAATTGCTCGTTGGTGATTTTTTCGGCACCCGGGAAACCATCTAACTGACCTTTATTCGCTTTGCTGTAGGCAATGGCTTCATCTACATTGATGCCGTTGGGATTGTAATAACCGCCAGTTACATCGCTGATGGCCAAAATTTTCAAGCCTTGCTGCTCAATGAGCTTGGCTGATATGCTGCCTACGTTGCCAAAACCTTGTACGGCGCAGGTTGATTTAAACGGATTTAAACCCATCTTCAACATGGCTGAACGGGTGGCTACCATTACACCGCGACCAGTAGCTTCAACACGGCCCTTAGAGCCGCCCATCACCAATGGCTTGCCAGTTACAACGGCTGGTGAGCTGTAACCTACCAATTTGCTGTACTGGTCCATGAGCCAGGCCATTTCGCGTGGACCTGTACCCATGTCTGGGGCTGGAATGTCCTTTTCTGGACCAAAAACGTCGATCATAGCGCGGGTATAAGCACGGGTGAGGCGCTCTACTTCGCCGGCCGACATGCTGCGTGGATCGCATTTGATACCGCCTTTACCACCACCAAAGGGGATGTTCGATACGGCGCACTTCCAAGTCATCCAAGCGGCCAAAGCCTTTACTTCGTCGAGGTGCACATCCATCGAATACCGGATGCCGCCTTTGGCAGGACCGAGGTTGATGTTGTGTACCACGCGGAAGCCTTCGAAAACTTCGATGCGACCGTCGTCCATGGTGACAGGGAGACTTACGATGACCTGTTTGGCGGGCGATTTAAGTACATTGTACAAGCCTGCATCGAGGTTGAGGATTTTGGCAGCGATGTCGAAGCGCGACATCATGGAATCGAATGGATTCTCGGCCACTTTTTGGATTTCAGCGTTTGCTGACATGGTGATGGTTTAGGTTAATGATTAAGAAATCGTTAAAAAACAGTTCAAAGTTATGAATTTGCACAAGCCGTGTGGCTTCTGGCTGCTTTTTTTTATGAATTTCTAATTTGCTGATTGCATGGAAGTTACCATACCTGAATGAGGCGGATGTAGGCATACACCATGGGAGCCGACAGAATCAACGAGTCGAAACGGTCGAGCACCCCACCATGCCCAGGCAATAAACTGCCGGAGTCTTTGCGATCGAAACTGCGTTTGAGCAGCGATTCGATGAGGTCGCCATATATGCCGCTTACCGACACAATGCCAGCAATTACCACCCAATCGAGGCTGTCTAGGCTATCAAACATAGGCGCCACTACCAGCCAGCCAACCAGCAAAGCCGCCGCAATGCCACCCAAACTGCCTTCGATGGTTTTGTTGGGGGAGATGCGTTCGAATAATTTAGTTTTACCGATGGCACGGCCTACCACATAGGCTCCCGAATCGCTTACCCACAGAAAAATAAAGATGCCCAGTACCAATTCGTAATTATAAAAACCAAAGGGCAAAAAGGCCATGTAGTTGAGCAGCGAAAAAGGCAGGGTAATATAGAGCAGCCCGAGCACCGTAAGCCCAATGTTTTCAAAAGGCTTATCTCGGTTTTTATACAACTCCACCAAAAAAAAGCTGGCGCAAATGGGGATGAGCAATTCTAGCCATTCAAAGGGAATAAGATCGGAAGCGGTGAGGGCGCAAAGTACATAGATGCTGGCTCCGGCAAAAAGGGAGGCAAAATAATCGCGTTTTTTGACTTTGGGTGCTGCCATGCGGTAGAACTCGAACAGGCCGACAGTGCTAATAAACAGGAAAAATAGACTGAAATAGTAGAAGCCGGTGGTGAGGCTGAAAATGATCAGTCCCATGAGGACCGCCCCCGTAAGTATGCGTTGCACCAAATTATTCATCTCAAAAAATTATTGGTCGCGCTCCATTAACAGCAGCAAGGCTTCCGCGGTGTTTTGTTGACTGGCAGGCACCATTACGGTGGCGCTGCCAAAAACTTGGTAGGAGGAGTCGCGCTGGTTCATCACAATGGCCTGCACCTCGTTTTCAGCCAAATAGGCTTTCACCAATTCTGCCTGCCAAGGGGTTTGTGTTTCGTATATTTTAATCCAGTCGCTCAAATGCTCCGTCTTTTTTGCGGCTTTGCAGCCAATAAAGCCCCAATGTAGTTAATAAAACGCTGGCAATAACCATCCAAAGGGGCAAGGCACTCAGCTGTTCTTCATCAAAGCCCACCCAGCCGTTGCGCATGCTGTATTCGCCCAAAACGGCCACGCCATTGTTTACAAAGTGTCCAAAGATAGCGGGTAAAAGGCTTCCCGTCCAAAAAACGAGGTAGCCAAACAGCGCGCCGAGCAGCATGCGGGGCAAAAAGCCAAACCATTGCATGTGAATGGCGCTAAAGAGGATGGCGGTAACCCAAATGGCGATGTGGGGATTGCGACTGGCTTGGTAAAAGCTGCGCTGCAGGATGCCGCGGAAGATGATTTCTTCGCCCACGGCCGGTAGAAGCACGAGGATGCCGATGTTGATCAAGAAAGCGGTGGAGTCGGTGCGTTGCATCAATAGCCCGATGGTTTTTTCGGCTTGCGCTTCACTGGCCCGCAGTTGAGCCTCTAGCTCGGCCCATGCGGCGGGTAGTTTGAGGCCTTGGTTCCAGCCATACACGGTGTATATGAGGGGAATGCTGCCAATCACCAGCACCAAAACGGCGGCATAGGTTAACCAAGGGGTTTTGTGTTGTAGTCCGAGCGGCGCAAAAGGGGTGTTAAAATCCCAATAATAACTAAAAATCAGGCCCGGCACTAAAAAAACGCCGATGGCAGTGATGCTTTGCAGGTACCAAATGAGGGGCACCAGCTTGGGGTCTTCCAGGTTGCCGTCCATCATGGCGGTGGCAGGTAAACCAGTAACCGCCATCGAACTGCTGAGCGCCAGCATGGCCAAAAGTCCGCCACTCAGCATGCACAACAGCACTAAAAGCAGCATTTGGAGGAAGGGCGGGTGCTCGCGCAAGGACTTGTCTGACAGCATTTGACGAAATTTTGCGTAAATTTACACGATTTTTTAGGCTATGGTTCGAATAGGTGCACTTGAGTTAGGCGAATTTCCGTTGTTGCTGGCTCCCATGGAGGATGTGAGTGATCCGCCTTTCCGTGCGGTGTGCAAGGCCAACGGAGCCGATTTGATGTACACTGAGTTCATTTCGTCGGAAGGTTTGGTGCGTGATGCCCGCAAGAGCTTGCAGAAACTCGACATTTACGACGACGAGCGGCCCATGGGCATTCAGATTTTTGGGGGAGAAGAAGATGCCATGGTGCGGGCCATCGACAAAGTGGCGGAAGCCCGGCCGAATCTGATCGACATCAATTACGGTTGCCCGGTAAAGCAGGTGGTTTGCAAAGAAGCTGGTTCCGGCATGCTTCGCAATCTTCCTAAGCTGCTTAAAATTACCGAGGCGATGGTCAAACGCAGTCCGCTGCCCATCACCGTAAAAACGCGTTTGGGCTGGGATGAAGACAGCAAGCAGGTGGTGTACTTGGCTGAGGCGCTGCAAGACATCGGTGTGCAAGCCATCGCCATTCACGGGCGTACGCGGGTGCAGATGTACAAGGGCTCGGCCGACTGGACCTTGATTGGCGAGGTGAAAAACAATCCCCGCATGCACATTCCGGTGTTCGGCAATGGTGACATCGACAGTCCCGAAAAAGCCGTTTTGTACAAAAATCGCTATGGGGTTGATGGCATCATGATTGGTCGCGCGGCCATTGGCTATCCTTGGATTTTCCGCGAAATCAAACATTTTATGGCCACGGGCGAAAACCTGGCTGCACCTACTACGGTAGAGCGCATCGACGTTTGTTTGCGGCATTTTGAGCGCTCGCTCGAGTGGAAAGGCGAAAAGTTGGGCATTTTAGAGATGCGCCGGCACTATACCAATTATTTCAAGGGCTACCCCAACTTTAAAGAATACCGCATGCAAATGGTGCAAAGCCTTGATGCCGAAGAAATTCGGCAATTGCTGCGGCAGGTGGAACAGCAATATGCGGGGTATGAGCCCCAAATCATCCGCTCTTTGGGCGAGGTGAGCTATTCGGGCTGCGACTGACGCAGCGCTTGCTCAAAAACTACCTGATCTAAGGCTTTTCGGCCCAGCAAACACTGCCGCCACCAAATGCGAAAGCCGGGGTCGTTGATGTCGATGTTGCCGTCGAAACGGTCGATGATTTCTTTGTCTTCGAGTCCTTGTAAGCTACGCGTAACGTTGGCCGAGCTTTTTAGCCGGTAATCTTTGATGAATTCGTGCGAGTACAGGGAACGAGGGTCGTTTTTCACCAGTGCGTTCATGAGATTTACTTGCATGTTCGAAAGGCTTTCGAACAAGTGCTGGTAAAGGGCCAAGCCTTGGGTAAGTAGGCTTTGTAGACTCCTGTTCAGTGCCTCAGCATCCACTTGCGTTTGGGTTTGATTGAAGAGGATGAAAGCCAACTGTTGTACGTGATAGGGTTTGTTATCCATGAGCTGCACCACCGCTTTGGCCTGTTTTTTCGTGATTTTTTTGTTGTGATGGGCAAATTGGGTGCAAATGTAGTGCTCGAACTCGGCAGCAGGAATTTTGTCGAGATACACCACCTGCCCGAATTTGTAAAAGGGGTACGACTGCTTTTCGAACAGCTGCATGAGCATATGCCTTTTGCTGCCATAGAGTAAATAGGTTACGTGTTGGTGCTGTTGCCAGTGTGAGCGCAGCAGTTTTTGGAAGGGCAAGGAGTCGGTGAGGTATTCAATATTTTGAAACTCGTCGAAACACAGTACCAGACGAATGTTTTTGGCTTGCGCAATTTTTTCGGGCAGATTGAGGAGCGCGCTTGGGTCGATTTTGTCGCTGCTAAAGTCGAATTCAATGCCTAACTCCTGGTCGGGGTATTGGCCCAGACTGATTTTTGGGCTGATGTTGCTGAGCCATTGCCGCAGACTGTCGAGGGCGCTTTCTAGTTTATTGTGAGTAGCGTTGATCACCGTTTTACCCAGCAGCTCAAAAAAGGCTTTTTCATCCCGAACGCTGTACAGGTCGATGTGGCAAAAAACCAACTTTTCATTGCTGTATTGACGGCTCAGATGGTGTACCAGGGAGGTTTTTCCCCAGCGCCTTGGAGCAATTAAAATGGTATTCACCCCCTGCGAAAGGGTTTTATGCAAATGTGCAAGATCGGCTGTCCGGTTCACAAAGCCTTGTCCAGCAGCTAATTGTCCAAATTGAAAGGGTGTGCTTTCCATGCTTCAAAGCTAGATATTTTTTAACTTTGAAACAAGGATGTTTGAAACAAGGATGTTTGAAACAAAGTTGTTTCAAATTCGCGTAATGGGTTGAAAAATGGCTCTGAGCAGGTATGGAAGTCTTATTTCAATGCCACCAAAGCTTTTTCAAGCGATGCCAAGGCCAATTGCACCTCTTCGGCCTTGCAGGTGCCAACACTCAGGCGGTACCAGGTGCTGCTTTCGCTGGCGCCAAAGGCATAAAATGGCACCACGGCCAGTCCTGCCGCTTCGAGCACAAAGGCGGTGATGTCGCGGGTGCTGTTGAGCTGCTTGCCCGCTGGGGTGGTTTTGCCCAGCAAATGGAGCTGGATGGTGAGGTAGATGGCGGCTTGAGGTGCAATACAATCAACCGGATGCCCGGCAGCTTTGAGGCGCATAAAGCCTTGATAGAAGCCATCGAGGCGGTCGTGCACAGCGCTTTTGAAGCTGCTCAAAAAGCGATCTACGGCGGCGCCATCGCGCAGGTATTGGGCCACGGCTACTTGCTCGGCTTTGGGAGCCCAGGCGCCAACGTGACCTAAAATGGCTTTCATTTTGTCGATGATGGGGCGGGGACCGAAAGTCCAGCCTACCCGCACGCCCGTTGCTGCAAAGGCCTTCGACAAGCCATCTACAAAAATGGTATAAGCCCGCATTTCGGGCCGCAAGCTCACCGGGTCAAAATGCTGGGTACTGCCAAAAGTCAGCATCCAGTAAATTTGGTCGTACATGAGGTAAACGGGCTTTTGGTCGGGACCGCGTCGTTTGTTTTCCGCCAAAATGAGGTCGCAAATTTCGGCGAGCTCCTTTTCTCCAAACACAGTGCCAGTGGGATTCAAGGGCGAACAAACCGCCACCAGCGTGGCTTCTTGGATGTATGGAGCGATTTGAGCGGCGGAAGGCATAAAATTCTCGGCCGGACCCACGTGCAGCTCGATGCCCTGGGCGCGACTCAAATGGCAGTAATGGTTGTTGTTCCACGAAGGCACGGCATACACCACTTTGTCGCCCGGATCGAGCAAGGTTTGGTAAATGGCGTAAATCAAGGGCCTGGCGCCACCGGCAATGAGGTAATCGTCGGCGGCGTAATCCAGACCACCGTATGTATGCATAAAATCGCGCACCGACTCCCGCAGCTCGGTTACGCCATTGGCGGCCGGGTAATTGGTGTGGCCCGCGGCATAAGCTTGTTGGATGGCGGTGTTGAGTTCGGCGGGAATGGGAAAAACCTTCGGGTCGAAATCGCCAATGGTAAAATTGTAGATGTTGGCACCCGCTTTGATTTTTTGGTTGATTTCACCAGCGAGTTTGATGATTTCTGATCCGATCAGCTGATCGGCCATGTGCGATACTTGCATGCCCTAAGTTTGAGGCAAATATACGCATTTCAACGGGTCAAAGCTGCTGCATTTCAATGAGGCGCCGGTAGCTGCCGCTGCTTTGCATGAGGGCTTCGTGGGTACCCAGCTCGGTAATTTCGCCCTTTTCGAGCACCACAATGAGGTCGGCATGCTGGATGGTGCTTAGGCGGTGCGCCACAACAATCGACGTGCGGTTTTCCATGAGGTGGGCAAGGGCTTCTTGCACCAGCTTTTCCGACTCGGTATCGAGGGCTGAGGTGGCTTCGTCGAGGATGAGGATGGGTGGATTTTTGAACACTGCCCGGGCAATGCTGAGGCGCTGCCGCTGCCCGCCGCTAAGCCGCGCGCCCCGGTCGCCAATCACGGTATCGTAGCCATTTTCGAGCGCGGCGATAAAATCGTGGGCATTGGCCACTTTGGCGGCTTCGATTACGAGTTGTGGATCGGGATTTTCAACACCAAAAGCGATGTTGGCGGTCACCGTATCGTTAAAAAGGATGCTTTCTTGGGTTACGATGCCCATGAGCGCCCGCACTTCTTTGATTTTGAGCTGCCGCACATCTTGTCCGTCTATGAGCACTGCGCCCTGCTGGGGGTCGATAAAACGGGGGATGAGGTCGGCGAGGGTGCTTTTACCGCTGCCCGAAGGTCCCACCAGCGCTACCATGCTGCCTTTAGGAATCCGCAGCTGGAGGTCACGCAGCACCCATTCATCGCCGTATTTAAAACTGAGGCCTTTGAGCTCGATGCCAGACTTAAAGTCTGAAACCGGCAAGGCGTTCGGGGCTTCTACAATTGGATTTTCAGTGTCGAGCACCTCAAATACCCGCTCTGCAGCCGCTAAACCACGTTGTAGATTGGTCATGGCGGTGGTCATGGCCTTCGCCGGCGGCAACAATTGCGAATACAATATGATGTAGGTAATAAATTCGCTGGCGCTGAGTTCGCTCTGCCCGCTGATTACCAGTTGTCCTCCGTACAAAATAATGCTCAGTACCACGCCAATGCCCATGATCTCCGACAAAGGCGAAGCCAGTTCCTTGCGGTTGAAAATGCTCTTGAGCGTTTGGCGGTAGCTGCTGTTTTCGGTTTGGAATTTCTGTTTCACCGGCTCTTGGGCGTTAAAGGCCTTGATGATGCGGATGCCGCTGATGGTTTCTTCGATGATCGACAGGATGCTGCCGAGCTGTTGTTGTCCTTTGGTAGAAGCGCGCTTCAGCTTTTTAGAAATGCTGCCAATCACAAAGCCCGAAATGGGTAACACCAAAAAGCTAAAAAAGGTAAGTTTTACCGAGATCGTAAAGAGTAAAATGATGTAACCCATCAGTAAAAGCGGCTCGCGAAAAACGGTTTGGATGGAACTCACCACTGAATTTTCGATTTCGGTAACATCGTTCGAAAGCACCGAAATGAGGTTGCCTTTGCGCTGATTGTTAAAGTAGCGCACGTTTAAACTCACCAGTCGGTTGAACAAAGCCTGCCGCAATTTCATCACCACCATGGTGCGCATGCCGGTAAGTACCCGCTGGCTCCAGTAGCGGAACACATTCGACATCAACACTGTAAACAGCACCACCCCGCACACAAACTGCAGCGCGCCAAATTTGCCTTTGGCTTGGAGGATGTCGTAAAAATAATAGTTAAAAGCTGCTTTAATATAGCCGGCGCTGAGGCTAAACTCGGGCATGGCCAAACGCTCCGGTGCCGTTTCTACCGTATCAAAAATGATGTTGAGCAGCGGAATGAGCAGGGTGAAATTGAAAATCCCAAAAACGATGCTCAGCAACGATAGCAGCAGATAGCGCGGAATAAAGTTGCGCAGCGGCCGGGCAAAACTGAGGATCTTGAAATAGGTTTTCACTTTTCAAAGGTAATTGCTTTTGACAATAGGTGGTGCAGAATTCAGAAAGGGCTTATCTTCGTAGAGATTTTTCTTATGCTTTCTATCATTACCTGCATCCACAATCAAATGCCCATGAACCGACTTTTTATGGAGGCGCTCATGAAGCATACGGCATATACTTTTGAACTCATTGTGGTAGACAATGCCAGCACCGATGGCAGTGCCGATTTTTTTGAAGCTGCAGGGGCCATTGTAATCCGCAACAAGCGGAACATGGCCTATCCCGTAGCCCAAAATCAGGGTTTGGCCGTGGCCACAGGCGATTATGTGGCCTTTTTGAACAACGATGTGGTGGTGAGCCGGCATTGGGACCGCCAGTTGATTGAGCTGATGGAGGCCAAAGGACTCGACATCATCAGTCCTACGTCGATTGACCGGGCCGAAAGTCAATCGAGCGCCCGCAAATTGCGCCGCCGCTGGAACCGGATCAAAGGAATCACCAAAATTTTAGGCATCTCGCATTGGAGTTTGCGCCTACGCATGCAATTGATGTATGGCGATTGGAACGGCTTTTGCGCCCGCCGCAAGCTTACGTTCGAAGACCTGCTGGTGGAAGGCTTCAGTGGCCACAGCTTGTTGTTCAGCAAAAAGGGCGTTGAGCTGTTGGGGCGCTGGGACGAGCGGATCCTTGAGGCCGACTTCGACCTCTACTTCCGCACTTGGGAGCGCGCCCAAAGCATGGGCGATGTAAAGCCCATTTATGTAGCTGCCGGGGTGTTTGTGCACCACTACAGTCGACTCACCATGGGCCAGCGCCCGCCGGCCTGGCAAGCTACCGAGCCCATCATTTCTTTGGAAGAAAAATGGGGCAAGGACTATGTGCAGGCTAAAATTGCGAGGATGAGGGAGTATAGGGAGTTTGGGGGCTAGTTGAAAACTATCGATCGTATATGTCTTTTCTGTGGCCGAGGTCGATTACTTCAATGAATAAAATATCATCACGTATTTCGTAGATGATCCGATAGTCGGTCACACGAATTCGATAACCGTCTCTACCTTTTAGTTTTTTGTAGCCCAGTGGTCGGGGCTGCCGTGCTAAGGCTAGAATTGCAGCTTTGATGTGAGCATAGTGAGGTTCAGGGATTTTAGCGAGCTTTTTTAGTGCTCTACGCTCTATGCGAACATGGTACATTTTTTACTTATTACCTCGTTTTTTTTCAATTTCAGCAAATGCTTCCTCAGCGTTTAAGAAGCTTTGTTTGCTTTTTTTTGCGGCATCATACAGCTTGATGTCTTCTAATTCTTCCAAGTCATCCATCATTTTGTTGTATTCTTTGATAGGAAGAATGACGGCGAGCTTTTTACCGTGATCGTCTGTTACAAATTGTGTGCTCATGTTTTGGTATTTTGGTTTTTGCTGATGAATTGTAACAATTATTGCGGCAATTTGGACTGCGATGAATATAAATTCGCTAGAATTTTAAGGTATTAATCAAATTTCGTAATTTTTATGTTGTTCGCCAAATTCCATCAATTAGCGAACACAAAAAAAGCCAGTGTCTCCACCGGCCTTTTTTCATCTAACTTGTAAAACTCAGTTCACCACCGGCAAAAGCGCGTTCTTCTTGCCAAATTCGAGCATTTGCTCTACAAAATTGGCAGGGTACTCCACTTTTACATCGGTGATCTTACCGTTTTCCATCACAGGTACCAGCTTGGGCTGGATGAAGCCGCTGTAGGGCTTCGACTTAATTTTTTCGTAGCGGGCCAACACCTCTTGATGTAAGGCCGTATCTACTTTTACGCCATAGTTTTCTACGAGTGCCTGACCTGCGGCAAAATCTCCCTCGCTTTTGATGCGCTGAATTTCACGCAGCAAATCGCCAAAAAGCACCCGCAGCTTGTTGTAGTCGTTCACCACAAAATAGGTCTTGCCATCGCGCGTGCGGCGTTCGATTACGTTTTCGGCAGCTCCTTTTTCGAAGGCCCAGGCAGCCACCAGCTGGCGGTTGCGCATGTGCGACTCTTCAATGTTGTCGCCGGGCACAATGCGACGCAGCTGCAGCATCATGCCGTTGCGGATGTAGCCATCGTACTCGGCCTTGCCCACTTCGAGCGACGGCATCACACCGAGCTCAATGAGCTTTTCGTCGAGCACATAGTAAAGCGCCACCAAGTCGGCCCGTGCTTCTTCCAAAGTAGAAGCGTACTGCTTGAGGGTTTCTTTTGGTGTGCCGATGCCGGGATTGAGCTGTCCGCTGGCGTGCCCAATCACCTCGTGCAAATCGGTATGCAGATCGCCGGCCAAGGCGCCAAAATTGCGTGAACGGTCTATTTCGGCTTGGTCCCAGGCAAACTCCTCGATGGCGCTGCCTTTGCTGGCTACCTCGTTATAAGCGTATACAATGTTGCCCAACGAAACCGACTTCGAGCCGTGGATTTTGCGAATCCAGTCGGCGTTTGGCAGGTTGATGCCAATTGGCGTGGCTGGGGCCGCATCGCCCGACTCCTGCACTACGGTAATTACCTTGGCAGAAATGCCCGTTACCTCGGCCTTTTTGTGCTCCGGCATCAGGGGCGAATTGTCTTCGAACCACTGCGCCTGGTCACCAATAGCCTTGATGCGGCGGGTAGCGTCCATGTCGCGCACCGACACCACCGACTCATACGAAGCCTTTTGGCCCAGCGGGTCACCGTACACTTCAATAAAGCCGTTCACCACGTCGATCATCGACTCGGTATCGGCCACCCAGGCAATGTTGTAGGCATCCCAATCACGCAAATCGCCACTTTTGTAGTACTTCACCAGCAGCTCCAGCGCTGTTTTTTGCAAATCGTTTTCGGCTACAGTGATGGCTTTTTCGAGCCAATACACAATTTTATCGATGGCCGCCCCGTACATGCCGCCCGACTTCCAAACCAGCTCCTGCAGTTTGCCGTCGGCGCCCTTCACCACCTTCGAATTTAAGCCGTACCAAATGGGGGTAGGATCGTCTTTCACCTTTTGCTTGGCGTAAAAAGCCTCTACCTCGGCCTGCGTTACCCCTTCGTAGAAGTTGTTGGCGGAGGTTTGGATGAGGTCAACCCCTTGTTCCAAATTCACCCGTTTGGCTGCCACGGCGGGGTCAAAGAGGATGGGACTGAGGAAGGCCACCAGCTCGTCGTTGTTGCTGATTTGTCCTTCAATTTGCGGAAAACTGCCTTTCGGCGAGCCGCTCACCAGCGTGGCGAAGTAGGCCGCATCGAAGCTCGGCATGAGCTTGCGCATGCTGTAATGGTGGTGGATGCCATTGCTAAACCACACCCGCTTGCTGTACTCCATAAAGGCGTCCCAATCGGCTCCGCTGCGCTCACCTTCGTAGTGTTCTACGATGTTTTCGAGGGTTTTACGTACCAGCAGGTTGTATTTGTAGTTCTGGTCCCAGATGATGTCGCGACCCGCCTGCGCGGCTTCGCTGAGGTAATACAGCAGTTCTTTTTGTTGGAGGGTTAAGCTGTCGAAGCCCGGAATGCGGTAGCGCAGCACTTGCACGTCTGCAAATTCGTCGGCCACTACGTTAAAAGGCTCGGGCGCACTTTGCTCAGGCGCTTTGTCGTTGCAGGCCATTAGGAGGCTGCTGCCAAGGGCGAAGGTCATCAGGAGTTTGTTTTTGGACATAAGTTTATAAAGATGTGTGCGTGGAAATAAATCTACTGCCCTAAAATTAATAGATTTGTTGCGATTCATGACACAAAGTCCCGAGATATCCCCCCTACTGGCCCAAGCCGAGGCCCTCATTTTTGCGGCAGACAAGCCTTTGCCGCTGGCTGAGCTCTGTCGTTTGCTGCAAACTTTTAGAGAAGAAGCGCTTTCGGAGGCCGATTTGGCTGCGGAACTGGAGAAGTTGCAGGCCATGTACGCCGCGCGTATTGGGGGTTTTGAATTGCGGATGGCGGGAGGGGGTTATGCCTTTTATACCAAGCCCGAGCACCAAGACTTGCTGGCGATGGCGGTGGCGGAAAGGTCGAAGAAGCGTTTGTCGACCGCGGCCCTCGAAACCTTGTCGATCATTGCCTACAAGCAGCCGGTTACCAAATCGGAGCTCGAAAGCATCCGCGGGGTGAGCTGCGACTACAGCATCCAGCGTTTGTTAGAGAAAAATTTGATTGTGATGACAGGCAAAAGCGACGGTCCCGGCCGCCCGCTGCTCTACGGCACCTCCGATTTTTTTATGGAGTATTTTGGCATTAACAGTCTGCACGAGCTGCCGCAGTTGAAGGAGTTGGAGCAGACTGACAATAGCATCGGTTAGACCGCTTCGCTATACAGACCGCTCACTTCGTTCGCTTTTCAGACATCAGACCGCTGCGCTTTTCAGATTTTGGCATCCTACTTCTATCATCGAATTGTGCCCACGACTTTCATTGTGGTGCTACCTGGGATTTTGATTTTGCCACTGCTTACCATCCGCCAAGGCAGAAAAACCCACCAACAGCCCCTGTCAGCCTAACCGCTAGCGCCCGCGCTATCTGAAAAGCGAGCGCAGCTCGCGGTCTGATGTCTGAAAAGCCCGCGCAGCGGGCGGTCTGTTATCTTTTCATCTCAACTTGCAACCAAGGCCGAAGAATGAAAACAAGCGTTTGTGGATTTTGTAAACAAATGCTACATTGTGATGTGAAATTTATTTTTACATGCTTGGCTATTTTATGTGCTCAGGGCTTTTGCTCGGCACAGCTCATCGATACTGCTCATGCCGATCCTAAATGGATTTGGTGGGGATATGATAACTCGAAAATGCCATTGGCGGTAGTTACTGGGGTAGATTTGGATTCAAAAAACAAGGTTTGGATATCCCTTTGTAATGTACCCAACGGTGGTGTAGGCAATTTCAGCAAGGTAGACATGTCTGACTTTTTTCATTTTAGCCAGTTTACCCGTCCAAATACAATTTTTCAAGATGGTCCCTGTGTGATGTCGCTTGCAGTGGGTCAAAAAGATACCGCCTACTTTGCTCCTTGGGTTGGCCACTCTACAAGAGTTTATGCTTTACTTGACAGTTCCGTTGTAAATAATTATGAGTGCGTTATTACAGATGAGTATCATGATTTCCGATTTATAAATGGGCGCATACATGCATTTAATGCTGGCGGGCTTCAAATTTTAGGAGATACTGCATGTACATTTCTACGTAACCTCATTGATTTGCCTAACATGGCCATTAAAGATTATGCTTATGATGTAGAAGGTAAATTGATGTTTCTAGACGCCTTTGCAAATGGTTGTTTGTACTATGAAAGTGACACAGGCTGGGTTTGCTACAATTTGCCAGAAAAGCTTCGGTATCACATCATTTGGCCTTCACCGGATTTTAATCCTCGTCAACCAAATGCAGGATATATGTACCTGTCGCACATACGCATTTCGCCGCAGCAGGGCTTGTACCGCATCAAAGGTGAGGAGATAACTTTTTACACCAAAGAGCAAATGGGCACGCCATCAAACCAAGTTGTTGTGGTAAAAGAAGACAGCCGTAAAACCCTTTGGGTAGGCACCACCCGTGGCTTGGCGAGTATGTATAATGAGGAATGGGATAATCATAACGATATGTATTGGCTAAAGGATGCTTACATCACCGCCATTCAATTCGATGATCGGGGGAATGTGTGGATTGCTTCGACCACTGGGTTGACAGTATATAATCCCAGAGGGGTGAATTTTGGTGACATCCAACCCAGCATACCTGAATTAAAAGTAAAACTTTATCCCAATCCCGCCCAGGAGCAAGCCACGCTCGAAATTTGGACCGAAGGTGCTGCCGAAGCCACCATCAGCATCAGCAACCTAAGTGGGAAGCTGCTTTGGCAAGAAAAGTGGCTTGTTAGCGAAGGCGGTCTACACCAGCAGCTCGTTTCCTTGTCGGATTTGGCCAAAGGCATGTATGTGGTGCGGCTGAGCGTGGAGGGAAAGAGTTACTTTCAGAAACTGATTAAATTTTAGAAGAATCGCTCGCTTTCAGCTCGCTGTACAGACCGCTCACTTCGTTCGCTTTTCAGACATCAGACCGCTGCGCTTTTCAGATTTTTGGCATCCTACATTTATCGTCGAATGGTGCTCATTACTTTCATTGTGGGTGCTTCCTGTGATTTTTGATTTTGCCACTGATTACCATCCGCTAG
>JAUXNJ010000009.1 GCA_030682795.1 Sphingobacteriaceae bacterium
CCCAGCGGTTGTAAATAGCCACAGCCGTGCCCGGAGGGAGGTTTTCGACGACCCAAAAATCGTTGATGCCATCGCCATTGGGGGTGAGTACATTGGGCACCACCGGCTCAGGCGTGGGTTCAGGTGTGGTATCGTCGGGGATTTCGGTAAGGACGAAGTCGTCGTAGAGGTAATAGATACCATTAGCAACTGGAGCATTAACACCAGGCCCAACCAAAACCCCAATGTTTTCAGGTCTTAACCATTTAAAACAGCCTACGGTAAAGTAGCATTCATTGCCTTGGGCTGTAAATGTTACTTCCAATTTATGCCAAATGCCCCGTTCAACAACAGGGCCATTCACAGGCATACGAATGGCTTTTGAAGCAACTTCATAAAACCGGTTGGTTACCCCTAAATTCTGACCATCGAGCGGAAATTCATTTGAGTGAAAATACACCTCAAAACAGTCGTAACCTCGCCAAGCTTGGATGAGATTAGTAGGTGCACAAACTGAAAAAGAAAGTTGGTACCTCCTACCCGCTTCTAAGCAAAGTTTAAGTCTCCCGCTAGCAAATTCCCTTGATTGAGGAGCTGTAGAGTCTAAATTCCCCAATCCATTTCCAGCCCCAAAATACGCTTCACCATCAGCTGCATATTGCATCCAATTTGAACTGAATGTTGGTACTGTACCAGCACAGGCATGAAAATAATCTGTTGAAGAATTGCCACCAGGTATACCTGCAGACCAACCCTTTGCGTTCAAAATTGGCAGATTAAAAGGGCAGTTTATGTACTCCTCTAATGAACCATTATAAATCAAATTTTCCTGTTGCCCCTTAGTGATTAGGGGCAACAAGAAAAATAAAGAGTTCAATATAAGTACAAGGGTTTTCATTAGGGTTTAAGCACTATGAGCTTACTTTGATGGTGTTCACTACCATTTATTAATTGCAACACATAAACGCCATTATTCAAGCCATTAAGCGGAATATGACCGTAGCCATCTAATACACCAACATCGCCTTTTGCCACTAATTTACCTTGTAAATCAGTAATGCTGTAACGATAATTTAGTTGGCTCATGCCATCTCCACTTATTTTAACATCGTTTTGAGCAGGATTTGGAAAAACATTGATGCTACTTTCAGCAACAAAACGCAGTTCATCTGAAAACTGCTGTCTGAGTGCCATTTGAGGTTGTGGGTCAATACCCAGCATTACTCGGGCTGTAAAAACTGCTTCTCCCCCAGCTGCGACTGCCATATTGGCTATTTGATGCAAGGTTTGAAAGTCGCTGTTAGTAAAGCTGATTGGTTCATTGGCCTGAAGGGCCCAGCTTCGTGCATAAATATCCCCAACCAGCAATGCTAAGCTATCAAAAACGCTTGGTGCCGAAACATTGGCCTTAAGTGCAGCGTAATTGCTCAAGTCCCCATCCAATAAATTTGTATGCATTTCTCTTAATTTAACTCGCAATCCGCTTTGATTTTGCACGTAAAACGCGCTCAAAATGGGGTTAGTTAATAAAGTAGAATCGGCATCAATGGCCTTTAAAACAGCATATTGGGCAAAATACTCTTGATAGGCTTTGTCCTCTACACCAAAAGCTGAAAAATCAAGCTCATCTTCTGCAATTTCTTCTAACTGACTAAGGTCAAAATAATCCTGTTCGCCACCTTCGTCGTCATTTGATTCTGATCTTAAAAAGTCACAATCTTTGGAGGAATTTTGGTTATCATAAATGAACACAAGACCTGTAAAAGGGGATGGGCTGTAGGCATTAAACCCACTGGCTTGCCCCCTATGAAAATATTCAAGAACTAAATTGTTTGTATTACTTGGCTCCCAAACCCTTGCATTCATTCCCTTCACCCTAATCCACCTATTATCAGCGGGATCATCGTAACCGCCCTGTGCGGTAATTGAATTATTTCGGCGTTGAATACCAATATAATTATCTTGAAAAGTATTGCAGCCAATGTGCACTTTTGCCAATGTATTTCCTTCAATTACCAGGGCATTTACGGTGTGCTCAATGAGGTTTTCGGTAACATAAAGATAGCCGCAGTGCTCAATGGTTATGCCACTATTCCAACGCACCATGTTTGGGAAAGATTGAACATCAGATTGCGATGGTAAGCCATTAATTACTTGAATGTGGTTTCTTTTGATTTGGGAAAGACTTTGAATTAATGGATCTGCTGTAGTATTATCTAAATTTCTGACCCTAACACCAGTGAATATAGTTCCTGGGTTTTGGTAAATTAAATGGATATCGTTCTTTACAATATGCGTTCGCATGGCTATTACATCAATAGCAATGTTTCGTGCACTTATGGTGTTATTTTGGATTGCCGCCAAATAGTTTAAATCCCAAATATTAAGTGTGCTAAAGGTAGAACTAACAGCGACACCTGTAACCGCGTTCGAAATGTTGTTGTTAGCAATGCTCAACCTTCCAAAAGAATTTGTAAAGCTCACCCCTACATTTACACTACCAAAAGTACAACCTTCAACCCGCATACTATCGGTAAAATGACCTTGCACACCAATTTGGGCATTGGTAAAAGTGCAGTTTAATACCCTGGCTTGGTCATTTCGATTGAAATAGGGTGTATCCAAATTGTTGTACTTAATCGCAGTACCGTTTGATAAAGGATAAAGTGCTTGAGGGTGCAATTCGTTGGTTTGGATATTGGAAAAGACAGCATTATACACATCTATTTGGGCAAAACGTCCTAAAATACCATTGTTGAGTCCATCAAAAATGTTGATGTTGCTTGGATTGGTTAAGTCTCCAATTCGGATGTGTTTGGCATTGTGCATTTGAATGGCGGCATGTGAATTTCTAAATGAATTCACTCCTGCTAAAGTTATGACTTGATTGTAGGGAGCTAAAAGCATACCGCCTTCATTGCCTCTAAAAACACAATTGTTAAGCTGTAAATGCGAAAGCAACACTGAAACGCCACCAGCTGGATCCAATTCACCAAAGTTACGTGCTGAAATTGCAACGTAATTCTTTCTAAAAAGCGTTCCTGCTAAGATGGCTAAACTCTCGTTACGCAAATTTAAACCTGTGAGACTCTCTTGCACAACGCAGTTATTCATATTTATTTGGGAATAGTTCAAGCTGAAAATGCCATCCCACATTTCACCACCGCAAGCTTTAAAGATACAGTCGTTAAATTCAACAAATTGATTGACTACAATTTTGGCACCAGGACCCATAACGAATGTAACGTTGTTGTATACCGCCATTGACATGTCTATCTCATAAGTGCCATTAATTTCTATAAATTCAACATCGGAATTTGAAATCACTGTTTGGTTAAACAATGCACTTTGGCTGGTATTGACCGCCCTTACAAAAACATTTTCAGGTGAGGGGTTGCCAGGTTCATAGATATCCTGTTGGCAACATGCTCTTATATAAAAGGTATCTGACCGAGAACAAGCCCAAGAATTTTGATTAATAACAATGTACTTCGGACCTTGATGGTTGCTCAACCAAGTTACATCGGCAAAGGTAGGGATATTAAGCGGCGGTATTTGTAAGTTGCCTCCCACAACAACCCAACTCACATCTACGCCTTCTAAGTAATTATCAAGCTGATACTGCTGGGTGTCTTCCAAGTCGCATTCTGTTAAGCTACCAATTAAATTGGCTGGCTCTAAGTCTTCTACAATTACTTGAACAGTTTTACCAGAAAAACAATCATTGTCGGAGCCAGTAAAGGTATAAGTGGAGTTTTGATGAGGGTAATCCCGCAGTGTATATGGGGGTACCTGTATTTGACTAGCTGCATAATGATTTATGGATCCTCCCGCAGTTTTAGTCCACCGAAAGTTTGGAAGCGTACTTGCCAATCCATTGTAAGTTATGGTGGGTGTTAGTATCAATTCAGACCCTTTACATATTCTGATGGTAGCTGGGATATTTATTCCAACTTCCAACTTATTAAAAATTTCAACCTCATCTACCAATACGCCATTCACACGATTGGGAAATTGAAAGGGTAAATTCATTAAACGAACAACAATTTTATCGAAAACATTTGCCTCCTGTTGAGTTATGGTGAAATCGGCACCTCGGTCTACCCAATTCACATTGTCCGCAATAGCATCTTGTGCAACTAGTTGACCAGGATTATAAATATCCTTACTTAATTGAGGATTAGTACTGCTTTTCAGCGTGACAAGAAGCACATTTCCACGTGTAGTCGTTGGGGTAAAAAAGCTCGGATTATTAACATTAGCAGCCTTTATGTTGAATTTGTAGCACCCCTCTTCTAATTTTTTAACTAGAGTGCCGGTAATCATTTCTGACTCATTTTCAACTCCGTTTATTAAATGATTAGAGATGAAGACATACCTTTGTTTCCCCTGCTGAGCAAAAAAATCATATAAATTGACATGCCTCCAATTTGAAGGTACCCCTGTTCCAGGAAATGGACTTCTGGCATCAAAGAGGTCTGGAGTTGCAATTACACCCAAAAATCCTGCAAAACTACCTTCATTCGTCCATCCGGTGGCTCTATTTACTTGAGAGTAATAATCCGGGATTGTGCCCTGCTCAAAATCTCCATTAACAACCAAATTGGTTTGTGAAAATGCTATAGTTGTGATTAGCAAATTAAGGAGAAGCGCAAGAATTACCCCCCCCCCCTATTGTTCTTGTTTTGTTTGTGTACTTGTTTAACATAAAATTGATTTTAGATTGTTTGATAATTCAAGTTGCATAAATAATTTCAAAAAACAAAACTTTAACCAAATATCTTTCATGTTTTACTATGATGCCCCTTGGTTTTAGAACATTGCTAAAACCGAAAATCCTACTCTCATCGCTGCAAACAGCTATTTAACGTCCGCCGGCCATTTCAAAAAAAATGCCCGTTTTCACCAAATCTTCACCTGCACCTCCTGCGGTGCTACCATGCCCTGACCAGGGGTGCAGCCCCACGCTTCCCAAAATTCGGGCATATTGGCCAGGGGACCACGCACGCGGTATTCGCCGGGGGAGTGTGAATCGGTGATGATGCGCTTGCGGAGCTCCTTTTCGGAGATGTTTTGGGCCCATACCTGCGCCCAGCCTAGGAAAAAGCGCTGCTGCCAGGTATAACCTTCAATTTCTGCACCGATGTCTTGGCCTTCTTTGGCATGTATGTAAGCATAATACGCCATGGTGAGACCAGCCAAATCGGCAATGTTTTCGCCTTGGGTGAGACTGCCATTGATGTTGATGCCCTCGAGCACTTCGTAACCGTTGAATTGCGCTACAATTTTGCCGGTGCGGGCTTCGAATTGGGTGCGGTCCTCTTCGGTCCACCAATTGCTGAGGTTGCCGCTGGCGTCGTATTTGCTGCCCTTATCGTCGAAGCCGTGCGAAAATTCATGGCCAATCACCGCGCCAATGCCTCCGTAATTCACCGCATCTTCGGCTTCGGGGTCATAAAAAGGCGGCTGTAGAATGCCAGCAGGGAACACAATTTCGTTGCGACTAGGTGAATAATAGGCGTTCACCGTTTGTGGCGTCATGCCCCACTCGGTTTTATCAACGGGCTGACCGATTTTGGCTACCATTTCGGCAAAGCCATGTCGGCGGGTATTGACCACATTTTCGAACAACCGGCCGGCACGAATGTCGACCTTGCTGTAGTCTTTCCACTTATCGGGATAGCCAATTTTGTATTCAAAAGCCGCTAACTTCACCAAAGCCTCGGCCTTGGTGGTTTCGCTCATCCAGTCAAGCGCCTCAATGCGGGTTTTGAAAGCGTAACGTAGGTGTTCTACCATTTCGCTCACCTTGGCTTTGGCTTCTTTGCTAAAATGTTCCTTCACAAACAGCTGTCCCAACACCTCACCCAAACTCCCATTGGTTAGGCTAACGGCGCGTTCCCAGCGTGGTTTCATCACCGTGGTGCCGCTGAGGGTGGTTTGGTAAAAGCCAAATTGCGCTTTTTCAAAATTGCTGGTGAGCATGCCTGCGCTGCTGTTTAAAACCGACCATTTGAGGTAGTTTTTGAGCTCCGTTAAGCTGCTCTTTTCGATGAGCGGCTGCAGCGATTTGATGAACTCCACCTGACCCACCACCAATTCCTTGAAGTCCGGCGTAGCGGAAGCGGCAAAAAAGTCCTGCCACTTCAAATAACCCAAAGCCGGATCTTTCGAAAAATCGGCATAACTGTATTTGTTATAGGTTTTATCGGGATCGCGGCGCTCTACCCGCGACATGCTGGCCTGGGCCAATTGCATTTCAATCGCGTAAACCCTGCTGGCCGCATTATCAGCTTGAGATACCCCTGCCAGCTTAAACAAACGGGTCATATAAGCCACATAGGCTTTTTGAATTTCGAGGGAAGGAGCATCCGTCTTCAAATAATAATCGCGATCGGGCAAGCCTAAGCCGCCTTGGCCCAAATTCACAATGTTGATCTGGCTGTTTTTGGCATCTAAGCCCACATAAAAGCTAAAAAAGCCGCCAAAGCCTGCTGGTCGCAACTCGCCCAATAGCTTCATGAGGTCTTTTTTATCCTTCAAAGCATCAATTTTAGCCAAATAAGGCTGCACGGGCTTGGTGCCTAGGCGCTCTAAAGCAGCTGTATCGAGGGCCGAGCGGTAAAAATCGCCCACCAATTGCTCGGGGGAGCCTTTGGCAACAGGGCTGCTGCCTTTGGCCAGGCGATCGAGGATCACCTTGATTTTTTCATCGTTTTGCTTTGCCAATTTGTTGAACGAGCCCCAACGGCTTTCGGTTTCGGGCATGGGATTGGCCTTCATCCAGCCGCCAGCAGCGTATTGGTAGAAGTTTTCACAGGGGGTTGTACTTAAGTCCAAATTTTCTCTGGGAATACCAGAAGCTAATGGCTGTGCTTGCAACTGGGTGCCTAATAACAACACAAAAGCCATATATACATTTCGCATATTTCTATTTTTGAACACAATTTAAGCATTTAACGACAAATCACACCACCGCGCACCGCACGATGGTAATTGTTTTACCTTTGTGCTACAAAACAAAAAATCATGAACAAAAAATCATCTTGGATCCTGCTCCTTTTGGCTGTAGGCATCACTGTGGCTTCTTGCAAAAAAGAGGACCCTATCATCCCAACACCAACGCCGCCAGCTCCAACTAAAAAAGAGCTGCTTACCAAAATCTGGAAAATTGATCAGATTTTAATTGACAGCATTGATGCTACCTTCTTTTTTACAGGAGCACGGTTCAATTTCCGTGCTGACAACACGGTAATCTTTACGATGCCAGGTGAATCTCCAGACACTTCGAACTGGGCTTTTAATGCCGCTCAAACGCAAATTATCCTCAGCCAAGCCGGAGAACAGGATACTTTAAACATTTTAGCCCTTACAACCACACAATTTAAAGTGCGTAGTTACGACTATGATGAAGACCTCGAATCTATCATCACCATGAGCCCAGCTCCTTAAAGAGCTTGAGCACATCTCAACCAAGCCATCCCCAAAAGGATGGCTTTTTTATATGCCTAGCCTGAACCTCAAACCCCCTCGGGTGGGTTCGATGCTGTTAAACGACACAAAAAAGTCGGTGCCAATGATGCGAAACGGCCCAGAAACATTGTAACCTACCTCAAAATGCCTAACCGAGCCGGTGATGAGGGTGCTGGCAAAAAGCGCTTCGTCGAGTCCGTACATGCGCACTTTTTCGATGCGGGTTAGCGCAAGTCGCCCCATACGCACCCTCGAAAACACACTTAAATAAGGGCCGGCTGTACTAAAGCGGTAATAGGGCAAGTTACGGTACGACTCCGTTTCGTTGCTCTGCAAAAGCGACTGGAAACCACTGAAGTGGGTGTAGTCCATAAAATAAGTAGGCTTGCGCAAAAAACTACCGAGTTCGAGGTGGTAAAAAAGACTATTTCCCCGATACAGATTGCGGTTCTGGTTCACTCCTACCGAAAAGCTCTGAAACCAGTCGGGTGTAAAGCCAGAATTTGCCTTGAATGTAAAAAACGGCCTATCGCGGTTCAATACCCGCTCTTCACCATTGATCCGCACAGTTTCGGCCCAAGGGCGCCACTGCATATCCAACTGCAAGCCTACATAATTATGGGCCTCGAAAGCGGTATTCCCCATTTCTTCATTGGCGGGATTGTTAGGACTGAGCCCTTCGGGATCGTTCCAAAAGGCGAGTCTGTTTGTATTATTTAAAGGAGTTCTTCGTGCATATTCAAGTTGTCCATTCAAGCTCAATTTGCTGCTTAAAATCCGGGTAGCTGCCAGCTGTGCAAAGGCTTTTTCATACAAAAAGAGGATGTTGTCGTTGAACAATACGGTTTGTAGCAGGTTTACAGAAGCCGGTACGGGGTCGATGGGATTAAATTGCTGTACAGAGGTGCCGCCCAACAAACGCAAACTATACTTCTCCTGATTGTAGGTGTATTTGGCATTCAATAATGGGCGGTTGCGGGCAATCGAATAGCGCGCGCGGAGATCGAGCTCGGTGCTTTGCATGCGGCTTTTGCGGGTGGTATAGCGCCAGCGAGAAGTCAGCACAAAGCCCTCCACCGTGTTGTAAAAATCTGCCATGGGCACAATACCATGCACCAAACCATCGTAACGCAGCTGTTTCGAGCGCCCAACCCGATCGATGTACTCACCTAAGCGATACGTATGTCCGGTAAATGGATGGTACC
Source organism: Sphingobacteriaceae bacterium (assembly GCA_030682795.1). GTDB lineage: Bacteria > Bacteroidota > Bacteroidia > UBA7662 > UBA7662 > PNNG01. The sequence goes on from JAUXNJ010000009.1 coordinate 8,658, forward strand.
AACGAAAAACAGGCAAAGACTCCAAGCTATCGCGTTTCTCAGAGATACCTCTGGCCTCGTAAAGCGAATCAGCTTCACGGTAACCCACAATTTCTTGTTCCTCAAGGGGCAGCTGTCTCAGGCTTTTCCAAACCGAATCGGGTTGCCGGCGGGCCATGCTATCGATTTCGAAGCTGTACTCCCGTGCCATTTCCTCGTCAGCTTGCTCCTCGGCCAGCTGTTTTTTCAGCTTTTTCACTTCCTTTTTCACTTGCTGATTGCCTGCAGCACCCTCTTGCAATTTCTGCGGAAGGGGCTTATTTAACAAGGCCAATACTTCCGCATCCGATTCAATGCGATAATTGCGTACCGAGGTGATGTAGCGCACATCGGCCACGGCACCTAAGTAATTCACTTGCAAAGCCACATCTTGCTTCACTGGCATCCATAACTGATTAAACTCCTGAAACTGCTGTTGCAAATGGTAGCGGATGCCATTATCGTCGGTAAAACGCACATCGATGCTATACAAGCTCAGGTTCGGTTCGAGCAAGTACAAATCACCAGCGAGCAAATAAGGTCCCTTTGCCCGCGGCAGCAAGCCTATGCGAATGAGCTTTTTACCATCTTCCAACTTCTCCCCCCTGTACACAAAGCGGTAGTGCTGGAAAGCTTTGGGGGAAAGAGGCGAAATAATTTCACCTACCACGGGTCTGTAAAAATTGAAATTGGCGAAATTGATGGTGGGATTTGTGCCTGGGGGGAGGTTCGAGCGAATCGAAACCACCTTTTCTTGAAAAACATCGGGTTGGCGGAAGTTGATTTCGCTCATCGACTCGAGCAAATAGGTGGTTCCTACTTTGATGTTCGACTCGTCCATCAGCTTACGCACCACCCAGGGGGCTTTGTTGACTACAAAACTGCCTTTGACATAGCTATTGGCCTTGTAGCTAGCCACACTGGCCAAGTGCAGAGGCGCATTGCGGATGGCACGACGCATGATGCCATACGCCGGATCCTCGGCACGGGCATTGATTTTGATTTCGTTGAGCTCGAATACTTGAGGCTCGAGTTTGAAATCACGCTGCAGGCCTTGCGCAGCAACCACCACCTGTGACTTCAGTGCATTAAATCCCAAATAATGAATCTGAATGTCGTATTTCCCAGCTGGCAAACTGATTTCATACCGTCCTTTTTCATTGGAAATGGTACTGTGATTGCCCGGATTAGCCAGAATGGAGGCAAAGGGCAAAGGCTTGCCTTGGGCATCCATCACCACACCGCTTAATTGCTGGGCCGACAGGGTCGAAAAACCCAATTGAAGAAAGCATAATAGCAGAAAATATCGGCGCAACATTTGGTTACGAAGATCATGTATAAGGCCGAAAAATAAAAATGCAAGCTGATCAGCGTTTTCTCAACGTCGGATCAAAAGAGAGCGTCATAAAAAAGGAATGGTTATACACGAGCGTGAAATGCAATTTTTGCGCTTTTGGATACTTTCGCAAATCGAAGGTAACCCTTTGCTGGCCCGACTCAAGTTCGTTGAGTTGCCCTTTTTCGAGCAATTCACCCGTTGGGGTACTCACCAAATAATGGAGACTACTGTCGGTAGCTGCTACAGGAAATGTGATTTGCACCCCATGACGTTTGTGTTTCACGATGCTAAATTCGTTGGGTAGTGGCAGCTGTATGCGCGGCACAAGTTGGGCTTCTGCACTGCTATCCCGCACCAAATACAAGGCATATACCGTAGCGGAGGCCGCGGTTTTTTCGGTTTGATTGGTGGTAAAGGCATTCGGCAACTCACTGCGAATACCGCCTACGATGTGGCCAAGTAGTACCGAATCGCTGTTGATATCAGCCAGCGAAATAATTTCATTGTGTAGCAAGGGCAAGCCAGACTGCAGTAAAAATTCAGCACTGGCACCCAAAAGCGCAGGCATACGTTCGGGATGAAGGTACTCGCTATGGAAATGTCCCTCGCGGGTAACCCTGCTGATGGTATTCACAAAAGGCACATCCGAGTCGCTTTTCAAACCATCGGTTCCTGGATAAAACCGACTGATACCGCCAAAAAATAAATTGTGCATTGCTCCCGTGCGACGGTCGTAGAGCGGCACACGGGCACTGTGGTAATGACTCAGTTGTTGCAAAAAATAGTGGTAAGTGCGCATCTTACCTGGCAAAACATCAACGGGATGCAAATAAGGCAAATCGGCTGTATGCTGAAACACACCCGAAAAAAGGGTGTAACCAAACTGTTCGTTTTCAAAAAGCTGCGGTACAAGGTTGTAATCGCGGCGATGGAGCTCTATCGGATCAGTAAATGCCTTACCAACCGTGTGCTGAAGTGGCTCGTTGGGAGGACTGAGTTGAAATACGCGAATTTGGTTTGTATAGCGCTGCTCAAAGCCAGGGCCATGATTGGGGCCCATGGGATTGTAGCGGCCGTTGAAAAGGTGCCCGGCTGCGAGGTAGTAATCCGTGCCAATCTTACCTAATTGTCCGCCTGTAACAGCAAAAAACGTATCCACGAGCAACTCAAAAGCCGCCGCAATGCTTGTTTGCTGCTGCAAATTTTCCTTCAGCTTATACAAATCGATGCGCAGCAGCTGGGGATAAGTGATGAATTGCTGTCGGCTTTCTGAAAAGCCATAGCCACCGCTGATGATCAAATGTTGACCGCTCTGGTGAAAGTTAAAATTGCTCGCCGACAGTTGCTCACGCATCGCTTGTGGCAGGACATCAAGCGCCACACTGAAGGCACTATCGGTTAGCCAATCAAGACAATACAACCGTTCATTTGCTGCAGCTGGTGGAAAGGCACGAAATGGCTGTCGCGCATGGATGCCATTGGTGCGCCCTCCGAAAAAGAAAGTATTTGATCCCAATTGACCATAGGCATAGGAATGCAATCCCGGCAAGCCCACAAGGGGCTTTTCAATGATCAACAAACGATACGGAAAATCAGCTTGGGCCTTAACCGACCCTAGAACTGTACTCAGCAAGCAGCTTAAAAGCAGAAGTCTCATCATGTGGGAAAACTACACAAATAACAAGAACATGTTTGTAATCAAAATCACAGAAGCATATTTCCACCTTCCTAACAAAACAAAATGCTTGATTAAAACAATGGCCATGAGTATATTGCATTATGAGAAGGTTTTTGTTTGGCTTATGGCTGGTCTATATGACACCCCCGCCTTTTGTGGAGGCCCAAACTGTATTACACTTCGACGTCCCCATCGCGCTCGATTCCCTTGAGCTTACCCACAAATCGGCTATACACATAGATGCCAGCCAAGGTGTTTTCGATGATCACGAAGCTTGGTTGGCAGAATACAAGCGCTTGCATGCAGCATTAGCCAAGCATCTTAAAGCAGGCGGACTAGCGTTACATGAAAAGCAGAAGTTCTACCTGCGGATTTATTTTCAGACTGAAGGCCGCATTGGCCATTTATCCTATCAGCACCTGGAGGGGCCAATGACCGAAAAGCAAGCGCAATTGTTCGAGCAATTAATGACATCGTTTGCAGGTCAATTCCAACTTGAAAAAAGGGCTGACGTTCCATTTAAACAATGTGGCAGCGTATTGATTCAGCCAAATGTAGAACTGCCCAAGTCACCTTAACGCCCTAAATTTAAACGGGATTCGCTGCGCGCATCCCTAAGGAGGAAAGGCCTACATCACAAAAATAGGTAAGATTTAAAGGAAGGCTGCCCTACCTAAACTCGTAATCTACCCCAAATACCTGACTCAGTAAAGTTTGTGGCGCGTCGAGCACCTTGGCGTTCATTTTGGGTTTAGGCGTAACGGGCGATTTGGCCGCCAAATAGCTCAGCATGGCTTCATGCAAGGTAAAGGCAGTGTTTTTGGGCTCCATTACCTGGCTCATGCGGCAGAGCATATCGTCGGAATCGCCGTCGCGCTCGCAAGCCGAAATGGTGTACACCTTATTTAAATCCAGCGATTTTTTGCCTACATGCACCGATTTTACCCGCTGCCCATCTTCGCCATGTGCGTTAAAGGCGACTTTCATGCCCTCAAACTTAATCACCTAGCCGCCAAAACACTGTTCAGCATCTTTGGCAAACACATTGTTGAGCTCCTTTTCAAGTCAGTCGGCTATTTGCTGACTTGTACCTTTGGCCCAGCTTGCAACCGTTTACCTAATTCAAAAGCGTGCCTGGCAAGGTCGCTAAAATCGACTGGAATAAGTATTTTTTCATTACATACCGGTTGGAAAGGTGAAAAAAAGCGCCGCCAACAACCTAAAAACCCGATTGCGGCGGCGCCCGTAAATAATTGCTCTTAAAGCATGGTAGTCGGACAAACGTAGTCCGTAATCTTAAATTTCTCTGAAGCCTTGATGGCGCTGAAGCCACCTGCCACATTGATGAGGTTATCGAAACCACGTGCCTTGAGAATGGAGGCAAAAATCATCGACCGATAACCACCCGCACAGTGTACATAGTATGTTTTGTCTTTATCGATGCTTGCCATGGCATCATTAACGTTATCCAAAGGTGCGTTTTCAGCATTCACAATGTGCTCGCTGTAGTACTCGCTCTTCTTGCGGACATCGAGGATATTGATGGTAGCATCAGCTACTTCAGCTGCTGCAAATTCGTCAGCGGTTACGCTCTGAATCTCGTCTACTTCCATGCCGGCTTTCTTCCAAGCTTCGAAGCCACCCTCGAGGTATCCGATGGCAAAATCGTAACCCACACGGGCTAGGCGTGTTACTACTTCTTCTTCGCGACCTGCGTCGGCAACAATCAAAATTTGCTGCTTGATGTCTGGAATCAAAGTGCCTACCCAAGGGGCAAAACCACCATCTATACCAATGTTGATGCTGTTGGGGATGAAGCCAAGCGTAAACGTCTCTGGCTTGCGGGTATCGAGGATCAAAGCGCCCGTTTCGTTGACAGCGGCTTCGAAGGCTGCTGGCGATAACGCACGGGTGCCGCGTTCCATCACCAGGTCGATACTGTCGTAGCCCTGCTTATTCATCATTACGTTTAATGGGAAATAGCTTGGGGGCGGCATCAAGCCGGTTGTTACTTCGGTGATAAAGTCTTCAATCGACATATCGGCTTTCAGCGCATAATTTACTTCTTTTTGGTGACCCAAAGTGTCGAAGGTTTCTTTGCTCATGTTTTTGCCACAAGCCGATCCTGCACCATGCGCTGGGTAAACGATTACATCGTTGGCCAAAGGCATGATTTTGTTGCGGAGCGAATGGTAGAGATGGCGGGCCAAGTCGGCTTGCGTCAAATCTGATTTTACGGCGAGGTCGGGACGACCCACATCTCCAATAAACAGCGTATCACCAGTAAAAATCGCATGGTCTTTGCCCTGTGGATCGCGTAGCAAATACGTAGTGCTTTCCATGGTATGGCCTGGCGTATGCAATACAATGATTTTAAGATCGCCTACCGTGAGCACTTCGCCATCGGTGGCTATGTGTGCTTCAAAACTTGGCTTGGCGTTGGGGCCAAACACAATGGTGGCGCCGGTAGCTTTGGCGAGGTCGAGGTGCCCCGACACAAAATCGGCATGAAAATGCGTTTCGAGTACGTATTTGATTTTGGCGCCGCTCTTGGCTGCACGCTCTTGATAAGACGTAATTTCACGGAGCGGGTCGATTACTACCGCTTCGCCTTTTGATTCGATGTAGTAGGCACCTTGTGCCAAACAACCCGTATAAATTTGTTCGATGATCATATGCTTCGTTTTATTTATTTCAATTAACGAAACAAATGTAAGGACCGCAAGGGTTCCACCTCGGTAACCTTGGTTACATGCTCAAAAAAAACTAAATGAATGGAAGCCGCAGCTTAGTTTTGGCTTTGTTGCTTTTCTTCTGCAGCTAAAAAAGATTCCGCAGCCTTTTGCTCGGCCTGCTTTTTATTCATATCAGTGCCTTTAGCTACCACCACCTCATCTACCAACAAATGCACCACAAATTGCTTGTGCCTGCCTTGTTGTAGGGTGTCGGCAACCTCAAAAGCAATACGCTTGTTATTGCGATGACTCCATTCCACCAAGCGACTTTTGAAGTTGGATTCGATATTTACCAATTCTTCAAAATCCACAAAAACCTTCATGATGCGGTTTTGTACAAATTTGAGTGTTTTGGGATAGCCATGATCGAGAAAAAAAGCACCAATGAAAGCCTCAAATACATCCGCATTCATGTTTTTACTAGGACGCTGGTTGCGCTGATGGCCAGATACGTCTTTCAGCAACTGGTCGAGGCCCAGTTTGCGTGACATGCTATCAAGGAAAGCGGCATTCACAATTTTCGACCGCATTTCGGTCAAAAATCCTTCATCGCGGAATGGAAACTTTTTGAATAGCAACTCGGCTACAATCAAATCCAACACAGCGTCACCCAAAAATTCGAGCCGCTCGTTGTTCTTTTTGTACCCAATTTCATTTTCAAGTCGCGCACTCGAATGGGTAAACGCGAGTTTATACAAACTCACATTACGCGGACGACTCCCAGAAATGTTGTAAATAGCCTTATAAAGCGGGTCTTTTCCCCTCAGCAGCGTTTGTTGAAACTTGCCAATCAGGTTGTTCGCCACTGCTTACTTTTCGTAGGCCCGGAAAATCACAGAAGTATTGTGCCCACCAAAACCAAAAGTGTTACTTAAGGCTGCTCTGATTTTCCGTGGCTGCGCCTTGTTAAAGGTGAGGTTGATCTTAGGATCAAACAACGGATCGTCGTTAAAGTGGTTGATGGTAGGAGGCACCAAGCTGTTTTGAATGGCCATGATGGTGGCCACAGCTTCTGCTGCGCCAGCTGCACCTAATAAATGGCCAGTCATGGACTTGGTAGAACTGATGTTCATTTGGTAGGCATAATCACCAAAAACAGACTGAATCGCCTTGATTTCGCTGATGTCGCCCAAAGGTGTAGAAGTACCATGTACGTTTACATAGTCAACATCCTCTGGCTTCATGCCTGCATCTGCCAAAGCAGCATGCATCACATTGGTAGCACCCAATCCCTCGGGGTGAGGGGCCGTAATGTGGTATGCATCGGCTGACATGCCACCGCCGGCAACTTCTGCATAAATTTTAGCGCCACGCGCCAAAGCATGTTCTAAATCTTCTAAGATGAGCGCCGCACCACCCTCGCCAAGCAAAAAACCGTCGCGGTCTACGTCAAACGGACGAGAAGCAGTTTTAGGGTCGTCGTTTCGCTCCGATAAAGCCTTCATGGCATTGAAACCACCCACACCCGCTTCATTGATAGCTGCCTCCGAACCTCCAGTGATGAAGATATCGGCCTTGCCCAAACGAATGTAGTTGAAAGCGTCGATGATGGCGTTGTTGGAACTAGCACAAGCGGATACCGTGGCGAAATTAGGGCCACGGAATCCATACTTGATAGATATATATCCAGCCGCAATATCACCAATCATCTTCGGAATGAAGAACGGATTAAAGCGGGGCGTTCCATCTCCTTTAATAAATCCAGCAACTTCTTCGAAGAAAGTCAGAATACCACCAATGCCCGAACCCCAAATTACACCGGCACGGTCCGTATTGATCTTCTCTAGATCCAAACCTGAATCTAAAAAAGCCTCTTCGGCAGTTACCAAAGCATAATGGGTGTATGGGTCCATCTTACGCGCCTCCTTGCGATCCATGTGTTGCAAAATATCGAAGCCTTTCAGCTCCGCTGCAAAACGGGTCCGGAATTTGGACGCATCAAAACGGGTGATGTGATCGGCACCACTGACGCCTTGCGACAAGGCCTGCCAGTAATCACCAACATTGTTGCCAATGGGGGTAAGTGCACCTAATCCTGTAACGACTACTCTTCGTAGTTGCATGCGATTAATTAAAATGGATGGGCTTACTGAGCGTTTGCCTCTAGGTAAGTAACAGCCTGACCTACAGTCTGAATGTTTTCAGCCTGATCGTCTGGAATAGAGATGTTGAACTCCTTTTCAAACTCCATGATCAATTCAACGGTATCCAGTGAATCGGCACCGAGATCATTGGTAAAGCTCGCATCGGTGGTTACTTCGCTTTCGTCTACACCAAGCTTATCAACGATAATGGCGCGAACTTTATTAGCTATTTCTGACATCTTGTAATTGGTTTGAGTGTTTATTTCCGTGCAATATTAGTGTATTCTCAAAAAAAAGCAATGCAGATAGTTTAAAAAAGCTGAATTCCTTGAGAAGATCAGCCGTTTAGCCCTGTTTGCCGCTCACATATCGAATGTAATTTACAAAATTTCCGATTTGCGCATCAGATAAAACAAAAAAAGTGCCACCCATGTCTCATTAAATGACCTGTTGTGCCTCCAAAACCATATAAATGTGTATTTTTGCCATAACCACCTCAAACATTGGCAAAAAAGCTACTTCAGGCAGAGCTGGAGCTCGAACAGTCGGTTCTTGGCATCAGCACCGTCCTCAAACCTTGGCAAGTTGCTTGGCATATCAATCAAGCTCTCGGTTTTGCTTTAGAGCGAGATGAAGACTTATCTCTATTGCTAGGCCGCGCTAAAAACCTGAGTTACTTTCAAAAATTCAAATTTGAATTGCCAGAATTAGAAAGCGTTCTATATTTGGTGGCCAATACAGGCAGTGCAGGCAAATTGGTTCCAGAGTATGGCAACACCTTCGACTACTTCATCTTATTTGATGATATAGATGGTTTGCTAAACGAACGCCAACTGCTCAAGGGCCTTAAAACCATTCGTGATTTTACGGTAGTAGTACCCATTAAAGCCGATGAAAAACTGCGGTCAAAACAACATTTAGTATTTTAAAATGTATTCAAACGACAAAAAAACCAAGATTGTGGCCACCGTTGGCCCGGCTTGTAGCGACAAAGAAGTGCTCAAACGCATGGTAAAAGCCGGCGTAAATGTATTCCGGCTAAACTTTTCACATGCAGTCTATGACGTTTTACGTGAAGTAATTGTAAGTATTCGTGAAATCAACGAGGAAATGGGCACCAATGTGGCCATTCTCGGTGACTTGCAAGGCCCAAAAATCCGCATCGGCGAAGTTCAGAACAATGGAATAACACTCAAAACGGGTGACAGATTAAAGCTAATTACTGAAAAATGTATAGGTAATAAAGATCGCATTTACCTCAATTACCTGGAGTTTCCATTGGATGTAGAAGAAGGCGACCAAGTACTGTTAGATGACGGAAAAATCAAATTTGAAGTCATCAGCACCAATCGCCTCGACGAAGTAGAGGTTGTGGTGATCCACGGAGGACTTCTTTCTTCTAAAAAAGGTGTAAACCTGCCCAATACCAAGGTTTCGCTGCCATCACTCACCGAAAAAGACCTCGGTGACTTGGAGTTTATCCTCGATCACGACCTCGACTGGGTGGCGCTTTCGTTTGTGCGCGAAGCCAAAGACATTGTAGAGCTTCGCGAACGTATTACGGCCCGAGGTAAAGACATTCATATCATTGCCAAAATCGAAAAACCGCAAGCCATCGACAACATCGACGGCATTATCGCCGCCACCGATGGCATCATGGTGGCCCGAGGCGACTTAGGTGTAGAATACCCCATCGAAAAGCTGCCCACCATCCAAAAGTTATTGGTGCAGAAGTGCTTGAAAGAAAGCAAACCCGTAATCATTGCCACCCAAATGATGGAAAGCATGATCACCAGCTTTATGCCTACCCGTGCTGAGGCCAACGACGTGGCCAATGCCGTGTTCGATGGCGCCGACGCACTCATGCTCAGCGGTGAAACCTCGGTTGGACAGCACCCCGTTCAGGTAATCGAATACATGGTGCGCATCATCAAAAACGTGGAAGATGAAGCCCAGCACATTTACCATCGCGACAACGAAACACCGCAAGAATCGGATGATTTCATCAGTGATTCCTTATGCTACATCGCCACACGTGCGGCCAAGTACATCAACGCCAATGCCATCATCGGCATGACTAAATCGGGCTACACAGCCTACCAAATTGCGAGCTACCGGCCAAAGGCTCCGGTATTTATTTTCACACCCGACCAAGCCCTACTAACACGCATTAGTCTACTTTGGGGTGTAAGGGCCTTCTTTTACGACAAACTCACTACCACCGACGAAACCATTTCAGACGTCTTAAGAATGCTGAAAGAAAAGAAATTGGTGCAGAAAAACGACGTAGTAGTAAACACCGGGGTAATGCCAATAAAGAGCAAAAACCGCGCGAATTTTATGAAGTTTTCCGTGGTAGAGTAAGTGCTTTCCCTCTTTTTAAAAGCAATGAGGCATGTTTTTAACACAGCATGCCTTTTATTTTGGCAATGGTTTCATCCAGTGGGGCATTACTCGGGTGCAATAAAGTATGGATGCCTTCCGCTTGGGCCCCGAGCAAATGGCCAGGCGAATCGTCTATAAAAACAGTTTCGCCAGCCGTAAAACCATGCTGTTGCAGTACATAGGTAAAGGCATCACGATTGGGTTTGCGCTTACCAATGCGTTGCGAATAATGCACTTGGTCAAAAAAATCATCCAAACGTGCCCCGGGGTGACAGCTCTCAAACTCCTGCTCCAAAGCATCCAGATGCAAATCGTTGGTATTGCTAAGCAACACCACGCGGTAGTCGCTACGCAAGGGTTGCACCAGTTCGAGCTGCGGCAGCTGTACTTGGCCTAAAATGGCGTTCCAAGCCTCTGCGTAAAAATCAGGGGAGCATTTAGGACTCAGCGCTTGTTGCATCTGCGCCAAAAAAGCACTTGTTGAGATGCTGCCCACTTCATAACCATCGAAAAAACCTTGGTGCTGCAGTTCTTGAAGTGCATTCAAAGCAGGAGCACCCAGTTTTTCAGCTATGCGATCTGGAAAGCGCTGCATGTACACATCTATAAAGAGTCCCCCCAAGTCGAAAATGATGTTTTTAATTTTAGTCATGGCCATTGATCTGCACCGCAAATCACGGAAAAAGCCCGAGCTTTGGTAAGCTTTTTTCAACGCAAAATCGAAAAATGGACCAGCACGACCCCAAGTCAGACGAACAAACTTCAGCCGAAGGCATCACCCCCAAAGTGACAGGTCTTGGTGGTATCTTCTTTTTTTGCGAGGACACCGAAAAAACGAAGGCTTGGTATGCCGAAAACCTGGGCCTCGAAGTCAATCAATGGGGATCGAGCTTCGAGTTCCGCAACGCCCATAAGCCCGAAGAAATTAATTATCTGCAGTGGAGTCCGTATAAAAACACCAGCACCCACTTCCATCCTTCCCAAAAGGAATTTATGATCAATTACCGGGTGCAAAACATCGAAGGCTTGGTAGCCAAGTTGCGCGCCAATGGCGTTACTATTTTAGACGACATTGAAACCTACGACTACGGCAAATTTGTGCACATCATGGATGCCGATGACCAAAAAATAGAGCTTTGGGAGCCCGTGGATAGTGTTTTTACGGCCATGGGGCTGAAAACGACGAAATGACTACTGGAGTGCAATTTGTATGCAAATAAAAAAGGGGTTACATTCTTAACTGAACGTAACCCCTTTACATTGAGGGTGGGCCCTGCTGGGCTCGAACCAGCGACCCTCTGATTATGAGTCAGATGCTCTAACCAGCTGAGCTAAGGGCCCTCAAGGGGATGGCAAAAGTAGCTAATGCCAACAGATTTTGCAATGAAGATTTTTTACCGCTTGCAAAATTCTGTAATTAACGCTGACCTACACCAGCAACAAGTTTTCGATTGGCACAGTGATGAAGAGCGATTGCTGCAAAATCTCTAAGTCAACACGCACTTTTTTATCGCCAGCCTTTTCCACCAATACACCCTGCCTTCCTGCCATCGGCCCAGTGCGTATCTCCACCCGGTCACCAGGTTTTAAATCTAAATCATCACTCTGTACTTCATAGCCCGTATCAAAAATGCGGCGTAAAAAGTCCATTTGATCTTCTGGGATTTCTACCGCCTTCCGCTCAAAGCTCACAAATCGCACAATGCCGTAAGTATTTAAGGTGGCAAAGTACTCAGCTTCGGAGATATGCACAAAAAGGTAGGACTTAAACACCGGCTCCTCGACCCACTTCACCCGGTCGCTCCACTGCTTGCGTAGGCGCTGCATCGGCAACCAATTCTCTATGCCCTGCTGGTCGAGATAGTGCTTCGCCTTTTTTTCATAACGAGGCTTGGTGTATGCTGCGTACCACTTTTTCATCGGCAAAGCTAAGTCCTTGATGGGGAAGGGCATTAGTGGGGACGAGGAAAATCACGGCCATGCGCTTCTTTGTAAAGCTCTTCTTCGGGCAGCGATTTAAAATATTCATAAGTGATGCGTAAACCTTCGGCCCGATCCACTTTCGGCTCCCAGCCTAACAGCTTTCTAGCCAAGCTAATGTCAGGCTGTCGTTGCTTCGGATCGTCCTTAGGCAAGTCTTTGTACACTATTTTCTGATTGGTGCCCGTGAGCTTAATGATCTCCTCGGCAAATTCTTTGATGGTAATTTCAACAGGATTGCCAATATTCACTGGTCCTGCATAATCGCTCTTCAGCAAACGATAAATACCTTCCACCAAATCATCTACATAACAAAACGAACGGGTTTGAGAGCCATCCCCAAAAACGGTAAGGTCTTCACCCCGCAAGGCCTGCCCGATAAAGGCTGGTAATGCACGGCCATCGTTGAGGCGCATGCGCGGTCCGTAGGTATTAAAGATGCGGATGATGCGGGTTTCTACCCCGTGATACGTATGGTAGGCCATGGTAATGGCTTCTTGAAAACGCTTGGCTTCATCGTACACCCCGCGTGGACCTACCGGGTTTACGTTGCCCCAATATTCCTCGGTTTGTGGATGCACCATCGGGTCGCCGTACACTTCTGAAGTAGAAGCCACCAAAATGCGCGCTTTTTTGTCCTTGGCCAAGCCCAACAAATTGTGCGTGCCTAAAGAGCCTACTTTGAGGGTTTGGATGGGGATTTTGAGGTAGTCGATCGGACTTGCCGGAGAGGCAAAATGCAGAATTTCGTCGAGCTCGCCCGCCACATGCACGTATTTACTTACGTCGTGGTGGTAAAACTCGAAATTCGGCAGCTGCATCAAATGCTCAATGTTGCGCATATCGCCAGTAATTAGGTTGTCCATCCCAATTACCTCATAACCCTCTTTGATGAAGCGATCGCAAAGATGTGACCCGAGAAAACCGGCCGCACCAGTAATTAAAATCCGTGGCATAAGTAAAATTGTGCTTCAAAGATAGCCAATCCCGCCAAAATGCAGCGTGCGACTTAGGCTACAGCTCAATGTATTGTACGGCAGTATTATGTGGCCGAAAAATGGCCTCTACTCGCTTTTTATCTGTATCGGTTAAAAAAATCTGTCCAAAGCGCTCCTCCTGCACCAGCCGCAACAAACTGCTAACCCGCTGTCCGTCGAGTTTTTCAAAGATGTCGTCGAGGAGTAAAAAGGGCTTTTTGCCCATTACTTCGCTCAAGTAAATGCTTTGGGCGAGCTTTAGACTGATTAAAAACGACTTCTGCTGTCCTTGCGACCCAAAGCGTTTTACAGGATGGCCGTTGATGGTAAACAACAAATCGTCGCGGTGGATGCCTACGCTGCAACGCCCGCTGGCGAGGTCATCTTTGCCCGCCTGTTGCATGGCCAAAGCTGGCTCCAATGCATTAAAACTGCTTTCGTAACGGATGCCCACCTGCTCCCTATCTCCCGAAATACTGCGGTAGAGGGCTTCAAAAAGGGGATTATACTGGTCAAGCCAAGCCACCCGCTTGCTATACAACTCCACATTCAAGGGCAACAACTGCATGTCTAATACATCCAACAATGTAATGTCTACCCGTCCTTCTTGCTTGTACTGCCGCAACAAAGCTTGTTTTTGCTGCAAAATTTTATTGTAGCGCATCAAGGCCAATAAATAAGCATGGTCGGTCTGCGACAACAGCATATCGGCAAACCGCCGGCGGGCTTCGCTGCCTTCATAAATGAGGTCCAAATCGGTAGGCGCAATCATCACCACGGGAAACAAACCGATGTGATCGGCCAGACGATCGTACACCACCCCATTTTTGCGCAATACCTTTTTACCCCCCTGCCAGGCACAAAAAAGCTTGTTTTCGGCCTCCTCTTCCATGATCTGCGCTTGCAGGTTGAAAAAATCTTCCCCAAAACGCACCAGCTGCTGGTCTTGTTGGTTGAAATAGCTGCGCGTCAAACACATATAATGAATGGCATCTAAAATGTTGGTTTTACCAGTGCCATTGGCACCCGTAATGCTCACCACATCGGCTTCAAAATGCCAGTCTTGCCGCTCGGCAACACGATAATTCATCAAACTCAGGGACTTCAGCTTCATCTAATCTTGCTCGGATAATAAAATAGGCCGTATATTAGCGGCTCGTTTTCGAATTCAAATACATGGCAAAGGCGAAAGTTACAAAAGAAACCTACCTTAAGTGGTATGAAAGCATGCAGTTGATCCGCCGTTTTGAAGAAAAATGTGCGCAACTGTACGGACAGCAAAAAATCAAAGGATTTTTGCATCTCTATATAGGCCAAGAGGCCATCGTGGCAGGCACCTACTCGGTGATCACGCCCGAAGATTCGGTGATTACCGCCTATCGTGACCACGGTCATGCCCTAGCATCAGGTATGTCGGCCGACTCGGTGATGGCTGAAATGTACGGCAAAATCACCGGTTGCTCGAAAGGCAAAGGCGGTTCAATGCACATGTTTAGTGCAGAGCACCGCAATTTTGGTGGACATGGTATTGTAGGCGGACAAATTCCCCTCGGCGCAGGCATTGCCTTCGCGGAAAAATACAACGGCACCAAAAACGTCAACATCTGCTATATGGGTGATGGAGCGGTACGTCAAGGCGCCCTGCACGAAACCTTTAACATGGCCATGTTGTGGAAACTCCCAGTGGTATTTGTGGTAGAAAATAACTTTTACGCCATGGGTACTTCTTTGGAGCGCACTACCAACTTACGCGATATATACAAGATGGGCTTGGCTTACGACATGCCTTCGAAATGGGTAGACGGCATGAGCTGCGAGGCCGTGCACGAAGCCATGGAAGAAGCCGTTGAACGCGCCCGTAAAGGCGACGGCCCTACCTTCTTGGAAGTTCGCACCTACCGTTTCCGCGGCCACTCCATGAGCGACCCTGCGAAATACCGTACCAAAGAAGAGTTGGAAGATTACCGCGCACAAGACCCAATTGTGGTTACCCGTGCTACCATCCTCAAAAAGAAATACGCCACCGAAGCCGAGCTCGACGCCATCGATGAAAAAATCGAAGAAGTAGTGAAGGCTTCTGTGGAATTTGCAGAAAACAGTCCTGTACCCGACGAGTCGGAGCTCTACACCGATGTGTATTTGCAGGAGGACTATCCATTTATCATGGACTAATTTATTGGCTTACTAACCTATTTATAGCAACACAATGGCAAAGCAAGATCAAGGATCAGAGAATCCTTTTGATTTCGGACTCGAGAATCTCGATATCCAAGATACCATCAGCAAGTCTGAGCGGTTTTTAGAAAAATACAAGCAACTTTTGATCGGAGGCGTGAGTGGTTTAATCGTTTTGATTGGCCTCATTTATTACGTCAATGCTGTTTACTTGCCCAACCAGCAAGAAGAGGCTCAAAACCTGATGTATGTAGCCGAGCGCTATTTTGAAAACGATAGTCTGAGTTTGGCGGTGAATGGCGATGGCAATTTCCCTGGATTCGAAGAAATTGCCGATGATTACGGCTGGACGCGCGCAGGGAAATTAGCGCATTATTATGCAGGCATCAGTTATTTACGGATGGAGCAATTTGAGGATGCGATCAAACACCTTAAAAAATTTAGCACCAACGAACCCATCATTGGCAGTATTGCCTTGGGAGCCACTGGCGATGCTTATTTAGAATTGGGACAGCAAGAAAAAGCTTTGGATTACTATCTTAAGGCAGCTTCAAAAGAAGAAAACGACTTTACTACTCCTGTGTATCTGATGCGTGCCGGTGAATTGGCAGAATCGTTGGGTAACAAGAAAAAAGCACTCGAGTTGTACGAGCAAATTTTAGCCGACTACAAAAGCACCACCGAAGGCCAAGCCGTTGAAAAATACATTGCCCGTTTGAACGCGAGCAAATAAGCATGGCAACTGCCCTCAAAAATTTATCGGAATACGAGGCTTTCGAGCTCAAAAATGCGGCTAAATACCGCATTGGCATTGTTACTGCCGAATGGAATGAGCACATCACCAGTGCCCTTGAACAAGGGGCATTGGAGGTGTTGCGCCAGCAAGGCATCGAGGCTAAGAACGTAAAAGCTGTAAGCGTGCCTGGCAGCTATGAACTGCCTTTGGCAGCACAATGGCTCCATAAAGAGTTTAAAGCCGACGCGGTTATCGCCATCGGTTGTTTGATCAAAGGCGAAACTCCCCATTTTGAATACATCAGCGATTCGGTAGCCCATGGCCTCATGGAGCTCAACCTGAAGCACAACATTCCATTTGCATTTGGGGTGATTACCGTGCTCACCGAGCAGCAGGCGCTCGACCGGGCCGGTGGCATCCACGGCAACAAAGGCACCGAAGCCGCCGTCACTGTATTGCGCATGTTACAATTAAAAGAAGGTCTGTAAAGCAGGCCTTTTTTTATGCCCAAAACTGACCTTAGTTTTGTGCTTAACACGTATTCATTATATTTGACCTAGGCCAGCGCTAAACCGGCTCATTAACTATGAAAAAAACATATTTTGCCTACGTCCTGCTGTTGCTTGTAGCCGCAGCCTGCGGCGGCCCTACCGAGTCGGTTGAACGCCAAACCGATACCCTTCTGCTCACCGCTGAAGGCCCCTTGTACGACGGCTCCAATACCGCTACCTACACCTGGCCAGTAGATTTGAATACCCTCTTAGGAGAAGGTTACACTGCCGCTGACATCGCCAAAGCCCGCATCACCGGCATACGCATCACAGCCGTAAACCCTGATAATTTGAGCCTGATTAACGACATCACCTTCCAGCTGGCAGGTAGTGGCGTAGCCATGCAAAAAGTTGGGTTTCTGAATCCTTTGCCAGCTAATGCAAACAGCGTTGATTTGGTATTGGCTGACGAACAAAAAGGACTCGAAGCCTTCTTTGGCTTGAAAGAAATCACCCTCGTGGCGGATCTGAATTTAATCCAAGAATTTGAGGACAACCTTGAATTACATGCACAATTGACCTTTAATTTCGACCTAAAATCTAAATAATACGCTTTATGAAAAAGACCTTCGCCTTATTGCTCGCGCTTACTTTTGCGCTTTTTGCCCAAACCGATTCTATACACTCTCAAGATGCTGAAGCAGATTTGCTGGTAGGCGTATGGGAGCCTTCCCACGGTAGAGCCCGCGTTAAAATCGATAAGATTGCAGATAAATACTATGGCAAAATTGTATGGCTCAAAGAGCCGAATGACCCAGAAAAAGGTACGCCGAAAGTCGATAAAAACAATCCCGACGAATCGATGCGTGAAGTAGCCCTCAAAGGATATCGCATCCTCAAGGACTTCACCTACAAAGGCAAGCGCGAGTGGGCCGATGGCACCATTTACGACCCTGAAAACGGCAATACCTACAGCTGCGTAATCAAGGCCACCGACGACAATACCCTCGATATCCGCGGCTACATTGGTGTAAAAACCTTCGGCCGGACCGACGTTTGGAAGCGCGTGGCTGTTAAGAAATAAACAAAATGAAAAACTATCTTCTTCTGGCCTGTCTTTGGGTGTTTACCTTGACAGTCCAAGCGCAAGTGACCGACGACGACGATGATATTGATTATGGTGCCGTTGAGCTGGCCGATGGTAGCATGTCAAAAACTTTTGCCAATTCACGCATCCTTGGCACCTCGCCGCAGCGTTTTGTGAGCGTGGGTTGGGATGTGCAAGCGCCATATGACATGACCTTTTCGCCCATTGGCAGTTTTGCAGAAGGAACAGCCTTTAACGATGTTGATCAAGCCACGGGCCGAGCAACCTACACTGGTGGTTTCAGGCTGAACGCCAATATACCCGTAATTTCACGGAATACCTTGGTATGGCAAATGGGTGCTACTTATTGGGACACACGCTACAACATTACCAATATCGCAGGAAATGCTTCTGGCCAAAGTGTTTTAAATGCTTTGAACCAAAACGGAATTCGTACAGGCGGCATCAATACCACCATTTATAAGCCCTTGAGTGAATATCAATTTGTTCTCGTGCAAGCCTCGGTAGATATGAGTGGTGACTATGGCCTCGGCTTACAAAGCGAAGTACGCACCTCGGTAGCGGCCATGTGGGGAAAGCGCCCCAACGACCGCAAGCAATGGGCCGTGGGTTTGTCGCGAACCTACCGCGTAGGTGCCATGAACTACATCCCCATTTGGTTGTACAACTGGACTGCCCCCAACCGCAAATGGGGCATTGAGGCTTTGTTGCCTGCACGAGGCGCAGTGCGCTACAACATCGACCGGAACAGCATGATTTTGGCTGGTTTTGAGCTAGAAGGTCAGAGTTATCGCCTGAATACCTTGTCAGAAACCTTGGCTGCCGCGGGACTTGCCCCAGGAAGTCTCGAAATACGCCGTGGTGAACTCCGTCCCCGACTCGAGTATATGCGACAGCTCACCGGCTATTTTTGGCTCGGGGTTCAAGCCGGGTACCGACTCAACTTCAGCTACGATGCAGATGTGCTGCCAGGAGGTAAAGAGTTTTTCAGAGGCTTCTTCGGCGACCAAAACTTCGCCATGCTCAACAGCATTGGAAATGCGCCTTACGCCCAAATCACAATCAATTTTGTGAGTCCGTAAGGTAAACAACTCCATTCGAGGCCGCTTTCCATTGAAAGCGGCTTTTTTTTGCTCTTTATTCCCTAAAACCGCTGAAAATCACACACCACACAAATGCCTATGCCATTGGCATCTTTGGTAAAAAACAACCGGGCATCGTCTCCATCGGGCATTTTGAGCACTTTGCGGATGGCAGCCACTTCCAGAAAAAAGTCGCGCTTGGCCATGTGCACCCGCTTAATGCCTTGGCCCTGCAGATAGCTTTGAAGCACTTTAGGCTTGTAAGGCAGCACCTCTTTAATCAAAAATTGCCGCCCTGGATAGCCACTTAGCCAATAAGGCAACATATAATAGGCAGCCTGGGGATTAAAGGCTTTAAGTCCGGCCTGAGCAGCATGCGCTTTGTCGAGCCGCAACTTGGTGAGTCCCGCATGCGGCTCAAGCAAATACATCCCCGGCACCGCATTTGCAATTTCTGGTGTATTGGCCAGGGCCATACTGCTAAAACGATCAGCCACCAAGCCGTTCTTACCAAGCAAAACAGCCTCATAGCGGGTAATTCCTGCAAAACCAGGCTGATAATGGAAGAGTAACTCCTTTAACTCATCCTGCCAACAAATAGCATAAACAGCCGTTGGCTTTCCCAGCTGCAACTCGCAAGCCGTAATATCATTCATGGGCGAGGCTTTGATCCACACCTGCTCAAATTTTTCGAAAAGCGCGGGCAGGAGTTTAGTAACGTCGGGACTGCTGGCCGAAAAATCGAACACCCTTTGTCCTCCAGACCGGCGGTCGGGATCGAGGTAAACCGTGCCTCCCGACAATAACTGCGGTAATACCTCCTCCGCCAAACCTTCGTGCAACTGCACTGCCGCTTTCCCTGCAAAATTGTGTCGTATCAAAGCAGCATGCTCGGCATCGGCTTCTACCAATTGTAGGCGCTCCGCTTGCGGTAACACAAAATAGGCATCTACACCTGCCCCGGCTGTAAGGTCGGTAAAGTAGCGGTCGGCCATCAATTCGGCTTTAAAACGTGCCACCGGCTCTGCAGTACATTGCTCAAAACTTTTGGCCGTAAATAACCAAGGCAGGGCAGCCAGACCAGGCACCTTAAGCTCTGCTTTTTCTTGCAGGTGCATTTGCTCCAAAATAAATTTGGCATCCTCACCAAACTCCTTGATAGCCAGATTTAAAAGTTTGGCTTCAGGCGTTTTGGCCTCCTGCAGCATAAAATTTTTAGCCTTTACTGTGGTTAATGCGGATAGACGATCGGTACTCATGTATAATTGAAAAAAAAATTGCGTTATTTGTAGGATGCGATTTGCCGAAAAACGATTTTTGTGCCTCGCCCTGATTGCTTGCTTGGGTCTTGCTGCTTGCCAGAAAGACACCTGCCCCGCCTTCGAAACAAGCGAAAAGCGGTTCAGCAAAAAGGCCAAGGCGAAGAAAAAGTTATACTCGAAAGATCGGGACCTCTTTGGTAATAAACGATAAAGAAATGAAAAAGCTAGTTTTAATCGCTGTGGTATTGTTAGCAAGTGCCGCCATGAGTGCTTGTAACCGCAATGCTTGCCCTGCCTTTTCGCAGGTAGAAACACCTGCCGAGGCACGTTCGTAATGGCTTGGGTTCCCCTCGAATCCGCTGACCAACTCGCTGAATTGGTGGCTTTGTCGCACCAAACACCTGTCTTATTTTTCAAACATAGCACCCGCTGCAGCATCAGTACTGCCGCTTGGGGGCGTATGGAACGTGGCGAAGCCAAACTTCCTGCCAATACCACCTTCGTTTACCTCGATTTGATTCGCTTTCGTGCCCTAAGTGATGCGCTGGCCCAAACTTTCAAGGTTACTCACGAATCACCACAAGTATTACTCATTCACCAGGGTCAATGCGTATACCACGCCAGTCATTTCGAAATTCGACCAGAATACCTACCTGCCATTTCAACTTAGTGGCTGTTTCCCGTATACAAAAGTAATTTCCTGTTTTAAGTCTGGATGCAGACTCATGGCCACCGGACAAGTGCGCGCCGTACGCTCAATGAGTACACGGTCGTGCTCTGAATAAGCACGAGGAAAACTTAATCTGACCTCGATACCCGTAATACGGCGCGGCTCGGTGCCCATTATTTTTAGCGAATCGCCCTCCATCCCACTTACATTTATACCATGTGCCTCGGCCATGATGCCAATTACCGTCATCATACAGCTTACCAATGCACTGCTCAATAGGTCGGTAGGTGAAAAAGCCTCTCCTTTTCCGTGATTATCAAGGGGTGCATCTGTAATAATTTCGTTCCCAGAGCGTATATGGGTAGCAGCGGTTCGCAATTCTCCCAAGTATTTGATGTATGCTGTCTTCATATTTGCTAATTTAGAGAACTTTTAGCAGCTTCATCTGTGTTTTAATTACCTTATGCAAAAGTGTTTGTTTGTGTTGATGGCTTGGCTGCTGCCGCTTTCTGTTCTGAAAGCGCAGGGCAATGAGGAGGCGCCATTAGGTCCGCAACTCAACTATTTCAAATATGCCACTGGAGGCATAGGTTTGCATAATTTTGGCTGGTATGTTGGCGGCAAATATGGCAAAAGCAAATCGCGACTCGACGATCGGATCTGGGAATTCGATCTCTGGCGCACCCGCCATCCAAAAGAAGTACGCATCAGCAATCCTTCCTTTATCAACCCACGGCCGTATGTGCTTGGTAAATTAAACGATGCTTTTTTTATGCATATCGGCTACGGCACCCAGCGGTTGATTTTCGATAAAAGTGATAAAGCCGGTGTAGAAGTGCGCTACCAAATCAGCTTAGGGCCCAGTTTCGCCTTGCTTAAACCCATCTATCTCGACATCCTTTATCCTCTCAATCCTAACGAGCCTCGCAATCTTACTACTCGAAGCGAGCGTTATGACCCAGAGCGGCATTTTGAAAACAACATTTATGGCAGCTCACGTTTTGGCTCTGGATTAGATGAGATAAATGTTTTGCCAGGCTTGTACGCTAAAGGCGGTTTTATTTTCGAATGGGGCGCATTTACTGAGGAAATCAAAATTTTAGAAGCAGGCCTAAGCGTCGATTTTTTTCCACAAGGGGTACCTGTAATGTCGTTTGTACCCCAAAAACAATTATTCCTTTCCTTCTACCTCGGTTTCCACTTAGGGAAGCGCTGGTAATTCATTAATTTTGAGCCATGCAAGATACTTTGGTCCTAGACGTTCGCCAAGAACGACGTAAAAAGCCCAATTGGCTGCGGGTAAAACTGCCCACAGGAAAAGAATACCTCCGGGTACGCAACCTGGTAGATCAATATAAGTTGCACACCATTTGCGAAAGTGGTAGTTGTCCAAACATGGGCGAATGCTGGGGTGCCGGCACTGCCACTTTCATGATTTTAGGCAACGTGTGCACCCGCGGTTGTTCGTTTTGCGCCGTGGCCACCGGCAGGCCTACCGAGCTCGACCTCGATGAACCCTATCGCGTAGCGGAAGCCATTCGTTTGATGGAAGTGAAGCACGCCGTTCTTACCTCGGTAAACCGCGATGAGCTTAAAGATCGCGGCGCCAGCGTATGGGCAGCCACCGTGCGCGAAATCCGCAAGCAATCGCCCGGCACTACCATGGAAACCCTCATTCCCGACGTAAAAGGAAATTGGGAAGCCCTCGAACTCATGATTTCGGAACGCCCCGAAGTGGTTTCGCACAATATGGAAACGGTGAAAAGACTCTATCGCACCGTGCGCCCACAGGCCAAATACGAACGCAGTTTGGAACAGCTGAGTCGCATCAAAGCAGCGGGTTTGCGCACCAAAACTGGCTTTATGGTGGGCTTAGGCGAAACACCCGAAGAAGTCAATGAAATTCTCTACGACCTCAAAGCCGCTGGCGTTGATGTAGTGACCATTGGTCAATACCTGCAACCAACCAAAATGCACCTCGAAGTAGCCGAGTTTGTAACCCCCGAGCAGTTTAAGCTGTACGAAGAGATGGGCTATGCCAAGGGCTTCAACTTTGTAGAAAGCGGTCCTTTGGTACGCTCTTCCTACCATGCAGAAAGGCACATCTGATGGCCATCCGCGGCAGGTCACAAACGCTCGATCATGTGTTGAGCGAGCTCATCAACACCTACAAATTGCGCGGCAAGCTCGATGAAGTAGAGCTGCACCGCTTTTGGGAAGAATTGCTAGGGCCTCAAATCAATTCCCAAACCGAAGGCCTGTATTTGCAAGGCGAAAAAGTGCTGGTTCGGCTCAGTAGCTCGGTGCTTCGCTCGGAACTCGGTATGGCCAAAGAGAGCATTTTAGCAAAGATTAACCAACGTTTTGGCTCAAATCGGGTCAAAGACCTTATTTTTATCTGAATCAAACCAAGCATATGGCACAATTAATCATCGTACGTCACGGACAATCGCAGTGGAACCTCGAAAATCGTTTTACCGGCTGGGTAGACGTACCGCTATCAGAAAAAGGTGTGGCAGAAGCCAAGGAAGCAGGACAAAAGCTCAAGGATTTTCGTTTCGATGAAGCCTTCACCAGCGATTTGCAGCGTGCACAGCATACTTTGAACTACATACTCGAGACCAGCGGCCAAACCAACATCCCTATTACTAAAAATGTGGCGCTCAACGAGCGCATGTACGGTGACTTGCAGGGGCTCGATAAAGCCGATACCGCCGCCAAATACGGCGATGAGCAAGTATTGATTTGGCGCCGCAGCTACGACGTAGCTCCCCCAGCTGGCGAAAGTTTAAAAGATACGGCCGCCCGGGTAATTCCCTATGTGGAAGCCGAAATTGTACCCAAACTCAAAGCTGGCAAAAACATCATTATTGCCGCCCATGGCAACAGTTTGCGGGCACTGGTGATGTACCTCGAAAAAATGACGCCTGAAGAAATCCTGAAGTTTGAAATACCTACTGGCTCGCCCCGTTTGTATGAGCTAGACGGTGATTTAAACATCCAAAAAGCCGTTTATCTTTAAAAATGACCAAAAGCAGTAGGAGTGCCGCGTTGCGCTCCCGAAGCTTTTGTGCCATGCAAAACCTTTATCTCCATTTAATTATACGCGAACCTAGAAAATACATATGGCCATTAGTTTTTCATCCGACAAAGAAGCAGTAGACGCCCTTGCGCAACGCTATCAGCAAAGTCTGAAAGAGGTGCAGCAGATCATTATTGGTCAAGATGAGATTGTAAAAGCCGTGCTCATAGGCGTTTTCAGCAACGGACATTGCCTGTTGGTAGGTGTGCCAGGCTTGGCCAAAACCTTGCTCGTACAAACCATGGGTCGCGTACTCGATTTGAGCTTTAGCCGGGTGCAGTTTACACCCGACCTCATGCCTGGCGACATCACGGGTTCGGAAATTCTCGACGACCAAAAGCAATTCCGTTTTATACAAGGGCCATTGTTCGCCAACATCGTGCTGGCCGACGAAATTAACCGTACGCCACCCAAAACCCAGAGCGCCTTGCTCGAAGCCATGCAAGAGCGGCAGGTGACGGTGGCAGGCAAGCGCTACGAATTGCCAAAGCCGTTTTTTGTGCTCGCTACGCAAAACCCCATTGAACAAGAAGGCACCTATCCACTACCGGAGGCCCAACTAGACCGCTTTATGCTCAACGTTTGGCTCGACTATCCGAGTTTTGAAGACGAGCTCCGCGTGGTGAAACAAACCACCACTGACAAACAGCCGGTAGTGAACAAAGTAATTGGTGCTGAGGAGATTTTATACTTCCAGCAATTGGTGCGTCGCATGCCCATTGCAGACAATGTGCTGGAATATGCTGTCAAATTGGCAAACAAAACGCGGCCGAATAGTCAGTATGCCACCGCCGATACCAATAAATACCTCAGTTGGGGGGCTGGACCGCGTGCTTCGCAGTACCTCACCATCGGAGCAAAATGCCACGCTGCCTTGAGCAATAAATACTCACCCGATATAGAAGATGTTCAGGCTGTGGCAGTTAACATTCTCCGCCACCGCATCGTACTCAACTATAAAGCTGAGGCAGAAGGATTAAAAGCCGACGACCTCATCAAAAAATTGATGTAAGTCGCACGAAATTGGCACCTGCTTTGTTTAAGTTGCAATAAAATTATACTACTATGTATATCATTCTCATGTTAGCCATCATGGTAGCCAGCTGGGCTGTCGGGGCACGCTTCAAAAGTCGTTTTGCAAAATACGCAGCCACTCCACTGGCTTCAGGGCTTTCTGGTCTTGAAATTGCCCAAAAAATGTTGCGCGATCACGACATCCACGATGTAAAAATTATTTCTACCGAAGGTCAGCTCACCGACCACTACAATCCCACTAACAAAACCGTAAACTTGAGTCACGATGTGTACTACGGCCGCTCTGTAGCTGCCGCGGCTGTTTCAGCGCACGAAGTAGGCCACGCGGTGCAGCATGCCAGGGCTTACAGCTGGTTGCAGTTTCGTTCTTCTATGGTGCCTGCTTTAAGTGTTGCAAGCAAGTTTATGCCATGGTTGTTGCTAGGTGGTATTCTCACACTGCAAGTATTTCCACAGTTGTTGCTCATCGGCATTGTTTTGTTTGCGCTTACCACCATCTTTAGCTTTGTAACCCTGCCGGTAGAATTTGACGCCAGTCGCCGCGCCCTGGTATGGCTCAACAATGCCAATGTAACCAGCAGTCAGCAACACACCCAAGCCAAAGATGCTTTGCATTGGGCCGCCATGACCTACGTCATTGCTGCTTTGAGCTCACTCGCCACTTTGCTGTATTATGTGATGATTTATATGGGCCGTCGCGATTAACCCCTATTTTATCCGAAAGCTAACAAAACCCCGTCGGTAAATTGCCGTCGGGGTTTTTTATGGCTTGTCCATGTCATTGCTTACTTTTGTCGTAAACAAATTATTTTGTTCCGCACACCTGATTTCATTCGTCGCATTTCACCCGCAGTAGATTGGGGAGATTACCGCCAGCAAGAGCCGGTGGTTTACCTCACTTTCGACGATGGACCCATTCCTGAAGTCACGCCCTGGGTGCTCGACCTACTCGCAAAATACAGCGCCAAAGCCACTTTTTTCTGCTTGGGCAAACATGTAGAACGCTATCCTGAGCTGTACCAACGCATTCAAGCCGAAGGGCACCGCATTGGTAACCATACATATGATCACCCCGATGGCTGGAGAACCGACAACCTCACTTACTATAAAAACGTAATCAAAAGCGCTACCCTCATCGATACCGATTTGTTTCGCCCACCTTACGGCCGCATCACGCCCCGCCAGGTGCGGGCACTCAAAAAGCGCTATAAAATTGTACTGTGGTCGATTTTGAGTGAAGATTACGACCGCAAGCAAACCCCCGAGCAGTGCGTGGCCAACGTTACGGGCAAAGTGCGGCCTGGCGACATCCTCGTTTTCCACGACAGCATCAAAGCCGAACCCAACCTCCGGGGTTGTCTCGAACCCACCCTTCAATACCTCCAAGCCAGCGGCTTCCGCTTCCCAGTCCTTTAACATGCTCATCGACACCCACACCCACCTTTTCAGCAATCAATTCGATACCGACCGCCATGCCATGGTGCAACGTGCCATCGATGCGGGTGTTGAACTGCTACTCCTGCCCAACATCGACCTCGAAAGTGTGGGGCCCATGCACCAACTCGAAGATGCCTTCCCGCAAAACTGCCGCAGCATGATGGGCTTGCACCCAGGCTCGGTTGAACACGACTGGCAAGAAGTACTCGAGCAGCTCCAACCCTGGTTTGGACAGCGCAATTATGTAGCTGTGGGAGAAATTGGAATTGATTTATTTTGGCGGCAGGACAATCTGCCCGAGCAACAACAAGCCTTTTTACAACAAATTGGCTGGGCCCTCGAACTCGACCTACCCGTAGTGATCCACTCGCGCGAAAGTTGCTCCCTTATCCTCGATTTATTGGGGGATATGGATGTAAAAGGCGTTTTTCACTGTTTCACAGGTAGCCAGGAAGAAGCCGACCGCATCATTGCACGGGGCATGTATGTAGGTATTGGCGGTGTAATCACCTACAAAGCCAACCAAGCCATACGAGAAGTATTAAAAAGCATCGACCGCAGTCGCGTACTGCTCGAAACCGACAGTCCCTACCTCGCCCCCATTCCACACCGTGGCAAACGCAACGAAAGCGCCTATATGCAGCACGTAGCCGATACCTTGGCCGATTGCTGGGGCATTAGTGCGCAGGAAGTAGCGCAAATTACCACCGCCAACGCCCATAAATTGTTTGCATTATGAGTCGGCGCATCCTCATCATCTATACTGGTGGTACCATTGGCATGATCAAAGACCCGGAAAGTGGCATTTTGCGACCTTTCGACCTCGACCGCATTTTGCAGCAGGTACCCGAGCTGAGCACCTTCGGCTATACTTTAGATGCCGAAGCATTTGCGCAACCCATCGATTCAAGCAATATGCAGCCTGCCATTTGGCTTGAACTGGCTGGTATTATTGAAAAAAAATATGCTGCCTATGATGGCTTCGTGATTTTACATGGCAGCGATACCATGGCTTATACTGCCAGTGCCTTGAGCTTTTTGCTCGAAAATCTCGGAAAGAGCGTGGTGCTCACCGGTTCCCAGCTACCCATAGGTCACGTGCGCACCGATGCCAAAGAAAACCTCATCACCAGCATTGAAATTGCCGCTGCCACCAAAAACGACGGATCAAGTCGTGTGCCAGAAGTATGTCTGTATTTCGATTACCAACTCTACCGGGGCAACCGGGTAATCAAGTACAATGCCGAGAAATTTGAGGCCTTCCACTCGCCCAACCATCCTCCTTTGGCCGAAGCCGGAATCCGCATCCGCTACCATGACAATTACATTTTACCTCAGCCCCAGCAAGCTTTCAAAGTGCACCACCGCTTAGGGAGTGAGGTGGGTAGCGTTAAGCTTTTTCCGGGGATGAGTCAGGCAGTTTTTGAAGCCATACTCCAGGCACCCGAACTGAGCTTATTAATTTTAGAAGGCTATGGTGCCGGCAATGGCCCTACTGAAGCTTGGTTCCTCCAAGGCCTGGCGCGTTTTATTCAAACGGGCAAAACGGTGATGGCCATTACCCAGTGTCACGGCGGGTCTGTGGAACTCGGCAAATATGAAACCAGCGCTAAAATGCTAGAAATTGGCGTAATCAGCGGGCATGACATAACTTTTGAAGCTTCTGTGACGAAAGCCATGTTCCTTCTGGGACAAGGATTAAGAGGACAACAGCTTGAAAATGAGCTACAAAGACCTGTTCGAGGAGAGTTATCGAAATTTTGATAAAATAGCCTTAATCCTGCGTATGTATAGAATTTTCGTATATTGGCAGCGTTATTTGAAGGTCGAAGGAGAGGTGTCCGAGTGGTTGAAGGAGCACGCCTGGAAAGTGTGTATACTCGAAAGGGTATCGCGGGTTCGAATCCCGCTCTCTCCGCCAGCGCTTTTGGCACTGAACAAGACTTACGATTAGCATTAACAACCTGATGAAACAATCTAAAAAACAAAAGCAATTATGAAAAAAGTGTTCATGGTAATGATCGCCATTATGATTGGCGTGAGTTCCACAGTAATGGTGAAAGCCCAGGACAATGCAGCCGCTAGCCCAGATCAGGAAGTGGTTGACGAGGATTCAACAGAAGAGGCGCCTGCCGAAGAAGCGGTAGAAGAAGCAGCTGCTGCTCCATCGCAAGGTATTCACTACGTAATCAAGCAAAAGTTCATTGAAGGTGGCTGGGAATGGATGAGCCCCGTATTGATTTGTTTGATTATCGGCTTGGCAATCGTAGTTGAGCGTACCATTTTCTTGAATTTGGCCAGCACCAACACCACCAAATTGCTCGCGAAAATCGAAGATGCCATGAAATCTGGCGGTGTAGAGGCAGCAAAAGAAGTTTGTCGCAACACCCGTGGTCCGGTAGCTTCTATTTTCTACCAAGGTCTCGACCGTTCTAGCGAAGGCATCGAAATCGTTGAAAAATCGATTGTTTCTTACGGTTCTGTGCAGATGGCACAAATGGAGCGCGGTTTGATTTGGATCTCTTTGTTTATCGCCTTGGCGCCGATGCTCGGCTTCATGGGTACGGTAGTAGGTATGATTGCTGCCTTCGACGCGATTGAAGCAGCTGGCGACATCAGCCCATCACTCGTAGCCGGTGGTATTAAAGTGGCCCTCTTAACCACAGTAGCTGGTTTGATCGTAGCCGTTATCCTCCAAATTTTCTACAACTACCTCGTATCTAAAGTCGACAGCTTGGTAAACGCAATGGAAGATGCTTCTATTTCGTTGATCGATATCCTCGTTAAGTACAACAAAAACTAAGGATAGCCATGACTGACGTAACTGTAAACATACTACTCATCATCACCTACGTCCTTTTGGGCATAGGTGCCCTGGGTGCCATCATTTTCCCTATCATCAACATGGCTGGCGATTTGCAAAAAGCAAAGCGTGCCTTGGTTGGTATTGGTGGTGTGGCTGTTGTGTTTCTCTTCAGCTACCTGGCATCGAGCAATGAAGTGCTCGATTCATACGTAAAGTATAATGTGACTGAAAGCTCGTCGCAAATGATTGGTGCAGTATTGATCATGATGTATACCCTCGGTTTGGGTTCGATCATACTGGCTGTAATCGGCGAGATTTATAAAGCATTCAAGTAAAATGAAGAAAAACAGAGCAACACCCGAAGTAAACGCAGGTTCGATGGCGGACATCGCCTTCCTGTTGCTGATTTTCTTTTTGGTAACTACTACCATCGACACCGATAAGGGTATCTCGATTCGCCTCCCACCTATGCCGGAACCGAATCAGCCTGAGAACAACATCAAACTCAAAGAGCGCAATGTGCTCAAGATTTTGGTTAACTCGGCAGATCAATTGCTGGTAGATGGCAAATTGGTAACCATCAAAGAGCTTAAAAAGACGACCAAAAACTTCATTGATAATCCTGCTCAAGATCCAGATTTGGCAGAAACCCCACAAAAGGCGGTAATTTCCTTAAAAAATGACCGGGGCACTTCTTACAACATTTATATCCAAGTGCACAATGAGTTAAAGGCCGCTTATAATGAGCTACGCGAAGCCAAAGCACAGGCAGAATATGGCCGACCATTAGATAAATTAACCCAGGAACAAGCTGATGAGATCCGCGATTATTATCGCCAGGTAATTTCAGAGGCCGAGCCAGAAGATGCAGGAGGAGGTAACTAATGAAACTACAGAAGAAAAAGAAAGCAGCACCAGCCATTAATACTTCGTCGCTACCCGACATTGTATTCATGTTGTTGTTCTTCTTCATGGTAACAACCGTGTTGCGCCAAACCGACTTAAAGGTGAAACTGGTAGTTCCTCAAGCTACTGAAATCCAAAAATTGGAGAAAAAGTCACTTGTTAGCTACATCTACATTGGTCCGCCTAGTGAAACCTTTCGTTCTAAATTTGGTACCGCACCGCGCATACAGCTAAACGATGCTTTTGCCATTCCAAGCCAAGTGCCAGAATTCATTGAAAAAGAACGTTCAGCCAGATCAGAAGCGGAAGTTCCCTTCCTCACAACCTCTATTAAGGCTGATAGAGAAACAAAAATGGGTATCGTAACCGATGTAAAACAAGAGTTGCGCAAAGCAAATGCCCTGAAGCTGAACTACTCTTCAAGTTTAAGAACAGAAGTGTATTAAGTGCGCTCCTAAATTAAGAACCTCGCCTCGTGCGGGGTTTTTTTATGCTTATACATCCCATTTTCGGCTATCTTAGCGCAGCGAAATCCTCATGAGTACTCTCGACCAAATTAGGCAACCGGTAGCCAAGGAAATGGATTTGTTTGAAGACAAATTCAAAACCGCTATGCAAAGCAGGGTGCCGCTGCTCGATCGCATTACCCGCTATATTGTAAAGCGTAAAGGCAAGCAAATTCGGCCTCTTTTTGTGTTTTTATCAGCAGGCATGCTTGCCGAAATCTCTGAAGCTACCCACCGCGGTGCAGCCTTAGTAGAGTTGCTCCATACCGCCACCTTGGTGCACGACGATGTAGTGGATGATGCTTACGAACGTCGAGGCTTTTTTAGCATCAATGCCCTTTGGAAGAATAAAATTGCCGTTTTGGTGGGTGATTACCTCCTGAGTAAAGGACTGTTGCTATCGCTGCAAAATAAAGAGTTTCACTTGCTTGAAATCACCTCCGATGCCGTACGCCGCATGAGCGAAGGTGAGCTCTTGCAGATAGAAAAGGCACGTAGACTCGACATCACGGAAGAAGTTTACTTTGAAATCATCTCCAATAAAACCGCGAGTTTAATTGCCAGCTGTTGCGCCGTTGGAGTGGCATCAGTTAATCAAGAAGCAGACCTCATTGAACGCGCCCGCCAATTCGGTGAAAAAGTAGGCTTGGCCTTTCAAATCAAGGACGACCTATTGGATTTAGGTGATGACCCCACAGGCAAAACCAAGGGGGTTGACATCAAGGAGAAAAAAATGACCCTGCCTCTCATTTATGCCTTGTCGAAATGTGAAAGCTCGGAAAAACGTCGCATCATCAGCATCATCAAAAACCATAACGAAAACCCCAAAAAGGTAGCAGAAGTAGTCCGTTTTATTCATGAAAGCGGCGGCATTGCCTATGCACATGAAGTGATGCGTAAATTACAAGCCGAGGCAGATGCACTCTTGATGGGATTCCCCAATAATGTATTTCGAGAAAGCCTGCAGCAATTGGTAGCCTTTACGGTAGACCGTAATAAGTAGGTTATTGCGCTAGCTGGATAAAAGCCAAAATGTCTTCCACAAACTTGCGTTCGTTGGCCAAACGAGGCACTTTGTTTTGTCCACCTAATTTCCCGCGCTTCTTCATCCAATCATAAAAAGTGCCATCCGGCATCACGCGTACAATGGGAGCTATCAAAGCAAGATCCTTTTGCCGCTTGGCATCGTAATCAGAGTTGAGTTCACGGAGCTTTTGGTCAAGTAAACTGTTAAACAATTCTTGGTCAGAAGGCTTTTGTTCAAACTCTATAAGCCACTCGTGCCCACCTTTGGTACCTGCAGTTAGAAACACAGGACCAGCGGTATAGTCACGGATAGTTGCCCCGGTAGCCAAACAAGCCGTTTGCAGTGCTCCTTCGGCATTTTCAATAATCAATTCTTCTCCAAAGGCATTGATAAAGTGCTTTGTTCTACCTGAAATTTGGAAGCGGAATGGGTTGAGGCTTGTAAAACGTATAGTGTCCCCGATGAGGTATCGCCATAAGCCAGCGTTGGTACTGATGATAACCGCATAATTTCGATCCGCCTCTACTTCTTCTAAATTATAAGTTTTCGGAAATGCCTGTCCCACATCTGCCGGATCCATAAATTCGAAATAAATACCGTAATCTAGCATGAGCAGCATTTCGGAAGAGCCTGGCTGATCGGTGATGCCAAAAAATCCTTCGGAGGCATTGTAAGTCTCCATGTACCACATTTTCTCTGAAGGAATGAGCGCTTTAAACTGCTCACGATAGGGCGCAAAACTCACACCTCCATGGAAATATACTTCGAGGTTGGGCCAGATTTCAAGCATGTTAGATTTGCCCGTATGTTCCAGCATCCATTTAAATAGCACAATTAACCAGGTGGGTACGCCGGCCAAATTGGTCACATCCTGATTGAGCGTTTCGCGGCCAATTTTTATCACCTTGTCTTCCCAATTTTCGAGCAAAGCCACCGAAAGCTCCGGGGTACGAATAAATTCAGCCCAAAAAGGTAGGTTTTGCATCAAAACAGCCGACAAATCGCCATAATAGCTGTCGCTGTTGAGTTGGTTGATTTGGTGACTACCGCCAATGGTAAGTCCTTTGCCCGAAAACATTTGGGTGTCGGGATTCAGGTTGCAGTAGATAGAAAGGAGGTCTTTGGTGCCTTTGTAGTGGCAGTCTTCCAACGCCTCCTCCGTAACAGGAATAAATTTACTGCGATCGTTAGTGGTGCCCGAAGATTTGGCAAACCAGCGTACCTCTGATGGCCACAGCACCTGTTGCTCGCCGCGCATTAAGCGCTCAATGTAAGGTTGCAGTTGTTCGTAAGTACTTACCGGCACCCGCTCACGATAGTCTTCTGCTGTTTTAATGCTGCTGTATTCGTATTTCTTGCCCCACTCGGTGTATTTAGCACTGCTCAATAGCTTCCGAAGTACCTCTTGTTGCACTTCAATAGGATACTTAATGAACAATTCCATTTGGTGCATGCGCTTCTTCATGAACCAGCTAAGCACCGAGTTGAGTACAGACATGCTATTCGAGTACTTTACGTTTGAGTTCGAAATTCTTACCCAAATATAACTTTCTTACTTGTTCATCAGCCGCTAAATCTTCAGCTACCCCTGAGCGCAGTATTTTCCCTTCAAACAGGAGATAAGCCTTATCGGTAATCGACAAAGTTTCATTTACGTTGTGGTCGGTTATAAGAATACCAATATTTCGCTTTTTGAGTCTGAAAATAATGGTTTGGATGTCTTCCACCGCAATCGGATCGACCCCCGCAAAAGGCTCATCTAGCAAAATAAATGCTGGATTTACGGCCAAGGCCCGGGCAATTTCAGTCCGGCGGCGTTCACCCCCCGATAGCACCTCTCCTTTGTTGTGCCGCACATGGTGCAGGTTAAATTCCGATAACAGTTCCTCTAATTTGGCATTTTGCTCGGCTTTGGTCATTTTGGTCATTTCCATCACCGCTTTGATGTTTTCTTCTACCGTTAGCTTTCTGAAAACAGAGGCTTCTTGCGGTAAATAACCAATGCCTATTTGAGCACGCTTGTACATGGGCAAGTCTGTGATGTTTTTATCATCAAGATATACCGCACCTTCATCGCACTTTACCAAACCCACAATCATGTAAAAACTGGTGGTTTTACCGGCACCGTTGGGCCCTAACAAACCTACAATTTGGCCTTGTTCTACGCTCACGCTCACATGGTCAACCACCGTGCGCTTCTTGTAGCGCTTTACCAAATTGTCGGATCGTAATATCATGCTAGTCGAATTTGATGTCTTTGATGTTCAACTTGATGCTGGTTACCCCACGCCACGTATTCTCCTCAATGGTAAAGGCGATGTTAAAAGGAATACCCTTCGAAATCAGGGGATAATGTTCGGCATGACCAAAAGCAATGGCGCTGAAAGCCACGCTGCCATCTTGCTGCACGCTGATTTGGAGATGATTTTCGCCCACTACCCGAACAAAACCATTGCTGAACACCATTTTTGCTGTAAAGATGGGCTGCATATTGCCAGGACCAAAAGGCGCAAACTGCTTCAGCACCCTGAAAAAGCGCGAATTTATGTCTTTAAGCTGTATTTCCTGATCAATTTCGAGCACAGGCACCAATTGCTCCTCACGAATAGAGCGACTCACTACCATCTCAAATTTCTTCGAAAAAGCCTCAATATTTTCTTCACGCAGGGTGAGACCCGCAGCATACTTGTGGCCACCAAACTGATCTACCAATTCGGCACACTGCGAAATGGCATCGTGTATATCGAAGCCATTTACTGAACGGGCCGAGCCGGTTAAAAACCCATCGGAATGACTAAATACAATGGTTGGACGGTAATACTGCTCCACCAAACGTGAGGCTACAATGCCAATAACGCCTTTGTGCCAATTGGGACCATAAACCACTGTGGTTTTGCGACTCAAAAAGTCTTCATGCGCCTCGGCTACTAAAATCGCCTCACGAGTAATATTTGCGTCCACATCGCGGCGGTCGGTATTGGTTTCATTGATGGTTTGTGCGCGACTTTCGGCCTCCTGCATATTAGGACTCAGTAGCAATTCCACCGCATTTTTAGCATCCCCCATTCTGCCCGCCGCATTGATGCGTGGGGCAATGGTGAATACGATATCGGTAATGGTGAGCTCCTTTTTGTCGCAACACAATTGGATGATGGCCCGCAGTCCCATGGTAGGGTTTTCGTTGAGCTTTTTCAAACCAAAATGCGTGAGAATGCGGTTTTCACCTAAAATGGGCACAATGTCGGCCGCAATACTCACCGCCAACAAATCGAGCGTTTGATAAATAAACTCCGGATCTATTTCGTGCCGCAAACTAAAGGCTTGGGTAAGCTTGAAGCCAATGCCACAACCACTCAAATCTTTAAAAGGATAAGGGCAGTCGTGCTGCTTGGGATTTAAAATGGCAGCTGCATCTGGCAACTCAGCAGGTAAGTGGTGGTCGGTAATGATCACCGTTAAGCCCAAGCTGTTGGCATAGGCCACTTGCTCGTTGGCAGTAATGCCGCAATCGAGGGTAATGATGAGTTTGTACTCGTTTTCTACCGCCCAATCAATGGCCTGCATCGAAACACCGTAGCCTTCGCTATGCCGATCGGGAATGTAGTAGCCTACCTGCTCATAAATGTGTTTGAAAAAGCGATAGGTCACCGCCACCGCCGTAGTGCCATCCACGTCATAATCCCCGTAAATGAGAATTTTATCCTGGTTACGGATGGCTTGCTCTATGATATCCACCGCCTTGCCCATGTCCTTCATCAAAAAAGGATCGTGCAAATTGGCCAATTCTGGTCTAAAAAAATCTTTTGCAGCTTCGAAAGTGCTCACACCTCGTCCGATCAGCAAACGCGCAATCAAAGGATCCACATTTATAGCCGCTGCTAATTGGCTCACTGCTTCCTCTTGTTGCCTAGGCCTATATACCCATCGTTTGTCCATAACTCCTCTCTATCAGCGTTTTATCAATTGTACTTTTTCTCAAAGCACGAACCCTAAAGATACATAAGTCCACGACATTTTTATCTCTCGTTTTGCGCATCCTTTTTCACTTTCCGACCATCAGCAATTGGGCTGAATGGGCGTCCGCTTCAATCTCTTATCTTTGTAAAAAAGCGCTCATGTTACTCAATATCGAACACATTGGCATTGCTGTTAAGTCGCTCCCCGATGCCAATGCCCTTTATACACGTCTTTTAGGTGTAGCCCCATACAAGGAAGAAAGCGTGGCTTCCGAGCACGTAACCACCTCTTTTTTCAAAACCGGGGAAACCAAAATTGAGTTGTTGCAGGCCAGCGACCCGAACAGCGCCATCGCCAAATTTATAGAAAAGAAGGGCGAAGGCATTCATCACATTGCCTTTGAGGTAAGCGACATCCGTGCAGAAATGGCCCGGTTGCAGGCGGAAGGCTTTATTTTGCTTAACGAGGAGCCCAAAAGAGGTGCCGATAACAAGCTTGTTTGTTTCATACACCCCAAAAGTGCCCAAGGGGTTTTGGTAGAGCTTTGCCAGGAAATAAAGTAGCAGGCTGTTATTGGAATTCGAAGGTATTAGCAGGCAGACTACCGGCCTTAAAATCCATCAACTTTCCTTCGATGAGCACCGTTTGTTTAGGGCCTTTAATTTGCCACTGCATCAATACCCCGTCGGCTGGTAAAAAGCCCCAATAATCGCCTTGAATGGGTGTGATCAACTGATTGTGCTTCACTTTTAAAGCGGTAGTAAACCAGCCCGTAAACTCTGAGCCATCTTTCAAAGTAAAGCGAAACTCTTGCGCTTCCATGCCCGCCATGAGGCGCTTTTGGCCTGTTAAGTTCATTTTAGGGGCAACTACCGCTCTTATCTCTGTACGAGTAGGTTTGGCTTCGCCTTTTGCCCAAGCCATTAATTGCCCATCGGTTTGGTATACGTAATGCAGTACTTGGGCCTCTTTGCGGGTAATGTGTACCCGATTGGCTTCGAGCTGCAGCACAATTTCTGCCGTGCTTCCGCCCATTTTTTGCTCATACGTGAGGGTTCCTTCAAACGACTGCGCTTGAGCTGCAATGGTGAATATCAACAACTGGACAAATACTATTAGCTGCTTCATCTGTGAGGGAATTGAAAACACTAATGTCTGCTTTTCGCGCTTACTTTGCAAATGTCTTTTTAAGAAGTGTTTCACCATCCCCAAAAACAAAAAAGCCGTTACCACCTGAGCAGTAACGGCTTTGAAGAAAACAATTCTATTTTATAACGCCCATGGCCTTGCCAACCTTGGTAAAAGCAGCAATGGCATGATCGAGATGCGCTTGGGTATGTGCGGCTGATAACTGCACCCTGATACGGGCCTGGCCTTTAGGCACCACTGGAAAGAAAAAGCCAATCACATAAATGCCTTCTTTGAGCAGGGCGTCGGCCATGTCTTGGCTCAGTTTTGCATCGTACAACATGATGGGCACGATGGCCGCCTCGCCGTCTTTGATGTCGAAACCGGCCTCCACAATGCCCTTTTTAAAGTATTTCACATTCCACTCGAGGCGGTCGCGGAGCTCGGTGCTTTCTTCAAGCATCTTAAACACTTCTAAAGAAGCGCCCACGATGGTTGGCGCCAGCGAGTTGCTAAACAAATAGGGGCGCGAGCGCTGACGCAGCATGTCGATGATGGCCTTGCGACCGGTGGTATAGCCGCCCATGGCGCCGCCGAGTGCTTTGCCCAGGGTGCCGGTTATGATGTCGATTTTACCCATCACACCACATAACTCTGGTGTACCGCGGCCGGTTGCTCCCAAAAACCCTGCGGCATGGCATTCGTCAATCATGGTAAGCGCATCGTATTGTTCAGCCAGGGCTACTACTTTGTCGAGTTGGGCCACATAGCCGTCCATGCTAAACACCCCGTCGGTTACAATGATGATGTTGCGAACGCCGTCTTTGCGCGCCTGCTGCAGCTGCAGTTCGAGGTCGGCCATGTCGTTGTTCTGGTAGCGATAGCGCTTGGCTTTGCACAAACGCACCCCGTCGATGATCGAGGCGTGGTTGAGACTGTCGCTCACAATGGCGTCTTCCTCACTGAACAACGGCTCGAACACCCCACCATTGGCGTCAAAAGCAGCGGCGTACAAAATGGTATCGTCGGTATGGTAAAAGCGGGCAATGGTGGCCTCGAGTTCTTTGTGGATGTCTTGCGTGCCGCAAATGAACCGCACACTGCTCATACCAAAACCATGGCTGTCGAGGGTACGTTTGGCTGCGTCGATGATGCGGGGGTGGTTCGACAAACCGAGGTAGTTGTTGGCACAAAAATTCAAAACGGTTTCGCCTGTATTGAGCTGTATTTCGGCATCCTGTGAAGAACTGATGATGCGCTCTTTTTTATATAAACCAGCGGCTTCAATCTCAGCCAATTCCTTTTCGAGCAAGGGTTGTAGGTTCGTCTTGTACATTTTTTTCAATTTATGCCCAAAAATACGGCTTTGTTCTGAGCTTTTGCGCGGCTTTTGTGGCTTTATGATGGCTTCAGCGGTCAAATTGGCATCGGGCACTTCTCTCAAAAACACTTAAAAAGACAAAAAAGGAAGGCAGATTAGCTTATATTTGCTTCGAAACACAAATAAATCCATGAAAGTAGCAGTAGTAGGCACAGGCTATGTTGGCTTGGTAACCGGCACCTGTTTTGCCGAAGTAGGCATTGAGGTGGTATGCATCGACATCGACCAAAAGAAAATCGACAATCTTCATAAAGGCATCATGCCCATTTACGAGCCCGGCTTGGAAGAAATGGTGTTGCGTAATGTGGCCAAAGGCCGGCTGCACTTCAGCACCAATTTGGGTGATGCCATTCAAGGCGCAGAAGTAGCCTTTATTGCGGTGGGCACCCCTCCGGGTGAAGACGGCAGCGCCGATTTAAAATATGTAGTTGGCGTGGCCCGCGAAATAGGCGAGCACATGAACAACTACATGGTAGTGGTTACCAAGTCTACCGTACCGGTGGGCACCAGCGAAAAAGTGCGGACGGCGGTACAAACGGCCCTCGACAAGCGCGGGCAAAAGCTCACTTTTGACGTGGCTTCAAATCCTGAATTTTTGAAAGAAGGCGCGGCCATTGAGGACTTCCTCAAGCCCGACCGCATTGTGGTAGGTACTTCGAGCAAACAAGCAGAAGAAACCCTCGGCAAATTATACAAGCCCTTCACCTTAAACGGGCACCCGGTAATTTACATGGACATTCCTTCTGCCGAAATGACCAAATACGCCGCCAACGCCATGCTGGCCACCAAAATCAGCTTCATGAACGACATCGCCAATTTGTGCGAAATCATGGGTGCAGATGTAAACCTGGTGCGCAAAGGCATCGGCAGCGATGCGCGCATTGGACATAAATTCATTTACCCAGGCGTGGGTTACGGCGGCAGTTGTTTCCCTAAGGACGTAAAAGCCCTCATTCGCACAGCCCGTGAAAACGGTCACGACATGCGCATACTTGAAGCGGTAGAAGCGGTAAATGAAGACCAGAAAGAAGTGCTTTCCAGCAAAGTAGTCAAGCATTTTGGGGAAGATTTGAATGGTAAAACCTTCGGGGTATGGGGCTTAAGCTTCAAGCCCAAAACCGACGATATGCGCGAGGCACCTTCGGTAGTAATTATCAACGAGCTGTTGCGCCGCGGTGCCAAAGTGCGGGCCTACGATCCAGTAGCCATGGCAGAAGCCAAGCACCAGCTAGCCGACACCATTACCTACGCCAAAGACCCGAACGACGCTATCTTAGACGTAGATGCACTGCTATTGATTACTGAATGGCCAGAGTTCCGGATGCCAAATTTTGATGTGGTGAAAAAACTCATGAACCAACATGTGATTTTTGATGGCCGCAATCAGTACGACCGCCATGAATTACGGGAAATGGGCTTTACCTATTACGGTATAGGTCTCCAATAAAATATAAGACGCCCGTCCAGCCGCAATCTCGTTTAGATTGCGGCTTTTTTTAAACAAACTGCCGTCCGGCCGGCAGCTTTAAACGTCATTCAAACGTCACAGACACACCACAGTCATCCCACGCAATAGATAAATGCTTAACTTCGTGACCGAAAACATTTTCATACATGAAGCAGCTTATTCTTATTGCCTTAGGATTATTTCTTCTTACCAACTGTGCGGATAAAAAGGCTGTCCAACAGACCGCCCTTTTGGCTCGCATCGATAGCCTTGAAAACATCCTGCTTACCGATTCGCTCAACATCAGCGATGAGCCTGCCTCTGAGATCATAAAAGCTTATTTAAAATTCGCCGACACCTATCCAAAAGACAGCAGTGCGGCGGACTTTCTTTTTAAGGCGGCCGATGTGATGCGCGGCATGTATCGTTATCAAGATGCCGTTCAGGTATTAGAATTAGTGGTTACGCGCTATCCTAAAAGCGACAAAGCGCCGGCAGCCTTGTTTTATGCTGGCTTCATTTTGCATGCTGATACCGAGCAAAACATGCTCGCCATTCCTTTTTTTCAGCGTTTAATTGATGAATTTCCAGAGCATCCCCTTAGTAATGATGCCCGCAACTTAATGCCTTTGCTCAATATGAATGAGGAGCAGCTGTTAGATTTTTTGAGACAGCGAAATCCCGACAGCAGCGGACTTGCTTCTTAATACTGCATCAATGCTTTTAAACGAGTCAGTAGTTTGTCTTTGTTAAGATAAGGTTCGAGTCGACCGTTTACCGCGAGCGAAATCTTCCCTGTTTCTTCAGAAACAATTAACACAACCGCATCGCTATGCTCCGAAATACCCAGGGCAGATCGATGCCGCATGCCCAACTCTTCGGGCAGGTCCGGATTTTCGGTCATTGGCAATACGCAGCCTGCAGCTTTTAAACGGCCGGATGCTATGATCACAGCGCCATCGTGCAGTGGACTGGTTTTGTTAAATATACTCTCTATAACCCGGGCGCTCGGAAGGGCGTCGATGGCTTCACCGGTATTTGCAAAAAACTGAAGCTCTGAAGTACGTGCAAATACCAATAGGGCTCCTGTCTTTTCGGTCGACAAGTTTACCGCAGCTTGCACAATTTCCTCTAGGCTATTTTCTGAATCATCGGTGCTTTGGATGCCTTTTAGGAAGAGGTTTCTTACCCAGCCTTTCTGCTTAAAACCCGTGTTTTTGCCAATAAGCAGTAAAAACCTGCGAATCTCGGGTTGGAACAGAATGATGAGTGAAATCACGCCCACACCAATAAACTGACCCAATATGCGGGCCAAAAGCCGCAATTCAAGTGCATCTACCACCAAATAGAGTACATAAATCGATACCAAACCAATCAGGATATTGACCGCCAAGCTGCCTTTCACGAGCTTATAGAGCTGATAAAGCAGGAAAGCCACCAAACTGATGTCGATCAAATCGCGCAGTTCAAGCGCCAGAAAGCCAAAGTCAAATATTTTCAATTTTTTTCCAGAGTTGAATGGCCTCAGCGGCCGGTTGAACGTCGTGTACCCGCAAGATACGTGCTCCTTTGCTAAGTGCGATGGTGTTTAATACGGTAGTGCCGTTCAGAGCGGTTTCTGCTGTACCCTTAAGGGTACGGTACACCATCGATTTACGTGATAATCCTGCCAAAACCGGGTAGCCATACTGCACCAATTGGTCGAGCTGCCTGAGCATCTCAAAATTCTGATCGATGGTTTTCGCAAATCCAAAGCCTGGATCTAAAATCACATCTGTAACTCCTAGCTGGTGTAATTCACGGGCCTTATTGAGCAATTCCGAAATCACTTCCGGCACCAATTGGTTGTACTGCGTATGTTGTTGCATGGTTTGAGGCGTACCACGCATGTGCATGAGCACATACGGCACCTTGTAATGGGCTACAGTGGCAAACATGGCTGCATCGAGCGTGCCGCCCGACACATCATTAATGAGGTGCGCACCTGCTAAAAGGGCTTGCTCAGCTACTTTACTACGAAAAGTGTCGACCGAAAGCAGGGCTTGCGGCAGCTGCTTGCGCAGATTTTCCAGTGCAGGAAGCAAGCGATCTATCTCCTCCTCCACTGAAATATCGGCAGCACCCGGACGGGTACTATAGGCGCCTAAATCTAGGAATAACGCCCCCTGCTCGAGCATTTTTGCTGCCTTTTCGAGCAGAACTTCGGGGGCTATTTGCCACTGGCGACTTCCTGCAAAAAACGAATCTGGCGTAAGGTTCAGGATGCCCATGATTACTGGTTGAGAAAGATCAATGCACTTCCCTTGGCAGTTGAGCGTTATTTTTGTCGGAAACAAAGTATCTTTAAGCATCGAAAAGCCGCTATTGGCTGTTCGAAATTAAATCATTTCAACTTGAAACCCCAAACTGCTGTAGCATTCGACCAAATAATGCAGGATTGCCGTGCGCTGTTCGAGAAAAAAACACGCGATTATGGCACCGCTTGGCGCATTTTAAGAAACCCTTCGCTCACCGATCAAATCTATATCAAGGCTGCCCGCATCCGCAGCATTGAAGAAAAAGGCACCCAAAAAGTAGCCGATGATGTACGCGGTGAATATGTAGGCATGATTAATTATTGCATCATGGCGCTCATCCAAACCGAATTGCCTGCAGACTCCCCTGCTGAGTTGGCGCTCGAAGAAGCTTTGCGGTTGTATGATCAGCAACGGGATACCACACGGGCTTTGCTGCTCGACAAAAACCATGATTATGGCGAGGCCTGGCGCGATATGCGGGTGAGTTCCTTCACAGACCTCATCCTCATGAAGTTGCTGCGCATCAAACAAATTGAAGACAATGCCGGCCAAACCCTTGTTTCAGAAGGAGTTGATGCTGGCTACCGCGACATCATCAACTATTCTGTATTTGCACTTATCAAAACCTCAGAAACCGCATGACAATCCTCATTAGATTCCTCACTGGAGCCCTTTTTATCTTTTCTGGCTTCATCAAGGCCAATGACCCCATGGGTTTTGGCTATAAACTCGAAGAGTATTTCGGGGTTTTCGGCATCAGCTGGCTAAATCCGGCCGCCACCTTTTTAGCAGCCTTCATTTGCGTGGTGGAAATGGGCCTCGGCTTGGCCTTGCTCATCGGCTGGCGCCGCATGTTTACGCTTTGGTCGCTGCTAGCCATGATTGTGTTTTTCACTTTCCTTACTTTTTACAGCGCTTGGTTTAATGTGGTAACAGATTGTGGTTGTTTTGGCGACTTTTTGCACCTCACTCCTTGGCAATCGTTTACCAAAGACATTGTGCTCTTGATGATGATTGCCTGGCTGTTTTTCCGTCGCGAGCAATTTGAAGCGCTCTGGAGTAACGACGTACGCAATAGGTTAATGATTGCCTTTGTAGCAGCCTCTGGGCTGTTTTCTGCCTACACTTGGGCTTATTTACCCCTCATCGATTTCCGTCCCTATGCCATCGGCAAAAACATACAAGAAGGCATGCAAATTCCCGAAGGGGCACCACTCGACGAATATAAAGACACCTGGTATTACAAGATCGATGGCCAAACCAAGTCGTTTACCACTGATGAAGCACCTTGGGACTTGCCGGGTGCTGAATTTGTAGACCGCAAAACCGTTCTCATTAAAAAAGGCTACACGCCTCCCGTGCATGACTTTACAATAACAGATTTAGAGGGTAACGATTATACGGAAGATTTTTTAGTGGCGCCTGCTACTTTATTTGTTGTTGCCTATGATTTCAAAAAATCGAGGAATGAAGCATGGAACGAGATTGCAAGTATCATAAAATGGGCTGAGCTAAATCAATTGCGGGTGGCCTTTTTAACGGCTAGCACCAATCAACAAGTGGCTGCTTTTAAAGAGGCTCGCAAAGCTGATTGGCCCATTTACATTACCGATGGCACTACACTTAAAACCATGGTGCGTTCCAATCCCGGTTTGATAGCACTCAAAAACGGTACTGTGGTGGATATGTGGCCTGCACGCAGCTTGCCGAGCTTAGTGGAATTGTCGGAGCTCTATCAAATCGACTAAACATGCTTTCCTACCTGCTCAAGCGACTTGCCAGCGGCTTTTTGGTATTATTTGGCGTTGTGAGCGTGGTATTTTTTCTGTTTAACATCCTACCCGGCGATGCCGCGCAAATGACCTTGGGGCAGCGCAGCGACATTGCTTCCT
The DNA here is from genome assembly GCA_030682795.1 of Sphingobacteriaceae bacterium. GTDB lineage: Bacteria > Bacteroidota > Bacteroidia > UBA7662 > UBA7662 > PNNG01. Next base: position 52,279 of record JAUXNJ010000009.1, read on the forward strand.
TAGAGGCGGTTACCAAAGAATTGGGGCTAGATCAGCCCATGTACAAACAGTATTTATTATACCTCAACGACCTTTCTCCTCTTTCTCTGCACAATTATACGTCGGAAGAACAAAATAAATATGGCTTTACAGCCTTGGTGCCGTTGGGAAGCAACCGCTGGTTATGTGCCAAAGCGCCCTATCTCCGACGTTCGTACCAAAGCCGGCAAACAGTGAACCAAATCATTGCCTCTGCCCTGCCAGGAACCGCAATTTTAGCCCTCAGCGCGATGCTAATTGCTACCTTTTTTGGTCTCCTGCTAGGCGGCATCGCAGCTTTATTTGCCCAAACCTGGGTCGATCGAGCAGCGGTTTCCCTATCGATTGTCGGTATTTCTGCCCCTTCTTATTTCGCCAGCATCCTCATTGCCTATTTGTTTGGTTTTGTATGGCAGCGTTACACAGGGCTTTCCATGACGGGGAGTTTATACGAGGTAGATGCCTTTGCCGGCCGTAGTTTGGCCTTGCAGAACCTTATTCTGCCCGCCATCACCCTTGGCATTCGGCCCTTGGCCATCATTGTGCAGCTCAGTCGAAACACTTTTCTCGAAGTGCTTTCGCAGGATTACGTGCGCACAGCCAGGGCCAAAGGCCTCAGCGAGTGGCAAGTAATGCAGCGGCACGTGCTACGCAACGCGCTTGGGCCGGTAGTTACCGCCATTTCAGGCTGGTTCGCCTCGCTCTTAGCAGGTGCCGTTTTTGTAGAATATATTTTTGGCTGGAAAGGATTGGGCAAAGTAACGGTTGATGCCCTCATGAAGTTTGATTTGCCCGTGGTAATGGGTGCTGTTTTGTTTATTGCGGTGGCTTTCATCTTGATCAATATTTTGGTGGACTTGATGTATGCCTGGCTGGACCCTCGTATTCGGTTACAATGAAACGGGTGTATCTGATTGGTCTACCTGGCTCCGGCAAAAGCACGTCGGGCAAAAGATTTGCCAAGCAGCTTGGCTGGGCTTATGCCGATTTAGACAAAATAGTGACCATTCGTGCCGGTCGATCCATCCCCGCCATTTTTGAAAACGAAGGGGAATTAGCCTTTCGTAAATATGAGCAGGCCGCCTTGTACGAAACAGCCGCCAGTTCCGATATAGTGATCGGGTGTGGAGGTGGTACTGCTGCTTTTGAAAACAACATCGATTGGATGCGGGCACATGGGGTGGTGATTTGGATCAACATCAGCTTGGTAGAACTCGGCAAACGTTTGCTTAAAAGTGTAAATGAGCGCCCTATGTTTCCCGATCGTGATCCTTCCGCGATTCAGCAACAATTGCAAAAGCTCTTTGAAAGCCGCCAGGATTTTTACAAACAAGCACACATCCAGGTAGATAGCGAGGCTGCGTTGCTACGCATCAACAACTTGGTGATTAGTTCATATTAAACACACACATATACAACAATCGTTTAACCCTCAGGTAAAGCCGAGTTCACAACATTGTGCTTGTTTTGCAAAAACCTCTTCATGCAAAAGCGCAAAGTAGACATGGTGGTGATTTCTGATGTGCATTTAGGCACTTTCGGTTGTCGCGCAAACGAGCTCCTTCAATACCTCAACAGCATCGAACCTGGATTGGTTATTTTGAATGGCGACATCGTAGACATCTGGCAGTTCCGCAAAAGCTATTGGCCGAAATCCCATACCCTGGTTATTAAAAAGATCTTTGAATTCCTAAGTGCCGGCATCCCTGTTTATTATCTTACTGGCAACCATGACGAAATGTTACGCCGATTTTCAGGTCTGAAGGTTGGGAATTTTCATCTCAAAGACAAGCTGTTGATGGAGTTAGACGGGCAAGAAGCCTGGTTTTTTCATGGCGACGTATTCGACGTAACCATGCAATATTCAAAGTGGCTAGCCAAATTAGGGGCTGTGGGCTACGACACATTAATTATGCTCAACAGCGTAGTGAATTGGTGCAGTGAGCGCCTGGGAAAAGGCCGCATTTCATTGTCCAAGAAGATTAAAGACAGCGTAAAATCGGCAGTAAAATTCATTAACGACTTTGAGAGTGTGGCTGCCGACTTGGCCATCGACAACAGATACGCTTATGTGATTTGCGGGCACATTCACCAGCCAAATATCAAAACCTACGAAAATGCGAAAGGCAAGGTGGTGTACCTTAATTCTGGGGATTGGATCGAAAACCTAACGGCATTGGAATTCAACGCAGGAGCTTGGTCCATTTATAAGCATGATACCTCCAAGCATGCGGCAGTAGATGTGAAGGCGATGAGTGAGGAAGTTTCAATTTTTGAGCTATTCAAGCAAAACCATAGCAATGAAGAGCTGGTGTTTTTAAGCAAAATCATTGCCCATAGCAAGACAGCCATCCTCTAGTCGATGAAGATTCTATTCGCCGTACAAGGCACCGGCAATGGTCACGTGAGTCGTGCACGCGAGGTACTTCCTTTTTTAAAGCAGCATGGTGAGGTGTCGCTGCTTATTTCCGGCACCCAAGTAGATGTAGGCAATGATATGCCCGTAAAGCACCGCCACCATGGACTCGGTTTTGTATTTGGTTCACATGGCGGTGTTGACATGGCGAAAACACTCAGGCAGCTCCGTCCGTGGACCTTTATAAAAGACCTGCGGAAACTGCCTTTACATCAATTTGACGTAATTATTAATGACTTTGAACCGTTAACGGCCTATGCGGCGAAAGCACAGGGACGAAAAATATATGGTTTGAGTCATCAGAGCGCATTTTCATCTATGCTTGTTCCGCGCCCAGCTTATAAGCAAGATTTTTTGGCGGAATGGCTATTTCGACATTACGCTCCATTCGAGGAGGCCACAGCATTTCATTTCAAAAAGTACGACTACTTTATCGAAACCCCGGTGATTCGGCAGGAAGTGCGGCAACTTCAGCCCGGAGCGGGAGAACATGTAACTGTGTATCTTCCTGCTTATGCCGACGATTTTTTAATACGCCATTTAAGCAAATTACCGCAAGTAAGATGGGAGCTATTCAGTAAACATAGCCAAATCGCTTTCCAATACAAAAACATATGGGTGCGGCCAATCAACAACCAAAGCTATTTAGGATCTCTAGAAAACAGCCTTGGCTTGGTTACTGGAGGTGGCTTTGAGGCTCCTGCAGAAGCTTTTTTCTTAGGCAAGAAGGTATTCATGGTGCCTATGAGTAATCAATTTGAGCAACACTGTAACGTGGTAGCCGCTATGGCTTATGGTGCCGAAATGTGCTTACAAATTGATAACAGTTTTATACTAAAACTGCGCAATTGGCTTAGTTCGTCTGGGCAAGTTAAAATAGAATATCCCAACCACACTCAACAACTGATAGCAGCTGCATTACAGAAAGCGAGCAAATGGTAGCATAACTACAGATAGCGGATGTTACCAAGAGCCATCAAAATGAATTACAATTCATTTAAATAACAAAGTACTTTATATTTCGCTTTATAACAGGAGTTTATAAACTGTATATAATTTTGTATAGACTGCTTTTTTGCCATTACGGCACATCTGCAGTACATTACTTCTTTATTTTTCTGCCCTATGCATGCTATCAAAGCAACCATCAAACGGCTTCCGCTTCAAACGTGCTTGCTTTTAGATCAGCTCGAACAAAACGAACGTAATACGGCTCTACTGAGCTATTTATTTAAGGCTGCTACACCAACCACAGTAGCGCTATCTGACTTCGAAACAGTATTGGCAAAGTGTGAACACCATGATGTGATTATCATTACTGATAATTACATGGCCTTACAAGAAAAACTCCAAAGTCTGCACTTACAACCGCTCTTAGCCAAGCACAGGTTTTACGTAGTTGCCCTGCAATACAGCGCTTCAGCAATCTGCTTTTCGCATACACCTCATCTAAGCTACATAAATTCGCTTGACTGTACTGTACGCCCACACCAAATCAAACTCGCTTTGCAAAAAGAGATAAGATTTATCAGAAAGAAAATTCTAAAAACCCTGATCGCCAGTTCGAAACAAAAATCGCTTGAATCGAAAGCCCTAGGATCTAAAAATTTCCAATCGACCCTAAATTTTTTAGTTCACGCCTACTACACCAACGCCCAATTTACGACCCAAGACCTCGCTAAAATGATGGGGGTTTCCGTAAGTACATTAGAGCGCAAAACCTTTCAGTTAACTGGGAAAACACCCAAACAGTATCTATTAGAATACCGTCTTTTAAAAGCCAAAAACGATTTAATTACCAGCTTTAAAAAAATAGGCTACATCGCTAAATCCAACGGTTTTGCAACGGCCTCCTATTTTAGCATAAGTTTTTTCGAACGCTTTGGAATTACACCTTCTCAAGTAAGACAAAGCGCGGCCTCCTCTGCTGGCTAGTCTAAAGACTCATCACATATTCCTCTAGCGTCATGCCATAAGGCAAGCCTAATTTTTTTCTTAACCTGTACCGTGTAACACTAACGCTCTGAGGCGAAATGGCTAAAGTGCGTGCTACATCCTTGGTGCCATAATGAATACGTATCAAGCAAGCCAATTTTTCTTCTGACTTTGTAATCTCAGCATGGGCATAGCGAAGCTTGATCAAAAAACCGGGATAAATTTCACTGAAATCCTTTTCAAAAGATTCCCAATCTTCTTGCGTCAATAACCGAACATTCCGCAAGGCTACCAAACGCTCAATTTTGGTTTCATCCACTAAAATTTCTTCGTCTGTTAGCGCTTCTCGACTCGTTAATGGAATTCCAAAAAAACCAGCTTTCCTCCCCTTTTCAGAAAGCACAGGGGATGGCATTGAAAACCCTTTTCCAGACAAGGCCAGACTTTTCCATCGCGTTAGATAGAACAGGCCTATACCAGTGGCAACCAAAATAAAAACGACAATCCAAAAGGCCCACTGCCACCCACTTGCTGCTGCTTTCTTATTAGGGTTAATTGAAGCTAAAAACAATGAATCGCGCTGTGCCCGTAAGTGTGCACTTTTTACATTTAGGGACTGGTGCAATCGGTGAAATTCGCGGTAATATTCCAATGCTTCTCCATGCAACTCTTGCAGCTGCTTTAGGTTCGACAAGGCATACAATATGTACAATCGGTATCGATCATCCATGGTGTGGCTGGCTATGGCCAAAGCTCTTCCAAACGCCTCAGCAGCAGCAGCATAAGCTCCGTTGTGCTGTTGCGCCGTACCTTTAAAATAAAGTGTATACCACAATAGAATTGGATCGGGGTTTGTCCCTAGCGCCGCCATGGCCTGATCACATTCTTTTTCAACATTTGCATAGTTTCCTAGGAATAAGAAATGTTTTGCACGCAAAACGTGCAGGCGCATTAAATCATCAGCTGAAGCACTTGCAATTGAAAAATCATCTAAAACCTTTGAAAGAGCAGGTAATTCCTGCCACTCAACAGCTCTGTCATGCTCAGGGCACTCCAACCTGAAATCACACATAATTTGCCGCATCGAAAGCATCGTCCTCAGCGGACCATGGTGACAGGTCTGATCAGGCCCCCCTAGCATCTCCTCAAAACAACGGGTAGCTGCTAAGGCTTGAGCTGTTATTAGGCTCATCGCGACACAAAACCATATCTGTTTTAAAAACACCATCTTAAACGAAAGTGAAAATTTACGGCCTACTAGACCACAATTCCAAATTAATAAAAAAAATGCGTTAAAAATGAAAAAGCCATGACTTAACAGGCCATGGCTACTTTCATCAAATTATACCTTTTTTACTGTTCTTCCTGGTGAAATTCCCATTTTCTAGCAGATCTATTGAAGCGATTGTGCTTGTCGGGGAATTCTATAAATTCTGCTTCGCTATTCATGGGTAAATACGGTTCCAACGATCTTCCCGCAAGCAGCTCTTGAAAAAGGAACATCGCCCTTTCAGTTAATACAGGCTCTTTTAACTTAAATGTCCAGAAAATCTCTTCATAACTTTCCACAACATAGCTGTCCATGTCAACCTTTAATTTTCCAGCTATTGCAATGCGTTTGCCGTACAAACTTGGGGCAGGGCGATCCATCAAAAAATAAAATTCGCCATTAGCTGATGGGCTCAAGGCTCTGAATTTAAAATCAGGCAAAAGTTCATTATAATATTCTTGAAACTGCGATTCGAACTTGGTTTCGTGTGTAGCCTTTCGAGGCAACTTAGCGAGGTACGGCAATATCCGCAACATCACGCTGTCTTGCTGCTCCATTGTCCAATACTGCTCCGGACTTAGGTCAACTTCTTTCTTTGAGTTACAAGCAACTAAACCCGTCAAGAGCAAGGCAAAGAGGAGGATGTATTTCTTCATGGGTTAAAAATAAGAAGACTTGCGACCAAAAGCCGCAAGTCTCTTTTTGTATTCAATTAATGCTTAGTAGTTTTCGCCTTGTGGGTAGAAAGATGCCCAACCGTCAGTCCAGTCTGAACCGCCGAATGCACCGCGGAAAGAAACTGTTTCGAAGAAGCCTCCAGCCAATTTGCTGTCTGCAAAGTTGCTTCCTGACTGCGTAATACCGGTGAAGGTTGCAAAGTTAGGGTTTCTAGGATAGTCCAAGAAAGTGTAGCGATAGCCCATTACGAGATCAGGATTTACACCTGCATCCTGGAAGGCCTTAGAGAAGGTCTTTCCTTCAACGGTAATGCCTGTTCCATCAGTGAAGGTGCTGTTGTTGTTAGCTTCCCAATAAGCACGTACGCTAGCATTATCATTGCCTGTACCAGCCGCAAAAGGAGCAGCGTTGCCACGAGCACCAATAGCTACCATGATGTTATTAGCTACTTTACCTGTTCCAGCAGTATACTGCGCTTCAGTAGTTGCACCGTCTAAGCGGAAACCCGTAGGGAAACCAGTTACAACTGAGTTGAAGATGGAGATGGCAGTTCTGCGACGGAGGTGGAACGCATGCTGATAGTTTGCAGAATGTTGGTTACCGGCAGACTTCAATGAGTCGTGACGTGGACCCAATACCGTTACATTAGAGAAGATGCCTGAAGTGTATGGCTGTACATCGTTACCGCCTGCTTCGTTATCACACTCCCAACCGTTTGAACCAGATTGGTCAGCACCAAATGGATCGCGAATGGCCAAACCAAACTGTACTTTACCAGACCAGCCGAAGTCACAATCAAAATCATCATCCCAAGTGCCGTAAGACACGAGATACTTGCCATTATTAGTGCCGCCGAACCACTCAAAGCCATCGTCACCACCATAAGAAACCTGACAATATTCCATTGTTGTGCCGCTACCAACACCACCCATGGTGATTGAGTTGGTTTCGTTGTTAGGAGATAAGGCAATGCCAGCGTATTCAACACGAACGTAACGCAATGTACCTGAGCTCTCAGTGTCAAAAGCAGTACTTTGGAAAGTTCCAAAAGTAGCAGCCGGTGTAATGCCTTCAATGGCTGGACTATTTTGGTTACAGTTGGCACGACCTAAAATGATCAAACCGCCCCAATCGCCTTTATCGCGCTCACCTGGCTCTTGGGCCGAAGTCATAACGATAGGCGCATTAGCCGTACCGTTGGCTTCAATTTTACCACCTTTGTCAATTACCAGGGTGCCTTTGCTGCGCTTTTCACCTAAAATCACTGTTCCTGCAGGAATGGTTAGTACCTGTCCGTCACGTACGAAAGTCGTACCACGTATGAGATACTTTTTGGTTGCGTCAAGCGTGCGAGTCGTCAAATTACCTTCTAATACTACTAAGGTATCGGTTGGGGTTGGATCCGGCTCGGGACCTTTACAAGCATTTAATGCAATTACTGCCACCGACAATAAAAATGCACTTTTGAAGAGTTTGTTCATTTCGTTTTGTTTGAATTTGCCTCAAAAGTAGGGGGCCAATATGACCCAATTGTTAAGGAGTTGTGAAGAGTTGATAAAGAAACATAAGCGCGGCTTACAATTATAAATATGTGATTATCAAACAAAAAGCCCGATAAATCGGGCTTTTATAGTTTCTGCTATGTTTTTATTTCTCAAAGACGGAAAACAAAGGATCCGCTCCATATTACGCCTCTGCGGAAGTGCATAATTTGATCGTCGGGACTGGTGCCATTGTAATCGAATTCGATTTTGCCATTGCGGTCGGTGTCTTGCACCAACAAAGTTCTAGCGTTGAAAATATTGCTGATCCCAAACTTCACATCCATACGGGCATTCAGCTTTTTGGTCATTACCAAATCGAGCATGTGGCGAGGTAATTCGTACACCGTTGGGAAGTTATCATTTCCGACAAAGAAGATGCGCGGACCAGAAACGTTGTAAAGCAAACTCATGCTGTTGCCACGATCATCGTCGCGGTAATGCAAGCCTGCATTAACCACATAAGGCGACTGCCCTTGCAACGGACGAATCTGCTCCTGAGCGAGCTCTCCTTCTCCACCTAAATCTACCTGCGTATAAATGTAAGACGCATTCGCCACCAAGAAGAAGCGGCTAATGAAAGACTTCGAACTCACGTCTCCGAGCGATTTGCGTACTTCCACTTCCGCTCCAAAGTTTTCAGCAGAAACAGCATTGTCGAGTTTAAACTGCTGACTCAAACCCACCGACTGTACATAGGTTTCGATTGGATTTCGGAAGCTCTTGTAAAAAACACCTACGCTGAAAGTTTCATTGTTTTGGGGATACATCTCCCAGCGCAAATCGATGTTTTGAATGTCAGACTGAATCAGGTTAGGTTCACCTACAAAATTCACGTCGTATTTAAAGTTGTAATAAAGAAAAGGAGCCAACTCGCGCAATTCAGGGCGGTTTACGGTACGACTGTAAGCCACGCGCACCAACATTTTATCGTTCACGGCATACGATAAGTTGGCAAAAGGCATGGGTGTAGGGTAATTGTTGTTGATGTTTAGCGGCTCGGTTTGGGTAGCACTGTTGAGCTGCTGGTTAAAATATTCGAAGCGAAAGCCGGTAGAAAGGTTGAAACGCCCCATTGGAATGTCGGCAGCGGCATAGGCTGCAGCCAAGGTGGTGTTGGCGTCGTATCGGTCAGAAGGGTTGGTGCCTTCAATCAGTCGCCATCCGTTTACACGGCTGATGTTGGCCGGATCAAATACTTGGTCGATAGGCAATTGCACCAAGCGGGTTTTTTCGGTTGGGTCGCCAAAGCCAGGATAGGCGTACGACATCCAGCGAGCTTCAAAAGTCCGGTATTTATAATCGAAATAAGTGCCCGCTTTCAAAGTGATTGTTTCTTTCTTTTCGGGATTGCCGAGCTTGCGCTCAAAGGCAAGGCTATTGCTGCCACCAAACTCATACAAGCGAGAAAAGAAGCGGGCGTTGTCGAAAAGCGCTGCCCCGGGCGGGTCAATAATGGTGTAAGGCGCGTTAGGATTGTCGATTGGTCTTGTGCTGCGTACCCGGCGAAAGTCGGGCTCGTTTCGGGTCACATACGATCCACCGGCAATCCATACAAATTTACTGCGCTTGTCGGCCGAAAAGTGCTCCCCTTCGAACTGAGAAGTAGCGATAGTGCGGCTGAGGTACTGAAAGCTGTAGTTCAAATACTCATCCCCCAAGCGTTGCTGGGGTTCAATGCCTCGACGAATGATGGTGCTGCGTTCGCCAATTTGATTGAAGGTATTGCGCCAAGTGTAGCGGTTTCGGCTGTTGGCAACAATGCTGAAGTTACTAATGATACCTACGCGAACCTCGGTTTCCATCTGTTGGTCTGTGTAGTCAAACATCAACTCCCGGTCTGCGGTCCATCTATTACGCTCTACTTCGAGGTGCTGCTGGCTTTGGCCATAATTTACAGAGGTAAGATTGGAAGCCTTCTTGCCAAACATTTTAAAGTTACGACCGATGGTAATGCCCATTTTGAAATCTGGCATGGTAAGCTCGTTGTTCACTTGAAAATTGTTGGCCAAGGTTTTACCAGCGGCTTCTACCTGATCGGCATTGAGGTCGTTGAGGTTAGAGGCGAAATCACTAGGTAATGATCTGCCTCGATCGAAGCCTAAAAAATCAGTTTTACCCGCACGATTTACCTGGAAGCTGTTAAAAGTAGTGCCATGCCGGTATCCCATGCCCACATTTACTTCCGTGATGTCGTATTCAGGGGCAGTTTTGGTGTAGAGCTTGATTACCCCTCCGGCAAAATCACCAGGCAAATCGGCTGAACCGGATTTGTAAATCAACATGCGGTCCATTACCGAACTTGGAATAAGGTCGAAAGAAAAAGAACGCGAATCAGGCTCTGTACTCGGAGTCGAAATGCCATTGAGCATCACGTTATTGTATCGCTGACCCAAACCACGAATCATCACAAAGCTATTGTCTACAATAGTTACGCCAGGAACGCGAGAAGCTACTTGTGCAGCATCTTTGTCGGGCGAACGTGAAATTTCTTGGCTCGATACCCCGGAAACTACTTGGGTGGCTTGTTTTACTTCCATTAACACCGCAGCTTCAGTATAAGTAATCCGCTCAGCCTGAATTTCTACCGCAGCTAATTCTGCCACGTCTTCTTGTAAGGTAATGTTAAGATTGGCCACTTGTCCTGCTACCACCTGCACCTGTAACTCTTTCGGCTTAAATGAAATGTAAGAAACATATACAGTATATGTTCCAGGCTTTACATTACCAATGTTGTATTTACCATCAAAATCAGTAGAGGCGCCAATGTTGCTTCCTTTGATAATTACGTTCACGCCAATGAGGGGCATTTTCGATTCATCAGTAACTACACCTTTAATGCCCCCGTTTTGTGCAAAGGCAGTGGTAGTAGCAAACAAAAAAAGAATTAGTGAGCGTAAAATTGGTCGCATTTGGACTTTGAAATTTGTGCAAAGGACTACTTCTCATATTATGATAATGTTAATTCGGTGTAAACAAATAGTCAAATGCCCTCCAGCCCGCTAAACACTAAACGCCTCACAGCAAATAAGTTGGAAGCGCGCATTGCCTGTGAAAAAAGCGGCCAAATGGCGCAACTTCTTTGAAAAACAATATCTTCGTAGGATAAAACCTAAATAAAATGAAAAGAATACTCTTGTTAGGTCTGTTGACCGGCTTTTTATTCGCTGGCTGCAAGAAAAAAGAAACCCCTAAAACCCCAGAAGAAATTTACTCTGAACGACTGGATGGTAATTGGAACTTAGCCTCTTTGACGTATACAGCATCGGTTCCTGTTCCTGTGTTTGGGTTAGTTCCCATCAATGGCACAAGTGCTAATGCTGGCCGCATCACCTTTAACCACAGTGCCAAAACGGCTAATTACGACATCCGTTTTTTACCAAACATTCCTGCTATTCCTGGTATTGCTGTTGACACCATTCGTTTAAATGGTAACGGAACTTATACCAATACCACTACCAACATCACTTTAACTGAAACAAGTGGACAAGTATTGGTATTTAGCGTAGTGGCAAACGAAGCCACTTTGCAGTTATTGAATACGCAACTGAACTATCAACTCGATAGCGTAACCACCGTTCCGGTAAGTATGCAAATGCGTTTGAGCAAATAATTTACTTTTAAAAAGCTTTAGGCCTGTGTAACCCCACAGGCCTTTTTTATTTTTGACCAAAATACATCTATGCTTGACAGCCTGCTTAGCCCGCTCGACAATAGTCAGTTTTTTGAAACTGCGTCATATCCCATGAATACTTTCGGTGCTAAAGTAAATAAGCACTTACAGGCCTTTCCTTCGCTAGAGGGCGTTAAAATGGCCATTGTAGGCGTACTGGAGTCTCGGCAACAACCCGAAAACCCAGGAGCGGCGCATGGAGCCGATTTCATTCGTCAGGAATTTTACCGCCTCTATTGCATGGAAAATGATTGCGAAATCGTAGATCTAGGGAATATCAAAGCAGGCCACACCGTGCAAGACACACATGTGGCTTTGCGAGAGGTATGCTGGTCATTGATTAAGCAACAAGTCGTACCAATCGTATTAGGTGGAAGTCGAGACATGGCCTACGGCCAATATTTAGCTTATGCGCAATACGACAGCACGATTGATCTGGCGGCCATTGATGCACGTTTCCATTTAAAAGATGAGGGAGAAGAAAGTGCCACCAACGCTAATAATTTTCTGTTCAAAATCATTGCCCACCAGCCCAGTCACCTCTTTAATTATGTGAATTTGGGGTATCAATCGTACCTCGTTGACCGGGAAGAAGTACGCTTGCTCGAAAAACTCTTCTTTGATGCGGTACGCTTAGGTGAAGTGCGCGCTAATTTAGAAGAGGCAGAGCCCTATTTGAGGGCAGCCGATATGCTGTACATCGACATCGCAGCAGTTCGCAAAGCCGATGCGCCGGGCAATCCCTTGGGCTCGCCCAATGGACTGTTTGCTCATGAGCTTTGTCAGCTCACCCGCTATGCTGGCTTAAGCGATAAGCTCAGTTCGATTGGGTTTTATGAGTACGATCCGGGCAGCGACCGGCAACTGGTAACAGCGGCTACCCTGGCACAAGCCATTTGGTACTTTATTGATGGCTATGCAAATAGGATGAATGATTTGCCAAAGGTTAAAAACCGCACCTTTATCAAATACACGACCACTTTAAAGGCAGGCAAACACGACTTGGTATTCTACAAAAGCAAAAAATCAGGCCGCTGGTGGATGGAAGTGACGCTACCCCCCATCAAAGGCAGCAAAAAGGAACGCACACATTTGGTACCTTGCTCGTATAACGACTACTTAATGGCGGGAAAAGACGAATTGCCCGATAAATGGTGGAAATTTCACCAAAAGTACATGGTGTAGTTGGGAGAAGTCGCCATTCTAACCGAGCTTCGGAATGCCGCCTGTTAATCGCTTGTAACGTATTTTTCCATAGCCATCCCGCGTGAGCCCTTCACTAAAATTACAGCATCTTTAAAGAGGCTTAAGGGTTGTGCTGCTTTCAAACCCGGCAAGTCTTGGTAAAATTTATAGGCAGGGAAAGCATGGGCATGTGCACCGAACAAAGGGCCGCACAAAAGTGCCTCTTCAATGCCCTGCTCTTGCATCAAGGTTAACAAAGCCAGGTGTTCCGCTTCGGCAGCATCTCCCAATTCAAACATATCTCCAAATACAGCCACCCGTTGGCTCGACCGAATGCCAGCCAAATTTTCAACCGCAGCCTGCATGCTATGCGGATTGGCGTTGTAGGCGTCGAGGATGATGCGGTTGCCATGCAACTCCAACAATTGAGAACGGTTGTTGGCTGGTTCGTAGCTTGCCAAAGCCTCGTTAATCTTATGATAAGGGACGCTGAGATGACGGGCCACGCAGGCAGCGGCCAGCAAGTTTACGAAGTTATAACGACCATAGAGCTTGGTTTCAACTTGGGGTGCCCGCAACATGAGGCGGTAGCTGTTTTCCCACTGAAAGCGTAGCTGCCAATCGGCGTCAAGCAAGCGGCCTACACAATCGGCTTCTTTGCTTTCGCCATAATAAATGGCTGAGCGCATTTTGGCAGTATAGGCCATCAAATCGGCGTTTTCGTAATGCACAAAAGCTTGTCCGCCCGTTTCAGCCAAATATTTATACAGCTCACATTCGGTTTCGATGATGGCTTCAAGACTGCCAAAACCTTCGAGATGTTCCTTGCCTACCGAGGTAACCACCCCTAAATCGGGTTGAGCAATTTCGCACAATGGCATCACTTCTCCCGGGTGATTGGCGCCCATTTCAATCACGGCCACCTCCGTATCTAATGGCATGCGCAAGAGGGTGATGGGTACTCCAATGTGGTTGTTAAGATTGCCAGGGGTAGCCCAACAGCGGTAATGACTAGCGATAGCCACTTTGAGCAGCTCCTTAGTTGTGGTTTTGCCGTTGGAGCCTGTGATGCCAATTACCCTTAGTCCTGGTATCGCCCTACGATGAAACGCAGCTAACGCTTGTAATGTCTCTAATACGTCTTCAACGAGCATAAACCGCTCATTTAGTCCTGCCTGAGGTTCGTCAATCACCACCCAAGCCGCACCCTGTTCCAGGGCTTGAGCGGCAAACGAATTGCCATTGAAGCTCGGTCCTTTTAACGCAAAAAAGATGTCGCCCGGCCGAATATTTCGGGTATCCGTGGTAAATGCGCCGCCTTGCGCCTGCAAGCGTTGATATAGTAATTCTGTGTTTACCGCCATATGTCTATGCCCCATCGAAGCGATGCTAAATTCGTAAAAAAGGGCATTCCTCGCTTTATATTTCAAGAATATGTGTGATGCTTTTTGCTTTTTCTGATAGGCGCTTTGCGTGGACTGGGCCAGAACCCTGGGCTTTGCTTTCAAAAACAACCCTACTTCCGCTTCTGAAATGGCGATAACGCCGCCTATTGCTGCTGTTTAATGCTTGTTACAACCATTAAATTACGATTAAAAGGCACCAAATGCACCTACAATTAGTAATTTAGTGCAAATTGTGTTTATGAAAAAGCTGCTATCACTTCTGCTCTTTATTTTTTTGAATCACATGGCTCTGGCGCAGTTTTTTCGCTTTGAGCCATATAGCGCTGTTGGGGTGCAGCAAAATGGTTACAGCTTAAAACATCCCTGGGCTGGCGGCTTAGCAAGTCCCCAATTTCAAGAGATAGACATGGATGGCGATGGGACGGAGGACCTCGTTGTTTTTGACCGGGTAGATGAAAAGGCAAATGTATTTCTTCGCAAACAAGAAGGTGGGATTTATCGTTGGGTGCATGCGCCAGACTATGTGTATGCCCTTCCTCCTATTCGCGATTGGTTTTATCTGATTGATTTAAATGGGAATGGCCGAAAGGATTTGTTCACAGGCTCCAATGGTGGGGTAACGGTTTATGAAAATGTAGGCAGTGGCAGTAGGCCCTTTTTTGTTTTACGTCGTGCGGCTGTAGACGCCCTTTGGGATTTTGGTTTTCGTACTGGAATTTTAGTCATGAACATCGATCGGCCTGGTATCGGCGACTTGGATGGAGATGGCGATATTGACATCATTTCGTTTGACAATTTCGACATTGGCAAAGTAACGTATTTCAGAAATATGTCGGTAGAACGTTACGGAAATGCTGATTCCCTTGATTTCATTGTCGCCTCTCGTTGCTGGGGTCGTTTCGAAGAGAGTCAGTTTAACTCCAACGTGACCATGGGTTTGGCTGCCAATTGTTTTGCGCCTTTGCCAATGCCCGGCGTGGTTGCGCGGGTGCAGCACGTTGGTTCAACCATCACGCCTATTAATGCTAACAAAGACAGCCTGATGGATATTCTCTTGGGCGACGTAGAAGTTTCAAGTTTAAAATACTTGCGTAATGGCGGCAGTAGAGATACCGCCAGGATTACCCAAGTACACAATAACTTCCCACATTACGATACCCTTACAAATGTCCGGTTATTCCCAGCCGGCTATCTCATTGATGTAGATTACGACGGCCGAAAAGATTTGGTGATTGCTCCTAATGATTATTTCGAATCCACGCTTACCAATCACGTTTGGTATTACCGCAATCAAAGCAGCACAGCACAAGACTCTTTTCGTTTCGTTAGCAAATCTTTTCTCATCGAAGATATTTTACAATATTATACAAATGCTGCCCCATTAGCTGTGGATGTATCTGGCGACGGGAAGCAAGATTTGCTGATAGCGTTTGAAAATGGCCAATACAAAGGCGTTGTGCATTATTACCAAAATATTGGCAGTGTAAATGAGCCTTTGTATAGTTTGATCGACACCAGTTTTCTACGCTTAGACAGTTTAAATGTGCGCTTTCCGCGGATGACTGCTGGTGATTTAGACGGGGACGGCAAAAAAGACCTGTTGATAGGGACCTTTGCTGGACCTATTTTGCACTATAGGAATACAGGCAGCTTGGGTAATGTGAATTTTCAATTGATGAGCACTGATTTTCAATCCTTAAACCTCCCAAATGCCACAGCACCTGAATTGGTAGACTTGAATAGAGATGGGAAATTAGACTTACTTATTGGCACCCGATCGGGTGAGGTTCAATATCATCAGAATGTTGGCACCACCGCCGTCCCGCAGCTCAGTCTGGTTACAAATACCTTAGGAAATATACGCGTATCTAACTTTTTCACTGGTTTTGCAGTGCCGCGCATATCTGATTTTAATGCCAATGGCAACTATGACCTTATGGTGGGATCGGAAAGTGGTAAAGTTTACTTTTACCCTGATATAGAGGGAAATTTAACGGGGACCTTTGCCAATCGCAGTTTAGCCTTTTTCTATCCAGAAACAGGGGTATACGACAGCACGCGTCATTCTTATTATGCCACACCTACGGTTGCCCAGCTGAATGGTGATACGCTGCCCGACCTATTAATAGGTACTTTCAGAGGCGGCGTTCTTGCGTTCAGAAACAATTTGTCAACTGTCAGTATCCCCTATTTAGGAAGTAGTCAAGCCCGTACGAAGGTGTATCCCAATCCCACGAATGATGGCCTTTTTAATGTTTTAGTTGAAGAGGATGGCGCTATGATTGCTTCTATTCAAATTTTTGATTTACAGGGTCGCTTGTTGGAGGTTTTTCGTTTTGCTGGCAATGAGACACGCGCTCAAGTACAAGCGAAAAGTAAGGGCTTGCTATTGGTGCGGGTAGAACTCAAGGACGGACGTTACTCTAATCAGCGTTTAGTGGCTGCGCCGTAAGCGCACCGATCTTCATGATTTTGCAATACTTTACATAAATAAAAGAGAAGTTCGCAGTTACGCCCTATTTCGTTTATTTTTACGCTTCAAATTCTCCTTTAAAACGAAGGGTGCAGTCTATTTATGTCGGTTAAAGTACAAGACCTTACCAAGATTTACGGGATTCAAAAAGCCATTGACCACATCAGCTTTGACATTGCTGAGGGAGCCATAGTTGGTTTATTGGGGCCTAATGGTGCTGGTAAAAGCACCACGATGAAAATTCTAACTGGTTTTATTCCACAATCAAGTGGCAACGCTTGGGTGCATGGTCATGACGTTGGTGTTGACAGTCTGGAAGTACGTCGCTTAACCGGCTATCTTCCTGAAAGCAACCCCCTATATACAGATATGTATGTAAAAGAGTATTTGCACTATGTAGCAGGCTTTTACAAAATTGCTCGTACAGAGGCCCGGGTTAAAGAAATGATTGATATTACTGGCTTAGGCATTGAGCAGCACAAAAAAATAGGGCAGTTATCAAAAGGTTACCGTCAGCGGGTGGGTTTGGCACAGGCCATGATTCACGACCCAAAAGTATTGATTTTGGATGAGCCAACATCGGGTCTTGATCCAAACCAATTGGTTGATATCCGTAAACTCATTACAGAAATTGGCAAGCAAAAAACGATTATTCTGAGCACCCACATCATGCAAGAAGTAGAAGCCATGTGTGAGCGCGTGATTATCATCAATCGAGGCAAGATGGTAGCCAATGATAGTGTAGCACAGCTGCAGAAGAAAACCGGAGCAGCGAGTGTGCAGGTTGAATTCAGCGCTTCTGTTGAAATTGGACTGCTGAAAAAACTCCCGGGCATTGTTGAGGTACGCAATGAGGGTGGCAACCGCTGGGTTGTAAGTGGAACCGCTAAAACCGATATCCGTAAGCTTTTATTTGATTTTGCAGTGCAAAAACAGTTAACCGTGTTGAGTCTTAACCAACGCGAGAACTCCCTGGAAGAAGTTTTTCGTGAATTAACCCGTAAAAAATAAGGTATGTTCACTGTTTTCAAACGAGAGATCAGCAGCTTCCTCAGCTCCCTCATCGCCTACATCGTTATTGTGGTGTTTTTATTGGTTACCGGGCTTTTCATGTGGGTTTTCCCCGATTATAGCTTGCTCGACTATGGTTATGCCAGTCTTGACCAATTATTCATCATCGGCCCCTGGTTATTCATGTTCCTGATACCTGCCATTACCATGCGTTTTTTTTCAGAAGAAAAACGGACAGGGACCATTGAATTGCTCTTTACCAAGCCTGTAACCGATTTACAAATCATCTTGGGTAAGTTTTTGGCCGGATTTGCTTTGGTTTTATTTGCTGTATTGCCTACTATTTTATATGCCATCACCCTGTGGTATTTGGCCGATCCGGTGGGGAATATTGATACTGGGGGAATACTAGGCTCTTATATTGGATTGCTTTTACTTGGGGCTGTGTTTGTGAGCATTGGCATCTTCGCTTCTGCCATCACCGAAAATCAAATAGTAGCCTTCATTGTGGGGTTATTCTTATGTTTTTTCATGTATAGCGCTTTTGAAAGTTTAAAGCTTTTAAATTTCCCAGTAAAAACGCAGCTGATTTTAGAACAGCTTGGTATCAGCTCACACTTTTATGCCATGAGCAAAGGCGTATTAGATACCCGTGATCTCGTTTACTTCGGAAGCGTCATCAGCTTATTTGTGATGTTAACTAAAACCGTTTTGGAGAGCAGAAAATGGTAAAATCACCTAATAATAGCCGACCAAACCGTAGCCAATCGCTTGTGCGTTTGGCCATCCTGCTGAGCATTTTAATTGTTATTAATGTACTGGCAGGATTTATCTATACCCGCTTCGACCTCACCAGAGAAAAACGCTATTCCTTAGCACCCGGCACCAAAGAGCTCTTGAGCAATTTGCAGGATATTGTATACATCAAAGTATATCTGGAGGGTGATTTTCCCCCTGGATTTCAAAAATTGCAAAGTTCGGTTAAAGACATGTTAGCTGAAATGAGGAGACTGGCAGGTGGTAATTTAGAGTTTGAATTTGTAAATCCCGCTGACCAACCTTCCGAATTAGCCACCAATCAACTTTATGAGCAGCTTTACAAATTAGGCTTACAACCTACCGATTTACAAAATCGTACCACCGACGGCATGCAGCGGAAGGTGATTTGGCCCGGTGCAATAGTGTATTATCGCAACAAGGAGGTTGCTTCCAATTTCCTTCTTGGCGCGGGTGCGGGCGGAACTCCCATGGAAATCATCAATGCTTCTGAGGAAGCCCTCGAATATACATTAGCCAACGCCATCAAAAAAGCAACTAGTTTGTACAAGCCGCGTATCGCTTTTACCGATGGGCATGGGGAATTAGATGGTGTAGCCACCAGTGATATCGCCAGGGCCTTAAGTGAGTTTTATACATTGCAGCGGTACGATGTAAAGACCATTGAAGCCATTCCTACCGATATAGATTTATTGGTTATTGCCAAACCAAGCAGGCGGCTAACCGATTGGAGTAAGTATAAAATCGATAACTTCATCATGCGCGGCGGAAAAGTACTTTGGCTGCTGGATGGCGTAGGTGCTGCCATGGATAGCATGACCAGCGACAACTTCTTCATGGCCATGCCAAATGATTTGGGAGTTGACGATATGCTGTTTAAGTATGGAGTTCGTATCAATGCCGATTTGATTCAAGACGTCAAAGCATCCCGCATACCAATTGTTTATGGCATGTCTGGTGGCCAACCACAGCAAAAACTCTTCCCTTGGTTTTATTTCCCGCTCATCAGTGGCGAAACCCAACATCCCATTGTACGCAACCTCGACCCCATCTCTTTCCAATTTGTAAGTAGTATTGACCTAATAGATGCCCCTGGAGTAGATAAATCGGTACTGCTACGCAGTAGTAACCTCAGCCGTAAACTCATGGCCCCTGTGCGGGTGAATCTGCAGCTTGCTACCGAGCAAAGTAAAGAGGAGCAGTTTAACAAGCCTAACCAAAATGTTGCAGTATTGTTGGAAGGTCAATTTCCGTCCTTCTTCAAAAACCGATACCTCAATGAGTTTGCACAAAATGCCATTGATTCTTTGGGCATGCAACAAAAAGAGGTAAGCGTAAAAACCAAAATGATTGTGATTTCAGATGGTGATGTGATTCGCAACCATGTAAGAAAAAACTCACAGGAAATTTTTCCACTTGGCTTCGACCGATATACGAACCAGATGTATGGAAATAAGGTGTTTTTAATGAATGCCATTGACTATTTACTCGACGATGCTGCCCTGATCAATGTGCGCTCTAAGCAAATTACCCTCCGTATGTTAGACGGAAAGAAAGTAACCGAACAAAAAAAGCGGTGGCAGGCGCTCAATCTTGGATTACCTGTGCTCTTGTTAATTATTTTCGGATTCGGCCGAAATCAATGGCGCAAACGCAAATACGCCAGTAAAAAAGCTCTTTGATGAAAAAAAATCTTCTATACGCCGCTGTATTAATTATTCTCCTGGGAGTAGCCTGGTGGGTTACACAAAAAGACGACCGCAGTACGCTCGACCCCAATGAAACTGTGTTCATGGTCGAAGACACTGCAAGCATCGATCGCATTTTTATTGCCGATAAGTCGGGACGCAGCATTTTAGCCGAAAAGCAACAAGACGGCCGTTGGTTGGTCAACAATACTTACTACGCCCGCTGGGAGGTGACCGACTACATTCTCGGTGCTTTTCGTCAAATGGAGGTACGGATGCCTGTACCCAAAGCAGGCGTTGAAAATGCTAAAAAACAAATCAGCGTAACGGGTAAAAAGGTTGAGCTGTACAGCAAAGGAAAAAAGGTGCGTGTTGTATACGTGGGGCATGCTACCATCGATACCCGTGGCACCTATATGATAAAAGAAGGAGCCGAAACGCCTTTTATTGTACATATACCAGGCTGGGAAGGCTATTTATCGCCCAGGTTTTTTACCGATTTACAAGAATGGAGAGAGCGAACGATCTTTCGCTTGCATCCTGATAGTATTGCCAATATCTCCACTGAATTTCCCAACGCACCCGAAGAAAGCTACAGCATAAGCATCACTCCAGAAAAAACATTCGTCTTGCAGGATGGCAATGGAAAAGTGCAAACCACTGTAAACGAGTCATTCGCAAAATCGTTGTTTGGCGGGTTTAACAAAGTGGATGTGGAAGCATTCGACAATTTTGGTGTCATGCGCGATAGCATTGTTAACATGGCGCCGTCCTGGCTCAATCTCACCATCACTGAAAAAAGTGGGAAAAAGCATACGTTTACTACGTATTTCAAAAGCCAACTCAATCAATTAGATGTAGTTCTGCTCGATGTAATGCCCGATTTAGATCGTGATTATTTGTTTTATGAGGAAGCCAATGAGTTTGCCATCATACAAAAGCGGGCAATGCCCTGGTATTATGTCAGATTATCTCAATTGAAAAGCAAGGATTGAGCGAAGAAAAATTATCTTTACAAGCTGAATGTTCTGCCCGCCGCTTTTAACGAAGCTGGCTTGGCGCCAGCAGCAGTCAATTTGGCCCTTGTGGCCATCCCAATTCGTAAAGCCAAACACAAAGGATAATGAAATTTATTGTTTCAACCACCTCATTGTTAAAGCACCTGCAAAGCGTGCAAGGTGTAATCAACAGCAGCTCGGTTTTGCCGATTCTCGACAATTTTTTGTTCGAGATCGACGATAAAAACCTCACCATCTGCACCACCGACTTGAATACCACCATGAAAACCTCCTTGCCAATTGAAGGCAAAGGCAAGGCCAAGATCGCGGTGCCAAGCAAAATATTGCTTGAAACCCTCAAGTCGCTGCCCGATCAACCCATCACCTTTTCGTTCGACGACAACACTTTTGCCATCGAAATCAATACCGATAAAGGCAAGTACAAACTCTCAGGTGAAAACGGTGAAGATTTTCCGGCCATTCCAGAGGTAAGTCGTGCCAGCAGCTTCAGCATTCCTTCAAGTGCATTGCTGTCGGCGGTTACCAACACCCTCTTTGCGGTGGGAACCGACGAATTACGCCAAGCCATGACCGGTGTTAAATTCGAACTCGATACCAACAGCATCAATTTTGTAGCCACCGACGCTCATAAATTGGTACTCCACACGGTTAAAAAAATTGCTATTGAAGAGACTGGCGGCTTTATTGTTCCGCGCAAAGCCCTTAACCTGCTGAAGTCGGCCTTACCTGGTGATGATACCCTGGTTACCGTAGAGCACAACAGCACCAACGTTTTCTTCTCTTTCAAAGAAATTCACTTGGTTTGTCGCTTGATCGACCAAAAGTACCCCGATTATACAGCGGTGATTCCGAAAGACAATACGAATATCCTTTCTATTAACCGTGCAGAGTTTTTAAATACACTTCGTCGTATTTCTATCTACTCTAACAAAACCACCTATCAGGTGCGCCTCAAAATCAAAGGCAGCGAGTTACAGGTATCGGCGGAAGACCTCGATTTTTCGAATCAGGCCGACGAAACCTTGGCTTGCGAGTATAGCGGCACCGATATGGAAATTGGCTTTAACGCCCGCTTCCTCATTGAAATGCTTAATACCTTAGGTGGAGATACAGTGAAGTTTGAAATGAGCTTGCCAAGTCGCCCAGGCGTAATGCTTCCTACCGATCAAGAGCCGAATGAGGAGACCCTCATGCTCATTATGCCAGTGATGCTCAATACTTACGAATAATCATCATCCTGTTTGTTGAAGGCCTCGTTCATTAGAGCGGGGCTTTTTTTTGCCCGCTCTAATCATACTTTACCGAAGCTCCATACAGCAAGAAGCGGTTGCTTTTTGCTACGCATCTTTTAGCGTTTGGCTAACCATGGCGCGGGATCAATCTTGGTTGTGCCCTTCCAAACTTGCAACTGCACCTCAGCTTTATTCTCATCCTCATCAAAATATACAGTACCTAAGACTTGGCCTGTTTCAATTTTGCTGCCTTTGCTTACGTTTACGGTTTCCAAGTGAGCGTACACTGATAAATACTGGCCATGTCTTACAATAACGGCCTTTTGCATGCCAGGAATGCTCACAACCGCAGTTACCTCACCTCTAAAAACGGCCTTCACTTCTGCTTCTTTCGCCGTACGTATACTCACGCCATCGTTGCGTACTTTCACATTTTTCAACACTGGGTGCGGATGTTCTCCAAAGGCTTCACTTATAAATCCT
Organism: Sphingobacteriaceae bacterium; assembly: GCA_030682795.1. GTDB lineage: Bacteria > Bacteroidota > Bacteroidia > UBA7662 > UBA7662 > PNNG01. Next base: position 75,084 of record JAUXNJ010000009.1, read on the forward strand.
TTGGCAACCGGCCAAGGCAATTTTCCTCTATTAGCCTCAAAATCCGCACCTAGGGCTTTGGCCTCAGGTGTAAGTTCAAACTCTTCCTTAGTGGTTTTAGGAGTAACGGGTGGCTTTTCTCCTAGCTTCCGCTGCCGCTCAGCTTCTTTCCGGCGGGCCTCTTCTATTTCTCGTTGGATGATATCCTCAATGGTTTTTTGCAAACGAGCCCTCGCTGCTTCTTTTTCTTGAAGCTCTTGGCGTAATTGTTTTTCGTTTTGTTGCAAGGTGCTTACGAGCTGATTGGTCTTGTCGCTCTCATAGCTCAACAAGGTTTTTTGTGTTTCTTCCTCGGTCAGCAAATTAACCCGCTCCTGCTTTTTCTGCTCAAGCTGGGCCTTACGTCGATTAAGCCCTTCTTGGGTTTTGTTGATTAATCGCACTTGCGTTTGACGAAACTCATTGTATTGTTGCAAATAACGAAGTCGCTTGAAAGCCTGGTTAAAATCTTTAGCCGATAACACCAAAATCACATTGTTGTAATTACTGCGATTGCGATAGGCCACTTGCAACATCTTACCATACTCAGCCTTCAGCTTTTGTAAATCCCGCTCAAGGGCTTCAATCAAACCTGTTAAATTGTTGATTTGCTCTTGCGTGATGGCAATGTCGTTGTTGTAATTTTCGATCAACCGCTGCCGTACTTGAATCTGCTTGCGAAGGGTTACAAGCTGATTTACGCTGGCTTCCTTCTTGCGTTGTACTTGCTCAAGTTGCTTTTTAGTAAAGTTGATTTGCTCTATGAGCTGATTGCGCTGATTTTCAAGCTGCTTTTTGGTTTGCGCCTCTGCACTACCCACCAGCAACAACAATAGCACACTTACGCTAATCGATGCGCGTATAGCTGCTCGGAATGCTGAAAGGATAGGTTTGCCCATTTTCTACTGCAAATTTGGAAAAATTTATGTCAATCGTGCCACTTTCTTTGCCCTCAATAATCAATTTCAAACTTTTAGGAAGTTGTTTGCCCTCGAAATTCACAAGCTCTATAAAGTCAACCCTTAACTTTTGATCTGGCCGAATTACTTCCAAGCCCTTCAGTTTATTACCCGTAGCATCTGGTTGAAGCAGGTATCGCAAACCATCTAAACTCAGTTGCAACTGCCTTTCTTGCGAAACCAAGCGATTTCCTCTTGTTAAAAACCCCACATTGTTGAGTAGCAAGTCCTGCAAGGTAGCATAAGTAAATGGTGCTTTGGCCATTTCCGACAACCAAGCAAACGGCTTTTGAAGGTATTGCTTATTCAGCCGATCTACTACGAAAATACTGTCTGGCCGAATCAACACGCGGAAGGCCTCAATGCCTAACATAGGCTTAACACTAATCCAGATTTGTTGATCCTTTTGCATCTTCAAACTCATGGGCGAACTCAAGCGCTGGTCGTTCATATCAACCGTAATGCCTCCGTTCATGCTTAGTTCAGTAAGCATAAAATCATGTAGCAGCAATTGCTGAAAACGTTGGTCAGCACTGGCCAACAAGGCAGAATCTGTACCTACACCATCCGCACTAAGCTTGCGCTTACTTTTACAAGCCGACATACTCAACAGCAGCAGTAAGAAAACAAGGACACTCTTATTCATACAAAGTTCCTTCGGCTATTTTACGATCGATGAAATCTGACGTATCCCCCGCTGCTTTGGCCCTTATCCATAACTGCAGCGCTTGTTGTTTTTCTCCCAATTTATAAAGCACATCACCCATATGCTCCAACAAGGTGCCATTATCGCCAGGCGTAGCTGCAATGGCATCGTTGATGTATTTTTTAGCTTCGTTATATTTACCCAACTGATACAAAATCCAACCATATGTATCAAGATAGGAAGCGTTTTTAGGCTCTAGTGTCAGCGATTTGCGAGACATCTCCTCTGCTTTTTCTAGGTTTACTTTGCGTAAACTCAAATAATAACTGTAATTGTTGAGCACTAAAGCGTTGTTAGGATTAAGCCGCAAAGAACGGTCGTAACTCAAATCGCTTTCATCATGTTTTTTGATGGCATTATAAGCATCGCCCAAGCTGGCATAAAACTGCGACTCTAACTGCGTATTGCCATACACTACTTTGGCACCCGACCGCAACAGCTCAATGGATTTATCATACTGCTTTTCCTGCAATAGCGCCACCCCTCCCAAGAAAAAAGGCACCGGCTGGTTTGGAAAAAGATCAACCGCTTTCTGTGCCTCACTCGCCAGCAATACAAATTGTTGCGTTTCAAGCAAACTCAACAGATATTGCTGCCACACCGTATATTTCTGTGCAGCTACATCCGTGTCGATGGCTCTTTTGTAAGCCGTTACTGCACCAGCAAAATCACGGCTGTGGTATAAAAAATCTGCCCGAATAGCCCACGACTTTGCATCTTCAGGATGTACTCCTGTGAGCGTTTCACTCAAATCCAAGGCCAGCTTCCGTAATTTCGGGTCACGGTCAAAGTCCTCGAATAAATTTAACAACACTTGCACCTTGATGTCAATATCAACATCCGTAAAGGCAAAAGCCTTTCGTAAATACCCAAAAGCCTGGTCATCCTGCTTCAAAACCCGGGTCACATCGGCCAAGGCGAAGTAAATTTTACCATTATCGGCATCAATGGCCAAGGCTTTTTCAAATTCAATCTTCGCTTTGGCATATTGCTGCTGCTCGAAATAAAGCTGACCTAAGTATAAAATGAAGTCGATGTCGCCAGGAAAAGCTTCATTGAGTTTTCGTATTTCCTCAATGGCTTTATCGGGCTTGTTGAGCTTGGTCCAGTATTGCCGCTTTTGTTCGGCCAGCTCAGGCCCAGGTCCATTTATTTTTTCGATTTCGTTGAGCACCTTAATGGCCTCAGCGTATTGGTTCAACTCCCCATGTAACATCGAAATGTCGAGCAAAACCGACAGCACATCTTGTTCTGGCAATTTGCTCAAACGACGTAAAACCGGAATAGCCTCTTGCTGACGCCCCAGCTGACGGAGCAAATCAGCCTCTAAGCGCAGATACCAGCCATTTCGCGGATCCAAAGCGCTTGCTTTGGCGGCGAAATCATGGGCACGAGGAAAGTCCTGACGCGACATACTCGTACGTCCCACTTCGTAATGCGCCTGGGCCTGGGTGGGATCACGTTTGATGATCTCCAAAAACAAATTTTCGGCCACCCCCATATTGCCAATGAGCTTTTCTTTTTGCGCATTGAAGAATAAAAAGTCGATTTCCATGCGCTCGCTTTCGCTGAGCACACGGGAAGCTGGTTGCTTTTGTTGAGCCGAAGTGTTGGATTTCTTACTGGCACAAGCGCTGCTCAAAAGCAATGCCGCCGAAAGTCCTCCTATGAATAGTATCCTCATTCAGTAATTACATTGTAGTCGCCCACACTCAAATCGCGTGAACGGCCATTCCATACAGCATGGTTACCCACCATGGCATTGTGCAGCAATACCGAACGCAACTGGCTGTTGGTTTGGATGATGCTGTTGCTGATGACGCTGCCGCTGATGTGGCTGTTGTCGCCAACCGATACATGCGGACCAAGCACCGTGTTTTCAATCACCACATTTTCGCCAATGTAACAAGGCTGAATGATGGTGCTGTTGGTGATTTTGGCCGTTGCTGCCTGCAGCGGTTGACCTTTGATAAACTCTAAATAACGCTGATTGGTATATACCGTGGCATCTTTATTGCCACAATCGAGCCACTCGGTTACCCTACCTGGGAAAAACTTGGTGCCCTTTTGCTTCATATTTTCAAGCGCATTGGTGAGTTGGTACTCGCCTTTGTCGCGGATGTCGTTGTCGAGCAAATACTGGAGCTCCGACTTCAAATACGCCCCATCCTTGAAATAATAAATGCCAATGATGGCCAAATCGGAGATAAACTCCTGTGGTTTTTCGTGGAACTCGCTGATGTGCCCATCTGCCGCAATTTTTACCACCCCAAACTGACGCGGATCTTCTACTTGATTCACCCAAATAATGCCTTCGTGGGACGTATCGAGTTTAAAATCGGCCTTAAACAAAGTATCGGCAAAAGCTACTACCACTTTACCGCTCAAAGCCGACTGTGCGCACATGATGGCGTGAGCGGTACCTAGGGCTTCTTCCTGGTAATGGATGGTGCCTACGGCGCCGAGCCGCGCAGCAATATCTTTTAATTTGGCCTCCACCGCAGCGCCAAAAGCTGGGGAGATGATATAGGCAATTTCGTCAACCGACTCATTACATACCTGCACAATGTCTTCCATCAGACGCTCCACAATGGGTTTGCCAGCAATGGGTACCAAGGGTTTTGGTACGGTAAGGGTGTGTGGACGCATGCGCTTGCCGAGTCCGGCCATAGGGACGATGATTTTCATAGAGCGTTGATTATGGTTGTCGATATTTGAATGCTACGAAGTTACGGATTTGAAAAGCTTTTCTGTAACGAGACCCTGCAAAGCATACACAAAAATGAGCAGCACCCGCAAGGTCCAAAGCAGGGGTGCGGCTAAATAAGGTTGCAACCAGGCTTCTAGTCCAAAAAAGAGGAGCGCTAACCCCACATAACGTAAAATGCGCGGCACATTGTAGGGAACGGGATAGTGTTTTTGTCCTAGCCAGTAACTCGCTGCCATCATCAAAAAGTAACAAGCCAGGGTGGTATAGGCCGAGCCAGTATAGCCAATTATTGGAATAAGCAGCCAGTTACCCAAGAGGGTGATGGCAGCCCCGAAAAACGACAGATACATGCCCCAACGCGTTTTGTCGGCCAGCTTGTACCAAACCGACTGGTTGTAATACATCCCCAAAAAGAGGTTGGCCATCAGCAAAATGGGCACCACATGCAAGCCGCTGAAGTAGGCCTCCGATACAAAATGCCTGGCGAGATCCATAAAAAGGGTGACGGCTAAAAAGATGGTGCCACCAGCCAACACAAACACATGCATCACCCTGGCGTAAGTGAGGGTGGCATTCGCATTTTTGGCTTGCTGAAAGAAAAAGGGCTCGGCGGCAGTGCGGAACGTTTGGGTAAAGATGCTCATAAGCATGGCCAGCTTGTACACCGCCCCATACACGCCTACCTCATGCAAGGCTTCCTCGCGGGAAAGCGGCAGCAGGTATTTGAGCAGCACCCGGTCGATGGTTTCATTGACCATGCCTGCCATCCCGGCGAAAACCAAGGGGAGACTGTACACAAACATGCTGCGCCAGGTTGTGAAGTCGAAGCCTGCGAAAGTGCGCGGGAAATGCGGCAGCAAAAACAGCAGGGTAATGCCGTTGGCAAGTAAGTTGCTGAGGAAGATGTAGCCGACGCCGATTTGAGGGTCGTAAATGAGATCGGTGAGAGCTGTAAGCTGATTGTTTTCAATTAACCAAGGACAAAGCAGCAGGAAAAACAGGTTAAGGCCGATGTTTAAGCCAATGTTCAGCAGCTTGATGCCAGCAAATTGCAAGGCTTTTTGTAATTGGCGGAGTCGCGAAAAAGGCATGGCGGCGATCGCATCAAAGCCCAAAATCAAAGCAAACCAACGTACATATTCAGGATGGTTGGGGTAGCGCAAGCCCGTGGCAATGGGCTGGGCGAGCAAAAGCAGCAGACTCGTAAACAGCACCGAAGAAAAAAGCAACGACCAAAAAGCGGTTTGATATACCTTTTCACCGCCCTCCTGCACCTTGCGGAAGTAGGCGGTTTCCATGCCGTAGGTGAATACAATGTTGAGAAAGGCCACCAAGGCGTAGAGGTCGGTCACCACCCCGTACTCTGCAGGTACAAACAACCGCACGTACAGCGGCACCAGCAAATAATTGAGCATGCGGCCCACAATGGTGCTGAGTCCGTAGGCGGCAGTTTGCGAGGCGAGTGATTTGATGCTGCTCAAGGAGAGGTTTGTATGCACCAAAAATAGGGAAAAAGCTGGCCTTGCAAGGCTTTTGGCGGGATGGATTGGGCTTTTTTAACGGCAAAAGCGCTTAAAACGGTTGCTTTTGCGAGAGGCTTTTGCATTTGCGCGTAAAATATTCGGACGTTTTTGGCCAAAATCTATTTGCCTGCTGGAACTTTGTGTCGCGTTCCGTACTTTTGTCTTTTTAAAACAATTCTAAATAACGTGCGACTCAGCGAGCTCCGAACCGGCCAAGTGGCGGTAATCAAGTCCTTAGGCGACCATCCCATATCCAACAAATTGTTAGAAATGGGCTGTTTACCGGGAGAATTGTTGCGCGTGCGTCGCATTGCGCCATTCGGTGATCCGATGGCCATCGAAATATTGGGATATGAGCTGGCCATGCGCCTCGATGAAGCAGAAGCCATTGAGGTAGAAGTGCGTCCGAATTTTGTGCAATTGTGAAAAAAGACTTTCAAATAGCCCTCGTTGGCAATCCCAACAGTGGTAAATCCTCCCTTTTTAACGCCCTTACTGGTTTAAACCAAAAGGTGGGCAATTTCCCCGGCGTAACGGTCGACAAAAAAAGCGGCTTTTTGAAAATAGGAAACGGCGACTCGGTTGAAATAACCGACTTACCGGGCACTTACAGCTTGTACCCAAGGTCGGAGGACGAGCAGGTTACTTTTAATGTGCTGCTCGACACGCAAAATGCCTCACACCCCGACTTGGTTCTGGTAGTTGCAGATGCATCAAATTTGCGTCGGAACCTGCTGTTTATTACGCAGATCATAGATTTAGGCTTGCCAACGGCTTTGATCATCAATAAAATGGACTTGGCCAAGGAGCAGGGCATGGACCTCAACCTAGCGGCTTTGTCGACGCACCTCGGCATTCCCGTACTTGCCACCAACGCCCGCAAAGGCGAGGGCATCAGTGAGGTAAAGCGCTTGATTGCCGAAAGAGGAGCCGGACAGCCGCTCCCCTTTTATCTGCCAAGCGAAGAAGTACAGCCCATTTTACAAGAACTCACGCCCATTAACGGTTTGCAGCCGGGTTACCGCTCCTTTATCTACCTCTGCAACCACGATTATTTACAAAACATCAGCGACAAGCAGCACCGCGAACTCGATGCGCTTATCAGCAAGCACAACATTAACATTACCCAGCTGCAGGCGCGCGAAACGGTGCGGCGCTACGAGCAAATCACGGGCTTGTTGGGCAGCATTGAAAAACGCAGCACCAAAGAAGTGGGCAAATCGCGCACCGAAAAAATCGACCGCATTTTGCTGCATCCAGTGTATGGTTATGTGGTTTTTTTAGGCATACTGTTCTTCATTTTCCAGTCTATCTTTTCCTGGGCCAGCTGGCCGATGGAGTTCATTGAAACCGTGTTTAACCAGCTCGGCAGCTGGGGCAGCGCCAACCTTCCCGATGCGTGGTACACCGATTTGTTGGTGAACGGCGTGCTGGCTGGTCTCGGCGGCATCATTGTGTTTGTTCCCCAAATCGTGCTGCTGTTTTTGTTCCTCAGTCTGCTCGAAGAAACCGGCTACATGGCGCGGGTGAGTTTTTTGATGGACAAGCTCATGCGGAAGTTTGGGTTGAACGGCAAATCGGTGGTGCCCCTCATTGGTGGCTACGCTTGTGCCGTGCCGAGCATCATGGCCACCCGCAGCATCAACAGCTGGAAAGAGCGCATCCTCACCATCATGGTGCTGCCGCTGATGAGCTGCAGTGCGCGTTTACCGGTGTACACCCTGCTTATTGGCATGACCGTGCCTGAGGAAAGGGTGCTCGGACTGTTTAACCTCCAAGGTTTGGTGATGATGGCCTTTTATTTATTGGGATTTGTGGCTGCCATTGGCTCTGCCATGGTCATGAAGTGGTTCATCAAGGAGCGCAACAGTTCTTTCTTCTTGTTGGAGATGCCCATTTACCAATTCCCACGCTGGCAAAATGTAGGCTTAACCTTGGTTGATAAAGCCAAGGCCTTTGTGTTTGGTGCCGGTAAGGTGATCATTGTGATTTCGATTATTTTGTGGTTCATGAGCAGTTTTGGTCCGGGCGACGCCTTCGAAAAGCTCGAGCAGCAATTTGCCACCGAGCTAGTGGATGGCGAACTTTCGCCAGAAGCCGAAAACGAGCTCAACAAACTCAAGCTCGAGCATTCGTATGCGGGCCGAATGGGCAAGTGGATGGAGCCCGGCATTGCGCCTTTGGGCTTTGACTGGAAAATTGGCATTTCACTGGTTACCAGCTTTGCAGCTCGGGAAGTATTCGTTGGTACCATGGCCACCATTTACAGTCTGGGCAGCGAAGATTTTGAAGAAACCACCTTACGTGAAAAAATGATGGCTGACGTGCACCCCACCACGGGCAAACCGCTTTACAGCACCGCCACCACCTTTAGTTTGATGCTGTTTTACGCCTTTGCCATGCAGTGTATGAGTACCTTGGCCATTACCTACCGCGAAACCAAAAGCTGGAAATGGCCGGCGCTGCAGTTTTTTTACATGACCGGACTGGCCTATTTAGCGAGTTTATTGGCTTATCAGCTGCTTTCTTAAGCGCATCTCAGAATTTTTTGACTTCTTTAGGGGCGCTCATAGCTATTAAATCTGAGTACAAAATCAGCAGCTTTTCCTTCCGTGATGACCAATGTAGGTGAAAAATTTGCTTAAAATTTTAAAGGTTATGGATGTTTGTCTATTTTTGTTAGACAAATTTACCAGCCATGAGTAAGGAATACCGCCCTTTTCCAGAGGAGCTCTCCCTAGACAACTTAGTAAATGATATGGAGGTTGCGTATGGTGCTGCTCGTACTGCAAAGCAAGTACCACCTGGTGCCTACCTAGTGGAGCATTCTCAAAAGTTTGCCTTTTGGGAAGCCATCCAAACCGGCGTATCCCAGTCAGCTTTTGAGCGCATTCGGAAGGTGAGTCCTTTCACCGATGCCGATTGGGCTCGTTTTTTAGATATCTCTACCAAATCATTGTTGCGCTACCGCCAAGATACCAACCACCGTTTCAAGCCTGGTCATTCCGAAACCATCCTCGAAGTGGCCGAGCTTTGTACCGTTGGTGTAAGGGTTTTCGGCTCCCCCGAAGCTTATGAGCGTTGGCTGGTCACCCCCAATGCCGCCTTGGCTGGTCATAAACCACAAGCTTTGGTAGGCAGCAGTTATGGGCAGCAGCTCCTCCTCGATGAACTCATCCGCATCGATCAAGGCATTTTCGCCTAAATGGAGCTTTATCGGCTATACCGTGCCAAGTACGGCAATCCGTTGAGCGGACAAGGCGCTGCGCTTCGTGGCGGTCGCTGGAATTCGCCGGGTACCTCCTTGGTATATACTGCCAGCAACCGCTCACTCGCCATGGCCGAGGTATTGGTGCATTTAAGCTTGGCTACCATGCCTCAAGACTACGAAATGGCGGTGTTGTACCTGCCCGAGCAGCTGCCGATTGGCCGCTTGCATCCGCAGGCTTTGCCTCCCAACTGGCAAGACTTCCCGCCGCCGGAAATCCTGCGCCAGCATGGCGATGCCCTCGTGCGAAAAAATGAGTTTGTGGCCTTGCAAGTGCCTTCCGCAGTCACACCCGGCGATTTCAACATCTTGCTTAACCCCAATCATTCCGGTTTTCAGCAGGTAAAACTACTCGAAAGCGTGCCTTTTGGATTTCAGCGGCGCTTGTTCAAATAAGGACTTGCGTCTAGCTTCACAAAATCTCCACATCCACCCCAGCGAGCCTGCCTTTTCCTATTTTTACGCCGTGAACAGCCCCCTCCAGCTGCAGCTCGAAAATGCACTGCGCCCATTTATGCCAGAAACCGCTTTGGCCTATGCTGCCGCTTTTTTGGTGGAGCACCGGGTGCAGCTCACCCTTACAAGGGGCAGGGCTACCAAGCTGGGCGACTACCGCCATCCTTGGCAGGGCAAAGGCCACCGCATTACGGTAAACCAAACACTCAATAAGTACGCCTTTGTGGTAACGCTCATCCACGAATTTGCACACCTACTGGTTTGGGAACAACATAAAAACAAGGTGAAACCGCATGGAGAAGAGTGGAAAAAGGCTTTTATGGGACTGATGAGCCCGCTGCTGCTGCCCAGCGTTTTTCCTGAAGCGCTACTGCCGGTGCTGCACAACTACTTTGCCTCTCCCAAGGCCTCTAGCTGCTCCGACCCCGATTTATTGCGTTCACTTTCGGCCTACGATGCCCGTCCTGCGCATGTAAAACTACTCGAAGAATTGCCCGAAGGGAGCGTTTTTGCCACCCGCCAAAACCGCATCTTCAAAAAACTGGAGAAGCGCCGTACCCGCTACCTCTGCACCGAGCTGGCCAGCGGAAAACAATACCTCATTCACCACTTGGCAGAAGTACGCGTTTCCCAAAATAGCGCACAATAAGTCAAGAGCGTAAGCAGGAGCAGACTGATTTTCACCCACTATTGGGAATAGAAATCAAAAAAGTATTACCTTTGTAGCAACAGTACTCGCCACGCTTAAGTCTGAAAAGACTGCGTACCAGGGCGAGTCTTTTGCATTAAAGGGTTTTCAGAAGTACAAAAAGGGCAAGAATATCCATCACATACTCACGTAAGGCTCATCTATGATTTACAACAAGCAGACATTCACGATCGTAGAACACATACAGCAATTACGCAATAGAGGCCTCCAAATTAATGACGAGGAACTAGCAATACACTATTTATCTCACGTGAGTTACTACAGGCTTGCTGGCTATTGGTGGCCGATGCAAAGCAATAAAGAAACACATAATTTCAAACCAGATAGCAAATTTGAAGATGTTGTTTCCTTGTACAATTTTGATAGAGAATTACGCATTCTCCTTTTTGACGTAATAGAAAAAATCGAAATTAGCCTTCGCACCAAACTTATCTATCATCTTTCGCATGAATTCGACCCCTGGTGGTTTCAAAACACTACCATTTTTCAGGATAGCGGAGCATTAATTGATACCTTGGCGAGTCTAAAAGAGGAAGTGGATCGTTCCAAGGATGCCTTCATCAAAGAACATAAAAAAAATATAAAGATGATTTGAGGTTTCCACCCGCATGGAAAACGCTCGAGCTTGCGAGTTTTGGGAGCCTTTCGAAACTTTATGGGAACCTTAAGAACACCATTTCGTCGAAAGATACTATTGCCAAAGAATTGGGTGCAGTAAATCATACCTATTTGCCTAGTTGGCTACAATCCATTTCGCAACTCAGGAATTATTGCGCACATCACAGTCGCCTGTGGAACAAAAATCTTCCCGGTAGTCCAAAATTGCTTTCCAAACCCCCCTACAATTGGGTATATAACGTACCTACAGATACCTCGAAATTATACCTTCATCTTTGCATCATGAGGTACCTTATAAATAATATTGCTCCCGAAAACTCCTTTTCTGCAAAACTTCAGAAGTTACTCCGGAAGTATCCCTCTGTAGACCCAAAAGCCCTTGGTATGCTACCAGGATGGGAAGAGGAACCGCTATGGCGTTAACAGCAATCCGAAAGTTAGGCGAAGCCAGCTTCTGCACCGAGTTGGCCAGCGGCGAGCAATACCTCATTCACCACTTGGCAGAAGTACGCGTTTCCCAAAATAGCGCACAATGAGCCACAGGGCTGGCAAAGCCAACAAATAACTCAGGTACACGGGCATGCCAAAAGCAGCCGGAATGGTGCCAAATACAATGGCCACAGCACCCACAGTAAGGGCATAAGGCAGCTGCGTACGTACATGGTCGATGTGGTTGCAACCCGAAGCCAAGGAACTCAAAATGGTGGTGTCGGAAATGGGTGAACAGTGATCGCCGAGCACACTGCCGGCCAACACACAGCTTACCACATTGTGGAAGATAGCCAAGGCGGCTTCGTGGTCCATCCCAGCCTCCATGCACAGTTTCCAGCTGGCAGGCAGCATCAGCGGATATAAGATGGCCATGGTGCCCCAGCTCGAACCGGTGCTAAAGGCTACCACGCCGGCCAGTAAAAAAGTGATCACCGGAATCCAGCCAGGCCCAACATCAAGCGACAACAGCGCATTGGTGATGTAAGTGGCCGTTTCTAATTCTTTGGTGATGCTGGCCAGCACCCAAGCCAAACTCAAAATGAGCACGGCGCCGAGCATGGTTTTAAAGCCAGTAATAGCGGCTTCCACGCTTTTTTCGAGGGATAGGCGCTTGCTGGCCAAACTCCCCAAAACCGCTACTAAAAGTCCGGCAAAGGAGCCCCACAACAAAGCAGTGTAAGAATTGGCGTTGCCAATGATGAGCGACAACCGGCGGTAGAACGGCAAACTGGTGTCGTTCCACACCTCTTGGTCCCAGCCCGTATGCAGCAAGCCCCAAATCACCACGCCAATCACCGTGAGCACAGGCACCAACGCCAAAGCCGCCATGGGTTTGAGGCCGGGTTCCATTTGGAAGGCGTCGGCTTCACCGCTCAGCTGCGCCTGTGCGTGCACCTCACCAGGTGCGTTGGCACGAGCTTTTGTTTCAGCGGCCAGCATTGGACCATAATCGCGCCCCTGCTTGATGAGCATGAGCATAAAAATTAAGGTGAGGATGGGGTAGAAAGAATAGGAAAGCGAGCTTAAAAAGACGGTGTAAGCGTTTTCATCCAAATCGGCAATGCTATTGATGCCATCTTTGATGTAGCCCAACTCGGCCCCAATCCAGGTGGTGATAAAAGCAATGGCCGCCACCGGAGCTGCGGTTGAATCGACCAAATAACTGAGCTTTTCTCGGGAGATGCGAAGTTTGTCGGTGACCGGCCGCATGGTATTGCCTACAAGCAGGGTGTTGGAATAATCGTCGAAAAAGATGGCCACCCCGAGCAGCCAGGTTACAAATTGGCCCGATTGTGCATTGCGCGCCCGGCGGGCGAGGATGTTTACTACGCCTTGCATGCCGCCGTTACGACTGATCACCGCCACCATACCGCCAATCAACATCGAAAACACAATGATGGCCTGGTGATCGCCATCGCTCAAGGCCTCAATTAAATAAGTATCGGCAAACTGCCTGATGGCAAACCAGAGTCCGGCTCCCACCCCCAACTGATAACCCCCGATGACCCATCCCCCCAATAAAATGCCCGCCAAAAGCGCTGAATACACTTCCCGAAAAAGCAAAGCAATAAAAATGGCCAAAAGCGGGGGCCATATGCTCCAAGCCAATGGAATGGGATTGTAGCTGCGCACAAAGGCTTGATCGTGCACCTCCAACCTGATATCGGCAGCCGTATTTAGGGTTTGCGTAAGCCTTGCGACGCCCATCAACACCGGCAACTGCATCTTTTCACCGTTGAGCAGCACTTCTATGCTATCGATGGGGCCCAAATCTTCTAAAACCACTTCAAAGGCAAGGCCTTGCATTACGTGGGTGGGCCAATCGACCCGCACCTCTGCCTTGCTTTCGTATCCATTTAAGAGCAATAAGCCGCCTAACAGCAGCCAAAGCCAGCTTTTGTGCACTTTCATCAGCGCTAATCTAATAGAAAATTCCCAGCTGTGTGATCCGAATTTGAATTGCTTGGTTTACAGGAGGTCCATGGCTGGCCGGCTTTCAAAATTTGCTTAGAAATTTCGCTGGCTTGCTGCGTTGAAAAGCTTAATTTTGCGCTGCTTTTCAAAACCTTTAGGGTGAGATAAGCATTGTAGTTTCAAACCTGTCATACAATGAACCAAAGCATGGGAAGTACTGAATTTCAATCGCGCCACATCGGTCCGCATTCGTCTGATTTACAGCATATGTTGGGCACCATCGGTGTGGAGAGTCTCGACACCTTGATCGAGCAAACCATTCCGGCCAACATCCGCCGCCAAACGCCCATGCAAATGGCACCAGCCCTCAACGAGTTTGAGATGCTGAAGGCCTTGCGCCAGATGGCCAACAAAAACCAAGTTTATAAGAATTACATCGGCCTCGGCTATTACGATGTGATTGTACCAGGGGTCATTCTCCGCAACATCCTCGAAAATCCAGGTTGGTACACTCAGTACACGCCTTACCAGGCCGAAATTGCACAGGGTCGCCTCGAGGCACTCATCAATTACCAAACCATGGTGTGCGACCTCACGGGCATGGAAATTGCCAACGCGAGCTTGCTCGACGAAGCCACCGCCGCTTCAGAGGCCATGTTGATGCTGCACAGCATGAAGGCTGCTGGCAAAGGCAATAAGTTTTTCGTTTCTGAGAAGTGCTTCCCACAAACCAAGGCGGTGCTCGAAACCCGTGCAGAGCCTTTGGGCATTGAGTTGGTGTATGGTTTGGTCGAAAATTTTGACTTCAACAACGACTTCTTCGGCGTACTGTTCCAGTATCCTGATGGCTACGGTTGCGTACGCGACTATGCCGATTTTTGCAGCAAGGCAAAGGCTAATGGCATTTATGTAGCCGTAGTGGCCGACTTGATGAGCTTGGTGCTCCTTACCGCGCCAGGCTCTTGGGGTGCCGACGTGGTGATTGGTTCGGCCCAGCGTTTTGGGGTGCCGATGGGCTATGGCGGTCCGCACGCTGCTTTTTTCGCCACCCGCGACGAGTTCAAGCGCCAAATTCCTGGTCGTTTGATCGGTGTTTCGGTAGATGCCCAAGGCAATATGGCCTACCGCATGGCGCTTCAAACCCGCGAGCAGCACATCCGCCGCGAAAAAGCTACTTCTAACATTTGCACAGCACAGGTGCTGCTCGCCATCATGGCCAGCATGTATGCCGTTTATCATGGTCCCGAAGGACTTCGCAATATCGCCAAGCGTATTCACCGCAGGGCGAGCTTACTCGACAAAGCGCTGCGCCAGCTGGGCTTTAATCAGGTTAACGACCAGTATTTCGATACGCTGCAGGTAAAACTATCGGCCGAGGAGCTCGAAAAGCTGCACAACATCGCCGACAGCAAGCAGTTGAATTTGAATTATTTTGTGCCAAGACAAGTAGGCATTTCGGTGGATGAAACCACCACCGTGGCCGACATTGCTCAAATTGTAAGTGTATTTGCAGCCATCACCAATGGACAACAAGTGCAAGTGGCCGAACTCGACCAGCAGTTAGAAGCCAATATTTCGAAAAAATTCCTCCGCACCGATGCCATTCTAAGCCACCCGGTATTTACGAAGCACCACAGCGAGCACGAAATGCTCCGCTATATCAAATCGCTTGAGGCGAAAGATTTGTCGCTTTGCCACAGCATGATTCCGTTGGGCTCGTGTACCATGAAGCTCAACGCCACCACCGAAATGGTGCCTGTAACCTGGCCTGAATTTGGCAACATCCACCCTTTTGCACCTTTGGCACAGGCACAAGGCTACAAGCAATTGTTTGATGAGCTCACTGCCGATTTAAAAGAAGTCACCGGCTTTGCGGGCATCAGTTTGCAGCCGAACTCTGGCGCGCAAGGTGAGTACACCGGGTTGATGGTGATTCGGGCTTATCACATGAGTCGTGGCGACCACCACCGCAACATCGCTTTAATTCCATCGTCTGCCCACGGCACCAACCCCGCTTCGGCAGTTATGGCCGGCATGAAGGTCGTGGTAGTGCGTTGCGACGACAATGGCAACATCGACATTGAAGATCTTCGCGCCAAAGCCATTCAACACAGCAACGAACTTAGCTGTTTGATGGTTACTTACCCTTCTACCCACGGAGTTTTTGAAGAAGGCATTGTAGAAATTTGCGAAATCATTCACCAGCACGGTGGTCAGGTGTATATGGACGGCGCCAATATGAATGCGCAGGTAGGCCTGACTTCACCAGCCCTCATTGGTGCTGACGTTTGTCACCTCAACCTCCACAAAACCTTCTGCATTCCGCACGGCGGCGGCGGTCCTGGCATGGGCCCCATCGGCGTAGCCCCACAATTGGTTCCTTTTTTACCGGGTCACCCCGTGGTAAACATTGGCAGCAAAACCGCCATGAAGCCCGTATCGGCTGCTCCTTGGGGAAGTGCCAGCATTTTGCTCATCTCTTACACCTACAGCCGCATGATGGGCGCAGAAGGCTTGACCGATGCCACCCGTTATGCCATTTTGAATGCCAATTACATCATGGCCCGCTTGCAGCCGGAGTTCCCAATCTTATACACGGGAGCCAATGGTCGTTGCGCACATGAAATGATTGTAGACTTGCGTCCATTCAAAAACTCTGCAGGTGTGGAGGCAGAAGATGTGGCGAAGCGTTTGATGGACTATGGTTTCCATGCCCCAACCGTGTCGTTTCCTGTGGCTGGCACCATGATGATTGAGCCAACCGAGTCGGAAAGCGTAGCAGAACTCGATCGTTTTTGCGAAGCCATGCTCAGCATCCGCGAAGAAATTCGGGAAATTGAAATGGGCTTGGCAGACCGCAATAACAACGTACTCAAGCACGCCCCGCATACTGCAAGGGTGTTGGTGGCAGATTGGGATCGCCCTTATAGCCGTGAGAAAGCCGTATTTCCAGCTAGTTGGGTACTGCAAAATAAATTTTGGCCTTCTGTTGGCCGCGTAAACAACACCTACGGCGACCGAAATTTGGTTTGTGTTTGCCCGCCAATGGAGGCTTACGAAGAGGCTTAATACCTAAAATTCAACCTATTTTAAAGACTTGAATACCCTAATAGCGGTGTTCAGGTCTTTTTTTTGCGTTTTTAACTTTATTTTTTAGTCTGTTCGTGTTAATTTTATTTAAATTGCATTTTAAAATTTAAATAACATACATGAAGAAGTTATTACTAATAGCCCTGATGGGCGGCTTTGCTTCAGCATCAATTGCACAAAATAGCAAGCCTTTGAACGTTCGCGACGAGCTCAAAACCAATAGTCCTTACGACTTTGGCACAACAACTCCGGCCAACAATCCTGAGAACGGCGCTACGCTATGGACTCAAAACTTCAATGCGCCTGTAACAGGTGTTTCTTTTGTACGCGGCTCAGGTGCGGGTGGCGGCAGTACCCCTTGGGAAATCGTGTCAACCCAACCTGCCAATTTAAGCAGCCAAGGTTTTCCGGCGATTGCATCAACCTCTGGTGCACCTTTTGCGCTGATTAACTCTGACCTTTTTACCAATGGCACGCAAGATGATTACCTGGTACTCAAGGTAGGCGCTAATTTATCTACCGCTACAGGCGTGGTGTTATCTTGGCAGCAATATTTCCGTCGTTTCCAGGAAACACACAAAGTGCAGGTAAGTAACGACTCCTTAACTTGGACGGATGTTTACAATTCATCAGTTACCGTTCCAGTAAATACCACCATCGCAAATCCAACTACCATCAGCGTTAATATTTCATCAGTAGCTGCTGGTCAAGCCAACGTTTGGGTTCGTTTTCATTATGTAGGTGCATGGGATTGGTTTTGGGCAGTAGACAATGTGGCCTTGGTTGAGCCCCCTGCTAATGATTTAGTGCTTGAAAACTACAGTCTCGAGTTCAAGGATTTACTCGGCTTCTACGGACAAATCCCGGTTGCACAAGCCGCCGATTCGTTAAGAGCCACTGGTGCTATTTATAACTTTGGGGTGAACGCGCAGAGCACGACCCGCTTCAACACCAAGGTAAACGCTGGCACGAATACCATTTTCAACAATAGCACAGCTAACTTCACCTTGCTTACCAACAGGCGCGACACGGTAAATTCAACAGCTTTATTTCCAGTTGAAGGCCGTACCAAGGGCAACTATAGCATCATCCTTACCGCCGAAATGGATTCAGTTGATGCTAACCCACTAGACAACAGTATTACCCTTCCGTTTGCCATAACGGATTCTATTTACAGCGCCATGTCTACCACGGTTACACGTGCAACAACACTTGGAACAGCTTCATTTACCGGCAATGCCGATGGCTTTATTGCAGCTTCTCTAATAGAGCTTACCAATGTTGATACCATCACTGCTGTACGCATTCACTTGGGCAGCACCACTGTTGCTGGCGGAATTATTACTGCTGCCGTTCGTGATACGAATGGCTTAGCCAATTCCGAATATGCCAATGCATTCTCTTTCACCCCATTGATTGAAAGTGAGGCTTACACAGTTACGGCTGCTGATATCACCAGAGGTTTTGTTGACATTTTAATTCCGCGCTTCCTGTCTGGTACTCCACAAAATCTTATTTTACCAGCAGGTGCTTACTATTTATCAGCCGAGCTGATCAGTAATGGTGGTGCATCACACATCCGCATTATCGACGATTTAACCTATGAGCGCTTCGCGCCCTTCTATCAGTCTATCATTTACCTGCCTGCCCCACCAAATGCTTCAGCACGTTGGTACACCAATGGCGTTAGCATGGGCATTAGTGGTGTATTCGGCGATGCTCGTCGTTTAGGTTTGAATGTTAACGATCTTCAAAAGAATCTTTCATTGAAGTCGGTTTACCCAAATCCTGCTAAAAACGAAGTGAACATCAGCTACCAATTGACCAAAGCTGCTGAGGTTAGCATTACGATTCGCGACATCGCTGGTCGCACAGTGATGCAATCTATTGAAGGCCTGCAATTTGAGGGCACCCAAAAAGCCACCTTGACATTAAATGGTCTGAATGCAGGCATGTATTTTGTTGAGCTCAATGCTGGTGGTGCAGTTGCGCAACAAAAATTGATTATCTCGAAATAAACGTAATTTTTAGTGCTTAAAAAGAGGGCTTCGGCCCTCTTTTTTTTGTCCTTGGATGCCAAACTGAAAAGGGGTGTTTTTAGATATTCATTAGAATTGATTACCTTAGAGGTTCAAACAACAGGTTTAAAAAATGAAAAAAACACTTTTACTCGCTACGCTAACTGCCTTCTTAGGCGGAGTTAGCCATGCTCAAACCCTGGTTCCAGCAACAAATGATGCCCAAATTAGCATCCCTGCGAACCTTAACGTTCAACCTAAGGGCATTAAGCACAGTGCTCGCGTTGGGAATAATGTTGACCTTCGTATCAGCCATACGGATGCCATCGTTAATGCCTTTGGTGTTGCTAATTTCGGAAGCTCTAGTTTTATCGATTACTACTGCGACACAACCTTGAGGGTTTCTTTCAGCGGCCAACTTCTTACTACAGGCTTTAATGGTGTTGGTGGTATGTTCAATCCTTATCAGCTCTTTTTTGATGAGCCCCTTCCTACAGGTACTGGTTATCGTTTAGATACAGTTTGGATCGGCGGCATTTATCAGCGTATTGTGAATAATACCGTTGGTGATACGCTTCGTGTACAAGTAAATTTTGGGCCTAACACAGCGACTGGCAGCAGCGCTACAAGTGGTGCGCCATGGGTAGCTTTGCGTTTTAATGCCACCGCCCCGGCACCCATTGCTAACCGTGCGGTAACGGGTCAGATTTTTGCCGGTGCTCCAGGCCACGGACTGGCTGGCAATCTCAGCGCTTCAACGGTTACAGTGAACTATGTATTAACCGCTGCTGATACCATCAGTAACCCAACTGTAAATCCAAATTATCCTTATATCCCTATTGTAATGCCGAATGGTGGCTTACAAATTCCAGCGAACAACTGGGTGAGCACCTTGGCTCGCTACCGTACAGGTAACCCAACAACCCCTGGTGATATCTATTGGAGCAACGTTCCTGCCGATACCGCTGTTCATAACTCCTTCCGTCCATTGGCTTGGGTTGAAAGCGCTAATCCAGCCGCTCACGTATTTATGTTCGACTCAACTGGATTGAGCACCACCTTAACCCGTGTAGCACGTTATGGCGCTAACGCTGGTCAATTCTGGGCTAGTCCTCGCACAGACCGTGGTTATTGGATCGACTTCTCAATCAATGCAACCTTACCTGGTACAAGCGTTGAAGGCATTCCAGCTAACATCGCCCGTGTAGGCAACGTATATCCAAACCCAGTAAATGCAGGTGCCACCCTCGTTTTGCCAGTTGATCTCAAAAACAGCAGCAAAGTAAGTTACAGCATCAGCAACTACATGGGCCAAATGATCGCTCGCGAAGATTTGGGTCAGTTGTTCGAAGGTGCCAACAAAATTGAAGTAAACACACAGACCTTAAACGCTGGCGTATACTTCATGACGGTGAACATCAATGGAGCTACACAAGCTATACGCTTCGTAGTTAACAAATAAGCTAATCCTCCTAACATGAAGCCGGTGCCTTTGAGGTACCGGCTTTTTTGTTGCCCACAATCACCATCTCGCCTTATATTTGCGCATGCAGCTACACAAAGACTTCGACCTACGGGCGCTCAACACCTTCGGCATATCGGTTAAATGCAAATACCTGATCGAAATTCAAGAAGAAGATGAGCTACCGCGTGCCGTTGAAATGGCCACCCATTTTGGTTATCCTTTTATGGTGCTAGGTGGCGGCAGCAATATGCTATTTACGGAAGATTACGAAGGCAGTATTTTATACATGCGCATTCCTGGCATTTCGGTTGAAGCCGTTGCTGACGATGAGGTTCTTGTAACTGCGGGCGCCGGGGTGGTGTGGAACGATTTGGTTAATTTTGCTGTGGAAAACGGCTATGGCGGACTCGAGAATCTGGCCTTGATCCCAGGCACAGTAGGCGCCTCCCCCATTCAAAACATAGGCGCTTATGGCGTTGAATTGCAGGATGTTTTTGAAAGTCTGCGCGGCTACCACCTCGAACAAGGCTTTATGGACTTTGATAAAAAAAGTTGTCATTTTGGCTACCGACAATCGGTTTTCAAAGGTGCCCTCAAGGGTAAGTTCATTGTAACCCAAGTGCGTTTTCGCTTATCGACCAAGCCCGTTTTGAAACTACACTACGGGGCTTTACAAGAAGCCTTGGCACAGCGCGGCATCCAAAAGCCCAGCATTGCACAAGTGGCAGAGGTGGTAAGCAGCGTGCGCGTGAGCAAGTTGCCTGACCCCAGCAGCATTGGCAATGCCGGCAGCTTTTTCAAAAACCCAGAAATACCAGAAGAACAGTTTCAGCGGCTTAAAATCGATTACCCCGACATGGTGGGCTATCCTGCTGGGGAAGGTATCGTCAAAGCATCCGCAGCTTGGCTCATTGAGTCGTGCGGGTGGAAAGGTAAAGTGGTTGGGCCCACCGGTACTTATGCCAAACACGCCTTGGTATTGGTAAACCATGGCAGTGCCACTGGAAGTGACATTTGGGCCTTGGCGCAAAGCATTCAACGCTCGGTTCAGGAACGCTATGGCGTTTTATTAGAGCCCGAAGTGAATATTATCGGGCAAATACACAGCTAGTCTAAAGCTCGAGCAGCTGGCCAAAAATAATGGCTTGATTGAGTGGCTGGTGGCCCGCCGGGAAGCCAAAAGCCACCGGATAATCATGGCCCGCTACTGCTTCAAAAATGATTTCTTCGGCTGTTTTACCGAAACCAATGGCGTTGTCGTTCATTTTGGTAAGACCGCCAACCAGTAAACCTGCTAAATCATCGAGCAAACCTCCTCGTTTGAGACACATCATCATGCGGTCGAGGTGGTACAAATACTCGTCTAAATCTTCCAAAAACAAAATTTTGCCAGCTGTAGACGGTAAGCTGCTGCTACCCATTAAGCTGTATAAAACCGAGAGGTTGCCGCCCAAAATCTCGCCTTGCATCTTGCTGCCTCTTCTAAACTGAAGGCTTTGGAGCGCGTAAGCGGGCTGTTTGCCTTGCAGAGCCTGGTGTAACGACTCCCAACTTTGGGTGCTTTCTACCGTATGGTCGAAATTGAGCGGCATGGTGCTGTGGATGCTGGCGAAACCCATTTGCTGCAATTGCGCATGCAAAACGGTGATGTCGCTATAACCACAAAGCCATTTGGGATGAGCGCGAAAGTCGGACCAGTCGAGTGCATCAACCAAGCGCACGGTACCGTAGCCCCCGCGGGCGCACAGAATGGCTTTAACCGCAGGGTCGTTGAGCTGGGCTTGAAGATCGGCACGGCGTTCGGCATCGCTGCCAGCAAACTGCCGATCTGCCAGGCCAATGCTGCTGCCCAAACGCACTTGATAGCCTTGTGCCTCGAGCCAAGTTTTGGCAGGTGCCACTTCATCGGCGGTAATTTTGCGGGCGGTAGCTACAATGGCAATGAGATCGCCTGCTTGGAGGAATGGAGGTTGGGTCATTTTTGAATTACATAAACCACGCCCGTGCGGTTTTTGGGACCGAGTTGGGTTTGGGTGAGTACATAGATGTTACCGGCCTGGTCTTCGCCCAGACTGTTGATATAGCCCAGTTCGTTGCTATTGCGAAAGCGGATGCTTTGCTCCTGCCAGCCACTAGCTTGTTGCTCTAGGGCCATCACCACTCCTTTCCAGTCAGCAAAAATGTATTTGCCTTTGAGCGCAGGAATGTTGGTATTGCGATACACATAACCCCCAATGACACTCACTTTGTCGGTACTGTGGCTGTATGCATGGATGGGTTTTTGCAGTGTCTTTCCTTGCTCGCAGTTTTTTTCGGGGTTGTAGCAGGCAGGTCCTTCCATGAGACGCCAGCCGTAGTTGCCTCCCTTTTCAACGATGTTCACCTCTTCGTACTTGTTCTGTCCTACATCCGCCACAAACAAACGGCCGTCTTTGTCGAACGAAAACTTCCAGGGGTTGCGAAAGCCATAGGCGTAGATTTCGGGTCTTCCGCCACCGCGCACAAAGGGATTGTCGGTCGGGATAGCGTAAGGCGGATCATCAACATCGATGCGGAGGATTTTACCCAACAGGCTATTGAGGTTTTGAGCGTTGCCCGTAAGTCCGTAACGGTCGCCAGCACCACCACCGTCGCCGAGCCCAATGTAGAGGAAGCCATCCGGACCGAAGCATATCGTACCTCCATTGTGGTTAGAGGCGGGTTGGTCGACCGTGAGCACCACGCGATGTGAGCTCAAATCAGCCATATTTGGGTCATAGGTGGAGGTCGTTAATTGGGCAATCACTGTTTGGTGGTCGGATGCTTTATCGGCCTTTGGCGCTGAATAATGCACATAAAAACGGCCATTGCTGGCATAGTTTGGGTGAAAAGCTAGTCCAAGCAGTCCCATTTCGCTGTAATACGGACTGATATTGGCCAATTTGCTTTTGATATCTAAAAAGGGCGTAGGAAGCAACACCCCATTTTGAATGATGCGGATGGTGCCACTTTGCTCCACTACAAATACGCGGTTGCTGGCATCTCCGGCATGGGTAAGGGCTACAGGTGCTGAAAGTCCACCCACTACCTTGGTAAGGGTGAGTGTAAGTTGTGCCCAAGAAGTCGTAGTAAAACACATTAGCGCCAGGCTAACGATTCCCAACAGGTGCAGTCGCATACTCAAAGCTAACAAAAAGCCTCGAATGTAGGAAGTGCTTAGTGCGGGATAGCGAGGCGCTGACGCACAGCTTCAAAGAGCAGCACGCCTGCCGCCACCGATACGTTCAACGAGCCCACGGTGCCCACAATAGGGATTTTGGCCAGGTGTGAGGCTTTGCGGAGGGTGGCGGGACTGAGACCATCTTCCTCCGAGCCCATCACAATGGCCAGGGGCCCTGTCATGTCGAGCTGGTAATAGGTCTCCGCCGCATGTTCCGAAGCCGCTACCACCGAGAAGCCACTTTCGAGCAGGAAATCGATGGCCTGGTTGAGGGTTTGAACCCGGCATACGGGCAGACTCGCCAAGGCGCCGGCACTGGTTTTGATGGCGTCGCCGGTGACTTGCGCGCTGTTGAGCATGGGCAGGATGAGGCCATGCGCGTTGGCACAGCTGGCCGAGCGGGCGATGGCGCCGAGGTTGCGCACATCGGTAATCCTGTCGAGCAGTACGAGCAGCGGTGTTTCGCCTTTTTCGTAGATGTTGGCTACGAGCTCCTCGAGCGGGTGGTAAAAAACGGGCGAAATAAAGGCGATGATGCCTTGATGGTTTTTGCGCGTAAAGGTGTTGAGCTTTTCCTTAGGCACTTCTTGCACGGGCACACCCGCCTCGCGCGCCTGCTGCTGCAGGGCCTTTACTTCCTCGTCGCGGCGCTCACGGGCCACCATGATCTTATTGATTTCTGCGCCCGAACCCAAAAGCTCGGCAACGGCATGAAACCCAAAGGCCATTTCTAACGGCTCTCTTTTTTCGGTATGGGATCGTATCATAACAAAAGCGCCCCATTGCTGGGGCGCCGTTTAATTTATTTAGTTGGCTCGCGCCATGGCGTCAAATCTGGTTTGGAAGCCCTGCGCCACATCCTGTTGTTGATAGGTATTGGCCATGCGAATCATTTCTTGCATGATGGCCATGGCATTTTGCATGTCACGCTCGTAGAAACTGGCGTACTTACCACGCAGTTTGCTGTAATAACGCGCTTCATCTTCAAACATATCAAACAAGTCGGCCGCTAAAGCATTGGCTTTTTCGGGCGCACCTGCCTGGTGATACAACTCTACCATGCGGTAGTTGAAAATCATCAACGGCACTTTGTCGTGCGGCATCTCTGCCATCACCAAATCCATGATGTCGATGGCCTTTTGCTTGTCGCCTTTCATCAAAAACGACTCGGCCAAACGGGTGGCGTTGCTACGCAAATTGATGGTCATGCGGTTGGTTTCTGGGTCGATGTAGATGCCCTTGTTCATGCCGCCCCACTTGAACTTGTTCATCATATTGTCGTACATGATGTCGGAGGCTACACGACTCGACTGTCCGCCGTTGCTACGGGAGTATACTGGCACAAAACGATAGGCCAAGCCTTCCAGCTGGAAATAATCTTCTAAGCCCAAGTACTGCTCAGCACCCATGCTCACGGTCCAGTAAATCGGGCGTTCCCAGCCATTGCTGGCAATGATATCGAGCACTACCAAATCGTTTTTCATGATGGCCGTGCGCGGGTATTCCCACTCAATGGCGTCGAGCATGATGGCGGTATCAGCTTCGGTAAGGGCACCTTGTGCCAATACAGCTGCCTTATCAACAGGCACTCTGAACCTTCGGGTTGGGAAATAATTTACCATTGCACCTCCTTGGGTAGGAAGCTGTGAGCCTTTATCGTCACTGCTCAGGAAAGCTAAAATCTGACTTAAATCTACCGCACCTGGCAATTTACGGTCGTAAAAAGGCACATAATCACGGGTACCTGGCACGAGTTTTTCGGCGCCGATACTGAGTTTGATCTCAGGCGAGTTGTTCATCGGGCGGCGCAACTGGTTGATGTACCAATCGGTGCCTAACAAACTTAAGTTTACCACACGCACGTCGGTACGAATGCCTTCTACTTCCTGGGCGTACCAGAGCGGATAGGTATCGTTGTCACCCATGGTAAAGATGATGGCATTTGGCGCGCAACTTTCAAGGTAATTAATCGCAAAATCGCGAGCAGTGTACTTGCCTGAACGATCGTGGTCGTCCCAGTTTTCGGCTGCCAAAATACCAGGAACGGCTACCAAACAAATCGCCGTTACGGCTGCTGCGCTGAGGGTTTCTGGCGCCTTCTTACGCAACATCTCCCACAAAGCCATCACACCCAAACCAATCCAAATAGCAAAGGCATAGAAGGAACCTACGTAGGCATAGTCTCGCTCCCTTGGCTGCAAAGGCTCTGGATTGAGGTAAACGTTGATGGCAATACCTGTAAGCACAAACAACATGGCCACTACCCAGAAGTCTTTGTTGTCTTTACGCATGTGGTAAATCAAGCCTATCAATCCCAACAACAGCGGCAAGGCATAATATACATTGCGGCCCTTATTGGCTTGTTTGATGGCTGGGTAATTTTCTTGTGGACCTACCCGGCCCTTGTCGATGGCATCGATGCCGCTGATCCAGTTGCCGCGCTCAAAATCGAGTCCTTGGCCTTGAATGTCGTTTTGACGACCCGCGAAATTCCACATGAAATAGCGGAAGTACATATGCCCCAGCTGATAGGAGAAGAGGAAGTCGAGGTTCTGCGCAAAAGTTGGCTTCTGCCCGTCTTTCAAATTCAACCAGCGTTTGTAAAAGTCGATGTGGCGCTGGGCCGTACCTGCCCGACGATAGGCACGTGGGAAGATTGTTACATGAGCGGGGTCGTAAACGGCGGTTATATCGCGTCCAATTTCTTCGTATTTATCATCGCCTTTGCGGTATTTCATTTTTCCCTCAACCTGATCGATGACTTGTGCAGTGAAATAAGGGCCTTTTACCAAGGGTCGATCACCATATTGCTCGCGGTTGATGTAACTCACCAATGAGAAGATGTTCGACGGATTGTTCATGTTGATGGATGGCTGCGCATGAGAGCGAATAACAATCATGGTATACGAGCTAAAGCCTACAATTACAAAAGTGAGCGCCAATAAAGCCGTATTGAGCAAAACCATTTGCTTCTTTTGGGTATGCCAAATACCGTAAGCAATGGCAGCCACCAAAAGGCTGAGGAAAACAGCGTTACCCGTACCGAAAGGAAGGCCAAAGCTGTTTACAAAGGCTAAGTCGAAATAAGAAGAAACCGTTGGAATACCTGGAATGATGCCGTACTGAATGAAGCCTAATACACCCACTGAAATAAGCAAGGTGTAGATGATGCCCTTTCGGGTGACGTCGAACTTCTTGAAATAGTAAACAAAACAGATGGCAGGAATGGCGAGCAAGTTGAGTAAGTGAACGCCAATAGACAAGCCCATGAGGTAAGCGATCAATAACAACCAACGGTTGCTGTCGGCCTGGTCGGCCACCCGCTCCCACTTCAAAATGGCCCAAAATACGATGGCCGTAAAAAAGCTGGAATAGGCGTATACTTCGCCTTCTACCGCAGAAAACCAAAATGAATCGGTGAATGTGTAAGCCAAGGCACCCACAGCACCAGCGCCCATGATGGCAAACAAACGGCCACCCTCTACTACTTCGCCAGCCTTTTCAATGATTTTGCGACCAAAGGCCGTGATGGTCCAGAATAAAAACAAAATGGTAAAGGCACTGGCCAAACCACTCATAAAGTTCACCATCCAGGCTACCTGGTCGGGATTGCCTGCCAACAAAGTGAACATGCGGCCGGTGAGCATGAAGAAAGGCGCCCCAGGAGGGTGCATGATTTGCATTTTATAACAAGCCGAAATAAACTCACCACAATCCCAAAACGAGGTGGTAGGTTCTAAGGTCAGGGTATAAACAACCGTGGCGATCAAAAACACGATCCAGCCGGTGAGATTGTTGATGCGCTGATATAAATTCATATGACTAGGTTTATTGGCGTCGAAAATACTTAAAAAATAGTTGTGCTCAAGATAAAGCCGCAAGCATCTGGCAAAAAACTAACATTTTTTGCAGCAAATAGAAGGATTAGCCTTGCTCTTTAACATTTCAGTTGTTTTGTAGCAGCTGCTCTATCTCTTCAATGAGACAATGAATAATTTTGATGTGCACTTCTTGGATACGATCGGCGAAGCCTCCATGCGGCACTCGCAGTTCTACATCTGCCAGGGCAGCCAAGGCCCCTCCATCCTTGCCTGTAAGGGCAATCACCTTCATGTTTTGGGCACGTGCCGCTTCGGCAGCCCTCAGCACATTGGCAGAATTACCGCTGGTGCTGATGGCTAAAAGCACATCGCCGCGCTGACCAAAGGCCTGCACCCCGCGCGCAAACACCTGTTCGTAGCCATAATCGTTGGCCACGCAGCTGAGAAAAGCAGGGTCGGAAAGGGCTAAAGCTGCATAAGCCGGACGATCGTTGCGAAAACGCCCGCTGAGCTCTTCGGCAAAATGCATGGCATCGCTCATGCTACCGCCATTACCGCAGCTGATTATTTTTTTGTCGTGACGCAAAGCATTGGCCATGATTTCAGCTGCATACACCAAGCGCTCCAACTGCTGGGCATCGCTTAAAAAACGATCCAGCAGTTCGCGTGCCTCGGTTAAGGAGGCCAATACCCTGGCATGGCGTGTGTTCATCGGCCGGCTTTTTGGTAAAACACTTCCTTGCCGCTGTCTAAAAAGTTGATGTAGGCAGGAATACTAGGGTCGTAAGCCGTTGGCGGCACCAAGAGGGTGCGGTCATGGTCCATCAGCACATAATAAGGCTGCGAATTGATGTTAAAAGTGCTGGCTTGGTAGTCGCTCCACAAATTGCCCACGGTTTTGATCTTTTTACCGCTGAATTTGCTCACAAACTGCTCTTCAAGGGGCAACGGTGTTTTATCATCTACGTAGAGCGAAATCAACACATAATCGTCGCGCAGTCGGCGTAACACTTCACCATCGGCCCAAACCGTGGCTTCCATTTTGCGGCAGTTTACGCAGCTGTGACCGGTAAAGTCGATCATCACCGGCTTCCCTACTTTTTTGGCATAGGCCAAGCCTTCTTCGAGGTCGAAAAAGCAGTCGAGGTTGTGGGGACAATGCAGCAAATCGGCGTATTTCCGCGGCTCTTTGTTGAGGTCGGTTATAACGGCGTGGCCGCCACCTCGAGAGAGGTCAAAGTCTTGCGTAGCCATGGGGGGCAAAAAGGCGTTTACCGACTTCAACGGCGCGCCCCACAAGCCTGGCACCAAGTAAAAGGTGAAGCTGAAGGCAGCGATGGCGAACATGAGGCGCGGCACACTGAGGTATGGCAAAGGCGAATCGTGCGAAAACTTGATGATCCCGATCAGGTACAGACCGAGCATCAAGAAAATGCTGATCCAAAGTACCAAAAATACTTCGCGGTCGAGGATGCCCCAGTGATAGGCCAAGTCTACATTGCTCAAAAACTTGAGCGCAAAAGCCAATTCTAAGAAACCCAGCACCACTTTAACGCTGTTGAGCCAACCACCACTTTTGGGCAGCGACTTCAACCAGCCCGGGAAGATGGCGAAAAGGGTAAAAGGCAGCGCTAAAGCCAACGAAAAGCCGGTCATGCCCACGGCTGGACCAAGTAAGGCGCCGCGGGTGGCTGCGTCTACCAACAAGGTGCCAATGATTGGACCTGTACAGCTAAACGACACCAGCGCCAAGGTGAAAGCCATAAAAAAGATGCCCAATACCCCGCCTTTGTCGCTTTTTTCGTCCATTTTATTTACCCAGCTCGCAGGCAAAGTAATTTCGAAGGCGCCCAAAAAGGAGGCACCAAAGACCACGAGCAACACAAAAAAGGCCAAATTAAACCAAATGTCGGACGCCAGTGCGTTGAGGGCATCGGAGCCGAAAAACACGGTTACTGTTAAGCCAAGGGTCACATAAATGAGAATAATGCTAAGTCCGTAACCCAAGGCCTTCATCACCCCAGCACGGCGACTGCCGCTTTGTTTGGTGAAAAAACTCACGGTCAACGGAATCATTGGGAAAACGCAAGGCGTTAACAGGGCAATGAGTCCACCCAAAAAGCCAGCGATAAAAATGGCCAACAAACCATCACCTGTGGCACCGCCTGGTTCCGCGGCTGGGTCTTGCACAACGGTAGCGCTGATGCTTTGCGCTACTGTGCTTGAATCGGCAGTTTCTTCGATAACAGCTATTTCTGCGTCCCCGGCATCTATACCAACTGCAGCAGCAGCACTAAAACCGGCAAGCTTGAACTCAAATTCTTTTTCGTCGGGTGGCAAACACTGTTTGTCATCACACACCATGTAATACACATTGCCTGTTACAACCGCGTTTTCTGCCAAAACTTTCACTTTTTGAACAAAAGTGACTTTATCGCTAAAAAAGCGCACCAGAATATTGTCGAACAAGGGCGTGATTTCTTCTGTGAGTTTGCCTTTTTCTTCGACTTTGCCGAGGAACTGAATACTTGGGTTCTTATTAAAGGTAAAAACCGTGACTTCTGGCCCAAACTGGTCCTCGGTCATTTTGATAAACTGCGAATACAAATGCCAGCCTTTGTCGATGCTGGCCGTAGCCTTGAGCAGCGCTTCCGTGTCCGAGACTTTTTCAACCTCAAACTTCCACTTTACAGGTTGCAAGATTTGGGCTTGCGACAGCAAAGCGCCGAGCAATAACAGACTGCTTAAAACAAATTTTCTCATGCTAATTCTAGGGTTTGGAGCAGGAAATGGTTCAACTTTCCCAGGCATTATATTCGGTAATTTCTATGAGGTGCCCATCCGGATCGTGGATAAAAAAGGCTTTTTTGCCCGATTCGCGCGTAGTTTCGGCAATAATTTCGATGTCGTGATAGCCCATGTCTTCTTTGTTGCCTTCATATTCTCCATCCTTCGACTCCAACACAATGTGCTGGTTGGGATAGCCCATTTGAATGAGCTGCACCCCTTCTTCAGAGGCAGATTTGGCCAGATGACACACCAACATGGTGCTGCCCGCTACAAAAACCGCATGCTTTTCTTTCACATAACTTTGCGTACGAAATCCCAGGATGTCCTGATAAAAAGAAATGGCCTTCCGTAAGTTTTTTACTTGAAGATGGGTTTCCTTGAGCTTGGTAAATTGCATAAGGGCTTGTTTTGAACGGTGATAAAGATACGCTTTTTGCATGCCCACATCACCCCGACTGCTGCGGAAGGGGTAATTTTCTCTATTTTTGAGCGTTTTGCAACCGCATGATCCGAATAATTTCTCTTTTCGCAGTGATTTTTTGTCTTGGCCTCTCCCCCGCACTAGCGCAGGTAGATGCCTATGACGAATACCTGAATGGGAAAAAGCGTGGCCAAAAGTCGCCCAGCGGTGACAAAAAAGCCTTCAATTATCGCGAACGCTATCTGGCAGAGTTAGGGGCCAGCTTTTACTGGTTTGATGTGAACACGATCTACGGGCCAGCCACCATTACCATGCCCGGCGTCAATTACGTGGCCCGCTTGGTGCTAAACCAATATCCCGACAAATACAGCTTGAGCATTGGCACCCATCCCTCACTGGGTTTGCAATTCGGTAATTTCGCCAGTTATTTTATGCTCAGCGTGCCCGTTATGCTTGAAGGAACCATTGGCATGGGCAGTAGTATATACAATGAATCTCGCATTGGCGCATTTGTGGGCCTTGGTCCAGAGTACAACATTGCCAGAAGCTGGGGTGACTTTGCTTTGCCTGTGCGCATCGACCAGGTAGCGGCCGTGGCAGCTGTTGGCTTACGCTTTCGTATTCGCGAACGAGGTTACTACTTGCGGTACAGCGAAGCCTTCTGGGCGCCCGTTCAAGGCCAATACTTCCGCACCATTGCTTTCGGTAATTCCTTGTTTTAACTTGCCGCTTTTTGCATGAAACTGTCGGTCATCATTGTTAATTACAACGTTAAGTACTTCCTCGAGCAGTGCTTATTGTCGGTACAAAAAGCCATAACAGGCATCGAGGCCGATATTTGGGTGGTTGACAATGCCTCGAGCGATGGCTCTGTAGAAATGCTACGCAGCCAGTTTCCCGGGGTTAGGCTCATCGCCAATGCCGATAATGTGGGCTTTTCGCGCGCCAACAACCAAGCCCTTCGGGCGTCGGAAGCAGACTATGTGCTGCTGCTGAACCCCGATACGGTGGTGGCTGAAGATACCTTCTCCAAATGCCTCGCCTTTATGGAGGCTAGGCCACAGGCGGGTGGACTCGGAATTCGCATGTTAGACGGCGGCGGGCGTTTTCTCAAAGAATCAAAACGCGGATTGCCTACCCCTCGGGTAGCTTTTTATAAGATGTTCGGCATTTCGGCCCTTTTCAAAAACAGTCCCAAATACGGCCAATACCACCTTACCTACCTCAGCGAACAAGAGAACCACCCGGTCGACATCCTTGCCGGGGCCTTTATGTTGATGCGCAAATCGCTGCTCAACCAAATTGGCTTGCTCGACGAAAAGTACTTTATGTATGGCGAAGACATAGACCTGAGCTACCGCATTCGTTTGGCAGGCGCCGAAAACTGGTATTTTGCTGAGAGTGCCATCATTCATTACAAAGGCGAGAGCACCAAAAAAGACTCGGTAAACTATGTGCGGGTGTTTTACCAGGCCATGGCCATTTTTGCCAAGCAATATTTCAGTGCGCGTAATGCCCGGCTTTTTGCTTGGCTCATTCAGTTTGGCATCTTTTTTCGGGCTGGAATTGCCTTGTTGCGGCGTTGGTCGAAATTGGCTTTCCACCCGCTGCTCGATGCTGGTTTGATTTACGGCGGCATGTATTTGCTTACCCAATTTTGGGAAAACAATGTAAAAGTAGATGAAGGGCTCATTTATCCGCCTATTTACATGCAGCTCATTGTGCCCATTTATGTGCTTTTGTGGGTACTCAGTGCGTATTTCAGCGGGGCCTACGACAAGCCTTTTCGGGCAGCCAAGCTGGTGCGAGGGCTCCTGGTGGGTACCATTGTGATTTCTGCCGCTTATGGCTTTTTCCCAGCCGATCACCGCTATTCACGCGGATTGATTGTAGTGGGTGCTGCCTGGAGTATTTTGCTTACTGTATCCGCCAGGGCTTTGATGAATTTGGCTTTATATGGTCGTACCGGACTTACCGCCCCGCCCGAAAAGGGCACTTTGGTGGTGGGCTCGGCCCTTGAAACCGACCGGGTGCATGCCATTCTGCAGCGTGCCGGAGTAAATCACAAGTTTTTGGGCTTTGTATCGGACTTGCCGGGTGACGAGGACAACGAGTTTTATGTAGGCCGCTTGGCTGATTTGCCTGAAGCCGTGCGTGCCTTGCGGGTAGATGAGCTTATTTTCTGCGGACGCGACCTCAGCAACAAACAAATCATTGGTTATTTCGAAAGTCTTGGTGGCCTGGTAGAAGAGCTCAAAATTGTGCCCGAGGGCAGCGATTATGTAATCGGCAGCAGCTCGGTAGACTACCCTGGCGACACCTATACGCCCGACTTTAACCTCCGCATCAGCTTGCCTGCCAGCAAGCGTAACAAAAGGGTGGTTGATTTGGCTGCCGGTATGCTATTGTTGCTCGGCTTGCCTTTGTTTTTTTGGCTGTATCCAGCCGCGCTCCGGCGGCCACTGGCCTTGTTCCAGTTGCTTTTTGGCCAGCGTACCTTGGTTGGGTATCCTCCCCATGCCCAATTGCCAAAACTCAAACCAGCGCTTATAGATTTAGCAGCCGCCCAAATGCAGCCTGCCTTGCAATTGCGCATCCGTAAAAGTTATGTGAAGGATTATACAGCTTTGGAGGATGTGAAAATCTTGCTAAGAAGCTTTTTTCCGAAGCATTGAACGCTTAGTCGAGGTCGAAACCAATATCACGGCGGTAGTTTTTACCTTCAAATTGCACCGTTTCAGCCGCTGAGAAGCTTTTTTGCAAGGCTTCAGCTTTGGTGGCGCCATAGGAAGTTAGGGCCAGCACCCGGCCCCCATTGGTGAGCACCTCACCTCCTTCGGCCTTGGTTCCGGCATGGAAACAAAGCGAATCGCGCACCTCCGGCAGTCCGGTCATCACCTTGCCTTTTTCATACGCCTCTGGATAACCTGCCGACACCAGCATCACCGTACAAGCGTAACGCGGATCAAAAATGGTCTCTTCGGCACCCAAACGGCCTTCGCAGGCGGCTAGGAGATGGCTCAACAAGTCGCTTTTGAGTCGCGGCAACACTACTTCAGTCTCTGGATCCCCCATCCGGGCATTGTATTCAATTACAAAAGGCTCGTCGCCAACTTTAATCAAGCCAAAAAAGATAAAGCCGGTATACGCAATGCCTTCAGCCGCCAAGCCCGCAATGGTGGGCTGGATGATGCGCTGATCAACCTTCTCCATAAATACTGCATCAGCAAATGAAACGGGAGAAATCGCTCCCATGCCACCGGTATTCGGGCCGGTATCGCCTTCGCCAATACGCTTGTAATCTTTGGCTTCCGGCAAAAGCAAATACTCTTTGCCGTTGGTAATTACAAACATGGAGAGCTCTATACCTTCCAAAAAAGCCTCTACCACCACCTGAGCGCTGGCTTCACCGAATTTGAGGTCCTCAATCATTTCACGGAAAACCTGCACGGCTTCTTCCCTACTTTGGCAAATTACTACGCCTTTGCCAGCAGCGAGTCCATCGGCCTTGAGCACAATGGGCAACGCGTGCTGCTCAAGATAGGCGATGCCTTCGGCCAGGGTATCGCGACTAAAAGTCTGGTAGGCCGCTGTGGGGATGTTGTGGCGGGCCATGAAGCGCTTGCTAAAATCTTTGCTGCCTTCGAGCTGGGCACCTTCGGCGCCTGGACCGAAAAAATGCAACTTTTGAAGCGCTGGATCGGCTTTGAGCTGGTCGGCGAGGCCGCGTACGAGGGGCTCTTCGGGACCAGAAATCACCATGTCGATGCTGTTTTCTTTCACAAAAGCGGCAACAGCTGCGGCATCATTGATGTTGAGTGCCACATTGGTGGCCATGGTGGCGGTACCTGCGTTGCCGGGGGCTACGTAGAGGGCGTCACAAAGCGGACTCTGTTTCAGTTTCCAAACAAAGGCGTGCTCGCGACCGCCGCTACCAAGGAGTAAAATGTTCATGCTGCTGCTTTTGTGGTTAATGTTGGTTTGGGAGGAGCGTTGCTCAAGCCTGATATCGGGTTTTAAAATCGGCATAAGCCAAGGCAATGCCGCTTTTGAGGTCTATTTTAGGTTGATAGCCAAGCGCCATCAGCTTGCTCGAATCCATGAGTTTGCGCGGGGTACCGTCGGGTTTGTCGGTATTGAAACGCAAGCCGCCCGTAAAGCCAACCACCTCAGCAACCGTTTGGGCCAACTCGGCGATGCTCACATCGCTGCCGTAGCCCGCGTTGAGAAAGCCCGACTGGTTGTATTGGTCCATCATCACCAAACAAGCCTCGGCCATGTCGTCTACATACAAAAACTCACGCAGCGGCTTGCCTGTACCCCAAATTTCGACCTCGGCGGCGCCTGAAATCTTGGCTTCATGAAATTTACGAATCAAAGCTGGCAGTACGTGACTGTTCTCGAGGTCATAATTATCGTTAGGCCCGTACAAATTGGTGGGCATGATGCTTGTGAAGTTGCAGCCATACTGCGCACGATAGGCGTCGCACATTTTAATGCCCGCAATTTTGGCGATGGCGTAAGGCTCGTTGGTAGGCTCCAGTAGTCCGGTTAACAAGCTTTCCTCTACCAATGGCTGCGGGGCCAATTTGGGGTAGATGCAGCTCGAACCGAGGAACAACAGCTTTTTCACGCCCTGCACATAACTTTGGTGGATGACGTTGTTCTGAATCATCAGGTTATCGTGCAAAAACTCCGCCCGGTACACATTGTTGGCATGAATCCCGCCCACCTTGGCTGCAGCCAAAAAAACGTACTCGGGCTTTTCAGCTTCAAAAAAATCTGCCACCGCCTGCTGATTCCGCAAATCAAGTTCCTTGCTACTGCGCAACACAAAATTGTTGTACCCACGCTTCATCAAGGCCCGGTGAATGGCGGAACCGACCATGCCCCGGTGACCGGCGATATAGATTTTTGCGAATAACTCCATTGCTTAAATAAAACTGACTGCGAAAATACCGCTTTTAGATTTCTGATTTGTGATCTCGGATTTCAGATTTATGATTTTGGTTCGGATTCCTAATAAAATGAGACAAGTTTGGCTTGATAAGTTTAGTGTTTAACGCATTCTTTTCACTTTTTTGGTAAGAAGTAGTGGTTTAGCTTATTTTCGAAATAATGAACAGACAACTTCTTGAAAACAGATTGATTGCATTTGCGGTAGGCATAGTGCGGATTACCAAACATTTGGATAACGGCATTGCTGGCCAATATTTTGGCAACCAAGTCCTAAGGTCGGGTGGCTCGCCTGCTTTGCATTATGGGGAAGCCGTTGGTGCTGAATCAACCAAGGATTTTATACACAAACTAAGTGTAGCCTTAAAAGAATTGCGAGAAACATACAACAACCTCAGAATAATTCAGCAAAGCGAATTATGTAGAGAGCCTAAGCAACTCGATCATCTGGTAAAAGAGTGCAACGAGTTGATTGCTATTCTATACGCTACCATTAAAAAAACGAAACAGAACCAACAAACTACTCCCTAGGCCCAATTCATAAATCTGAAATTCGAGATCAGAAATCCTAAATCAACCTGGGAGCCGTTTCAACACCCGATCTTCCAATTGCACCACCCGGTTGAGGAGCACTTCAAACTCCACGGCTTCGTGACGCAGAAGGTCTTTTTCGAGCAAAGCCAATTCTTTGTACAAAGAGCGTTGCATAATACCGGCATCGGCGGGCGGGGTGTAATGATTGGTGAGGTAGCGGGCCTGATCAAAAAAAGCCACATCATCGTCGGCACGCAAGGCATGCGCCACAGGCGAAGGCTTTTCAAAAAGGATGCGCGCCTCTTGTTCACTTAAATTTCCTTGCAAATAGTGTTCTAATTGCTCGGCATAAGGATAAAGCGAGTCTTGCTCCTGCAGAATGTGGTCGCTGATGTCGGCCCTGAAAGCCTCAAAACGATCACGCAACTCCAACAATACGGGTTGGTCGGCCCCTTTTCGAACTACCAATTCCCGCAAAATCACACTCATGCGGGGAATGCGGCGTACTAAAAAATCGTGGTGCTCCGACCGAAGTAACTGCACCATTTCTAAGGTAGGCAGCGCCTTAAAGGTTGCTTGATTGTAGGTTTCGCCCTGCTCCAGCAAACTGAGCTGACGGGTCCATTCAGCCATAGGAACACCTGTAGCGGTAACCACCTGACCCATGTTTGCGCAATTCATGAAATGCTCGTCTTCCACGCCAAGCTTACGCAAAACTTCTGCCATCATGGGAACCAGCCGTAGCAAGTCACAAATGCTTGTGGATTCGTTCAGTTGCATCTCCTCTTTCCGTTCATGCATAATGACAATAAAAGCAGGCAAAAGTTTTGATTCGTTTAAAATACAAGCATTTTTTGGCATTTTGGCGCCTTCGGTACAAGCGCCGCAAGTCTGCGTTCCGTGTTCGTTCAATCGATTTGCTGCCTATTTCCAGAGCGAATTGCGGCATTTCCTCATAATCTCCCAGCGAAATGAAGCGTTACGGCATAAATGGACTATTTTTGCAGCATGCAATTGTATTTCCAAAAAATGGGCAGCGGCGCACCCCTGCTTATTTTGCATGGCATTTTTGGGTCTGGCGATAATTGGCTTACGTTAGGTAGGCGCTTTGCCGAGCACTATACGGTTTACCTCATCGACCAGCGCAACCATGGACAAAGCGACTGGAGCGATGCCTTTAGCTATAAACTGATGGCTGAAGATTTACGAGAACTCATGGAGCAAGAGCAGCTCGACAGCGCACATATTTTAGGCCATTCGATGGGTGGCAAGGTGAGCATGTTGTTCGCCCAGCTGTACCCAGAGCGCATTCAAAAGTTGATTGTGGTAGACATTGCGCCGAAATCGTACCAACTCAATGAGCACAAGCACATCCTCGAAACGCTGCAGGGCTTCGATTTACAGGCCTACCAAACCCGCACCGAAATCGACCAGGTCTTGAGCACGCCTTTGCCAGACTACGGTACCCGGCAATTTATCCTCAAAAACATCTACCGCAACGAGGAAAAGGCCTTTACCTGGCGCCTCAATGTAAAGGCCTTGTACAAAAATCTCCATGAAATAGGCAAAGGTCTCGATGCCGAAACCCCCTACGACGGTCCCACCCTCTTTATAAACGGTGGCAAATCGCGCTACATCCAGCCCGAGGACCATGTTAAAATCAAACGAATTTTCCGCCGCAGCGAGCTGCTCACCATTCCCGATGCCGGGCATTGGGTGCATGCCGAAGCCCCGGAAGCCCTTTTTACAGCAGTTACCCATTTTTTAGAAGCCTGATGCGCAAGAAAAAAAAGACAGAAACCCAGTACCTCGAAGGCGCTGTGATCACCGACATGGCCGCCGACGGTTTGGCATTGGCTCGGGTAGAAGACAAAGTGTATTTTATTGAAGGCGCCGTGCCGGGCGACGTGGTGAATGCGCGGGTGTTGCGCGACAAAAAGCGCTATGCCATGGCGCAAATGACGGAACTCATTACGCCATCTCCCCAAAGGATTGACGCCGTTTGCGAGCACTTTGACTATTGTGGCGGCTGCAAATGGCAAAATTTGAGCTATGCCACCCAGCTGGAATACAAAGGCAAGCAGGTTTATGATGCCTTGACCCGCTTGGGAAAGCTCGACCTCAGCGAGCAAGTGCGGGTGTATGGCTCAACACAGCAATATGAGTTCCGCAATAAGCTCGAATTTACTTTCTCGCCCAGCCGTTGGCTCACGCCGGAGGAGTTGGCCGACGAAAGCATCCTCAAGCCGCAGCCTGGCGTAGGCTTTCACTTGCCGGGTCGTTTCGACAAGGTGCTGCACGTGGATACCTGCCATTTGATGGACGATAAGATGAACCTCATCCGCAACCATGTGCATCAATTGGGTCTAGAGCACGGCTTGACTCGCTACAACGTACGCGAGCACCACGGCTTTTTGCGCACCCTCACCATCCGAAACACCAGTTTAGGTGAGTGGATGGTGTTGTTGATGGTGGGTGAAGACCAGCCGGAAGCACTAAAGCTGGTGTTAGACAGCTTGGCAAGCACTTTCCCTTGGATCAACAGCCTATTATACGTAATCAACACCAAGAAAAACGACACCTTATACGACCAAGAAGTACTCGTTTGGAAGGGAAGCGACGTGATTGTAGAAGCTTTAGAAGATTTGCGTTTTGAAATTTCTGCCAAATCCTTCTTCCAAACCAACAGCAAGCAAGCTTTGGAATTGTACAAAATCACCCGCGACTTTGCTGGCCTTACCGGCAAAGAGCTGGTGTACGACTTGTATACAGGCACCGGCAGCATTGCCCAATTTGTAGCTGCTAAGGCCAAAAAGGTGATAGGCGTTGAATATGTAGAAGCCGCGGTAGTAGATGCCCGCAAAAATGCCGAGAAAAACGGCATCAGCAATTGCGAGTTTTTTGCTGGAGATATGAAAGACTTGTTAAACGACGAGTTTTTGGCCAAGCATGGTCGCCCCGACCTCATCATCACCGACCCGCCGCGTGCAGGCATGCATGCCGATGTGGTAGAAATGTTGTGTCGCATTGGCGCCCCTCGTATTGTATATGTAAGTTGCAATCCTGCCACCCAAGCCCGCGACCTCGACCTCATGCGCGCGCACTACCGTTTGGTAAAATACCAGCCGGTAGA
Organism: Sphingobacteriaceae bacterium; assembly: GCA_030682795.1. Taxonomy (GTDB): domain Bacteria; phylum Bacteroidota; class Bacteroidia; order UBA7662; family UBA7662; genus PNNG01. The sequence goes on from JAUXNJ010000009.1 coordinate 113,884, forward strand.
CATGTTTCCACAGACCGCCCACGTTGAAAATGTTGCTTTATTAGAAAAAATTTAAGCATGGAAGAGCAAGTTCCTGGTTCCAATCCGCTTTTAGAGACGCTGCAAAACGACCTTACCTATTATGCCGACTATCTGCAAGGATTGGCGCGCGAAATACTCGACAGCGGCACCAGCAAATACCCGGTTTTTGTAGCGCACCAACAAGAACGCGGTCTCGATATAGGCAAGCCCATCCTGCAGCACGCCCAAATTGAAACCCGCTGGAGCATCAATGTATCGCTCATGGAAGAGTTTGTAGCCAAGGGTATTGTGGCGCGTGATAAATTTGCCGACTTTAAACAAAGCTGGAAGGACCCGGAAGAATACATGTGTGTGTTTGTGTATGCAGGCACGGCGAGTTCGTTTGTGTACTTGCCGTATGAGCGTCCAGCACCTTCGGACGAGGCTGAGGCCTAAACCATAGTTGACTTAAAGCTTTGGCACTGGTAGCGCAGGCCTTGGCAAATTCGACCCAATGCTTATCTTGCAAGATGCAAAACGCACCCAGTCCTTTTCTTTTTAGGTTGATGCTGCTCAAGATGTTGCCGCTTGGCTTTATTGCCGGGCTAAAGCTGCAGCGCGCCGATGAACAGGCTTGTTATGTGGGATTGCGATACAGCTACCTCACCAAAAACCCTTTTCGGTCGATGTACTTTGCTGCCCAAGCCATGGCGGCCGAAATGAGCACCGGGCTCCCCGCCTTGCTGCATTTGCGGGCTACCAAAAGCAACACTTCCATGCTGGTCACCGATTTTGAGGCGAGCTATTTCAAAAAGGCTGTTGGCAAAATCCAGTTCCGATTTGAAGAGGTGGCGGCCCTGCGGCAAGCCATCGACACGACAGGAAGTGAAGGCAGTCAGTTTATAGCCATTTCGCGCGGCTACAACGCTCAAAACGAATGCGTTGCCGAGATGCGCGTGCGTTGGAGTTTTAAAAAGCGCTAACAGCGCCAGCAGCATTCCCTTTAAATCAATGCTCCAAAGCATCCACCACATTGCCCTCATTTGCAGCGATTATACGCGCTCCAAGCACTTCTACACCCAAATTTTAGGCTTAGAAGTTTTGCAAGAGGTGTATCGAGGCGAGCGGGAGTCGTACAAACTCGATTTGGCGCTACACGGACAATATGTGCTGGAGCTTTTCTCCTTTCCCAATCCGCCAGCCCGCAGCAGCCGGCCCGAAGCCTGTGGACTCCGGCACCTGGCCTTTGCCGTGGAAGAGCTAGAAAGTGCCATCGAGCAGCTACAGAAACCGTTCGAATTGACGAATACACCGGCAAGCGCTTTACGTTTTTGCAAGATCCCGATGGATTGCCGATAGAGCTGTACGAAGCCTAAGGCAGCAGAATTTTGGCTTTTTCAAATAAATTTTACAAAGGGGTCAATCCAAGCCCCCAACTCCTGCCGTAGATAGGGTAACATTTAAACAAACCAAAAAACATGTTACACAAAAACATCTTCCGCAGTCTGGCCATTGCCGCCACCGTATTTACCCTCCAAGCCAACGCCCAAACCGTGCAAGTAGGCGGAGAAGCCATGTATCCAGCTAAAAACATCGTTGAAAACGCTGTTAATTCCAAAGAGCATACCACTTTGGTGGCTGCCGTAAAAGCTGCCGATCTGGTTGCTACCTTACAAACCGCTGGGCCTTTCACCGTATTTGCCCCAGTAAACAATGCTTTCGAGGATTTGCCAGAAGGCACCGTAGAGACCCTCTTAAAGCCCGCCAACAAAGGCCAACTCAGCGCTGTATTGACCTACCACGTATTACCTGGAAAGTATGATTTCGACGCCTTGGCCAAAGCCATCAAAGCCGGTAAAGGCACTGCCAAAATCAAAACCGTACAAGGTGGTGAGCTCCGCTTCATGATGAACGGTCCACGCAACATCACTGTAACTGATGCCAAAGGCAATACTGCCAACATCAGCACTTACGATGTGTACCAGTCGAACGGTGTGATCCAGGTGATCGACCGCGTGCTTTTGCCATAAAGCCACACCATTGCACAAACCAAAGGGCTGGGTTAACCGTTGGAACATTTAGACCAATCGGGTACACCCAGTCCTCTTTTTTCTCCTCAGATAAAATGCCCGAAACCATTCCACCCCTTTAATCGTTTAAGAATTATGATCAAGCCGATCCTCCTTGCTTTAAGCTTCCTCCTTGCTTTTACAGCTTGTCAAGCGCAAGAAAAAAACAAATCCACCTCCAAAAACACCCCTGTGAATACAACCGAAACCCCCAATTTTTTGAATTTAAGCGATGAAGAGTGGGCCAAGCGCCTGAAGCCCGAAGAATACCGGGTACTGCGCCAACACGGCACCGAACGCCCCTACACTGGCGAATACGACCAACACTGGGAAGCCGGCACTTACGTGTGCAAGGGTTGCGGTGCCGATCTTTTTACCTCCAACACCAAGTTTGACGCTGGTTGCGGCTGGCCGAGTTTTTACGAAGGCATCGACAAAAGCAAAATCAAAGAGGTGCTCGATAAGAGCTTTGGCATGACCCGTGTGGAAGTGCGTTGCGCGCGCTGCGACGGTCACTTGGGTCATGTTTTCAACGACGGTCCCCAGCCTACCGGCATGCGTTATTGCATCAACTCGGTGAGTTTGGGCTTTGTAAAAAAATGACCTTTTGGCGCTGCATATTCGCCAAATTCTCGAAATAGTACTTGTTAAAGCTTTTTATACAACAATAAATTGTGTTAAACAGCCCTAATTCACTACCTTGCTCTGGGAGAGATTAGGCACATGGATGTTGGCATTTACAAATCAAGCAAAATCAAGGCTAATTTAAGCGCATTGACGCTTAGTCTTTTGGTATTAGCAGCAACCTATCTGATTGCTTTTCAGCAATATAAAATCAACAGGAGTCAGCAGGAGCGATTGGTGCACGACAAAGCATCTTCCTTGCACGATCAGCTACAAGCGGTTATCAATAACGCCGAAAACGTAAGTCGCACCCTCGCCTTCATTGTGTCCAGAGACAGCCCTTCGGCTGACTTTAACACCATTGCCAGTAATTTAATTGATGGTACGAGTTATTTTTCTGGAATTCAGCTGCTTGACAGCGGAACCATAACGCATGTCTACCCTCAAAAAGGCAACGAAGGTGTAATTGGCTATAATGTATTAGCCGACAGCAGCAGAAATGAAGAATTGATCTTAGCTATCTCAGAAAAGCGGTTTCACCTTGCTGGTCCCTTCAATTTGCGACAAGGCGGCATGGGCATGGTTGGGCGCTATCCTATTTTTAAAGACGAAGGCTTTGTGGGCATGGCTGCCGTTATCATTCGCTGGGAAGACCTGAAGTCTTATATGCGTTTTGACGATCAAAGTGAAGCCGCCTATGCCATCCAGCTTTTTAAAGTCGATTCCAAAAGCAAAGACCTGATTCCGCTGCTGGATGGTGCTGCAAAAACAGAGCACCAATTTTGTGAAATTCGCCCCCTTCCAGAAGCCGCCATGGAGCTGCATGTAAATGCGTTGTTCCCTACCACTTTAGCTACTGAATGGCCAACGATGCTCTTCGGAATGTTGCTTGCATTCTTTTCGGGTTACATAACCAAAAAGCTTTTGCTTGAGCCACGCCGCCTAAGTCAGTTAATCAATGATCGAACCCAAGCCTTACAAGAAAGCCAAAACCTCTATCGAGATACCTTGTTGCGCATCAGTGATGGTTTTGCCAGCATTTGCAAGGACGGCAAAATACTCTATCTCAATCAACAAGCAGCTGCTCATTTTCATTTAGATGCTGAGAAAATGATTGGAGAAAATGCTTTTGAATATTTAGCGTATTTGGAAGGGAGCGGCGTATCGGAAGGGGTTAAGCGTGCCTTAAAAACTGGTCAAAACCAACATTTCGAAGCTCAAAAACCCACTGACTTTCGCTGGTATAGCATCAATATTTACCCCTCCAACAATGGCGTTTCAGTATTCGCAACCGATATAACTTACGAAAAAGAAGCCTTGCGCTTGTTAGAGCTCACCAATGAAGTCGCCCGCATTGGCGGGTGGGAATATCATAGAGAACGAAGGATTTTTAACCTTAGTCCCATGGCGCGACAGCTTTTACGCCTACCCGACCATTCCGGTTTCAAAGTAGAGGATTTAGAACGCTACTTTGGCGAACATGCCGAAAAAATTCTGGAACGTTTGAATACGCTTTCAAACAACGAGACCTCCTTTTCGATTGAAGCCCAGGTTGTATTGGGTTATGACCCGCCGCTTTGGGTTAAAATTAACGCCCGGGTAATGGAGGATGTAAACACAGGTGCACGCATTTATGGCACCATCCAAGACATTGCCCTTCAAAAACAAACACAAGAAGTAATTACAAGCAGCGCCAGGCGCTACCGCAGTTTATTTGACCTGAATCCCTTGCCCATGTGGACGTTTTCGTGGGAAACGCTTACCATTATTGACGCCAATAAGGCTGCATGCGAAAGTTATGGATACGAACGCTCGGCTTTACTTGGCCAATCTATCGCCATTCTTTGGAAAGATGATGGATTTAGGCAATATGTAGAAGGCATTCGCAGCAAAGAACCCGCGTCGAATTTTTGTGTGCATAAACGTAAAGATGGCTCCACTTTGCAGGTTGAAGTAATTTCAACACCGGTAGACCAAGGTGAATGTATGGCAGAATTGCTGTTGGCCCGCGACATCACCGAGCGTTTGGCACATTTAAGAGCCATTGAAGGTCAAAACAGCCGTTTGCGAGAAATAGCCTGGTTACAATCGCATCAGGTGCGGGCACCCTTGGCTCGCATCATGGCCATCGTTCATTTATTGGACCTAGAAGAGCGCAATGCAGCGGAAGACGTTAAATTATTGCGAGAAATCATCCAATCGGCTTACGAGCTGGATGGCATCATTGCCGAAATTGTGAAAAATACCGAGTTGGCCAAACTCGATTAATTGCGGGCAAGCCACCAGGCTTCAAAATCTGACAAGTCTTTCAAATTTGCGCCCAAAGCCGTTCCCAAGGCCCCGTATAATGGACCTGAATCAGGGTAAGCATCTAATAAACTGTGTGCCTTGGCATCTCCAGCCGATTTGCTGAGCTTTTGACCAGTAGGCCCTTGCACCAAATCATGATGCAAAAACCGAAGTTCCAAAAAGCCTTTTTCTTGCAGTATTTCGGCCATGTAGCGCTGAATAAGGCTGCTTTCGTACAAATCTACTCCACGCACCACATGAGTTGTACCATAGAGCACATCATCTGCCACACAGGCTAAGTGGTATGCTGGTAGAGCTGCAGCTCCGGGCCGCTCCTGCTTACGTCGCACCACCGGGTCTACTACTTCCTTTCCCAATACTTCCAACTTCGACTGGCCTTCAAAATCGAACAAGCACACGGTCGTGCCGCGCTCTAAGCGCAGGCGCCAGGCATAACCGGGGTCGTCGAGCGGGAGCTTTTGCGCTAAACAGGCTGCGGAATTGTGGCCATGCGCCGCCATTTCGGCCCGACTGCAACCGCAGGCATATACCTGGCCCGTGGCTCGAAGTCTTTCCAAATAGTTTTCGTACAAGGAAAGGCGCAGCTCTTGGCGGTAGTCAGCAATAAATTCCGTGGCGCTGTGTGGACCGTGCTGCCAATCGATGCCCAACACTTCTAAAACGGCAAATACATCTTCCAAATAAGCCTGCCGAAAGCGGGTTCGATCGAGGTCGTCGATGCGTAAACGCAGTTCTAATCCCCGACGCTTGGCCTCAACAGCCGTCACCAAAAACGCAAACACATTGCCCAAGTGCAAAAAACCGCTGGGGGTGGGGGCGAGGCGCGTTTGTAGTGGCTTCATCGCCCCAAATTACAAAATGTGGCTGAATTTGGCAGACTATGACTTAATGCCTGCCTCCAGCTTGTTAGCCGATAGCTACGCCCGCTCATCACCCTTGTCACAACCCTTAACATTCTTAAAACATTTTTAGATTTGTCTAAATTTAATTTTAGCCTCGTATATTTGTGGCGTGAACCGGTTTTTGCTTCTGCTATTTTTCAGCTGTCCAAGTCTTTTGTATGCCCAAAGTCAGCTCAGCGGCCGCGTGCTCCAAGGCCAACAACCTTTGACGGGGGCGCATGTGCAGGTAAAAGGCAGCAACACAGGCACCAGCAGTACTGCAAACGGGAGCTACCAACTGTCGCTGCCCGCCGGCACACACCTGCTTCGGGTGAGCTTTTTGGGTTTCAAACCACTAGAGGTGCTGGTGGTTTTGGGAGAAAAAGAACAAAAAAAACTCGATTTTAAACTCGAAGCCGACTTACACGGACTCGAACAAGTGGTAGTTAGCGCCAACCGGGAAGAAGTGTCGCGCAGGGAAGCACCCGTTCGGGTAGAAGTAATCGACAGCAAACGCATGCAGCAGTTGCAGGCGCCGGCTTTGGCCGATGGCTTGAGCTTTTCGCCTGGGGTGCGCACCGAAAATAATTGTCAGAACTGCGGCTTCAGCGCGGTGCGCTTGAACGGCTTGCCGGGTGCCTATACGCAGATTTTGATTGATGGCAGGCCGGTTTTTAGCGCACTGAATGGCGTATACGGTCTCGACCAAATTCCCGCGGCCATGATCGAACGTACCGAAGTGGTGCGTGGTGGCGGCTCGGTTTTGTACGGCGGCAACGCCATTGCCGGCACGGTAAACATCATTACCCGCACGCCCGTAGCCAACGGCTTTAGTGTGTGGCAGCAGAGCAGCTTAATCGGCGGCAAAAGTCCCGAAAACAACACCCAATTCCATTTTGATTTGGTAGATGAAAAAGACCAGAAGGCGGGCATCAGCTTTTATGGCAGTTTGCGTAACCGCGCTTATTACGACCACAACAACGACCAATTCAGCGATATTACCGCTTTGCAGGGACAAACCATCGGCGCCAATGCCTTTGTGAACCTGCACAAACGCTTGCAACTCCGCACCAACGCCTACCATTTGCAAGAATTTAGGCGTGGCGGCTCCGATTTTGAGTTAAAACCACATCAAGCACGGCTAACAGAGCAGCTCGAGCACCGGGTAAATGGCCTGCGCACCGAGCTCAGCTACTTCAGCAAAAACTACCGCAACAAATTAACCCTCTACAACAGCAGTCAGTTTACCCAGCGCCTCAGCTATTACGGCGGCGGCGGGCGGGTGCTGCAGGCAGGCGACAGTTTAACTGCCCAAGACTTACTTGCCCTCAATGCTTACGGACAGGCCAATGACCGCTCGGTGGTAAGCGGCATCAATTGGCAGCGCTACCACAGCGATAAACTCTTGCTCACCGCTGGCACCGAATATTGGTTCAACAGCATCGAAGACCGCATGCCCGGCTACCAGCGCCTGCTCGACCAGCGCTACCAAGTGTGGGGCAATTTTACCCAAGCCGAATACCAGCTAAGCAAACGGGTGAAAGTGCTTGGCGGCCTCCGTTACGATTTGGTGCGACTGGCAGGACAATATGATTTGGCCACCGATGTCTTCCAGCAAGACCAATCCTACGGCCTGTTGCTGCCGCGCCTCAGTAGCATGATCAACTTTAACCCCAAAACCCAACTGCGCCTCAGCTGGGCACAGGGTTACCGCGCGCCGCAGGCCTTCGACGAAGACTTACACATTGAGCTTTTAGGCGGTGCAGCCCGCTTTGTGCGGCTTGGCAACGACTTGGTGCCAGAGCGCTCCAACAGCTTCAGTGCCACCCTCCAGCGCGAAAGCAGCATCCAGCACACAGGCTTACTCAGCAGTGTTGAGCTCTTTTACACCCAACTTCAAAATCCCTTTTTATTGTTAGATGCCGAAGTGCTGCCCAGCGGCTTGCAAGTGGTTAACAAGCGAAACGGCAGTGGCGCCCGTGTTTTCGGCTTCAACCTCAGCACCGAGGCGGTGTTCGAAAACAGTGCCCGCTTGCAATTTGGATTAACCGGGCAGCAAGCCCTGCTCAACGAAGCTGAAGTGTTGTGGGAAAGCGCTTCTGGCGACAGCATCACCACCACCAATCGCCTGCTGCGCACCCCCAATTGGTACGGCTACGCCAACTTTAGGCAGCCTTTTGCCAAAGACTGGGCCATCCAAGCCAATTTGCAACTCACGGGTGCCATGTTGGTACCTCACGTTATTGAACCAGAAAGCGCCTATACCGTCACCAAAACCACGCCTAATTTTGCTGATTTAGCCCTTTTTGTAGAAAAACAGTGGGTGTTGGCCCCTCGCCTCCGCCTCGAAAGCAGTGTAGGCATCCAAAACCTCTTCAACAGCTTTCAGCGCGACCTCGACACCGGACCCGATCGGGATGCTGGTTATGTATATGGGCCAATGCGGCCGCGAACCCTACTCTTGAGCATCAGATTAGCTTACTGATAACGGCGGCCCTTGTCCGTAACTTCTAGTGTGTAACTTCGGTTACATAACTTCGCCGTAGAGTCACCTAAATTCGTAGGTTATTCTTAACCTGTAGTCATGAAGAAAGCTTTACTCCTCACTACTTTACTACTATACTCTGGGGCTTTGTTTTCGCAAAATCCCTTATTTATCCCGGATACCTTAAGCGGAAACAGCATCTCCTTGCAGCTGCAGCATGGAACCAAACAATTTTATCCTGGTACACCAACCCAAACCATGGGCATAAACGGCAGCTTCCTGGCGCCCACGATTATCCTCAACCGGGGCCAACAAGTAACTTTAAATGTCCAAAACCAACTTACCGACACCACCACCATCCATTGGCATGGACTGCATGTTTCGCCCGCCAATGATGGCGGTCCCCACATATTTGTAATCCCCGGCCAAACCTGGAGTCCTTCGTTTACAGTACTAGATTGGGCATCTACCTATTGGTACCACCCGCATTTGCATTACAAAACGGTAGAGCATGTGGCTGCCGGAATGGCGGGCATGATCATCGTTAGAGATAGCATTGAGGCTGCCTTAGCATTGCCTCGCCAGTATGGTATCGACGATATTCCGGTCATCATACAAACACGACAATTCAGCACCTCCAATCAAATAGTGGTTGGGCAACATCTCGACACGGCCGTTATGATCAACGGAACACTCAAGCCGTTTATTCAGCTGCCCGCTCAGCGAATCCGTTTGCGTTTATTAAATGGCTCCATAGAGCGTGTTTACAATATAGGCTTGAGCACCAACGAGTCGTTTCAACAAATTGGCAGCGATGGCGGGCTGCTTGCTGCTCCCGTAACCATGAGCCGGCTTCAATTGGCACCGGGAGAACGCGCCGAAATCATTGTGAATTTAACAGGCAAGCAAAACCAAACCATTCAGCTCATGAGCTATGCCGCCCAATTGCCGAATGCCATCTACGGCGCCGCTCAGCCAGGGATGGGTTTTGGACAACAATTACCAGGTTATAGCAACAATGCCCTAAATGGGTCGAACTTTAATTTGCTCGAAATGCGAGTAGGGGCTCCTGGCGACTTGCCCGCGGGACCTACTCCCAGCACCTTGGTTGCTCACAGCATTTTCGCTCCTTCACAGGCCGATACCACCAGAATACTTACGTTTATGTCGGCAGCCATGGGCCCAACCGCTATTCAGGGTCCCTTTATGATTAATAATGCCCATTTCGACATGAATGTGATCAACCAGCACATTCCCTTCAATAACATTGAAATTTGGGAACTTCAAAACCAAACACCCATCGGGCATCCTTTTCATTTGCACGATGTGCCTTTTTACATTCTCAGCGTTAACGGGGCGCAGCCTATTGCCTCCCTTCGGGGAAGGAAAGATGTGGTATTTGTGCCAGCCATGGGCAACGTGCGCTTCATCACCCAATTCGAAACCTTTTTCGACGACTCTTTGCCTTATATGTATCATTGTCATATGCTCACCCATGAAGACGATGGTATGATGGGGCAATTTCTGGTGAACTCTCCATTTGCATCGTCGGTCAAACAATACGGCTTACAGAAGGCTTCTGTGCATTTATACCCTAATCCCGCCAATAGCGAAGTATACATTAAGAGCACGGCAAATCTTAATAAGCCATTAAGTCTGGAGATAAAAGACCTTCAGGGAAGGCTGCTAAAAACGATGGTTTTATACGATGAACGAGCACGGGTAGATATTTCAGAGCTTTTGCCCGGCATTTATTTGTTTGTGGCTACGGATGGAGCAAGCTCCTTTTCGGCGCGTGTAATTAAACAATAAGGCTCATTCCCCGCTACCAAAAGCCTTCTTCACGTATTTGCCCACCTTCGATATGCGCTCAATATTTTCTTGAATGGGCGATGGCATGCTGGCATCGAGCTGCAGATTGCTGGCTGCCGCGTTGTAGCCCTTGAGTTCAGGGAAAACGATGGTGAAGCTGTTGTCTTGAAAATACTTGCTCAATTGGCTGGGCACCTTGTCGAGCAAGGCTTGATGCGAAAGTGTACCCTTTCGGGCACTGATGACCATAAACAAATCGTTTTTTTGCACTTCCCGGCCAAGCACTAAAAAGTCTTCCCAATCTAAAAATGGAGAAAACTGAAAATCGAAGGCTGTTTTTTTGTGTTTACTTACCTGCAACAAGCGTTCTTCTAATTGAGGTGAGCCGTAAAACAGCAGCTTTGATCCTGTTTGCTTTACAAAGTGCCGGATGAGTCGCAACCATACCATAAAGCCCGGCTCAAATTCGGCATGTTGGGGTACCACCACCAGCAAGCGTTTGATGGTATTGTTGGGCTGCACAGCACGCGACACCACAATGGTTTGTTCGGTGCGTCGCAACAAATTTTCCATGATGGAGCCGAAAAACTTGTCTACCACCAAAGGTTTGGGGTTCCAGCCAATGATGATTTCGCTGATTTTATTCTCTTTGGCTGCATACACAATGCCGTTGGTGATGTTCACATCCACCCGGGTAAGCATTTCCACCCGGTTATCGGTGGCTGCGCCGATTTTCGCAGCGCGTTCAAGCACTTTGTAGCTCGCGGCCAAGGCTGCAGGTCCGCTGTTGGCCTCATTGAGCACCGACAAAGCAAAAATGGGCCGTTTGTTGGCTGGCTCTTTGATCAATACCGCTAATTCCATCAAGCTGTCCACCGAATCGGGATTTGCCAAAGGCACCAAAATACGCTCCCCCTCATCCACATCGGGAGTTTCGGTATCATTTTGTTCAAGTACCGCCATTTTTCGTGCAGCCCGTTCTACCGCAAAAGAACTCACCAAACAAGTTACCAAAATCATGAGGATGGTGCCATTCAGTACGTCTTCATTCAACAATTTGAGCCGGTAACCCACTAAGACTGCCGCTAAAGTCGCCGCTGCTTGTGCATTGCTCAAGCCAAAGATCATTTGTCGGTCGGTCCGGCTTAACTTAAAGGTTAGCTGTGTAAAAAAAGCAGCTAACCATTTAGCCAACATGGCCACCACAATCATAGTAGCAGAAACAATCAAGGCATTGGGGCCCTTGAACAGCACCCGCAAATCAACTAACATGCCCACGCCAATCAAGAAGAAGGGAATAAACAGCGCATTCCCCACAAATTCAATGCGGTTCATAATGGGCGAGGTGTGTGGAATGAGGCGGTTCAAGGCTAAACCCGCCAAAAAGGCCCCAATAATGCCTTCAATACCCGCCAATTCAGCCAAAAACGCCCCCAAAAACACCATGGCGAGCACAAAAATGTATTGACTTACATTGTCTTCAAACTTCTTAAAAAACCAGCGGCCTATGATGGGAAAACCCAAAAGCACCACAGATCCAAAAATCAACACCGACACACTCAGCCTTATCCAAAAAACCTGGTCGAGCTCGCCTTGGGTGCTGCCAGCAATGACTGCCAACACCAAGAGTGCCAACGTATCGGTAATGATGGTGCCCCCAACCGTTACATTCACGGGCAGCGATTTACTCACGCCAAAACGTGAAGCAATGGGATAAGCTAGCAGGGTGTGCGAAGCAAACATGGAGGCTAACAAAATGCTGGAAGGCATACTAAAGGATAAAAAATAATAGCCCGCCACCGTACCTAAGCCCATCGGAATGAGGAAGGTAAACAAACCAAAAACGATGCTTTTGTTGCGGTTCTTTTTAAAATCCTTGAGGTCGATTTCTAAGCCCGCCAAAAACATGATGTAGAGCAAGCCCACAGTACCAAACAACTCAATGCTGGCATCACGCAGAAGGAGGTTGAAGCCATTGGGACCAATAGCCACCCCGGCCAAGATCAGGCCAATGATGCCCGGAATACGCAGTTTGTTTAAGATAATCGGTGCAAAAAGGATGATAAACAGCACCAACGAAAAAATCAGCACTGGATTTTTCAAGGGCAAAGTCCATTCGATGGTGAGTAACATGGCTATTTTTTCCTAAAATTAACAAAGTATTGCAGGAACAAGCACATTGTCTTTAGGCGAAATGATGCGTTTAAAAGGCGGTACCCCAATTCCTCCAACATTTTTATTTATTTTGCAAGGCATGAAAAACGAGAGGCTATCTGAAAACGAACCGGAAATGAACAATGTGCAAGAGCTTTGGGCCAGTGCGCGTGCATATTTCCATCGTTTAACCAGCATTGAGGAAGGCACCGACGAAGAAGGCTCGAGCGCCGGCATCCGCCGGGATGTGGAGTTTAAGGGGGTAAATGTTTGGATTTTGGTGGCGTCGATTTTTATCGCCTCCATCGGTCTCAACACCAATTCTACTGCCGTAATCATTGGTGCGATGTTGATTTCTCCGCTCATGGGACCCATCATTGGTACCGGTTTGGCGGTAGGCATCATGGATTTTGCGCTACTCAAAAAATCACTACGCAATTTCGGCACTACGGTGCTTATAAGCATCCTCACCTCTACCCTGTATTTCGCCATCAGTCCGCTTTCAGAAGTGCAGTCGGAGCTCCTCGCCCGTACCACCCCCACCATATTCGACGTGGGTATTGCCTTTTTTGGTGGATTGGCCGGCATTGTGGCCAGCTCGAGGCGTGAAAAAAGCAATGTGGTACCTGGCGTTGCCATTGCCACCGCCCTCATGCCGCCTTTGTGTACCGCAGGCTTTGGCTTGGCTTCGGGCGACTTCGGCTTCTTCCTTGGGGCCATGTATTTGTTTTTCATCAACTCGGTGTTCATTTGCTTTGCCACCATCCTCATTGTGCGCTACCTCAAATACAAGCGCGTGGGTTTTGTGGATGTGCGCACCGAAAAACGGGCGCGTTACGGCATCTACCTCTTTCTCATCATCACCATCCTACCCAGCGTATTTATTGGCTACAATGTAATTCAGCAGTCGATTTTTAAAACCAAGGCGCTCGGTTTTGTGCAAGATTATATGGAGTTCCCCAACCGGCAGGTTATTAAAACTGAATTGAACTACAGCCGCGATTCTTCTACCATCGAAATTTCGTTGCTCGGCAAACCGCTTAGTCAGGAAGAAATCAACGGCTTCAACAACAAATTAAATGAGCGGGGTATGCGCAACACCCAGCTCATCATCCACCAAGGAGGCAGCTATACCGGCGAACTGGCTAGTCAGCTGAACCAAGAGCTCAAAACCGGCATTCTCGAAGACCTTTACAAGCGCAACGAAGTGGCTTTGCAGAACAAAGACGAAAAAATCAGTCTGCTCGAACAAGAGCTCCTGCGCTACCGCCTGAGCAACGTGAGCTACCAGCGGCTCTCGCAAGAAATCAAAGTGCAATATCCCAAAGTTGAAAAAGTGGGCTTCTCGCGCTTGGCCGAAACCAATATGAAAAGCATGACCACCGACACCATTCCCACCATTTTGGTGCGCTGGTCGGAATACCCGGGCAAGGCACGTGAAAAACAGCTGGGCGAATGGTTGCAGCTGCGGTTGGAACTTGATACAGTAAGAATAATAAGCTATTAAACCATGAAACCATTCCTTCTCGCTTTATTGATTTTTGGTGTTGTAGCCTGTAAAGACGGTATAGCGCCTCCTCCTGAGCCTCCTCGCCCGCCTCAATTTGGTAGTTTATTGCTCAAACTCGAGCACATTTGGGGAGCTGGAAGTAGTTTTGTTTGCAACGACTGGTTGGTGCACCCTATTTCGGGTGATAGCTTGCGGTTCGACCAATTGCGCTATTACCTCAGCGCTTTTGAGCTGGAAGACAGCAATGGTGTGAAGGTGGTGCTGCCCCCAAACATTCCTTTAATCGCCCTATCCGGTTCCTTGTTTTTGGTAAGTATTGCCGATGTACCTGTAGGGAGCTATCGTAAAATCAGCTTCGACCTGGGATTTACAGCTGCAACCTTGCAGCAAAACCCCACGGCCACCTTCCTCGACCCGCTGTACGGCATGTACGCTGGACCAGATACCGGCTATTTGTCGGTAAAAAGCTCAGGCTTGGCGCCCGCTAGTCCTACCGGCAGCTTTCAAATTGCCCTCGGCGGCGGCAGCGCTGCACAACCCATGCATCAGCGACTTTCGTTTGAGTTTACCGATGGCCTTGTTCGCATCCGCCATCAGCGCGAAGCTTCTATGGAATTCGACGTAGATGTATCAAAAATTTGGTCGGTCGACATGCCTCTGGCACAGTGGTACCAGGTTACAAGCCACGGCCAGCAGTGCGTGCGCATGCTTGGCAATTTGGGAACGGGCTTTAAATACAGGCATCTGCACGACTAATCCCCGAACCACCCTTAAACCATCCTTTTTGTTTTCGGTGCATTGCCATAAGGACAATGCCTGCAGCCACTTTTGCAGCAATGCCCTCTTTTGCGGTGATACAGGGCCGTAAACACCATCAAACCCTGCTCGTTGAAGTAGAAATCTTCTCCTTCAACGAGCTTTTGGTTAGAAGTGGGGGATGGTTTGCCGAACATTAACGGTAATGGATATACCCTGGCGCGATGCCTGCACGAATCGAATCTTTCAATGCAAAATTGCGCTCGTAGCGGAAAATCCAGCCATTGCTGGCAAAATCACCCGCATCGGTGCCGTACAACAAGCCGTCTGCGGTAGGGTCGAGTGAAAAATGGTAAAAACCACGGTTGATCACTGGATTGGCTGGCACAATGCTCGCTGGCACGGGCAAAGATTGGCTGTATACTGCCCCATTTACCTCATACAAAACTGCATTACCGCTAGGGTGGCTGGTGAAATTAGACGGATGGAAAGTCGCCGCTGGAAAACTGGCGATGCTGGTTTGCGCGCCGCTGATGGTTGCAATGGCACCTGCCGTTTCGCTGCCCGTCCAGCTAGGGTTGCCGCCGCACAATACCAAAAGGTTGTTGCCTTGACTTACAAAGCCGTTTGGCCGGTCGCCCACGGTGATGGTACGTAATACGGTATCAACGCTTGCATTGATCTCAACAACCGTGTTTTCGTTGCTGTTGGCCACATAAATGCGGTTGTTGTGGAAGGTAATGGCATTGGGGAAATCCCCCACAGGAATGCTTTTGATAACTGTGCGCGAAATAATGTCGATGACCGCCACCCGGCCAGGACTGCCAAAGCTTACCCATTCGGTTACATAGGCTTTACCGGTGTTGGCAGCTACCACAATTTTACTGGGCAGGCCCAAGCCCTCGATGCTGCCTACAGACTTAAAGTCTTTCAAATCAACCACCTCCACTTTGTTGGCATTGTTCACCACCAGGAGGCCTTGGGTGCCAAAACTAGCCATGCTCTGGGCGATATTGCCGAGGGGACGGCCATTGGCCTGCTGAAAAACATCCTGCTGCACGCCAGAAGTGCTGCGGTTGATGAAAGTAACCGTACCGGTACCGTTTTGAAAAGGTCCTTCATTGATTACAAATACACCTGTGCCGTAGGCGTTGGGAGGGGTTGGTACTGGTGGCTCATCTTTACAAGATTGCATCAGCATTACAAAGGCGAGCAAGCTCAAGCCGCGGAAAATAAAGTTGTGTTTCATATTTTATTGAGATGATAAGTAAGATTCAGATGGAAATGTCGGCCGGGCATGGGGCGCCAAGCCACTGCTTGAAATTGGGTGTTAAAGAGGTTGTGGATGCCGGCGTTCAAACGCAGCAAATGCTTTTTGAATCGGATGTCGCTTCCAAAGAGCAAGCTGCTTTGTTCATATCCGGGTAAAAAGCTGTTGTTATCGGTGCTGGTATAGCGCAGGCCGTTGTACCCAAACTGCCAGCCAACAAAATGTTGCTCGTACTGCAAAAATGCCCGGCCGCGAACTTGGTGCCGGGGTACGTAAATGAGTTGTTTGCCGCGAATGTCAGCTTCGCCGGCACCCACTTGTTGGTTGGTGGTGTGTACATAAGCGTAATCGGCGGTGGCGCGCAGTTGCAGCTTGCCCAAGCTTTTCGACCAATTCAACTGCTGCTCAAAACCCCAGCTGCGTACGCTGCGCACATTGCGGGGCGACCAAAAACCCAATTGCGGATTGGGCAGCCAGATGATCCAGTTGTCGACTTCGGTGAAAAAAACACCGCTGCGGAGCGCAAAAGCATGGCCCTTGTACTGTGCTTTTTTATGCAAAGCTAACTCTGAACTCCAGCCTAACTCAGGCTTTAAGTCTACATTGCCTCCCGGCCGCCAATACAAATCGTTCAGCGTAGGTAGGCGGTAGTTGCGCGCTACGGCGGCATGTATTTCGTAATCTTTGCCAAGGCGTTGTTCATGTTGCAAACTAGGGGTTAAAGGCACCAGCTGGCCATCTACCCACTCAGCCCGCAGGCGCGCTTGGGTGCTAAACTGCTTTCGGTTGATGCGCCAGCCTGGTACCACTGCCAAACGCTGCTGCTGTACACCTAAATCATAATTAGGGGATGTGGCGCGGTAAAACGCTTGTTGCACGAGCAAAGCGCCTTGCTGATTGCCAGCAAACGTCTGTTGCAGGTTGAACTCCTGCAGCAAGGCCTCGAATCGATGCCGCTCATCCAAATTGGTGCGCACATCTGCATAGTGATTGAGCTCATTGAGGTAGGCCGCTTTGAGACTGAAGCTGCGTTTATTGCCTTGAAAATCCCAGCTCAAAAACAGGCGATTGGCACTATCGGCCTGCGCTGCCGTACTTAAGGCCTCGGTCATGCTGGGCGGCAGTTGGCGGTCGTAGGCTTGGTACCACCAGCGCAGTTTGAGTCGGTGCCGAGGCGCAACTTGCCAGCCCACTTCTTGCAATAGCGCACCCATGCGGGTGGCGGCATGACTAAGTCGTTCTTCTGGCGCTCCAAATTTGGCGGTGTTGAGAAACGGAAAGTCGTTTTGGGCCTGGCGATACAAGCCACGCACACTGTACCACCATTTTTTGGCACGGTGGGTATAGGCTAGTCCGGCCGAACGATCGCTAAAAGACCGCCCTTCTACAAAAGCCGACAAATTGCTGTGCTGCGGCACCGACTGCCCCAAGTGCAAAGCCCCACCTATGGCACCTGAGCCGAAATCGGTCGACGCGCTCCCCGTTTGCAACTGCACATCGCTGAACAACCAGAGGGGCAGCAGGTTAAAGTCGGGGGTGCTGTTGAGCGGACTCAGCAGCGACAACCCATCCCACAAAACAGCATTTTGCTGCGAGCTGCTGCCTCGCACCGATACGGTGGCCAAACCTGCTGGTCCGTACGACCGCAAGCTCACTGCCCCTTGCCATTGCAACCAATCGGCCACGCTGGCCGCGGGCAAAGCGCGCAGCAACAAAGAATCGGGCGTATAAGTAAAAAGCGCGGGTTGGCGTTGAACGGGCGGCAGCACGGCCTCTACCTGCACAGGTGCCAATTGCACCGTGGTGTCGCGTTGCTGGGCCGCTACGGGCAGCACACAGCTGAGGGCATAAATAAAAAATCCTGACCGTTTTTTCATATCGGGTCAGGCTTCGGATTGATAAAAACGAAAAGCAGCAGCGCATTTAGCCCATGGCTAAACCCACTTTTACATTCCGATCTGTTGACTTTTATTCCCGAAAGCCTGTGATCTGCGGTTCATTGGCAGGTCTTCTGACTTACTCCCCCTCAGATGCCTTCCCGGTTGCCCAGTGGCGTGTGATCTGAAGGTTGCATGGAGCTCACAGCAGCGGGTACTGTCCCGGAATCACACCTAAATGCTACACCGGATTCCCTTTTAATCCCACTTCCTAAAAAGTGGAAACCATTAAACCGTTGCAAACATACAATATTTTTTCTAGTCGGCAACTCGCCCTGTTGAGGCAGCCTAAGCTATTCGAAAAACTGCCAGCCTATACCTCGCTGTGTTTGCACCACAAGCTCCGGTTTAACAAACTTCAGACCTCAGCATTGCGATTAAAATTAAAAAAGGTCATCTTTGTTTTTTGGTGTTCCAGATGTTGTTTTTCTATTCGGGAGTTCGTTTTTGCAAAGCACGGCCAGGGCTCACAGCTGGCCAAAACTATACATGATGCGCTGCGCAGGCACCCGCCCCCTATCATGCTTCAAGCTTGACTTAAGCGCCATTTTATGGCTTTTTACGCTTTATTTCACTCTCTTCTTTTTGCTTTATGCCTCATAACAACCTGTTCGGCCCTAATTTAAAACATGACATTCCAGCAGGATTGGTGGTTTTTTTAGTTGCGCTGCCACTCTGTTTGGGCATTGCGCTCGCTTCTGGCGCACCGCTTATTTCTGGCGTTATTGCCGGCGTAATCGGCGGCTTGGTAGTTGGCCCGTTGAGCGGCTCTCAGCTCAGTGTAAGCGGTCCTGCTGCTGGACTTACCGTTATTGTGCTGGGCGCCATCGCAACTTTAGGGTCGTTTGAAGCCTTTTTAACCGCAGTGGTGCTGGCCGGCTGCATCCAAATTGCCTTGGGATATGCGCGGGCAGGACTTATTGGCTACTATTTTCCGGCCGCTGTAATAAAAGGCATGCTGGCAGGAATTGGGGTGATCCTCGTTTTAAAACAAATTCCTCACGCACTGGGCTTCGACCAAAGCAGCATGGGCTCGGTAGCCTTTGGAGAAAAACATAACGCCAATACCTTTACAGAGCTCTGGAGGGCCCTTACTACTGCCCATACTGGCGCACTCCTCATTGCCCTAAGTTCACTCCTCATCCTGGTTTTATGGGAGAACAAAAAACTAAAGCAGTTTGGGGTATTTAAGTTTATACCGGGTCCGCTCGTGGTAGTTGTAATTAGCACCCTGCTTAACGAGCTTTTTATGGCCATTGCTCCAACTCTGGCCCTGAGTAATGTACAGCTGGTAAATATTCCTCAGCTTTTTGGGGACGAAGCCAACCATGTACAGGTCGGGCCCGACTGGCGTGCTTTAGGTCAACTTGCCACCTGGACCCTCGCGGCTACCATGGCCATAGTGGCTAGTTTAGAGTCGCTACTGAGTTTGGAAGCCTCCGACAAACTCGACCCTTACAAACGTAACAGTCCCCCCAACCGCGAACTCAAAGCCCAAGGTGTGGGCAACGTACTCAGCGGCCTGCTTGGTGGCTTACCCATAACAGCAGTAATTGTACGTTCTTCTGCAAACGTTACCGCTGGTGCCCGTACCCGCGTTGCCGCCATTGCCCATGGGTTTTTTATGGCAGGCTTTGTGCTTTTGACGCCTAAGCTCTTAAACCATATTCCACTGGCAGGACTCGCATCTATTTTGATTTTTATAGGCTATAAACTGTCTTCGGTGAGCCTTTATCGCGGCATGTACCGCTTGGGTTGGTCACAATTCATGCCCTTTTTGATCACTGTTTTGGCCATCATTTTTACCAATTTGCTTCAAGGAATCGCCATCGGCTTAGTCGTTGCCTTGTTTTTTATCTTGCGCAACAACTACCGCAATGCCTTTGTGCTTCAAAAAGGGCAAGACAAAGACGGCGGCGAAATACTAACGCTGACCCTTTCTCAAGAAGTGAGCTACCTAAACAAGGGTGCCATTGCTAAATGTTTGCAAGAAGTGCCGGCCAATGGCTTTGTTGTAATCGACGCCACCACCTCCAACTACATCGACCACGATGTGCTGGAGGTACTCCAGGATTTTAAGATCAATGCTCCTTCACGCAACATCCACCTTACATTGATCAACATCCCCGACCTCCCCTTCGCAAATAGCGCTGCCACTTTATAAATAGCGCATTCGGCTTATTAACGCCTTTTTTAATGCATATGGGCAGCTTCCCCCATATCGCCCAGCGTTTCGCAATGCCATTCTGGCGCTACCATCATCACGGGCTTGCTGGTTTTTTTACCAGCTTTTTTGGCGTCTAACATCTTTTCGATCAAACGCTGGCGCTCTTTTTCGAGGGCTTCGCGTTGAGCAGCTTCGCGGGAAGCGTCAAAGTACGCCACGCCATCAACCAAAGTCAACACCGGCTTGCTGTACATGCTCAACGGATGGGCATTCCAAAGCACCAAATCGGCCTGCTTGCCCACTTTGATGCTGCCGGTGAAGGCATCGGCGCGGAGGGCTTTGGCGGGATTGATGGTCACCATTTTGAGGGCCTCCTCCTCGCTCATGCCGCCGTATTTCACGGTTTTGGCGGCTTCTTGATTGAGGCGCCGGGCCATTTCGGCATCGTCGGAGTTGATCACCACGTTTACGCCCACCCGGTTCATGATGGCGGCGTTGTGGGGAATGGCGTCGATTACCTCGTATTTATAGGCCCACCAGTCGGCAAAAGTACTGGCATTGGAGCCGTGCGCCAGCATTTTGTCGGCCACCTTATAACCTTCGAGGATGTGGGTGAAGGTGTTCACCTTAAAACCGAGCGAATCGCCGGCCTTCATAAGCATGTTGATTTCGCTTTGCACATAGCTGTGGCAGGTAATAAAACGCTGCTGTTTCATGATTTCCACCAAAGCATCAAGCGAGAGGTCGCGGCGTGTGGCGGTAGGATTGGCTTTGAGCGCGGCTTCATAGTCCCTCGCCCGCAAAAAGCCGTCGTGCATCACTTGCTCTACGCCCATGCGGGTTTGCGGGAAGCGTGAGGTATTGCGGTCGCCCCAATTCGACTGCTTCACATTTTCACCCAAAGCGAATTTGATGTAGCCGGGGGCTTCTTTGAATTTGAGTTCTTCGGGATGGGTGACGCCCCAACGCAGTTTGATGAATTGCGCTTGACCGCCGATGCTGTTGGCTGAGCCGTGCAGCAAATTGCTGGAAGTTACGCCGCCGGCCAGTTGGCGATAGATGTTTACGTCGTCGGGATTGAGCACATCGCCGATGCGCACCTCGGAGGTGATGCTACGGGTGCCTTCGTTTACGCCGCGGGTAATGGCAATGTGGCTGTGCTCGTCGATGAGGCCGGGGGTAAGGTGCATATTACTGCCGTCGATTTCGCGCACGGAACCGGCTTTGCCGAAGATGGCGGCGCCGATGTTGGCACCTACCGCTACAATCTTACCGTCCTTCACCGCTACATCGGCCTTTTCGAGCACCCCAGCTGCGTCGCTGGTCCATACGGTAGCGCCTTTGATGAGGATATTTTCGGCTTTGGGTACCGATAAATGCCCCAAATCGGCAAAGGGATAGCGCATCACGCCCAGTGCAACCGCTGTTTTGGCAGGCTTTTCTTTGACTTTTTCGCTATGGGTGGCCACTTGGAGCAGCTCAACGGGTGTGAGTTGGCCTTCTTGGGGACTAAAACTGCCCTGAAACCCGGTTCCCTTGCGCCACAAGCTGAATCGCAGCAATTGCCCGTCCTTCAACTTGGCATCGCGCACCCATGCATTTACAAAATCGCCTTGCAGCTCCCACTTAAATTTCACCGTGGTGCTATCGTTTACCCGAATACTCGCCTCTGGTGCGCTGGCTTTGCCCTTGATTACCAGGGTGTCGCCATCTAAAGCGCCGCCTTTAAACACATAGGTGCCACGCATTTCACCTTTTTCGGGGAAAGCCTGATGCTCGTACTTCTTGCCCAACACCCAGGTTTGGTACATTTCATTGTCGGCATTAAAAATGGGCTCGGAGCAAACAATGAAGTTGGCCAAGCCTCCCTTCACCAATTGTCCCACTAGCTTATCAGCCTTGAGCAAGCGGGCCGGCGCCAGGGTAAGGGCTTCTAGCGCTGCAGCTTCTGGCAAGCCGTATTCAATGGCTAAGCGCATATTGGGCAACAAGTCGGCCGGATTTTTCAAATCGCTGCTGGTAACGGCAAAGGGCACGCCTGCTTTGTGCAGGGCAGCTAAGTTGCCAGGGGCAAGCTCCCAGTGGAGCATTTGGGCCAGACTCACATCACGGGCGTCGAGCGGGTCTTCCACATCAAAGGCATCCGGAAAATTCACAGGCACCAGCAGGGGTGTTTTGGCCGCTTTTACCGCGTCGAGGTATTGGTATTCGTCGCCCCGGCCTTTCACCACATAATTCAGCCCAAACTCGGCACCCAGTTTTTGGATGCGCAGGAGGTCGTATTTCTGAGCACTTTCAAAAATTTGCGGCAGGGTGGCTGTGGCCAGAAGGGCGTCGAGACTCAAATCTTGCAGCTGCAAAAGGCTTTTGTTGGCTTGGTACCAGCGGGCATCGTAATAAGTTTGGCGCAGCAAGGCAATGCTTCCCATTAAAGAGGAGGGATAATCTTGCGTGCTACTTCCCTTGTTAAAACTGAAATGGGCACTCAGCTGCGGCACCAATAACTGCTGGTTGTCGCTGCCATCGCCGGTGGCTACCAAAGCGCCGGTGCCGCGGGCAATGCCGTCTTGCAGATGGGTGGCTACCGCACCATAGCCGCTTTTACGTAGTTTTTCGGCTGCTTTGGCATCTACCTGAAACAAGCTTGCTGCCTGTTGGTCGGCACGAATGGCGTCGTTGGCGGTATAAGCACCCCCACGCGCAGGGGTAAACTGCGGTCCGCCGCCTCGATTGCGCTCGTTTTTGCTTTTGGAGATGCCATAATCACCGTAGGGCTCCACAAATGCCGGGTAAATGTACTTGCCTTGCAGGTCTAGCAGCTGCGCATCGGCGGGTTGGGCAATGGTTTTGGCAATTTCTACCACTTTTCCATCGCGAATGAGCATCATGCCGCTTTCTAACAATTGTCCGGGTTGCGTTACAATGTTGGCATTGGTAAGTAACCAAGCCGTTGGCCGCTCGTCTTGCACGCCATTAAACGGAAAATGAGGCTGGGCAAAGGCGGTAAGTGCAAAGCCACTCCAAACGAACAACAGGAATAAAATTTTCTTCATCAGATAAGTGCTAATATTGTTGGCGCGAACACCAATCAACAAATATGCTCAAAAAATCCAGCTTTCAAAACGTCCCGCTGCAATGGCTTTCCCTGGGTGAAGGTCCTGCGCTGGTTTTGCTCCACGGTTTTACCGAAACGCATGAAGCTTGGGCTGCCACAGCTGCAGCCTTAGCGAGCGATTACCAAGTGCTGGTGCCCGACCTTCCGGGTTCGGGGGGCACGGGTTTGGCGAGCGACAGCAGTGCCAGCATGACTTTTATGGCAGACTGTGTTTGGGCCATGCTGGCCGCCGAAAACATCGATAAAGCAGTGCTCGTAGGCCATTCGATGGGTGGCTATGTGGCTTTGGAGATGTTGGCGCAGCTACCCGAACGGGTACTCGGCCTGGGCTTGGTGCATTCGCATCCTTTGGGAGATGATGAAGGCAAGCGGGCCAACCGCGACCGCACGGTAGCCCTGATCGAAAGCCGCGGCAGCAAACATTTTTTGCACGGCTTCATCCCCAGTTTATTTGCGGAGGGCAACCGCAAGCGACTGGCACGCCTCATTACCCAGCTCGAAAGTCAGGCCGCCGAGCAAAGTGTACTGGCTTATGTGGCCCAAACCAAGGGCATGCGCGACCGCCAAGAACGCCTTTCGCTGCTCCAAAGCAGTGTTTTGCCCAAATTGGTGGTGCTTGGCAGCGGCGACCCCATCCTCCCGCAAAGTGTGGGTTTGAGCTTTGCCGCGCAACTCGACAATTGCCAATTGGAGCTTTTGCCGGAGGCAGGACATATGGGTATGTACGAGTGTCCAGAAAAAATGGTAGAAATACTGCGCGAATTCCTCATTTTTGTAACTCTTAAACACTGATCCTTATGTATACAGGCATGCTTCATTCCCATACCTTGGTCGTGGTACTTTTTGTGCTGCTGTACCTCATCAAAACCATTTTGCTCTTTACCAGCGAAAGCAAACTGGCGGCTTTTACCAAGCGCACCAAAATTGCCGAGATGGTAATTAGCACCTTGTTTTTGCTCACCGGCTTGTATTTGGCCTTCAACGCGCCAAGCGTAGGGGTGGGTAACTGGTTTTGGATTAAAATGATTGCTGTAGTTGCTTCCATTCCGGTAGCGGTGATTGCCTTCAAACGCAAAATCAAACCCTTGGCTTTGTTGGCGATGGCGTTGATGCTGTATGCGTATGGCGTTTCGGAGACCAAAAGCCCGAAAATGAACAAAGCAGACTATTTTAGTCAGTTGGCGGGTCCTGGACAAATGGCCACCGACCAATTCGACCCCATGAGTGATACCTATGATATTGTGTATCATGGTCAGGCCCTTTACATCAACAACTGCGTGGTTTGTCACGGCGAAGACGGCGCCCTTGGTGCCGGTGGTTCTAAAAACTTACAGCTGAGCATGAAAGACAAAAACGAAATGGCGGCCATCATCTTGAATGGCAAAAATGGCATGCCTGCGTTTAAAGGCTACCTCAGCAATGAGGAGGTGATGGCCACGGTGGCTTACATCAAAACCAAATTTGGCGGCGGGGTTAATCCGCATCAATAAGTCTAAACGCTAAATAGATTGAAGCAGGCAGGGGTTTTCTCTGCCTGTTTTTTATTAAAAAAAACCCTATTTCTTTGGATTACCGCTATTCAGAGGGAAATTAAGCTGCTCGCCAGTACTAGAGCCAGCTTATTGTAGCTCCAAACAGGCCATCTCCATGGATGCCTCACTCTTAATAAAGCTTTTAATGACTTCCTGATGATCTATGAGCAATTTAACAAGCTCATTTGTAGTCATGTTTCCAATTCTTACCCAAATAATTTTGGGCGGATGGCCAAGCATTACACTGATATCATAAAAATCAGCATCAAAGGTGACGATTAAAACGCATGAGCCAAAGCGTATTTCCAAATTTCATTGTCGTCACAATTCATTAAACCACAGTCCGAAACAGGTTTACAATCCGGAAAAATACCGTTCAGTTTTTTGGTGAATCTGAATGAGATGTTCTAATCAAAAAGCAGCTTCATGATGCATGCTGCAACTTATGCTCACGATCAGCAGCGTATGCCAAACAAGCCTTGATGTCGTTGTTGTTTAGTTCCGGAAAATCCTCGAGAATTTCTGCATACGTCATTCCTGCCGCTAACCAGCCCAACACATCAAAAACCGCAATTCTGGTATCTCTTACACAAGGCTTGCCGAATCTTTTGTTTGGATTTCTCTTGATAATAGACTTATAATCAACCATATTTCGTTGGATTTATACAAATTTACTCAAAAACCCAAAACTTGTGGCCTGAAGCAGGAGGCATGCTTGGCCATTATTGAAAACTCCTCCCACGGGCCAAGCTGCTTTTCCAACATGAGAACAATCAAAAGAAATTAATAAAAAATTATCCTTTTGAATTGAGCTGAGTTGAAGGAGGTCTCAACTTGATTGCCAGCATGATGTACTAAAGCACGAAAAGGTTCTCATTTTTTACTATTACTCCCACTGCAGCCAAACGCGTACTAGAGAATGTGCCACCTTCAATTAACCTTTTCTTTCTTTTTCGATTTGTGATTAAGTGTAGCTTTTCTTTTCGCCTTTTGATTAGCAAGATATTTTGAAATAGCACTTTCCTCTTCTTTGGTTAATTGGCCTTGACCTCCAATTATATCTGGTTCAACGATTTGCTTTTCCATTATTTTAAATTTTTAAAGTACCTATCTATTAAACTCAAAGCAGCTTTTGTTTCAATGATCATGATTCTTCCACCAAAGTGAAATGCCCCAAGTGTTTGTTCATAGTGTTCAACTAATTGTGATTTAGAGAGAAAGGAAACATTCCCTTCGTGACCTCTTTGGAAAGATAGTCTGCATGCAAAAGCAACCAGATTTCCCGGAACACCAGCATACACTTTAGACTTTCCTCTGTTGAATGGTGCATTTTCGACTAAGTGCAAGTATACATGATCTGTTTTAATCTCAATGCTCATTAAACCTTGAATGATGGACGGATTACCTGCTATTGTTAATTTGTAAACTTCTCTTTCGGGTTGTTTAAATTCTTCTTTCCAGTCAAATACCCAGTTGTTGTTTTTAGTAATTGATTTCAAATCTGATGTCGTGAGTAAAGAAACTTCTGTTTGAAAACTATCGCCCGTTGTGATGTTCTCAATGGAGTTGGTGAGCTTATCTATGAGGAAGTCGAGTTCCTTTTTTTCTTCTTTTTTCACAGATGAAATTTACTGATTTTTCTTGATTAAGCCAACAGTAGCATTCCCTTGAAGTCGCATCTGGCATATTAGCTAACATAGTTGTTGTCGTGGGTGGCCGAGAACCGGTTTTCTTCGTCCCAGCACAGGTACCGATTGTTAGGCCCGCTGTTGGGGTCAAAAAACTCCTGGTACAGCATATTGCCGTTGGGGTCGAAGAAGAAATTGCGAT
>JAUXNJ010000014.1 GCA_030682795.1 Sphingobacteriaceae bacterium
GTAGTTGTAGGTGAACTTGCCGCCCAACCCATCGGCCCCGCCAGCGCTGTTGCTGATGATGTTGCCCACGGGATCATATGTGTACGTGATATTGTGCAAGCTGCCGTTGGTTGCGGTGGTGGTGAGGGTTTGAAGCCGGCGGGTGGCCGTATTGTAAATATAAGAAGAAGAAACGCCATTGCCGTATTCAAAGTAGGTGCGGCTGCCGAATTCGTCGTATTCGATGTTGCTGACGTACGTTTGAACATTCGATTTGGTGCCTTGCATGTGGATGAGCTGGCCGCCATTGTCATAATCGTATTCTACAACCTCTCCATCAGGGTAGTTTATGCTTCGAATTCGGTTCCAGCTATCATACTGCCAGCGGGTAGCAAATGAATAGGCTTCTCCATCGGCAGTGGGCACAACTCCCGTGGATGTTTTCTTTACTAATTCGCCCATATCGCCGTACTGGTAGGCATGCACACCCGAGGCATCTTGCAACTTGCTGATGCGGCCGGTTTCATTACCGCTTTGGCCGTATTCGTAATAAACGTTGTTTTCGGGGTTTTGGGGGTATTCGATACGTAGGAGCTGACCGTAGTAATATTTGTAGTCTACTTGTTGGCTCATAGCCGCCAAGTTAGCTGTTGCCATGTGGGTGAGGTTGTTGGCGTTGTCGTAGGTCCAGTTGGTAACACCTGCATCTGGATGGGTTCTGGAGGTTCTTCGACCAGCCATGTCATAGGTATAGGCGGTTATGTTTCCTTCTGGGTCTTTGCTTTGTAGAAGTTCACCAAGCGGATTGTACACAAAATTGGTGATTGCTGAAAGAGGTGCTTCCACTCTGATTTGCAACTCACGATGGTCTGTTAATACACTCACCGCAATGCTGTTGGCATCTGTAATGGTTTTTTTGAATCGCCTTACGCTGTTTTCATCCAGCCCAAATCCATAAATCGTGTTTGTTTCCGTATTGTCTGGCATTATTTCTTTAATTGGCCTATCCAATACATCATACGTAATACGTGTTGGATTTACAGAGGTATTACCGAGAGGATTAAATGTGGTTTCCGAACCAAGAGACTCGGTACTTGGGTAATATCTTGCAATGGCCCTGCCGAAGTCATCGTAGACCTCTCGGCCTGAAACAATCATTTTGTCGTTACCATCCACGACGCTTTTCTTTTTGGTTTGAATTACTCTACCAGCTGCATCAGCAAAAATTACTGTAGAAATCGTATTTCCCGTATTAAAAGCATCATAATGCTCCGTTTTTGCCCATAAACTTACCATGGTTCCTTGAGGGTCCGAAGGAAAACGATGATCAAACTCATCCCAGTGCTGAAATTGCAAAGTAAATGGCTGATTAGATTCAATTTCTTTGGGACCTTGAATTCGATAGAGCTTTCCTATAGAATTGTATTGGTATTTCACTTGATTGCCTGCCATATCGGTGGTTTCAAGAGGCTTGCTTAAAAACAGATCGTACTTCGTTGTCGAAAAGTGACCATAAACATCCTCTACTTTCACTGGGTATGTATGTATAGTATCATCATAGGTATATACGTACTCTACTCTTCGATTCGAATCGTTAGGCGGTAATATTTGCTTTTGAATGTTTCCGTAAAGATCATATTCAAAGTCACTTACGGCAAACGTATTGCCCAAATTCGCGCGTATTTTTGTGAGCTTGCCTTGGCTATTATACGTTGCTAATCGATGACGCACTAAACTTGAGCCATTATAAACCATTATAGTATCAGGCAAGCCTACTAAATACGCCGAAGATTGATCTTGCTGGTATTTTATTACTGCCGTTAAATCGTCGCCTGTAGTTGCTATATCACCATAGTTCTTATAGAAAACAACGTTTCCATATTTGCCATGTAAATACTCCTTTTTTACGGTTATTGGTTGAGAACCGCCTTCATAAAATTTATTTTCTTCTTGAAAAACAGCCGGATAATACGGACCAAAGCAAAATGCTATACTATCTATCACTTGCGCCCCATCTGAAATTTGATTCTTTTTATAAATCGTAATATTCTCGTTAAATGTGCGTCCAATGCTATCTCTAATGATCTTCGAAAATGCTAAGCCTTTAAACAAAAAGTCATCAACCTGATATTTTTCAACAATCGTTCTATAAACAGAAAGGTTCGCACGATGCTGTCGGGTTATAACCGAATCATACCCCATAAAAACTCTTTCATAACGGTCATAAACACCACCAGCGTACGTAAAGCTTGTTATAGTTTCATCTATGCCATCCCCAGGGAAACCATCAAACACTTTTACGGTATCCATCACCCACTTGGCTTGAGGCATGGCTTCTGAAGAAGGTATATTTCGGTAGGATATCTCTATTCTTTGACCGGTGCTAGACTCAACTCGTTCAAGCAAATTAAATTTGGCAATATCAGAATACCTAATATTTAGATTGCCATTAATTGGGTTTATGCTTATAAAGTCGACAAATCCATCATTGTTTATGTCTACAAATTGCGAACGCTCAAATGACTTACCATAGTTCAACGAACCACTTAGTGACCCTCCTAGTTTAATAAAAGGAGGAATAAACAAGCCTAAGGTACCTCCAACATTGGCACTAACATTAAAATTTGCATTAGAGATGGTAAAACCAAAAACATTATCGCTACTTGTTTGAATAAAACCAGATCCAGTGTTCATTAGAATTTCACCTGAATTAATATTCACAAAATCTACCAAACCATCGCCATTCACATCCAACGGCATTTTGTTTGTAAAGGATGTGCCCGCACCCATTCCTGCACCAATAGACCAGCTGTTTTGATTTTTTTCCAATTGAATTGACGGTCCTGCGTTAGCAGAAACGGAACTGCTTTTATTCAAATCTTCAAAATCCCACTGTACAAAATCCTCAAATGCATAGCCCAGACTTATGGCTACTTTTCCGTCATTATCTACTCGGTCTGGTAATCCATCACCATTCACATCCATATGCATGTATAAAGTGTTTACTGCACTGTAAGATGCGCCCCCTCCTTGCGATATTGGTGTTTTCGATCCTCCTTTATTCTTGTTCTCATTTACGAAAGTTCCAGCGAGGTTAAGTCCAATGATATTTGAGCGTTGTTCATTGAGTCCAAATCTATCACTTCCTGGAATTTGCATACTTATCACATGCGGCATTAATGATCCATTTGGCATACTAAATTGCGTATAAAGAGGCCCAACAATATCTGGAAGTCTATCTCCATTCAAATCTAAATAGTCCACTAATGAATTATCCCTGGTTCGCGTTACCGCTCCACCACCCGAAGCCAATGTACTTCCAACAGATGCGGAAATTGTCCAAGAACTTTGTTCAGAAGTTTTGCGAGGTGCCATTGGCTTTTTTCCTGGTATCATCACAGGAACTGGGTTTTCTACATGAAAACCCAGTTCACCGTCATCTTTTCGCCAATTACTTAGCATTGTTGCAGTAATGGTTGTCAAATCCCCTATACCTTTAAATACTTCCGCTTCTTTGTCTACAATCATGGTATAAAAAGGGGCTTCCGCGGTTTTGTCAACAAACTCATGGGTATTCAAAAACTGCGTTGGCGTTAAGGCTAAAGTTGCTGCAGTGTCGTTGGCAAAAGTCTGCTCGTCAACCACTTCAATGTTATTGGTATCGGAGAAATATTGAAAGGAAACTAGTACATTCTCATCAATTAAGGCTGTGGTGTCTTTGTTATAAACAAATTGCCCCCAACCTCTGTATAATGGGCCAAATTTCGCAAGTGTATCCTGCCAAACACCATAAAAACCTGCTGGATATGAAAAAACAGCCCCATTACTCACCTCAACACTAGAGGCATTTACACTATTCGTTAGTGAAAAATCCTTTGTATTAATGTCAAAATAGTATGCCAAGCCCGAGGTTGTACTAAAGGCCAAGCCGGTTTGAGGTGAGACAACTCCATTGGCAACTGTATATAATTTTTTGCCCACAATCCTATTGAGTTCCTTTACTGTTAAATAAAAACTCCCGTTGGCACCAGTAGAAAAACTTGCGGTTGGTACTATTTGGTGAGTGCTTGAATTGCTAGCAATAAACCTAACAGCAGGAAAGCGCTCTCTGTTTAGCGGCTCCATTTGAACCATTGGCCGTATCCTAACTCGATCAAATTCAGAGTTTATATCATAGTTAGAGTACGATGGTACACTTAAATAATCCACAAACAGATCAAAATTAATTTTCTCGTAGGCAATTCTTGAGGACGTAGATGCAAAAAAGTAAAGCGAATCCTCCTCATTAACACTTACTGAAGGAATGTCTATGGTACTTAAAATACCATTAGAAGCTTCATAAACACTCGAATAAATGGTGGTTCCTGCATGATTAACAATTTTGAAAAAAAGTGTATCCGATAAAGGAGGAGATGAAATTGTCCCATGAATCCTTACATTGCTCGTATGAGGCATGTCAAGTTGTTGCTTTTCATACAGCCAAAAATCCTCAGCCGATCGATACACAAATGCCTTTTTATTATCTGCATTTACTCGATTCGTATCTGTTGGTTGTCCTTGGTATTCAGTATAAACTATTTCTGGTGACCAATAAACATCATCCCAATTTCTAGAATTCCTCGGCAATAACCTAAAGTATAGATGATCACCTGCATTAACAACAACATTGTTCATTTGTTCAGGTCTTCTGACATAATCATTAGCCAGTATCTCTGATTTTTGTAAAAGTGTACCGTTATGCTGTATGGTATACGTTACACCATCTGGTGATTTTGCTTGCTTCCGTGCTTCTGTTTCGTCTTCAATTAGTTGAATATCCGCATTAATTTGAATTTTACCGGAAAATGGCGCTTTCCACAACCTAACTGGCTGATGCTCCATCATAACTCTTCTTAAATCTGGAAGTTCGTCATCGATAGGAGGTAAAGGGGTGATTGCAATACTATCATTTACTTCACCCTGATGCAGTATGTATTTACATGAACCGCCTATGTAAACCCGCTCGTCCTGCGCAACTCGAAAAACCCGGAAACCTAACGAGTCCCTATTGAACAATACTTCTCCATTATCAACGAAATCGATAAAACCATCTCCATTAACATCAGCGAAATATTGGGCAGTTGTTGTCTCCGTATTAGCATAGTTAAAACTCAAATTGGCAGAGCCATTTGTTGAAACGCCCGCCGCGGCTTGTACCCCAAAACCATTAGTTTTTGATGTGCTTCTACCCAATGTATTTAATCCAAATATAGGTTCAGGGGCGTCAAAAGTGGGGCTTCCATTTACATAGATCAGCTTTTGGTAAAAAATCTGCCCCGACAAAGACACCACTCTGTCTGGGTAACCATCCCCATTTATGTCTTGAAATGAAATAAACACCTGATTATTCCCTCTATTGTGAGAATAGGACCCTGAAATAGATGCCTTATGTGTCTTTTTACTTGTCCTTGGCCCTAATCCAATATACAGACTGCCTTGTCCTCCATAATTAAATGATTGGTTCGAACCTAAAAAAGAAGAGCTATTGAAATAATCATCACCAACGAACGGCAGGCCAGCAAGGCCGTAACTTCCTAAGTTCAAAAGGCTTAAATTTCTCCTCATTTGTTTTAGTTCTTTGATCAATGACTCTGCCGAAATATCAAAAATTGAACCGACTATTGAATCTTGTCGAAATGGAATTTGTTCTTGCTCCTTATATGGAATTTGATAAAAAAACCTGTGAATCTTAAAGCCTGAGGGCAGGTCGATGTGAGCTACAGCTCCTTCAGCACACAAGGATGACGCATTTGAACTGTTCATCACAGCATCAATAGTAGGCTTATCCTTTGCAAAGGACTCTAAAACAAAACATAGCATTCTCTTTTCAAAATGGCCTGATCTGTACTTCATGGAATAACTGCGTAACACTCGGTTATTATATAGAACATCCAATCGAACTAAATGCTTTGCAGTAACTTCCTTAAAACCATATCTCGCATTTATTTGAACCTCATTTGCATCATTGCCTGCGTAATTAAATTTAACCTTGTACGCACCCTTAGTATTGCCGTATCCAGTGTATTCTATGCTATCAATATACAGTTGTCGCCCTTGGCTATTGTCATTTTGCCGTCCTGAAAATGTGTCTCGGTTGTAAAAGTAACGCACAAAATTGCCGTTCAAGTCACGCACTTCTGCTAAGGCCCAATAGGCAAGTTTACCATCTTTTTCCAATACACAATTCGGATTAAAACTTACATCATTTGAATATTTGCCATAAAAGTAAGTCATACCTGTTTTGTCCTGAACCTCCCACCAATAGCTAGATGGTGAAGTACCATGCCTTGTTATTTTTTGAAATGAGCCCTCTACCCTTTTAATGAACCTTCGTGTTGTTTGTTGACCTTGATTTCTGCGGGGAATTGTATCTGATCTGTGAAACAATGGTTTAACGCTATCGTTTTCATCAATCCATTGAAGCTCTTCTCCATTCATCATATAACTCTCTGTTTCTGCCCAAGAAAAGTATCTTGGAACGCCCCAGCGTGTATCAACATTGATCGCAGGTATATTTAAACTCCAACCTAAACCCAAAATACCTAAGCCACCCTCTGATGAATATTGCAAAGCCAATTGTGGCTGTAACCCTTGCCTTCCAGCCGGCACTTCAATAGGCAAACTAATATTAACAGTGCCGTTGTTGTTGGCACTTGGTGGTGATATAGTATTCACTCCCTCCAAAGGGTTAGCTGCTTTCAAATCTGAAAACATCGTTGGTGTATACGCCTGGCTTCTTGGTAACTCGGGCTGCTTTATAATGGCGTTTATAAAATCCGTAAAGTGATCGGTAATAGCGGAAGCAAACATCCTCTCGGCTTGTACCGTGTCCTTTTGCAAAACCGTCCATTTATTTGTGGCTTCATCAAAGAAATAGGTACGCACTTGCTTGGGAGAGTAACCAGTAGGTAATTTCGTTGAGTCGATGCCTAGGCTAATTTGAAGGTTGTTTAAGAATTTTGAGTCATGCGGCAATAAACGATATCCTGCGGCATAGGCTGTTACATTGATCATTCCAGGCCCCATGGGTGCCATGTCCATCGCCCTTAAGGTCGTAACACTGATAGCTTTATCTGTATCTACACTTCCTTTTAAGGCCGTGAGTTTAATGCCATCTAATTGCAAAGTCCAGTCTTCCTCTTTTTTAGCCACCACGGTTTTACTTACGGCATTATTTAAAACACTATAATGTAGGTCCGCTTTTTCAGCATGTCGCATCGCTTTCACCACTTTGGTCTGTTTTCCAATACCATTGATAGCCTCAATTTTGAAAAGCTGCTTTTTGCTCTTGGAGGCACCTACAAATTCAAATGCCCCAGCTTGGGTTGTCAAAACTTCCTCATCAATTTTAACTTCTTTGCAATCCTTACCCACAAAACCACGTATGTAAACATTTTCCCCAACTAAAAAGGGGCCATATACGGTTAAATCCTCTTCTCCCCTTTTGTCAGATGCAACAATGGTAATGTCTCTTACGGTGTATCTATAATTAGCACCATCAGGAATACTAAATCGAACAATGTTTTTGCCTTGCTTCAGTTGCCCTGCATGAAGTGCTTCTTCTATGGATTGCCATTCATTTTTAACCACAACGAAATGGCCACCATAAGCCAATTCATCATTGACCGACCTAACAACGCCGGTGGCTGTAACACCAAAAAGCTCATACTTCAATCGATAGTTTATCTGCTCGTTAACCGCGTCCTCAATAAAAACTTCAAATACATTATCAAAGGGGTTATCAGCAGCCTGTTTTTCCGATAGACCTATTTTCCCAGCAATGTTTTGACGTGATTTATAAACAATGACTAGTGATTTCTCGGAGTCCGGCTGCAACAAGGTGTCTTCAGCAAGGATTGCTTTTTCAACAGCCGAAAAACCACTTATTTCGAAAGAGAGTTCTTGACCACTTCTGTTTGTATTGATAAAGTTATTTAGGCTACCCCACAATAGAATGAGCCATATAAAGAGTAGAGGATATCTTTTCATAACCAAGGTTTTCTAAAAATCAATAGATGATAAGTTTTGTAAATTTCACACCCGCAATGGAGCTTGCCTTTATAAAATAAGTGCCCGGGCTTAGTTGTGGCCCTTGTAAATTGTAGAAATTTTGTCCAGCCTGTTTCGATAAAAAGTAAACGCGACCGGTAACGTCTGTGATTGAAATTTCAGTTTGCTCAATGCTCGAAGTCATCACGCTAATATGAAAATCGTCATTTGTAGGGTTTGGATATCCAAAGAGGTGGAGCTGACCCGCAGACAAACTATCACCACTACTAAAAGCATCATTGCCTTGATTGTTAAAGCTGTTTAAGCCCTGTTGTTGACTACTCGTTTGCGCATATTGCGGAAAAGTGGCCAAACGAACAATATCGCTACCAGAACCATCAACATCCCATGTTAAGCCATTAAAATAAATCTTACCTTCTGCATTTATGCTATCCGGGAATAAGATGCTATAAACTGGGTTCTCGTCCCTTTGAATGATTAAAAACAAGCTATCTGCCCCTAAAAGCCCCTCGTCTTGAATAATAAACTGTGTGTTTATATAGCGCATCGAATCATTGTGTACACTAACCAACCAACGTTTTGCTGAAATGGCATATATCATGTTCGCGTCGAGCGTATCGACTGAAAAACTAGCCATTGACCCAGCTGTGGCTCCTATCAACAGATAACTGTTTTCTGGTAATACAGTCAGATTCGCATCATTGGCATATGCAGCGTTCGTTGCTGCAATAACTACTTCCTTGTTTTGAGATTGTTTTTGATTCAGATGCAATGATGAATCCCGAGCAAGACCTAAAATATCATGGTGATATTGCCCTCTTGCATTGCGATCCCATAAAACACTATCGTTAAATGCCAAATAGCGATCCCCTTCAAGTGTCACTCCATATTTGATTGCCAAATAGGTTTCGTATTTTTCTCTCGTTGGCTTATTGAGCTTACCTTCAAAAACCAAAATCTCAGCAATACTCCCGGTAAAATAATCGCCAGCAAGTTCTGCAATTGACAATTCTGTAATAAACCCGTGAACTGAACTGCCTCTTATTTGACTCTCAAGTACATTTATATGCGCTTTGGCTTTCACTGAATCTGCAAAACCTAGATTGCGACCATATCTTGAAATCCATTTGGGTGCAAAAATGGCTACATCCGAAGTGTCATGCTTTAAGCTGTATACTGGATGATCTTGCAAAATGGAATCCGGCAAGTAAGCAACCATGATGGTTAGCTTTGGGCTAGCTACATAAAGATTACTAACTGATATGCTTTTTCCATTTCCACTAAAGGTGTAAGCTGAATTAAAGTTTACAACTGAAGAGTCGTAAACAGAATTCGAATCAATAAAAAGGGTGGATGAATTTCCTGTTCCTTTATCAACAAATCCTTGGTGTTGATCCCAGGTTAACCAAAAAACAGGCTTTACAATGTCTTGTGCGCTGGAAAAGGCCATGCAAGACATAAAAAACAAGGCGAAGAAAAGTGTTTTCATACAACGGCGTTAAATGGATGAAGCACACGAATACCTTCCGTTGTAGAAAATGAAACCAAAAACTGCATCGCAGTGTAACCAATGTGCAATGCAAGTATAGACAAAAGTTTGGAATACAAAACAATTGCCATAAAAAATTTAACAAAAGGGTAACGTTGACGCCCCTGGTGTTATCTCTCAAAACCAATGCGCTCAAACCACCTGTTTATCCGAGTGTGTGAATTAAACTATGTCAAGATCAAACTGATATCCTCTTCAAATAGGCTTATAGAAGCCCCATAAAGGTTTTCCTAGCCATCACACTAGTTCTACCTTCTGATTAAGCAACTCTACGTTGAAATTTATCTTTGCGTTAAGCGCTTTGAATACTTTTATGATCGTTTCAAATCTTGCATCTGTTAAACTGCTCTCAAGTTTTGAAATTTGTGCTTTTTGAACACCTACAAGTTTTCCAAGTTCTTCCTGTGTCAAGTTACGCTCTAAACGGGCTTGTCTTATTGCCTCTCCAAGTAAGTCAAGTCGTAACTCGCTCTCAAAAGCCTCTCGTTGAGGGGTCCCAAGTTTACCGATGTGTTTGTCGGTAATCTCATCAAGACTGTAGGTTTTTAATCCTTGCTTTTTGCTCATGATTTTTAGTTTATCTGCTTATCCGCAAGATTGCAACATACCGTCGGAAGCTAACCGCTGAGTCTCAGAGGCTGAGCTTCCTTACCCAAGCCAAGTGCAGGCTAAAATACTTTAGCGGCACAGCATGCGCTTCTTTGGAGCATTACCCAGCTGTATTCAAGGCTAGAGGCAGCGGAGCCCTTTGGTCTGCACTGCTACGCAGCTTGACCGGAGCCCGCGGTTTAAAAGCCTAGGGCTTTACTTGCAGACATGCGGTTGAACAGATTAGTTTATTCAACCCTCGAACTGAAGCTATTTTATGTTTTCATGTATTTCAGTTCAAAATATTCTTATTTCAGACATTAAGACAAATTAAAAAGTTTCTTTATTAGGAAACAAGGGTTTTTTAAGCTGTCTTATAAACTTACTCCCAAATCCCTAGAGTGGCTCTTTTAATTTGAAATACAATGGTAGCGCGGTGCTGGAGCCGATGTGAGACTGTATTGTAAATATTATTAGAAAACGCCTCCTTATCCTATGAAAACGAAACGCCTTTTCAAAAGGTCTCCCTGTAATAGTAGTTGCCAACACCCTTTTAGCGATTCGCTCCCAAGCTCCCGCGGCTACATCTTGGGCAAAAAAAACCCGACACTAGGTCGGGCTTCTTGTGCCGATGGCCGGAGTCGAACCGGCATGTCTCGCGACACACGCCTCTGAAACGTGCGTGTCTACCAATTTCACCACATCGGCTGGTGTTGAAAAGGCCATTGCCTCATCAGGTCGACAAAGATAGGCGCTTTTTTTATGACTGCAACCCGGCTGTTTTGAAGATTTTGATCGTCTTTCTTTAAAAAGATTTTTGCCTTATCAAGTTTAAGAGTAGTTTTAGGCCTTCAAACACCTCTTTTGAGCAAAACCGTTTCTTTAATTGATGAGAGCCAATTGGTAGCCTGGTTGCAAGACCGCAACCAGCAGGTGATGTCGGTACTTTACGACCGGTACTCCGCCGCGCTGTTTGGCGTCATCAAAAAAGTTGTGACCGACGAAGCTGCCGCAGAAGACATTCTGCAGGAAGCCTTCTTAAAGATATGGCGCTCGGGCGCGCAGTACAGCGCCGACAAAGGGAGGTTGTTTACCTGGATGTTGCACGTAGCCCGTAACACGGCGATAGATTATATCAGATCAAAAAGATTCAAAGAGTCAATCCAAACCGATGAGCTCGACGTAAATACAGTTGTGAATGAGCGAGTAACCACTCCGGTAGACCACATTGGTTTGAAGGAAGTGATTGCAACCCTCAAACCTGAACACCAGCAAGTGCTGGATTTACTGTACTTCGGCGGTTTGACCCAGGATCAGGCGGCGGAAGAGCTGGGCATACCGCTCGGCACAGTTAAAACCAGGGCCCGAACGGCCGTTCAGGTATTACGTAAACTGTTAATTGAAAAAACATCGTGACACCAGAAGCCTACATATCGTCCGGAATCTTGGAGCTATACGTGCTCCAGTCACTTGAGCCAGAAGAAATGGCTGAAGTGGAAGAAATGGCGCATCACCATGCAGAAGTACGCGCTGCCATTGCCGACATCCGGGAATCGCTAGCTGCTTATGGTGAGCTACACGCCGAAACGCCCCCTGCGCATTTGAAAAACAAAATCATGGCCGCCATTGCTGAAGAGGTTGAAAACACCCCGGTTCTGGAAGAAGCCCCTCGCGTGATTCAAATGACGTCTAAAACTGACATTACCGTGCGTTATGCACGGGTTGCAATCGCCGCAAGCTTTGGCCTATTCCTGGTAAGCGTGCTCACGGCTGCTAATTTCTACCTCCGCTGGCAAGAAGCCGCTACTTTGGCAAACACGCTATTGGCCGAAAAAACGGTCTTGGCGGCCGAAAAAGACCTCCTCCAAGCCAGCGCCAAGGAGGGTAAAGACCTACTGGCCCTCATCGCCAATCCCGACATTCGCCTTGTGAACCTCAAGGGCACCGACAACCACCCCGAAGCCTCGGCTTTGGTGGCCTGGAACCCACAATCGACAGAAGTTTACTTATGGGTGAACGACCTTCCGCAGCCTGCCGAAGACCAACAGTACCAACTTTGGGCCATTGTAGATGGACAACCAGTGGATGCTGGGGTATTTGAGATGGACGGCGGCAGCAAGCAAATGAAGGCCTTCGACAAGGCACAAGCCTTTGCCATCACCCTCGAGCCAAAAGGCGGCAGTGTGGCCCCCACCTTGGAGCAACTGCACGTAATAGGCACCATTTAAGGCTGATTTAAGCGAAATCGTTTCTTTTTCCTGCTCCTTGCTACGTAGAGCAAGTGTGGTGGTTATCTTTGCAAGCAATGGACCACCTGCTCGTTCGACTCAACAATGGCATGCACCTGCTTTACAAGCAAGTAGCAGGAACTGAAATCGCCCATGCCGGCTTTGTGGTCAATGCCGGGAGTCGCGACGAACGCGAAAACGAATGGGGTCTTGCCCACTTCCTCGAGCACATGCTCTTTAAGGGCACCACAAAACGCAAAGCCTTCCACGTACTCTCCCGCCTCGACGCCGTTGGGGGAGATTTAAACGCTTACACTTCCCGCGAACGCACCTCGGTGCACGCCTCCTTCCGCCAGGTGCACTTTGCAAGGGCTTTTGAGCTGCTCGCCGACATCTTCATGAACCCCAGCTTCCCCCAAAAAGAGCTGGAACGCGAAAAACAGGTGGTTTTAGAGGAGATACGCATGTACCAAGACGAGCACGACGAGAGCATTTTAGATGATTTCGAAAGCCTGGTGTACCGCGACAAGCCACTAGGCAGGCCCATCCTGGGAAGCGAAGCTACCGTGCGCAAAATCACCCGCCAAAACCTGCTCGATTTTCAAAACCGCAAC
Organism: Sphingobacteriaceae bacterium; assembly: GCA_030682795.1. GTDB lineage: Bacteria > Bacteroidota > Bacteroidia > UBA7662 > UBA7662 > PNNG01. The sequence goes on from JAUXNJ010000014.1 coordinate 13,008, forward strand.
TACGGCGCCGAAAACACGGTTTTTGCGTACGTTGGGCCCATGCCTTGGAACGCCTTTGAGCGCAAGGTTCGTCCCGTTTTAGAAGCCTACGCCAACCTCCAACCGCCGGTGCAGCGCCTGGGCGATTTCCATTACCAGCCTTTTTACAAAGAATTCGATAAACCCGCTTCCACCGCTTATGTGGTAATGGGCAACCAGGCCTATCCCGCCAACGACACCAAGCGACTTGGTTTGCTCATGCTCAACAACATGCTGGGCGGCGACAATATGAACTCGCGGCTCAACATGAGCGTGCGCGAGCGCAACGGTTTGGTGTACGGCATCGAGTCGAATTACACTCCTTACAGCGACACCGGCCTCTTTTTCATCTATTTCAGCGCCGAAGCAGGCAAACAAAAGCGGGTGCGGCGTTTGGTGGAGATAGAATTGGCCAAATTCCGGCAAAAACGCCTCGGTAACATGCAGCTGCACATGGCCAAGCAGCAGTTTATCAGCAGGATGTTGATGTCGGAAGAAAGCCGCTCGAACCTCATGCTGGCCCTCGCCCACAGCTTTTTCGACCATGGCAAAATCGACCGGCTCGACGAGGTAGTGAAAAAAGTAGAAGCCCTCGACGGCAGCGACCTGCTTGACATTGCCAACGAGATTTTCGACCCACAACAACTCAGCACCATCATTTACAATCCCAAATAGGCATGGACTTTTTTCCCCACATACTCACCCAGTACATTGAGCAGCACAGCAGTGCCGAGGATCCGATTTTGGCGGCCCTCAACCGCGAAACGCACCTCAAGCATTTGTTGCCGCAAATGGTATCGGGCCACCAGCAAGGCCTGTTCTTAGAACTCGCCAGCAGTATGTTGCGGCCCAAAACCATCCTCGAAATCGGCACTTTTACCGGTTATTCGGCCATTTGTTTGGCCAAAGGCCTGGCGCCCGGCGGCAAACTCCACACCATCGACATCAACAACGAGCTCGAGCCCATCACTAGCAAATATTACGCTTTGAGCGGGATGCAAGACCGCATTGAACAATATTTTGGCGCTGCCGCCGATATAATACCTGGTTTGGTAGGTGATTTCGACCTTGTTTTTATAGATGCCGACAAAGTGAATTACGGGCTTTATTACGATTTAATCATCGATCGCGTGCCTGCTGGCGGCTTTATTTTGGTGGACAATGTGCTGTGGAGCGGCAAGGTAGCAGAAGCACCCGATAGCGACAAAGACACCCGCGCCCTGCATGCCTTCAACCAAAAAATTGCTGGCGATTCGCGCGTTACCAAACTCATCCTCTCGCTCCGCGACGGCATCACCCTCATCCGCAAAAATTAATTTCCATGAAGCATACCTCCCTCTTCCTCCTTGCCTTTTTCATCACCTTTGCTGGCTTCTCCCAAAACGGAAGCAGCCTCAAACAGGCCTACGTTGAAAAATACAAGCTCATGGCCATCGAAAACATGCACCGCACGGGTGTACCGGCCAGCATTACCTTGGCGCAGGGCTTGCTCGAGTCGGGTGTGGGTCAGAGTCCTTTGGCCATCGAAGCCAACAACCACTTTGGCATTAAATGCCATAAGGAATGGACAGGCCCTACTTTCACCATGGACGACGACGAAAAGGATGAGTGTTTCCGCAAATACCCATCTGCTTTGGATTCTTACCTCGACCATGCCGCATTTTTGAAGTCGCGCCCGCGCTATGCCGAGCTGTTTAAGTTAGAAATCACCGATTACAAAGGCTGGGCGCATGGTTTAAAGGCAGCAGGCTATGCCACCAATCCCAATTACGCGCCATTGCTCATCAAACAAATCGAAGAGCTGGGTTTGGCCGATTACGACCGGGTAAATCCAACGCAGTTAGCGGCTTTGCAGGGCAAGAAAAAGGACGAAAAACCGGTTGAAGCCGTAGAAACACCCTCTGCTCAGGCCAGCATCGCCCAAATTCCTTGTCAGGAAGGCGTGTTCAAATACAACAAAGTAAAAGTAGTATGCGCCAAGGCCGGCGACAGTCCGTTGAGCATAGCCGAAACTTACGGTTTATACCCCTATCAAATCCTGAAATTCAACGATTTGGCTGAGGAAGTGCGCTTTAGAGAAGGCGAGTTGGTGTACATTGAAGCCAAGCGCAAGCGGGCCGAAGTAGCTCAACATGTTGTGGGTGAGTACGAAAGCGTGCGTGATTTGTCGCAGCGTTATGGCATCAGCACCAGCGCCATCCGTCGCAAAAACCAATTGCGGGCGGCCGAAGAGTTTGCAGCCGGCGAAACGGCTTATTTCGTGCAAAAGCGCGCCGACAAGCCGAAAGTGCGCAGTTTGGCCGAAATCGAAACCCTGCGTTCGGAGCGCGATCGCAAGGAAGCGGCCATGAAAAAACCAGCTACGCCTCCTGTGGTCAAAAGCAAATCGGCCCCAGCCTATGCCGCACCGGTTGAAAAGGCAACACCGAAGCCCAATGCGGCAGTGGCTGAGATGGGGAATTCGCTGGAAATTAAGCAACCCGAAGTAAAAGAAGCAGCGCCAAAGCCTACCAAAGCTGCGGAACCAACTACGAAGCCAACTCCTGAGCCGACTAAACCAGCCGTTACCAGCACACCAGCCAGCTCTAAAGGCGATAGTGTTGGTGAAAAGGTGTCAAGCGATACACAACCCACTAAAGTTGATGCCCCCAAGGCACCAGCTAGCAAAGAAGTGAAGAAGCATACCGTGGTAAAAGGCGATACCTTGTTTAACATCTCCCGTCGCTACGGTCTTACTGTGGCCGAGCTCAAAGAGCTGAATAAAATGCAGACCAACGACATCAGTCTGGGTATGGAGCTCATTGTTTCGAAATGAAATCGGTAACGGTTAACGGCAAGCGCTTTGTGCCCTACATAAGCGAGGAGGCCTTGGCGGCGAAGGTGGCGGAAATTGCCGAGCGCCTTAACCATGATTTTACCGACAAAGACCCTGTTTTTTTGGGTGTTTTAAACGGCTCCTTCATGTTTGTGGCCGATTTGTTTCGCCGCATCCACATTCCCTGCGAAATCAGCTTCGTAAAACTGGCTTCTTACAGCGGCATGCGCTCTACGGGCAGCATGAAAGAGCTCATAGGGCTAAACGAAAACCTGCGTGGCCGGCATGTTGTGGTGGTGGAAGACATTGTGGATACTGGCAATACGATTGTGGCATTGCAGGCTGCTTTGGAAAGCCGCGAACCTGCTTCGGTGCAAATTTGTACGCTTTTGTGCAAACCCACCGCCTTGCAACACGAGTTGCAGCTCGATTATGTAGCCTTAGAAGTGCCTGAGCATTTCTTTTTGGGCTACGGACTCGATTTTGATGGGCACGGCCGCAATTTACCCACGCTTTACCACTTACAAGAGGCTTAAAGGGCTGTTGTTGGTGGCTTATTGGGACTAAACAGCCTGACTAAAGCGTTTCACGGCTGGATCAGGCGCCTGCAAATAGGCATCGAACAGGCTGCAAGCGTTGCGGGTGAAGAGTTTTCCTGTGGGTTTGAGCTTGAACCAGTGCCCGTCCTTCTCTAAAATGCCATCTTCTTGCAATTGGACTAGCAAGGCCGATTGTTCGGGAGTAAAATGCCAGCAAGCCGGCACATGCACTTCGCCTTTACAGCTCATGTCCATAATCAAGCGGCGGCGCTGGCGGTCTTCGGGGGTTAAAACCAATCCTTTGTCGATGGCCAAATGTCCTTGATCAACAGCCCGCTGCCAACTCACCACCTCTTTGCTATTTTGGGCAAAGGCAGTGCCGATGTCGCTGATAGAAGAAGCACCTAGTCCGATCAACAAACTGCTGTTGCTGGTAGTATAGCCCATAAAATTGCGGTGTAGCCTGCCAGCAGCAGCAGCCAGCGCCAGCTCGTCTTGCGGCAAAGCAAAATGATCCATGCCCACATCTACATAACCTGCCGCCAAAAACTGCTCGCGGCCTTGCAAATACAAGGCTACCCGCTCGGCAGGTGTTGGTAGGTGCGTTTCATCGTACAAGCGCTGGGCTTTCGATTTCCAAGGCACATGCGCATAGCCGTAGAAGGCTACCCGATCGGGTCTAAGGGTTAGTGTTTGGGAAATGGTATGCCGCAGTTTATCAAGCGTTTGCATGGGCAAGCCATACACCAGGTCGAAATTCACCGAACGGTAACCTGTTTCACGTGAAACACGGGTGGCTTCTGCCACTTGTTCAAAGGGTTGCACCCGGTTAATGAGTCGCTGCACCTCTGGGTCGAGGTCTTGTACCCCGTAACTCACCCGCTCAAAGCCCAATGCATGCAGCACTTGCAGGTGTTCGGTGGTGGTATTGTTGGGATGGCCTTCGAAACTCATATCTGCTTCGGGGTGACGATCAGCCAAGGCAAACAAGCCTTGTATCAAGCGCTCCAAAGCGGCTGGTGCAAAAAAAGTAGGCGTTCCTCCGCCCAAATGCAGCTCGCGAATCACTGGCCGGCCGCCAAAAAGCTGCACATATTGCTGCCATTCGCGCAACAAACTTTCGATGTAAGGCGATTCTACCGCGTGATTGGTGGTGATTTTTTTGTTGCAGCCGCAGTAAGTGCATAGCGCCTCGCAATACGGCAGGTGCACATACAAACTGATACCGTCGGTTTGCTTGGAAGTCTTAAAAGCCTGTTTAACGAGGCCTTTCCACTCATTTTCTGCTTTCCAGTCGTGCCAATGCGGCACGGTAGGATAACTTGTATAACGCGGAATGGGCTGATTGTATCGGTGTAGTAGCTTTTGCAAGTCCATATTCAGATAATTGTGTCCAAATATACAAAATAACTTGGTGTCACCCAATACACCCCGTGGCTGCCGCCCAGATCAATAAAACAAATTCGCCCCGCTGAAGCCCAAACCTCTTCGGTTTAACCAAAAGCCATCTTGCCTCAAATCTATTCCACAAACACAAAAAAGCCCGAACGTTCAACATTCGGGCTTTTTTAAGCTGTATATTAAGCTATCGGCTACTTTGTTGCGCCGTTCTAGGGCGAAACTGTTTGCCCCCTGGTCGGCGGTTGCCCGATGGCTTGGGTGCCGCAGCGGCTTTGGGTACGTGGGTAGGATGCACAGCCTTGTAAGGATGCGTTTCCACTACTGGTATTTTACGTGCAATCAGTTTTTCAATATCGCGCATATAGGCCATTTCTTCGGCATCTACGAACGACAGCGCGGTTCCTGTGGCGCCAGCGCGACCTGTGCGGCCAATGCGATGCACATAGGTTTCTGGCACATTGGTGGTTTCGTAATTAATTACGTGCGCCAATTCATCCACATCGATACCGCGGGCGGCAATATCGGTAGCCACCAAAACACGGGTGGTTTGGGCCTTAAAATTGGCCAACGCACGCTGACGAGCATTCTGAGCCTTGTTTCCGTGGATGGCTTCGGCTCTTATATCGGCCCGCAGCAACAATTTCACAAGCTTATCAGCACCGTGCTTGGTGCGGGTAAACACCAGTGCGGTTTTAATTTCTTTGCTTTTGAGCAGGTGAATGAGCAAATTCGGCTTGTCGTTTTTATCCACGTGGAACACGTGTTGATCGATGATTTCAACAGTAGAACTTACTGGATCAACCTTCACTTCTTGCGGGTTGTTGAGGATGCTGCTGGCCAATTTGAGGATTTCGGGCGGCATGGTTGCCGAGAAAAACAACGACTGGCGCTGACGTGGTAAAACCGCAATTAGCTTGCGTACATCGTGTATAAAGCCCATGTCGAGCATGCGGTCGGCTTCATCGAGCACAAAAAAGCGCACCCCAGCCAAGCTGATGATGCCCTGGTTCATTAAGTCGAGCAAACGACCGGGGGTAGCTACCAAAATATCTACGCCGCGACGTAAAATTTGCTCTTGGCCATGCTGACTTACACCACCGAAAATTACGGTGCTGCGCAAAGGCAAATGGCGGCCATAGGCCTGCAAACTTTCGCCAATTTGGATGGCCAATTCACGGGTAGGGGTTACAATGAGTCCTTTAATGATGCGGTGCGCGCCGTTTTCGGGGCGCTGCGCCATCAATTGCAGTATTGGAATTGAAAAAGCTGCGGTTTTGCCTGTACCTGTTTGGGCACAACCTAATAGGTCGGTGCCTTGTAATACAATAGGAATGGCTTGTGATTGGATGGGGGTGGGTTTGGTGTAACCCTCTTCTTGCAAGGCCTTTAAAATAGGACTTGCGATGTTCAATGATTCAAATGTTGTCATAAAATTGGAATGGCGGAAACCAACACGCTTGTGGTTTTTTTATGCTGTTAAGCATACCTTAGCATTCCGGGCAGGCAAATTACTGTGAAGATGGTTTGAAGACCAGAATGGCGGGAATGTTCCCTTCTAAATTGTTAAGCTGCAAAGATAGTGAATAAATGCGGCATTTCCTAATACAGGACGAAAGCCTTACCTCTGTAACAGCTGGGCTGCGTTGATTGAAACCTCCCAATTGGCCCTCAACTTGGCTGTTTCGCGCAAATACCACAGGGGCTCGGGCTGGATGCGGTTAGCAATGCTGCCTAGATCCAATTGACCGTTGCCGTTTACGTCCGAAAAAAACCGTATTCGATAAGATAAAGGGCGTAGTTTTTGAAATGTTAATTTATTATCGTCTGGCAATTTCACGCGCTGAATAAGTTCATAAGCCTCTGACAATAAATCGATATGGGTAATGCCCACTGGCAAACTGTCCAATCCCTCCACAACCAAATCACCAAAAGCATCGGGTGATACGCTGCTAAAAGCAAAACGAAAGCTGTCAATAGCTGCACCAAACCAGTCCTGCAAGGCTCCTTGCGCAATAAAAATTTCATACCGCTTATTTTGAAGCAGTTCAGGCGTAATTTCCAATTGGGTACCAAGAATTTTCCAGCTAAATGGAATCTTTACTGCCGAAAGGGTGTCGTAACTCCAACTTACCAAAGCAGTGTCAAATACCGCTAATATCGGCCGATTGGCTGTTAATTTGATGGGCTCAAGCACCGAGGGTTGGTTGTTCTTGAGCAATCTCAACTGGCTCATGGCCAAGGGTAATTGCTTCCTTTGGTTGATGCGAATCGTATCTACCCTGCCAGCATAGGCCAGGCGAAAAAACAAGCTGTCGGCTGTAGTGAGGCGGTGATAAAAAAACACACTGTCCTGCATGCGCTCCACTACTGTTTCACCAGTATTTGAATCGAGCAAACCAATTTCTAGACTATCCGGTGCTGAACTAAATACAAATTTCGCTGCACCTGGTTCAGGGGATCGGCGCTCTTGTAACTTTAAATTCGCCTTCAAATCTTTGATCAGTAAAAACCTCAAACTGTCGGCGCTCAAAGTGTCCAGCACTAGCATCTGCTCTGCAAAAGCCGCTTCTTCCGTCTTGCTGTACTTTAAATTGTTGTCCTCGTCCTTAAAAACCCATACAAAGTAGTTCCCCGACTTTAAGTTCTCCAAAGAAAACCTCCCGGTTTTGTTAGTTTTAGTGAAATAAAAGGGCTTTTTAAGGAAAATGGCCGAATCACCGTAATCTTGAGGATACAAAGCCACCAGCACACCCTCCAATGGTTCTCTTTTTTCTGCCGACAACACCATACCACTCACTTGCAACGAATCGAGGTAAGACCCCGTAGAGAACACATATCTGAAGTTTACGAGCTTGTTGCCCTCGTTCAAATCGGTAAGCGCATCCCCAAAATTAATGGTATAGGTGGTATTGGCGCGCAGACTGTCGGGGCCTAAATCGATGTACAAGGTCCCAAATCGAACGTCAAAATTCGGTTTACCTTCTAATGCCGGGGTAAACTGAATATTAGAGGGGTTTTGCAGCTTCACATACTCATTAAAATCGAGTCGGATTTGCCGCTTGTTAAAAAAAAGGCTGCGATTTTCTGGCACTGCACGCATCAATTCCGGGGGCAAGGCATCGCGCTCTCCTCCTGTAGGCGGCACCACGTTGGCACAGCCCCATAAAAACAACAGCACCGCCAACAGGCCTCCAAATCGTGCAAGCCGCATGCTATACAAAAGGTTTTTTACGGAATATGTAAATCTGACTGCTACCTGTATCGGCCGTTAATAGCGACTTTATCCAAAACCAAAAGCCTTTGGTAAAACCGAGTAGCAAGCCACCACCTCCACCACTTCTGTACTTTTCGCTTAACAAACTAATGTAAAACGGATCAAAATGCATGTTTTTGGTGGCAACAACCTCAAATCCCTCTGCTTCTACCCGCTTACGCAGCATGGCCGGAGGAAAATGATACAAATGCCGTGGAACATCGCGGGCCGCCCACTGCGCACCGTAATGTTTGGCATCCTGACTGTAAGGGTTTGGCACGGCAATTACCAAAATACCGCCCGGCTTCACCAAACGACCCAATTCTGCAAATCGCTGCTTCAAGGCATGCACATGCTCCAACACATGCCACATGGTTACTACCTGAAAGGTCTCGGTACATTTTTCAAGCCAAGCTTCGCTGTACACCTTTAAATCGTGTTGTAGCGCCGCCCGCCCAGCGGCTTCCCGGTCTGGTTCCACAGCTGATACTTGCCAACCTGCTTTTTGCATATTGCCTGCAAATGTGCCCGTGCCGCAACCTATATCTAGCAAAGTGTCGATGGGCGACAAGCGCTCAATTAACGCTCGTTTTTGCTTTAAGGTAAGCTTACGCACCTCTCGGTAGATGGCATTTACCAAACCAGGTGCTTCTTCATCGGTATGAGAAATATAATCCTTGCTCTCATAATAATAACCTATGCCCGATGCAGAAGGACGTGGATTGGTAAATTCCAAACCACAATCTAAACAACTGTCTATATTAAACAGCTCCTGACTTACCGTATAATCCTGGCAGCTCATCAATGCTTGCAGCTGACCACTGCCGCATGCTGGACAGGCCGTTAACTTTTCCATGCTTGTCCTTTATTCAAATAAACCATCAAAATTCCTATGTCAGATGGCGATACCCCACTCACCCGCGATGCCTGGCCCAAGGTTGCAGGTCGCAGCTGACTCAGCTTTTCACGAGCCTCTTTTGAGAGGGAAGTAATGCCTCTGTAATCAAAATCTTCTTTCATACGTACATCGTCTAAATCACCCATTTTATCGGCTAACTCCTTCTCTTTGAGGATGTAAGACTCATATTTTAGGTTAATTTCAGCCTGTTCTTTCGTCTCGTTGTCGAAGGGTGCCAAGAACTCTTGCAACTCGGGTGAGCCAGCAGTCAGGTTATCGAGGTGCACTTGCGGACGTAGCAACAAGCCATCGAGTTTTACTTTTTGGTTGATAGGCGCCGAATCGATGCCTAAAAGTACCGGGTTCATCTCTTCCGGCGTTACCGACTGCTTCTTCATAAAGGCAAGAATGCTTTCGGCATCGGCTATCTTCTTTTCAACTTTCGCGTAACGTGTATCGCTTATTAAACCCAAGCGTCGTGCTATGCCCGACAAACGTATGTCGGCATTGTCTTGTCGTAGCAAAATGCGGTACTCAGCCCTGGACGTGAACATGCGATAGGGCTCATCGGTACCTTTATTCACCAAATCGTCGATCAATACACCAATGTAGGCCTCTGAACGCTTCAAAATGAGTGGTTCTGCCTCATTAATCTTCAAATGCGCATTGATTCCCGCCATCAATCCCTGGCAAGCCGCCTCCTCATAACCTGTAGTGCCATTGATTTGGCCTGCAAAATACAAGTGGGCAATGCGCTTGGTTTCAAGCGTTGGGTACAACTGGGTGGGCGGAAAATAGTCGTATTCAATGGCATAACCAGGACGAAACATCTTGGCCTTTTCAAATCCTGGAATTTGCTGCATAGCAGCGTATTGTACATCCTCAGGTAAAGAAGTGCTAAAACCGTTTACATATACTTCCACCGTATGCCAACCTTCTGGTTCTACAAAAATCTGGTGACGGTCGCGCTCTGCAAAGCGATTGATTTTATCTTCAATGCTCGGACAATAGCGCGGTCCCAAGCCTTGGATGCGCCCCGTATACATGGGTGATTTGTCGAAACCGGTTTTGAGAATGTCGTGTACCTCACTGTTGGTGTAGGTAATCCAGCAAGAACGCTGTTTGCTCAAAGGCTTGGTATCGGTATAAGAAAACTTACCAGGCACTGCATCGCCCAGCTGCTCTTCCATTTTGCTGTAATCGAGGCTGCGACCATCGATGCGTGGTGGCGTACCTGTTTTCATGCGTCCAGCCTCAAAACCCAAACTCACCAACTGCTCGGTGATGCCATGGGCCGCCTTCTCCCCTGTTCTACCACCACCAAAGCGCTTTTCGCCAATGTGGATGAGTCCGTTCAAAAAAGTACCATTGGTTAACACCACGGCTTTGGCTTTAAACTCAATGCCCATAGAGGTCACCACGCCACTTACCCGGTCGCCATCCAACAATATAGAGGTCACCATGTCCTGCCAAAAATCTACATTGGGTGTGTCTTCCAACATCTGCCTCCACTCTGTAGCAAACACCATGCGGTCGTTTTGGGTACGAGGACTCCACATCGCCGGTCCCTTCGATAAATTTAACATGCGAAACTGAATGGCCGACTTATCGCTCACAATACCCGAATAACCGCCCAAAGCGTCTATCTCGCGTACTATTTGTCCTTTCGCCACCCCACCCATGGCGGGATTGCACGACATCTGTGCGATGGTTTGCATATTCATGGTCACCAACAAAACCTTCGAGCCCATATTGGCTGCCGCAGCCGCTGCTTCGCAACCTGCGTGTCCTCCCCCAACAACTATAATATCGTATGCCTGATGCATTTTTAACTTATTGTTCCACGTGGAACGATTTAACTATTCTACCGAGCCTTTACGCTGTTCCACGTGGAACGTGCGCATGGCCAACGACGCGTCTTCTCTTTTCCGCATGGCAGCTTCCTCGGCTGGACTTTTATCGCCCTGGCCCATTAAGTGCCACAAACCATGCACCATTACCCGGTGCAATTCGTCCGCAAAACTACTACGAATTTCTTTGGCATTTTCACGAACCCGATCAATACTTATGTAGCACTCGCCATAAACCTCTCCTGGATTTATTTCAATTGGAAAAGTAATGATATCAGTATAATAGTCGTGCTGCAAATGCTCCTTGTTCATTTCCAACAAAAATTCATCGCTACAAAAAATATAGCTCAGCGACACCAGCTCGTGTTTACCAACTTTAGCTACCTCCTGCAACCAGGCTTTTACCAAGAGGCGGTCCTTCAACGGATTGCTGACATCAGCAGCATAAAACTTAATCATCTTAAATCTATGGTAAATTTTACCGCACGGGCTTCATTGCAATAATGAAAGTGTTTGGTGATTTGTTTTAAAAATAGCACACCCCTTCCTCCCTCTTTTTCTCGGTTTTCAGCAGCCCTTGGATCCGCCACATCCTGCACATCAAAGCCAGTACCTTGATCACTGATGCAGAAATACAACTGCCCTTGATACAATTCGTAGTCAATAACTACACTTTTATCAGGATCAGAAGCATTACCGTGGAGAATGGCATTCTGTATACTTTCGCCTAAGGCGAGGTGAATGTTAAACTGTTGCTGCTCCGACAATGGCAGTTCGGCAGTCAGACTGGCCATGATTTCATCGACCACTCCCACATTCTGCGGATCAGATTGTATGACTACCCTGCCTTTCATCGGTTCAACTGCAAGAAATATTGATCTACTTTTTGCTTGTAGAAACTATTCAACTCAGGACTTACCGTGCGGTACATTTCCAAAGTACGAAGCTTTTGTCGGCGATACGCTTCAAAACCGGGAGGTGTAGTGCGTGGCACTTCCTTGGCAGTATTCGATTCACGTTTGTCGTCAAACTCTCGTTCACGTTCTGCCTTTTCCGCCTCCAGCAAGCGCGTCATAATTTCTTCCTGGCGCTTCATGCTTTCACGGGTGAGCATTTTATTCACCAATTCCTTCTCCGTCTTTTCCATCTCCTTGGCCAGTTTATCCAGGTCGCCCATGCTGCCTTGGCCATCTTTGTTCATTTCCTGACTGAGCTTTTGCAACTCCCGTCGGATGGCTTCCTGCTTGGCTACCATTTCACCAAAGCCTTGGCTCATTTGCTTGTCCTTGCCGCCACTTCCGCTCTCACCACCAGGCTTTTTGCCGTCCTTGCCCTTCATTCCCTCTTCCATGGCTTTCATCTGCTCATTCAAAGACTTTTGCAACTGGCTTAGTTTGCTCATTTTGCTTTGGCTCGAACCGCCAGGCTTTTTGCACTGTTGATCGCCTTCCATTTTCTGCGCCATTTCCTGTTGCATTTGCTTGAGCAATTCAGAAAGCAAAACAGCCAAATTGTTCACCGAAGTCATGGCATACTGCTGACGTGTTTTGGCCTGTGGCGTTTGTCGGTTGCTCAGGTGATCTACTGCCTTCTCGAGGTTGTCGTTCACCAAGCCCATCTCCTTGTTCACGGTGCTTTCGAGCTGGATGATGCGTTTGCTGAGGGCCAATAAACTGTCTTCAATCAATTTAGCCTCTTCTTTCAACTTAAATTGGTCTTTCCCTATCTCTACATAAACCGGCGAATAATTACTGTTTTCACGCAGTCTATCCATCAAATCCTCCTGGTTAAACGAAAACTTAATCAGATTTTCGAGCAGCATACGCAAGGCCTGCATGTTCTCTTCCAATTGCTCCATTTCAGCCTGATCCATTTTATCGCGCATGCCCTTCGACATCTGCTTCATCTGTTCGGCGGCACTTTTTTGCTTCTTAGAAGCTTCTTTCTTTTGCTTTTTCTGTAAATCGGCTTTCGCCTCATCCATCTTATCTGAGATATCCTTGGCCTCTTCCTTCAAATCGCCTAACTCATTAGGGTCTTGCAAGGCGTCGTTTTTCTTTTCTAAGTCCTCAATGTCTTTTTGCAGCTCATCAAACTTCTCATTCAGCTCCTTTTGTTTTTGCTCCAATTCCTCGGCACTTTTGTTTTGCTGCTGCTCCAGTTGCTCCTGCTCTTTGGCCAGCTTATCTAACTTATCGGCAGCTTCTAAAGTCTTTTGCTCCACTTCCATCTGCTTAAAAAATTCCAGCATACGGTCTAATTCCTTCTCCACATCTTTCTCGCTCAGCTTCATTTGATCGAGTTTGTTTTGGAGTTGGTCTTTATTCGTTTTTTGCTCCATCATTTTTTGGAGCTCATCCATCATTTTTTTGATATCGTCGTTCAACAACTTCTCGGCCATTTCCTGCAATTGCTGTTGCTTTTGCAACAGGTCGGTAGGCTTGTCTTGCTCCGAACGCAATTCTTTGTTCTCATTCATTTTTTGGGTGGCATCCAGCAATTTGTCTTGTATGGCCTGTTGCTTTTGCTGTAATTGCTCCAATTGCTTGCGATCTTCCCAGCTTAAATCCTTGTTTTCTTTGAGCTTCCTCCTCAGCTTATCGAGCTCCTGTTGCATGGCTTTAGCATCTTTGATGGCTGCTTGGAGCTGTTTTTCAATAGCACTTGCATTGGCATTGATGGCGGTCTTAGTTTCCTTCTCTGTTAGACTCTTAAATGAAAAGGTTTCAGAACGCGCCTTTTTGGCACCATTCACCCCATCGTTGTCGGCCACTTCAAAGTAATATTCAACATAAGCTCCGTCGCTCAAACCTAAACCCGCCGCATCGAAGAAGTGATAAAATTGCTGCCGACTAAACTTACCGATACTCAATTTTTCTCTCTTCAGCTCTCCTTCAACCTGACCTTTATCATTAAACCTTTGATACACGAAATAGAGACTGCTAAATCCATAATCATCGGCAATTTCCCCACTGAAATACCGCAGCTTACGTTGTACCGAATCAACAGCCTCTGAAGCCACAATGGTTGGAAAAGCATCTGGAACCACTTGAATGCCATAGCGCATACTGTCGCTACGCGGATTTTGCTTGTTAGCAATGTAGATGGCGTAGTTTACAGCCTCCATGGCTTTCCACTGACCCACAAAGCTGCCTTTGCTTGGTTTACTGATTTCAGGCTGAATGCCGTTGCTCAAACGTAGTTGCAGTTCATCTACATCCGCACCTCGAAACACCCATTTCACCACAGTACCCTCAGGCACCATCAAATCTCCGATATTTTGTAAACGCTCATTGATTTTACCGAGATAAGCTGGATAATTCAACTGTACTTCAAAATCGTTTACCAATGGCTTAGGAACTACTTTAATTTCATACCAGGGCGAATAATATTTATTGGCTTTAAACCGAATGCGGGTAGTCTTTTGAAGATTTTTGAGTTTGTATTGAAAGTTTCCCTTTTTCACCCCTTCCATGCGATAGGTATAGTCTTGGTACTCTACATATACCTGCTGCGGAATTTCAGAACCCGTAGTTCTCAATTGCAATTCTAAATCTGCTGCTTTTTCTACTACCAGAACGTCATTTTCAAGTATAAAATCAAAAGGTGCAATGGGTGCAAAATACTGCTGGTACTGAAGTACCCTATTTCCACCTTCCTTAATTACGCTAGGTGCAGCAAACAACACCACCAAAAATACCCCCACTACCGGCAATAATATACGTAGGTACTTCCGGTTTTTACCCAAATCAATCATTTGCTGAAAAGGTATTGGCTGTAACTGAAAGGTCCGCTGTTCAATGCTTGCTAACAACAAATCTCGTGATCCAACATCAGATGATAAATCATGTAAATCAATGGTATTCAGTAATTTATCTTTTACCTCTGGAAAATGTGCTCCAATTAAAATAGCTGCTTCGCGATGCGACATGCGCGCCATAATACCCAAGCGTCGCAACCAAGGTAGAATGACTAAGTTGAGCAGTACACCACCATTCAACAGTATAAAACTGTAAAATAAAATGCCACGCCATAAACTCGACAAATCGCCATAAAAAGCCGATGTAGCCACCAAGAGGTAAGTTGCCAACAACAAGGCCGCAATGAGCAAGCCACCCCTGATCATCTGGTTCAGATAATAGCGGCGAATGAAATGCTCTAGCTTCTCGAGTAATATGTTGTAGGCTTTTTCCAAGGATAATTAGCTCAATATCAGTGTAACAGGACAATGATCAGAATGATTCACTGCAGGTAAAATCGATGCGTGCTGCAATTGTGGTCGCAGTGCTTCGGTAATAATGTGGTAATCGATGCGCCAGCCTTTGTTGTTGGCACGGGCACCTGCGCGGTACGACCACCAACTGTAATGATTAGGTTCTTTTACCAACTCCCGGAAACTGTCAATGAAACCCCGATTCAGAAAAGAGGTAAACCACTCCCGCTCTTCTGGTAAAAAACCCGACATGGTAGCGTTACGCACTGGATCGTGAATATCAATGGCTTGGTGACAAATATTGTAATCGCCGCTGATGATTAGCTTAGGATAGGTTTTAGATAGGTTTTCAATGTAAGGACCGAAAAAATCGAGGAATTTCATCTTCATTACCTGCCGCTCATCCCCACTCGATCCTGATGGAATGTACACACTGATAAAGCTAAAATCGTCGTAGTCAGCCCTTACGATACGTCCTTCAAAATCAATCCAATCGACCCCACACCCAAAAGTAACCTGGTTTGGTTTGGTTTTGGTAAGCAGTGCCACGCCCGAATAACCCTTTTTTTGAGCAGGATAGGTGTACACTTCATAACCCAAATCACGCACCAACTGCCAGTCGAATTGATCATCCATGGCCTTGATTTCTTGCAATCCAATTACATCAGGCGCTTCTTGGGCCAGCCAAGTGGTAAAACCCTTGTTTTGCGCAGCACGAATGCCATTTACGTTGTAGGAAATCAGCTTCATCAATCGAGGATCTTGGCCTTGATGATCTTCATTTCTTTCACAGGACGGTCGCCAGCACCTGTTTGTGTATTGCCAATTTTATCAAGCACATCAAAACCTGTAACCAATTCCCCAAAAACGGTATAGCCACCATCTAAATGAGGCACACCTCCCAAGGTTGCATACAATTGCTTCTGAGCATCGGTGTATTTAATCCCACTGCGAGCCTCCATCGATTTAAGCTCATTTTCATTGAAAGGCCGTCCTTGCACAATGTAAAATTGACTACCGCTAGAGGCTTTGGTTGGATTTACTTGGTCGCCCATGCGCGCTGCTGCTAAGGCTCCTTTTTTATGAATGAGACTGTCGATGATTTCGGCGGGAACAGTATAACCAGGTCCACCTTGTCCCAGCATCTGACCGGGCTTGGCATTACGCGAATCCGGATCACCGCCTTGAATCATAAAGCTTTTGATAACACGATGGAATAATAAACCATCATAATAGCCTTCCTTTACCAACTTCACCATATTGTCGCGGTGCAACGGTGTTTGGTTATACAACTTCACCAGCATCACCCCTTCGGTGGTTTCAAATTCGATCAATATTTCTTTCACTTTTTTAGATTTTTGAGCGTTTACTTGTCCGTAACCCACTACAAGGGCTAGGGTTAAGACCATTAATTTTTTCATATGGTTAGATTAATTTTCAGTTGCAGGTTCTAAATAAGCTATTTCCTCAAAATACTGCAGGCAATAACCCTTCAGCGTTTCTTCTTGTTCCAACAAATTAAACGCCGGAAGCGGTTTGAGTAGTGTGTAGTGCGGCCAACCATCGGCATCACGACCGTTAAACTCATAATATTCAGCCAGACTCAGCAATTCACATACTGCAATGTGCATGAGGTCTTGTTTTTCTTCTTTCGAAAATTTGCGATCGCCTTGACCGAGCACATTCACCCCCACCAAAAACAATACGGCTTGTAAATCGGGAATTTTACCGAAGTCTGTTTCCAGCTTTTCGAGCAGCTCATGCCACCTTTGATCTACCATGGTTTTCATCTACAACAACTTAAATTGATCTCTATCCTGCAAAAATGGCAAGTTCGTTCGTACTTCGTGCAGTTCTGAAGCACTAATTGTGATTTGTTTTACTGCTTCGGCCTCGGCGAGGGTCCACAGCACCTCTCCCATTGGGTCAATCACACAACTGTCGCCCCGGTAAGGCAGCTGGTTACCGTCGGTACCAACCCTGTTCACACCCACTACAAAACTCTGATTTTCAATGGCTCTGGCTATAAGTAACTGTCGCCAGGCATAGGCACGGCGTTCGGGCCAATTGGCCACATACACCAGTACATCGTAATCGTTGTTGTTGCGTGCCCAAACCGGAAAACGCAAATCGTAACAAATCTGGAAGTTCACCCGCCAATCGTTTACCAAACAAATGAGCGGCTGCGTTCCACGCTCGTAGGCTTTGTGTTCACCGGCCATGCCAAACAAATGGCGTTTGTCGTATTGGGCCAGTACGCCTTCCTCATTTACCACCAATAGGCGGTTATAATGTAATTTTTCTTCTTCAATGTGTAAGGAACCCGCCACACAACAACTGTATTTGGTTGCCAATTGCTGCATCCAGGCTACCTCCACTCCATCCATGCGACTTCCTGTAGCAGTAGTGTTCATGGTAAATCCTGTGGCAAACATTTCCGGCAAGATAATGAGGTCGGTTTGCAGCTGGTACTCAGCCAACAAAGCTTCTATGTGCCGCAAATTGGCCCCTTTATCTTCCCAAAACAAATGGGTTTGCACCACGGTGAGTCTTAAATTGCGCATATCACCTCCCCTGCCTTTTGCAATAATTCGTCGCTTTTAGCAAAGCAAAAACGTACCAACTTATGTTCGATTTTATCATTAAAGAAGGGCGAAACCGGAATCAAACTAAGCTTGTGGGTAGCCACCAAAGTGCGGGTAAATTCGAGGTCTTCGGCCGCGTGAATCTGACTGTAATCTGCCAATTGAAAATAAGTGGCGGGCGTAGGCGTAAAGGTAAAGCGACTTTTGGCCAGGGACTTCAAAAACAAATCGCGCTTTTGCTGGTAAAATTGAGGGAGGCTTTCGTACGACCGATCGCTTTCCAAAAACCAGGCGTAGGCTTGTTGCATGGGGGTATTTACCGAAAACACATTAAACTGATGCACCTTTCGGAATTCAACAGTGAGTGCTTCGGGGGCAACTACATAACCCATTTTCCAACCCGTGGTGTGGTAGGTTTTGCCGAAAGACGATACCACCACACTGCGTTGACGCAAGGCTTCGTAACGAAGCACCGACAAAAAAGGCTGGTTGTCGAACACCATGTGCTCATACACCTCGTCAGACAGCAATAAAAAGGGAAAGCGCTGCATCAAGGTAGATAATTTTTGAATATCGGCCTCAGCTAAAATGGTGCCCGCGGGATTGTTGGGATGGTTGAGCAGCAACAAACGCGTACGCGGATTCATGGCTTTTTCGATGGCTTCCCAGTCGAAAAAGAAGTTGCCGTTGGCAAAGCCCATGGGCACATGCACGGGAACACCCCCTGCCAGCACCACCGAGGGGGCGTAGGCATCGTAAGCCGGGTCGAGCAGGATGACCTCGTCGCCGGCATGCACCAGCGCTTGTAGAGCCGTAAACAACGCTTGCGTTGCTCCAGCTGTTACGGTGATGTTTAAATCTGCATCAGGCAAATATCCGTAGCACCTTTGTGTTTTGAGCGCAATTTGTTCTCGTAAAGCTGGTAAACCCGGCATGGGCGCATACTGATTTTTACTTTCAGCCATGGCCTTGCTCACCAACCGCTGCAACACCGGATCAGGGTCAAAATCAGGAAAGCCCTGCGCCAGGTTGATGGCTTGGTGCTGATTGGCCAATCGCGTCATGACCGAAAAAATACTGTCGCCCGTATGGGGTAGCTTAGAGATCATGTTGCAATTTCGGAATTAGAGTCCAAATTGTGCAGACAAATCGAGCATGCGTTGAATCGGTGCTAACGAACGTAGGCGTAGACATTCTTCCATGATGATTTCGGGCTGTTCGTATTTGAGGGCCAAGTACACCTTTTCAAGGGTGTTGAGTTTCATGTGTGGACAATCGTTGCAAGCGCAATTGTTGGTTGGAGGCGCTGGAATGAAGGTTTTTTGTGGTGACGCCAACTCCATTTGATGGATAATACCTGTTTCGGTTCCCACAATGAATTTTTGAGCGGCACTATTTTGCGTGTATTTAAGCAAAGCTGTGGTTGATCCAATGAAGCTAGCTAATTCTAATAATTCGGCTTCGCATTCAGGATGCGCAATGAACTCCGCATCTGGATGCTCTACCAAGAGCTGGGTGATTTTTTCGAGAGAGAAAATTTCGTGCACCATGCAGCTGCCGTTCCACAGCAACATTTGTCGGCCAGTCATTTTGTTGATCCAAGCACCCAAATTTTTGTCGGGTGCAAAAATAATGGGCTGGTCTTTGGGCAGACTTTCCACAATCTTCACCGCATTGCTCGAGGTGCAAATGATATCAGACAAAGCCTTGATATCAGCTGTACAATTGATGTACGAAATCACTAAATGATCAGGGTGTTCGGCTTTAAAACGAGCAAACAAATCAGCAGGAGCACTGTCAGCCAAACTGCAACCCGCTTTTAAATCGGGCAAAAGCACCTTTTTATTGGGATTCAAAATTTTGGCGGTTTCGGCCATAAAATGCACCCCTGCAAATAAAATGATGTCGGCATCCGTTGCCGCTGCTTGCTGTGCCAAGCCTAAACTATCGCCTAAAAAATCGGCTACATCTTGAATATCGTTCGTTTGATAATAATGCGCCAACAGTACGGCATTTTTTTCTTTTTTTAATCGATTGATTTCAGCCACCAAATCGAGGGTAGGATCCACTTCTACATCTAGGAAGCCATTTTTAGGCAGCTGATCGAATGCAAAACTCAACTCTTTTGTGTACATACCCAAACTATAATTAATTATTTATTTAAATTTTATTGTTGTTGTTAGGGCTGTGCAAATGTTAGCAATTCCAAAAAAAAAACTTGCATCCCTCAGTACCAACATGTGAGAACAGCTTATCAACAGCCCAAGTCTTGCAAAGTTCCTAGTTTTTAATGGATTTTGCTGCTTGTCCACATTTGTTTATAGCGGTTATACAGCGGCTGTGCGTTGTGGATGCTGTGCATAGCGTGTGGACTTTTATCAAATTGCCAAGGTGTCGCTGTATAAAAGTGCTTCTAAAACTTATGAACAGGGGGTTATGCACCTTATTCGCAGGTTCGAAAGGGGGTTATCTACAGCTATCCACATTTATACACACGGGTTAGGGTAAGGGTTTATTAACACAAAAGAGACACGATTAATCGTGTCTCTTTTGTGGTTATGCATATCGCGTCTATATGTAAAAGCCCTCTTTTAGCAAGTAATCGTGGATGGCGTCGGGTACGAGGTAGCGAATCGATTGCTGGTTTTTGAGCAGGTTGCGGATTTGGCTTGACGAAATTTCAACCACTGGGGCTTGCACGAGGTGCACATGCGGATGCCCTGCCAATTCAGAGGGGTGCTGCCCTACCCTTGGATACACCAGCACTTCGAACTGCTCCAAGATTTGCTCGTAGTTTTTCCAGCGTGGCAGGCTTACCAGGTTGTCTTCGCCCATAATGAGGCTGAACTGCCGGTCGGGATGCTGTTCGCGCAAATGAATGAGCGTATGTATGGTATAAGAAGGTTTGTCTAGTTTAAACTCCACATCGGATGCGCGCAGATTTACATTGCCAGCGATGGCGCGGTGCACCAGGTCGAGGCGGAGGTATTGGTCGAGCAGACTATCTTTTTTCTTTAACGGATTTTGCGGGGTTACCACCAGCCATACCTCGTCGAGTTCGGTTTGAGTAGCAAAATATTCTGCCAAAATGAGGTGCCCTACATGGATGGGGTTGAAGGAGCCGAAGAACAGTCCGGTTTTTTTCATGGCTGCTTTAAAAAATCGCTGACCACTTTTTCGGCCGTGGCTTTGGCAACTGTCAATTCGTCGTTTATTAAAATGTAATCGAAGGCATCGGCAAATTTCATTTCGCTTTCGGCTTTGTCGAGCCGCATTTTGAGCTTTTCGGGGCTTTCGGTATTGCGACGGGTGAGGCGTTCTTGCAGCACTTCAAGGGAACCCGCCTGCACAAAAATCGCGAGGGCCTGCGGCCCATATTGGCTTTTGATATTGAGACCGCCTTTTACGTCTACATCAAAAATAACCGACTTACCAGCGGCCAACAAGCGATCGATTTCGGCCCGCAGGGTGCCATAATAAGTACCCGCATACACCTCTTCCCATTCAACAAAATCGCCTTTTTTGATGCGCTCCCGAAAAACTTCAGGCGATAGGAAATAATAATCTTGCCCATCTACTTCTTGTCCCCGCTTCTCCCTGCTTGTTGCCGATATTGAAAAACTCAGCGCAGGTAGTTGGCCCAGGAGGTGATGCACCAGGGTGGTTTTTCCGGAGCCCGAAGGGGCAGAGAATATGATGAGTTTACCTGCCACTTTATAGGATGTTCAAGACTTGTTCTTTGATTTTTTCGAGCTCATTTTTCATGTTCACCACCAGTTTTTGAATTTCTACATGGTTGCATTTAGAGCCGAGGGTGTTGATTTCGCGACCCATTTCCTGGGCGATGAAGCCCAATTTTTTACCGCCCGAATCTTTGTTCAAATTTTCGCGGAAGTAGCGGCAGTGCTGGGCCAAACGCTGTTTTTCTTCGCTTACATCGAGCTTTTCGAGGTAATACACCAGCTCTTGCTCAAAGCGGTTGAGGTCTATTTTTTCTTGCTCCGCAAAAAGTTCGAGTCCTGCTTTGATGCGGTTCCGCAGCGTATCAATGCGATCGCCTTCGTAGGGCACCACGGCGGCCAGGTCTTTTTCGATGCTTTGACAGCTGAGCAGCATGTCATCGCCGGTTTTTTTGCCTTCTTCCTGGCGGTACGTATCAAAAGCCTGGAGGGCGTCTTTGATGAGCTGTTCGAGCTCGGGCCACCAGGTAATTTCTTCTTCATTTTCGGTGGCAGCCACATCGGGCAGGCGCATGATGGTATCGAGGAGGTGGCTTTGATCGAGTTGCAATTCTTCACACAATGCCGATAATTCCTGGTGATAAGCTTTAAACAGCCGTTGGTTGAGCAAGCTGCTGCCACTGTCGATGTTGCGTTCGAATTGGATGCTTACCGTTACCTTGCCCCTTTCGAGCGGCGCCGTTACGAGGTTGCGTATGGCATATTCTTTTTCCTGCAGCACCCTCGGGATGCGCAAACCCAAGTCGAGGAATTTGCTGTTGAGGGAACGGATTTCTACTTGTACCAAGCCTACTGGGAGGTGTGCCGACACCTTGCCATAGCCTGTCATTGATCGAATCATAGTGACGGATAAGCTGCAAAAATACGACTTATTTTTTGGCCTCGCTTACCAGATATACACCAGTGAAAATGAGGAAGCCATAAAACACCTGTTCGGGCAACAATTTGTCGCGCCCGCTCCACATCGCAATTAGGGTTGCCAGCAGCGGCTGCAGGTAAATGTAAGTGCCTACTACCGACGCTTTGGTGTGCTTGAGTGCCCAGGCGTTGAGCCAATAAGCCGCAATGCTGATGCCTACAATGATAAACCAAAAAGCGGCCCAGGCGGTGGCGTCGAACTGGTGCCAGGGTACCTGCAGACCTTCGCGCAAGCCAAAGGGCAGCACCATCAAGGCACCAAACAAAAACAGCCATTTAACCACGGTGAAAGTATCGTATTTGGCCATCATGGGCTTGATGAGCACCAGATAAACGGCAAAAAGCATGGCGTTGAGCATGACGAAGAGGTTGCCCAGACTACTGTTGTAGGTACCGCCACGCGCAAAAACGCTTTCGGCACTTAAAATCAGGAGCAGGGCACCCGTAGTTCCCAGGGCAATGCCGGTGAGCTTTTTCCATCCCAACTTCTCCTTCAAATAAAAAGAAGCAAAGGCCAGGATAAAAATGGGAGTGGTAATCATGATTACCGAGGCATTGATGGGCGAGCTGATGGCCAATCCTTTAAAAAACAACAGCATATTGCCTGCTACGCCGAAAAAGGCGCAAATGGCGAGGTAGCCCAGGTCGCGCAGCGGTACCGATGGCCGGTTGCGTTGCACCAGCGGATGCATGGCCCAAAAAAAAGCGCAGGCAATGACCACTCTAAAGAGGATAAAAGCCTGCGGTTGTATGAGTTTTGGCATTACTTCCTTGGCAACGGTATAGGAAGCGCCGTAAAAAAGTGCCGTTAATAGGAGGGAGCCGTGGACCAGCAGCCGGGTTTTCATCGCGCAAAAGTACAATGCGCCTGCTTAAGCTAAGTCAGCGATTACATATTTAAAATACGCGATATCCTACCGAAATGAGCCACTGACTAGGGCGCGCATCGGTGGTAAAGCTTTGGCCACCGGTTGTGATGGACTCGCCAAACTTGCCCAGACTGCCTTCGTATTTAAGATCAAGCACCAGTTTCCAGATGTCGAGGCCCACCCCTACCTGAAAGCCTACGGTATTGTTGCGGTAGGCATCGGTGATGTTGGCTTTGATGTTGCTTTCGGTGAGGTCGGCCCGAATGAGCGAAGAAAAAACGGGACCAGTATTGGCCCGGAAAACCCCAAAAAACTTTTTGCCTACCAACACAGGTATATCAATTCGCTGGAAACGCAGGTCGGCCGTATTTGTATTATTACCAGTGGTGGTGGTAATTTGCGAGCCGGTACGGGTGTACAGCAATTCGGGCTGAACATAAAAGCCGAGCACTTGAATGCGGCTGTAAAAACCAAGGTGCATGCCCAAGTCGGAGCTCGACTCGATGCTTACGTTGTTGATGTTTGTAAAATCTTGATAGCGAACGTTGTATGAACTAACGCCACCACGAATGCCCAATTGGAAAAATTGGGCCTGGGCGGGTACAGTAGCCGCAGCGAGGAGCAAGAGAAGAAGCATTTTTTTCATAAAGACCAGTGTTTATACTCACAAAGTAACAAGCGTTACACAATAATGCCAGCATTTTTAACGTAATTTGTTTTGTGCGTGTTGTAAAATCGATATTAATTCTGCTCTACCTGTTGAGTAGCTTGCCTGTTTTGGCGAGTTATCACTACTGTTTGGGCAGGGTAAAGCAGATTAGTTTTTACGAGACGAGTTATTCCGATTGTGTTTGTCCCGCCCCCGAAGAAAACCGAGATTGTTGCGACGATGAACAGGCTTTGCTCGATTTTCAAGACGACCATGCGGGAAGTGCGTATTTATTAGTGCTGTCGTTTGAAGGTGCCGAGCTGGTGCTTCCAATGGGTTTCGAAATGGCGGCTGTGCAGGCACAAATGCTGGGTTTGCCTTTGGCGCACGCGCCACCTTTGCTCACAACAAACAGTGCTTTGTTTGTGCAGCACCAAGCTTTTTTGTTATAGGAGAGATGCAGCCAATTCGAGCTGCAGACCTGCGGGTCGAGAAAAAACCTTATCTTTATCTCTATCATTATCAAAACATTAAAGCAATTACAATGAAAAATTTTCTTTCTATAGGCCTGCTGGCCATCGCCTTCTTCTTTGTTTCAAACCAAAATGCTGCTGCTCAGAAGCCACCTAAAAAAGCTACGCTCAACATCGAAATTTCGGGCAATTGTGGCATGTGCGAGCGCCGCATCAACAATGCTTTGGACGTGCCCGGCGTGATGGTTTCGAGCTGGGACCGTTACACCAAGAAGGCCGAAATCGTTTACAATCCCCGTAAAATCAGTGAAGAAAAAATTCACGAATTGATTGCGGGCGTAGGTCACGATACCAACAAAGCGAAAGCCAAAACCGAGGTATATTCGAAATTGCCAGGCTGTTGCTTGTACCGTGAGAACAATAATCCGCACGAGGATTAAGCATGATGCGTTTTATGCTTGTGGTGGTGCTGCTTTTAGGTGGCACCGCTGCGGGGGCGCAAGACAGTTTGCGGGGTTTTGTTTTTGAAGAAACCGCCACAGGCCGTTTGCAGCCTTTGATGGCCGCCAATGTGGTTTGGCTGGGCACTACCGTGGGTACCAGTGCCGATGCCAAGGGATATTTTGCATTGCCCGCGCATCCAGATACGCGGCAATTGGTAATCAGTTACATTGGTCATGAGCCGGACACCTTGTTTATCAGGACTTTTGAGACCGTCAAAGTGGTGCTTAAGTCGGGCTCTAAAATCAGCACCGTGGAAGTCCAGGCCGAGCGGGCAGGCACCTTTGTGTCGAGTTTGAATCCCATCAAAACCCAGGTAATGACCGAAAAGGAGCTTTTTAAAGCTGCTTGTTGCAATTTATCGGAGAGTTTTGAGACCAATCCCGCCGTGGATGTGAGCTATACCGATGCGGTAACCGGCGTGAAGCAAATTCAGATGCTCGGTTTAAGTGGCAATTACATTCAGATGCAGCGCGAAAACTTGCCCGATATTCGTGGGTTGGCGGCCAATTACGGCCTGACCTTTGTGCCCGGCAGTTGGATTGAGAGCATCCAGGTAGTGCGCGGCATTGGTTCGGTGGTGAATGGCTACGAGAGCATTGCCGGCCAAATTAATTTAGAGCTTAAAAAGCCCGATCAGGGAGATTTTTACTTCATCAACGGCTACCAGAACCAGATGGGGCGGTCGGAGTTGAACTGGTACAGCCGCCACCAAGTGAACCGCCGTTGGAGCACTGCTTTGCTGGCGCATGGCAATTTAACCAATCTGAAAAACGACGTAAACAAGGACGGCTTTTTGGACTTGCCCTTGGGGAGTCAGCTCAACCTGCACAACCGTTGGAAGTACGACGATGGTAAGGGTGTGAGCGCGCAACTAGGCGTGGCCGCTTTGACCGACGAGCGTTTAGGCGGACAGGTGGATTTTGAATCGGACCGGGCACCGGAGCTGCAGCCCACTTTGTATGGCAGCAGCATGCGTGTGAACCGGGCTGAGGTGTACGGCAAGCTCGGCTATGTGTTTCCGCAGGAGCGGTACCGTTCGGTGGGATTAATGGCCAATGCGGTGCAGCAGCAGATGAATGCCTTTTTTGGCGACCGTAATTATACCGGCTTTCAACAGAGCTTTTACAGCAATTTGATTTATCAGGATATTTTGGGCAACACCAACCGCAAGTACAGGGCGGGACTGAGTTTGATGGCCGAGCGGTATGATGAGCGATTTGTGGATCGGGCGCCGGCGCGGGCATCGGATACGCAGTACGAGCGTACTGAGCTGGTGCCGGGGGCATTTTACGAGCTCACGGTATCGCAAGCGCGTTACCAGTTGGTGGGTGGTTTGCGGGCCGATTACCATAATTTATATGGAGGCATGCTCACGCCGCGCTTGCATGGCAAGTACGATTTCACCGACAAAACCGCGTTGCGGTTAGCTCTTGGCCGAGGCTACCGGGTGGCCAATGTGTTTGCTGAAAACATGGGCGGCTTGGTGAGTTCGCGCGAGGTTGTGATTCAGGGCACGCATCCGAGCGGTTTTGGCTTGGAGATGGAGCGGGCCTGGAATGCCGGCTTGAGTTTGACCCACGACTTTAAGTTTAGGTACCGGGAGGCGAGCGTGAATATAGATGTGCACCATACTACTTTTGAGAACCAGGTGGTGGTGGATTACGATTTTTCGCCTCGGCAGCTGCTGTTTTACAATTTGCAGGGGCGGTCGTACAGCAACAGCGCACAAATTGAAGTAGTGCTGCAGCCTGCCCGGCGTTTTGACGTAAAAATGGCGTATCGCTATCTCGATGTAAAAACCCAATACCAAACGGGTTTATTGAGCAAGCCCTTGATTGCCCGCGACCGGGTGTTTTTAAACATGGCCTATGCCACCCGCAGCAAATGGAGTTTCGACTATACGGTACAGTGGATAGGTACCAAACGTTTGCCCGGCACTACCCAGAATCCCGAAGCTTTCCGTTTCCCCGAACGTTCGCCTTCGTATTTTTTGATGAACGGACAGATTTCGAAGGCTTGGAAGCGCTTTGACTTTTATGTAGGTATAGAAAATATGGCTGATTTTAGGCAGACCCAATTGGTGAATGCAGCGGACCAGCCCTTTTCACAATACTTCGACGCCAGCATGGTGTGGGGACCGGGCATTGAGCGCATGGTGTACGTTGGTTTTAGGTTTAGGATACAACCAGTGGTTGAATAGGCGTAACGGATGTGTGGTTTGAGTTTGTATATCAAAATATTTAATTTTTGAATCAACGTACGTGTAAACACGTAATAAATTATTGATAATCAGAGGTTAATGGTTGAGGCATTAAAAGAAATTGCCTAGATTTTCAACCTGATTGCTACTTGGCCTTTGTGCAAAGTAGTGTCACAAGACTAAACCAAACCTGTGATATGAATAGCAAACCATTAGAAATGGTAGTGCATGATGATGCGTAATTTATTAGGCATATACGGCTTTGGTCGTGTATGCCTTTTTTATTTCGTAGCTCTTAAACTAATCATTTCTTACTACGACCAGCTCATTCATTCAAATGAGTGTGAAATGCATAATCAACAATAAAATCAAAAACCTAAACCTATAGTATGAATAACAACTATTTACAGAGTAGTCTGAAGGGCTTATTGCCTGGAAGACGCTGGCTATTCTTTCTTTCGCTGATTTTTCTAACGACCAATGTCTTTGGTCAGGCTAGGAATTACCAATTCGGACAAAGCAGCGCGGCCTATACGGAAATTACGGGAGGCACCACTTCCACCGCCATTGAGGATGATGGAACAGAGGTGCTTGCTTTGCCTTTTCCGTTTACCTATGCGGGAACTGCGGTTACTGAAATCACCGTCAGCACCAATGGCTTTGTGCGCATGGCTGGTGGAGCTGTTTTTGGTTCGAGTTGGACAAATACCATTGAAAGCACGGCTAGTTTGCCTGTCTTGGCTCCCTTTTGGGATGACCACCACTTAGTGGCAGCAAGTGGTACCATTGTGTATGCAACCACCGGAACAGCTCCTAACCGTCAATTTTCAATTGAATTTAGAGATGTTGTTACTTCAGGTTCTGGTAGTACTACAGCTACTTCTAGAGCTCGTTTTAAAGTTACCTTATTTGAAACATCTAATCAGATTGTTTATCACTACGGAACGTCATCTGCCACTACAACTTTGTCTGGTTCAATTGGTATGAATAGCGCACCAGGTGGTGCAGGGCAGTTTTTAAGCGTCGTTCCCGGTGTTGTTGCAACGGTGAGTACGTCTATACCTGTTAATAACCTGGTAACGCTTCCTGATAGTGGTGTGGTTTATACCTTTACTCCAAGTCCTGCCAGCTGTGGAATGCCTTGGGCCATTGCTTCTTCGGCAATCACGCAAACCGGTTTTTCCTTAAACTGGAGAAATGCTGGTAGCACTTCTTATCAATATGTAGCTTCTACCTCTCCTAATGTACCAACTGGTGCGGGTACTGCTGTTGCGGATACCTTTGTTACAGTAACAGGTTTAGCTTCAAGTACGGCGTACTATGTACATGTACGTAGTGTGTGTACGGGCGGAACGAATTCGGCTTGGGCTGGTCCAATCGTTGTAACTACTGGTGGACCTGTAAGCAGCGTTGCCTCTGGATTATGGAGTAATCCTGGCATATGGTCTACAGGTTCGGTTCCTATCTCCAGTTCAAGTGTCACTGTGTCAGCCGGCGATTCGGTTATTTTTGACGTGGCTACCAGTTCGGTGTTCAGCTTAACTGTGAATGGCGTTTTAGGAGTAAATGCTACAGCTGCACGTACTTTGAGTGTAGCAGGTGATGTGAGTGTAGCTGCTTCGGGCAGTCTAAATTTTGGTGTACCAACCACTGGTACTGCGTTGCGTATTTTGGAATTAACCGGAAACTTTACCAATGCTGGAACATCTAACATGGCCAGTGGTAATGCAGCGATTCGTTTTTTGGGTACAACAGCCCAGACCTATACAAATTCTGGAACATTAACCAACAATGCTGTTGGTCAGTTAATTATTTCAAATGCTGCTGGTGTAACCCTGGCGTCTCCTGTAACCATTGGCTTTAACTTAGACTTGGTAGCTGGTGTGTTGAATGCAGGAACTAACCTTACTTTTGATCAAGTAGCGGTTAATACTACTTCTTCTCAGGTGCGTCGTTCTCCTCTTGGTTCTTTAGTAGGAACGCCAACGATCACTTCTACGGTTTACAACGTTCAGTACGTATTTTTCACAGGTCAAACTTCTGCCTTAATCA
The DNA here is from genome assembly GCA_030682795.1 of Sphingobacteriaceae bacterium. GTDB lineage: Bacteria > Bacteroidota > Bacteroidia > UBA7662 > UBA7662 > PNNG01. Next base: position 41,985 of record JAUXNJ010000014.1, read on the forward strand.
CAGAAGGTCCTGAAATTCCTGCTTCACGTACCATCAATGCTTTAACCATTAGCAACATTGCAGGTTTGAACCTCACGGGCAACCTCACGTTGACTGCTGCTACCAGCGCACTTGTTTTAACGAACGGTGTAATTACTTTACCAGCGGGTGGTAAAATCATTTGTTCTAATTCAGGCTTTGCTCCCACTGTGGGATCTGCTACTTCTTTTGTGAATGGCGGTTTTGAAGTGGTGGTTAACTCTGCTACCGCCGTTACTCGGAATTTCCCGGTAGGATCTGTTGTAGATGGTGTGCCAGTGAGAGGTCATGTTGTTATTGCATCTATGATTACCGGAACAGCTACGCCTCAATCTGTATTGGTAACACCTGTAGGTGCGCCATCAGGTACAGGTGTGAGCCCAATGGGCCCACGTGCTTTTCGAATTACCTCCACGGGTTCTATTGGCACTACGGCTACAGTAGCCTTGAACTGGGATGCCAGAGATGCACTTAGCTTTGCTGGTAGTTTAGCAAACATTCGGGTTATTCAGGCAACAGCCTTAACTGGCAGTGCTTGGACTGCACGCAGTGCTTCAGGAACTGCTGGTAGTTTAACAGGTACGGGTACGCGTACTACCTCGGCCATCAACCTTAGCAATGGTAATTTCTTTGCTTGGGGTACGGTGTCAACAGGTGATGTGGCAGTTACAAACATCACCAGTCCAGTAAGCGGCGCTTGCTTTGGTCAGGCCGAAAACGTAGTAGCTGTACTTAGAAACGATGGTGCGAGCATCAATCGTGCTACAACGCCTATTACGGTAAAAGGTACGGTAACTACCCCAGGGGGTACAGTAATCAACTTGACCAACGTGGTAAGAAACGCAGGTACTTTTGGCTTGGCACAATTTGATACGGTTGTTTTCACAGATGCTTTGAATATGGTTGATTCAGGTAATTATGTAGTTCGCGTGTTTATCGACTCATTAACTGCTTCTGTGCGTACAAACGATACCATTACACGTACCATTCGCAGTGATGCTTGGTCTGCGCGTGCAAATCCATCTCAAATTATTACTTCTCAGAGCTCCACAGTAGAGGTGCTTCGCAATGGTGTTGTGGCTTCGCAGGCGGGTGTATTACCACGCAGTACAGCTGCTGTTCGGATATCAGAAATGGTAGCGTTCAGAACTGGCGGAGGTGCACAGCCTATTTATCCGGCGTATGTGCCAGCAGCAGCTGCTGACTTCCTTGAATTCACCAATTTTGGTGATACTGCTGCCAACATTGGTGGCTGGAATCTTGAGATTTTTGGCGTAGGCGCTCGTACGTATGCGTTCCCGGCAGGCACGGTGGTTCCTGCGGGTGGTGTATTGGTATTACACATTGGTCCTGGTACCGATGATGTTGCCAATGCTTATTACAACACGGGTGGAACGAATGATGGGATATCTTCTACCTCTTTATGGGGTGTAACCCTTCGCAATGGCACTACCTTGGTTGATGCGGTTGCCTTTAGGGGTTTTGTGTTCCCAGCAGCGGCAAACGTAAGTGCAGCCGATTGGTCTGGAAACAGCTCAACTACTTCTTCAGCTGGTATGATGTTGGTGAATTTCGATAACAACAATGCTTCGAATTGGGTAATTAGCACAGCTAGTTTGTTTACGAATATTGGTGCTTTCAATCCCAATATGTCGGTTGTATCGCGCAACGTATCATGGACAGGTCCTGGTGGGTTCACGGCCACTGGTTTTTCTGCTCCAACAGGTGTTCGTAACACAGCGGCTGTTGAGCAATACACCGCAACCATTACTTCTGCGGCTTCATGCGTAAGAACAGCGGCTGCTAGTTTACAGGTTATGTTGCCTATAACGCCGGTTGCTGGCTTTACCAGAAGCAGCAACACCGCTACAATGGGTGGTGTAGTTACTACGGTAACCTTAACGGATACATCTTTGAACATTCCGTTCCAGCGTCGTTGGACCATTACGCCGAACACCTTTAACTATGTAAATAGCACCAACGACAGCAGCGTGGCACCACAAGTGCAGTTTACTGCCGTTGGAAGTTATGCGGTTAAATTAGTGGTTTCTAACCCAGCGGGTGCTGATAGTATTACAGTAAACAACGCGGTTACGGTAACCTTAGGGTATTGCGCTTCTAATGCTACCTCTACAGCTGATACTAAAATTGACTCGGTTATGTTGGGCACGGCCCTTACTGG
>JAUXNJ010000016.1 GCA_030682795.1 Sphingobacteriaceae bacterium
CGAAGGTCTTGCCTTCATACATCTCTTTGATAGCTTGTTTTTTGAAAGCTTCAAAGTCAAACTTCTCTGTTGTGTCCATTTTTTAACTGATAATCAAGTTTACGAAAATTTAAACTTGACACAGTTTAATTTACACCCTCGACGCTATGAAAAAACACAATGGCAAAAACTTTAATTAGCCTTTAGATTTAAAATTTCTTCCTTTAAATCTGGCAGTTTATTGAGTAATATTTTCCATAAAACCGTAGGGTCTATGTTGTCATAGGAATGTGCTAATAGATTTCGCATTCCTATGATTTCCTTAGCATGCTTGATAGGAACCATTGGTGAAATTTTCTGCATTTGACGAATCACCTCCCCAATCAATTCAAGATTCCTTTCGGTTGCCCGAATGGCCATAAAATTCGCACTAAACTTGTGATAATCACTTTCACATATCTGTACCACTTCTTCAAACTCACCAATCAGTTGCTCTAAATCTAAAATATATTTCAAAACTATTTTAGGCGGCATACAGCAGCGTTTTATGCAAATCGATTTCGTCTTTTAAAATCGGATTTCGAATGGCACGATAGCTAAGTAAATCAATCTCTTTTTTAAGAAGGGCTTCCAGGTTATCCTTCAAATTCAAAAAACAGGCGCCATGCTCCAGCGGGGATAGGTCATCACGAAAACTGACCACCAAGTCAATGTCGCTCTCAGCTTGCATTTTGTTTATGGCAGCGGACCCAAATACATAGAGTTCCTTGACCTTGTTTAAGGCGCAAAGCTGTTCAATAGCAACTCGATGGTTTATGAGCAAAGCATCCATACTCAAAAATAAGCATTTTGAATTGATACTAACATCAAGAAAGGTTGTCTTGCCCTTTTTCTATGCAACTTTCAGAAAAGTTTTGGTGATGAGCTGTTGCTTAATGGTCAGTGCTGACCAAAGGTGTTTGAACCCAAAACACCACGCAAAAGTCATTCAGGAGCATATAAAAACAAACATTTTGAAACGAGGGGGTTTGTTTGAGGCTGAGATGGCATCAAAATAAAAAGCCAATCCTTGCAGATTGGCCTTCCTTTTTGAAAAATGCTTTCGTGCCCGCAGGCCATTCAAACGACTAAAGATCAAACTTGATCCCCTGCGCCAATGGCAACTTGGTGGTGTAATTGATGGTATTGGTTTGTCGGCGCATATAGGCTTTCCAGCTGTCGGAGCCTGATTCGCGGCCGCCGCCGGTTTCTTTTTCGCCACCGAAGGCCCCACCAATTTCAGCGCCTGAGGTGCCGATGTTTACGTTAGCAATGCCACAATCGCTGCCGGATGCGGCCAAGAAGGCCTCGGTTTCGCGCATATTGAGCGAGAAAATGGCTGATGACAAGCCCTGTGGCACATTGTTTTGCATGGCAATGGCGTCGTCGAGCGTATCGTAAGGCATGATGTAAAGGATGGGTGCAAAGGTTTCGGTTTGCACAATCTTGAAGTGCGGCTGCACCTCAGCAATGCAGGGCTTCACATAACAACCCGATTCGTAATCGGTATCGGTGAAAACACCGCCATCTACCAGCATTTTACCGCCTTCTTCCTTCACTGCCTTTAAGGCGCCGAGGTAGGCTTGTACGGCGATTTTGTCGATTAACGGACCCACATGGTTATTTTGGTCGAGGGGATTGCCAATGCGCAACTGCCCATAGGCTTTCACCAAACGCTGCTTCATTTCTTCGTACTTGCTGCGGTGGATGATGAGGCGACGGGTGGTGGTGCAACGCTGTCCTGCTGTGCCCACGGCTCCAAACACCGAACCTACAATGGCCAAATCAAGGTCGGCATGCTCACTGATGATGATGGCATTGTTGCCACCCAACTCAAGCAACGAACGGCCCAAGCGCTGTGCTACGGCCGCACCCACGAGCTTGCCCATGCGGGTAGAGCCAGTGGCCGAAATGAGGGGCACACGACCATCGTTAGTCATGAGCTCGCCTACTTTGTAGTCGCCGATCACCAAGCCCGACAAACCCTCTGGCGCGCCGTTCTCACGCAGCACTTCCTGGATGATGTTTTGGCAAGCGATGGCCGACAAAGGCACTTTTTCAGAAGGCTTCCAGATGCATACATCGCCGCACACCCAGGCCAACATGCTGTTCCAGCTCCACACCGCTACCGGGAAGTTGAAGGCTGAAATGATGCCCACAATGCCCAAAGGGTGGTACTGCTCGTACATGCGGTGGCCAGGACGCTCCGAATGCATGGTTAAGCCATAGAGCTGGCGCGAGAGACCTACTGCAAAATCGCAGATGTCGATCATTTCTTGCACTTCGCCGAGGCCTTCTTGCAGACTTTTGCCCATTTCGTAGCTCACCAGCCTGCCGAGTGGCTCTTTGTATTCGCGAAGTTTATTGCCCATTTGACGCACCAACTCACCCCTTTGCGGAGCGGGTACCGTGCGCCAGGTAGCAAAAGCCTCTTGAGCCTTGGCAACTACCTTTTCATAATCTTCTTTGCTGGCTTGCACCACCGAAGCAATCAGTTCGCCATCTACTGGAGAATAAGACTCCAAACGTGAACCTGCCGGTTTCCAGCTGTGTAAACCCGTGCTTACGCCATTGTTTATATCTTTCAAACCCAGTGCCTGCAGCACCGATTCCATTTCTTTTCTGAGATTTTGCTTTGCCATTTTTCTAGAATTTCAATTCTCGCACAAGATCGTAAGGATTTAACTTTTTAAGGTCAAAACTCCAGCTTAAATATTCGAACCACTTGGCATTTCGAGCTTGATTGTAATAATTAGGACGTAAAACTGGTGATTGCAAAGCATTAAAATTGACTTTGAAAGCCCCACCCATCAACACAAAAGCAACACCAGCTTCTCCCATAAAGGTGGGATGCCCTTGATTGCGTTGCTGTCCTGCTGCATCGAAGGAAATAATTTGATTGAATACCTGATTAAAGCCACGAGCCACCCCATTGGCATACACCTCCAAAGGCGCACGCGGCACTTTGATGGAGAAGTTATAGGCCAACATATAGACCGTTGGAGATACTTGCATCTGATTTAAGATCACTGGATCCATCACCGAACGCATGCCGGCATCGCGCATTACCACCTGATTGCCTTGGAAGGTGGCCCCATTGAAAGCAGGTGAGCGTCGTAAAAACAAATGGTCGAAGGCATAATCAGATTCACCATTGATGCCACCGCCTTGCGATCTGAAACCAACAGGGTTTTGTAAGTCATTGATGAAAGCCATGCCTGCAAAAATGCGTTGGTCGAGGTACGAGCGGCGCTTTTGGGTTTGGTAGAACCAGCGGTGGTTAATCTCCCCCGAAATCCTACCGTTTGCTCCTCTGCGAATGTCCAACTGACCCATTTCTGCGGCCAATTGCCAGCTCCAAGGCCGGGTGAGAATGCGGTAAGACTCGCCATAGCTTGCGTGCATTAGAAATAACTGTCCAATCTGAGTAAATGGCAAGATCCAAATATCATCTAAGTTTAATAAGGGCCCTGTATTTGCAAAGGCAAATGGTACCCGTGCCATTCCCAATTGTAACTCCCTTCTACGGCTACTTCCTAGGGGATCTCGTAGGAGCCCCTGTAACTGCATACGTACTACTGGACTGCTATTTTGGGTAATAAATCTGTTAAAATTGCTGTACTGCTGCATGGCAATAGTGCTGCGAATGCGTTTGAACTTACCTGTTTCAGGATGCCAGTTATAACGTGCCATGCCTTGCCCCACCAACTCCTTCGAACCAAACGCCCACATGGGTAAAATGGCGTATTCAAAATCTTGCGGCAGCACTACCGGACTCATCAAGCCCACTCCCAGCATAAAGCCATCGCGGTAATTGCTTCCTAAGATAGGCAGTACAAAGGCTTGGTTACGCTTGTATGCCAATCCTGCAAGTGGCCGCAAAGCTGGCAGTCCCGAAGTATAACGCCCTACCCGTGCCGAAGCCAAATGCCTCCGGTACAAAGGCATGTTTTGGTCGGGGTCGATGCTGAAGCGCTTTGCCGGCCGATCGAGTTGTATTTCAATTTCGGTCTTGCCTTTAACGGGCATGTACCATTCCTGCCGCATCACCGCGCCGGTATCGTCCATAGCAGCCAACGAAAATGGCACCGCTTGTCCGCGCTGCTTCACAGTCACCAAATAGCGGTTTTCACCCTTCTTTTTTGCTTGCACCAAGCGGTAATCTACCTTTCCGGCCGACTGCAACCTGTTTTCGAACCACCAATCGATATTTTTACCTGTTTTGGTGGCCTGCATGGCCGCCCGCATATCGCCCGGCTGGGGATGTTTGAACTTCCAGCTTTCGTAATAGCCTTGCATCATGGCGTCGAATGCTTCGGTACCGAGGTAAGCCTCGAGGTAGTGCAACTCTTGTGCCGTGCGCTTGTACACGAGCGTGCCATAGGTTTCGTTGTCGTAGCCCGTGGCTGGGGTATGCCACAGCGATACATCTTTGCCCCTTCTTTTAGAAAAAAGGTACATCAATTGCCCCGTATTCGCATCATCCAATCCCAAGGAAAGCCCAAAAAGACTGCCTCCCTTACTCGTAGGATAACGCATGGCCATGTAGCGTTCTTCGTAATAGGAGTTAAAACCTTCGTCCATAAAGGGATGGTCGCGCTCGTTGCTGGCCAAAATGCCGTAAAACCAGTTGTGGCCTACTTCGTGGGCAATCACCTCGTCGAGCGACTTGCCCGAACTGGCCCCGGCAATCACCGTAATGGTGGGATATTCCATGCCGCCGCCCGCCGTGAGGGCGCCGTCTACCGCGGTGCAAACGTCGTAAGGATAATCGCCCAGCCATTTGGAGTAGTAGTACACCGAGCTGTCGACATAAGGCACCGCATTTTTCCAGTATTTGGTGTCGCGACTGAAAAATACCGCCGTTTTCACCTTGCGGCCACTGTTGGGCAGGGCCACTTCGCCTTGCTTTACGTAGTAATTTTTGCCACAGAACCAGGCAAAATCGTGTGCGTTTTCGAGGCGGTAGTGAAGGGTTTTAAACTCTAGACTGCTTTCGGGGATGGGCAGGGCTGGAAAGCTGTCGATGCTCGCCGCATAGGCAGCGAGGGAGTCGAGGTAAGCAATTTCAGAGGCGGTTTGGAGGTTGCCGCTGGCCGCTACTTGGTAGTTGCTGGGCACATTGATAAAGACTTCAAAGTCGCCAAATTCGCTGTAAAACTCGCCCATATTGAGGTAGGGCATGTAGTGCCAACCGTTTTGGTCGAAGACCGCCGGCTTTGGGTACCACTGGCACAGCTGGTATTGGTCGCGGGAGAAGCCCAAGCGCGAAAAATTGCCGGGTACCTTTACCCGAAAGGGAGTGCTGATGTGCAGCTGTTCGCCGGGGGCGAGGGGCTTGGCGAGCCAGAGCACGGCCACATCAATGGTGTCGGGCAGCAGCTCCCAGCGCACGCTTTGGCCGTTTACTTTAAAATCAAGACTGTCGATGAAGCCGCGTTTTTCTTCTGGGGCGCTGTAAAAATCCCAGCTGCCGCCGCGGGCTTCAGCCTTGGCAAAAACGGTTTGGTTGTTTTTATAAGCGTTGGGCCATAAATGCATGTAAATGCGGTCGAGGGCTACCGGTGCGTTGTTGGTATAGTGGATGTCGATGTTCGAAAGTAGCATCTGCCGGCTGTCGTCGAGCTTCACGGCGATGCGGTAATCTACTTTTTGCTGGAAATAGGCGTCTTGAGCTGCCAAAGGCGCTGCCCAAAGCAGGCAAGCGAATAAAAGACCAAGGATTTTGTGCATTGGGTTTGTATTAAACCGAAATATAGGCCGACTATCTACAAAACACAAGCTTTTAGGATGATTTCACATTTAGTCCATTTCGTTCTATACTTTCCTACAATCCAACCTCAGTAACTATTCCCAAAGTTCAATGGAATATTGGGAATGTAATCCCGAAATTGATATGAATTTCGGGAATAGAGCTTAGAAAGGCCGGGATCGACAGTTCAAACTGGCAGCAGCCATTTTGGGCGACTATTCAAAACCATATCCAGCTATTCAAAATTCTCCCTATTTTACAGCATGGACAGCCTGCGCTTGCTCTTTCTGATCTTATCGACCATTGTGTTGTTTTTGTTTAGCCTCCAGGGCTTCAGCAAAGAGGTGCAACTGCTCGGTGCGGGTCGGCTGCAAGCCTGGCTCGGCCGGGTTACCCGCAATCGTTTTGGTGGATTTGCCCTGGGTGCGGTGTTTACCGCCTTGGTGCAGTCGAGCAGCGCGGTATCGAGCATGGCGGTGGGACTGGTAGATGCGGGGGTGATGGGCTTGCAAGGCAGTTTGGCGGTGATGCTGGGCACCAATGTAGGTACCACTTTTACCGCCTGGATGGTGTCTTTCAAAATCACCTTCATCGGACCAGTCTTTTTGGTGCTCGGTGCCGCCATGAGTACCTTTTCGGGTCCTTTTAAAGCCAGCGGCAAAGCTGTATTTTATTTGGGCTTCATCTTTTTCAGTCTCGACCTCATCAGCGAATCGTTGCAACCCTTGCGTGAGCATCCCGATCTGGTACACTACTTGAGCAAGGCGCACGGCATATTGCCTGCCTTGCTTACGGGCATGTTGGTAACGGTTTTTGTGCAGTCGAGTTCGGTAACTACGGGCATGGTGGTGCTCTTGGTGCAGCAAGGACTCCTTCCCCTCGAAAGTGCCGTGGCCATGGCCATGGGTGCCAATGTGGGCACCACTTCTACGGCACTCTTGGCAGCGCTTAAACTCAACATCCACGCTAAAAGAGCCGCCATGGCCAATTTTGTATTCAACCTCAGCGGCACGCTCTTGCTTTTGCCTTTCTTTTACCCCTTTGTGGGGATGCTGGGGCGAATTCAGTCCGACCCCGCCATGGCCGTTGCCACCGGGCACCTTTTTTTAAATTTCGGGATGGCACTTTTGTACCTCCCTTTTACTGGTTGGTTAGCGGCTTTGTTGGTGCGCTGGATGCCGGCGGCTGAAAAACCAATTCAGGATGAAGCCTGAGGAACTCCTTTAAAGCAGCTTGTTGCTGGGACACGAAGTTTTGGTGGGCCTGGGTTTCAGGAAAACGTGGCCGGTGCTTAGCGGCCAGCGTAAATTTGTAGGCGGTTTCAGCCAAAGCCACCGTTTCGGGCGGCATGCAGGTGGCACAAAACTGCTCAAATACCCATTGTGTGGCCGCATAATTGGGATGTACCAGGTCGATGTCGTACCAGCGGTGGTCGCGGAGTACGTCGATTACCCACTCATAGGCTGGAAAATAATAAGCGGCCGGCAGCTGCTCGCACAATTGGTGCACGGCTTCGAGCAAGCGGCCTTTGGAGCGGTTGTTTTGGATGAGGCCATCGCGACTATGCCTTACCGGACTCACCGTAAACAGCACTTGCAAGCGCGGGTTTAGCTGGCGTGCCTCGGCAATGGCTTGGGTTAGTGCCTCAACCATTTCTCCCACCTCCAGCAATTCTTTGCGGAACATGGCCGCTGGCGCGCGGTGGTTGTTGGCCACTGGCCGCCCGTCTTCCACCAGCACATAACGGAAGGCCGAACCCAGGGTGAGCACCAGGCAACTGGCTTCTTTTAAAAAGGCATGGCCATGTGCAGTAGCCGCATTGATCCCCGCTACCGCCTGCTCCTGCTGGATGTGCGAAAAATCGCTGTGGTGCTCCCACGAATGCCAGAGTTCGTTGGCCGATACCAACTCATCGGCGGTAATTTGGCGGTTTTGGCAGAGGTAAAGCAGGTGCCGCGACAAAGCCGTGGGGTCGAACAAAATGCCCGTGGGATTGTACAGCACGCCAAACATGCGCTCGGCCAGGACTTGCCCTACGTTGGCTGTAAAACACGAACCCATCAACAACAAACGATCGTGGTGAGTAATGGGTGCGCCCTCAAACGAATAGGCCAGCGGCAGCTGCATTTTCATGGGGCCAATTTCGGGAATTTGGGGGAATGTTAAGCCCTCGTATAGCATTTGCAATAAGATTAAAGCCTTAACCTAGTCTTCTTACGACCAAGCCTTGATTTTGGCGACAGAAGTTTGTTATTGTAACCCTGGTTACGAACTAATTAGCAAAAAAGCCAGTATTTCGCCCTAAATTCAACACCATGATGATAGCTGGCTACTTTGCTGCCGCCCTTATTGGGCTTTCACTCGGACTCATTGGCGGCGGAGGCTCCATCCTCACCGTACCCGTTCTAGTATATTTGTTCGGTATCGACGCGGTTACAGCCACAGCCTATTCCTTGTTTGTAGTGGGTGCTACCAGCTTGGTGGGCGCTTTCCCCAAATACAAAGACGGGCTGGTAGACCTCAAAACCGCGCTTATTTTTGGCGCACCGTCGATTTTGGCAGTATATTTTACCCGCGCTTATCTTGTTCCCTTTATACCCGATCAGGTACTTAGCATTGGCGATTTTGACTTGAGCAAGCGGCTTTTACTCATGGGACTCTTTGCCCTGTTGATGGTTTTTGCTTCCATCAGCATGATTCGCAATAAAAAACCCGTGGTGCAGGCCACGAGTGGCGAGCAAGGTTTTAAATACGGCCTGATATTAATAGAAGGTGCTGTTGTAGGCGTGCTTACCGGATTGGTGGGCGCTGGCGGCGGCTTCCTCATTATTCCCGCCTTAGTGCTGTTCACAGGCTTGCCTATGAAAAAAGCAGTAGGCACCTCCCTGCTCATCATCGCTGCTAAATCGCTCATCGGCTTCACGGGTGATCTTGGGCATTTGCAACCCGACTGGCAATTGCTCCTTATCGTTACTGGCATTGCCATCATCGGCATTCTCCTTGGCAACCGCCTCGCACGACAAATCGATGGCGACAAGCTCAAAAAAGGCTTTGGCTGGTTTGTGCTGGTGATGGGTATTTATATCCTTATCAAGGAGAGCTTATTATAGGCTGTTTAGATTGTCAAAAGAAGAACTTTTAGAGCTCTTGCAAACGCACACGGGCGGCTTCCGCTGACCTAATGTCCGCAAATTCGATCATCACCGTGGCTTTTACCTGCTTGAGCACAGCCCGCTTGGGGTGCTGCTGCACATACTCGAGGATGCGGCCAAAGGTCTCGCTTTGGTAGAAACGCTCGTTGTTGCCGGCCACAAAATAGCACTTCATCTGTCCCTTCTTCAACATCACCTTTTCCATGCCGAGGCGTTTGGCCTCCCAACGCAGTTGGATAAGGGTAAATAGGGTTTCGGCTTCGTGGGGAATGGGACCAAAGCGGTCGACCAATTCGGTGCGGAAGCGCTCCAAGCCTTCGGGTGTTTCGGTATTGTCGAGTTGCATGTACAAGCTCAAGCGCTCGCTGGTGCTGCGCACATAGCTGTCGGGTAATAAAGCGGCCAAATCGGTGTCGAGTTGCACATCGCGCACAAAGTCGGGCTGCTCGTCGGCATCAAAAAGACCCGAAAACTGGCTGTCTTTGAGCTCGCGGATGGCTTCATCGAGTATTTTCTGGTACATATCAAAGCCAATTTCGGTGATAAAACCGCTTTGCTCGGCCCCGAGCATATTACCTGCACCCCGAATGTCGAGGTCGCGCATCGCAATTTGAAAACCGCTGCCCAAGTCGCTGTACTCTTCCAGCGCCTTGAGTCGCTTGCGGGCCTCGTTGGTGAGGATGCTGAGCGGCGGCGTAACGAGGTAACAAAAGGCCTTGGTGTTAGACCGGCCCACTCGACCCCGCATCTGGTGCAAATCGCTCAAGCCAAAATTCTGGGCTTGGTTAATAATGATGGTGTTGGCATTGGGAATGTCGAGTCCCGATTCGATGATGTTGGTGGCTACCAGCACGTCGTAACGCCCGTCGATGAAATCGAGGAGGATGTCTTCGAGCTCGTCGCCTTCCATTTGGCCATGACCTACGCAGATGCTCACCCGCGGGCACAGCTTCCGAATCATGGTGGCCACTTCTTGGATGTTGCCCACGCGGTTGTGCACAAAAAATACCTGTCCGCCGCGGTCTACCTCAAAATTGATGGCATCCTGGATTTTTTCTTCATCCAACACCATCAACTCGGTATGCACGGGCTGGCGGTTGGGCGGCGGCGTACTAATTACACTCAAATCGCGCGCGCCCATCAACGAAAACTGCAGGGTGCGAGGAATCGGAGTGGCCGTGAGCGTTAGCGTATCTACATTTACCCGCAGCTGGCGCAGCTTTTCTTTGACACCAACGCCAAATTTCTGCTCTTCATCTATTACTAAAAGCCCAATGTCTTTAAACTTCACCTGCTTGCCCACAATTTTATGGGTTCCAATGAGGATATCGATTTTGCCTTGCTCCAACCGCTCGAGCACGTCTTTTTGCTCCTTGGCAGAGCGAAACCGGTTGAGGTAATCGACCGTCACCGGGAATTCAGCCAAGCGTTTGCTGAAAGTTTTGTAATGCTGTAGCGCCAAAATGGTAGTAGGCACCAAAACCGCCACTTGTTTACCATCTGTAGCGGCCTTGAAGGCAGCACGAATGGCGATTTCGGTCTTGCCAAAACCTACATCGCCGCATACCAGCCGGTCCATGGGATAGCTTTTTTGCATATCGGCCTTGGTGGCTTCAGTGGCTTTGTACTGGTCGGGCGTGTCTTCGTACATGAAGCTGGCCTCGAGTTCGTTCTGGAGGTAGCTGTCGGGGGTAAAGGCAAAACCCGGCGTGGCCTTGCGCTTGGCGTACAGGGCAATGAGGTCCTTGGCAATGTCTTTAACCTGACTTTTGGTTTTGCTTTTGAGCTTCTCCCAAACGTCGCTACCGAGCTTGTTGATACGCGGCGGAATGCCTTCTTTGCCGCTGTATTTGGCTATTTTATGGAGCGAATTGATGCCCACGTACAACAAATCGCCGTCGCGGTAACTGATGCGCACCGCCTCTTGCTGTTGCCCGTTCACGTCGAGTTTCTCCATCCCATCAAACACCCCCACACCGTGATCGATGTGCACCACATGGTCACCGGGCCTTAAATCGCGAATTTCTTTGAGGGTGATGGCCGAGCCTTTGCCTTTGTATTCGCGCAGCCGGTATTTGTGGTAACGCTCAAAAATCTGGTGGTCGGTGTATACGCTGAGCTGCAATTGGCGGTCTACAAAACCTTCATGCAAACTCGTGTAAATGGGGTAAAACAGCAATCCCGCCTTCAAATCCTCAAAAATGTGGTACAGTCGTTCGATTTGCTTGGGGGTTTCGCTGAACAGCAGGTTGCGGTAACCGGCCTTTTCATTGGCCTGCATGCCCGCAATGAGCATGTCGAAATTTTTGCGCACCGAAGGCTGGGGTGCGGCCTCCCAGGCAATTTTTACGACTTTACCGGGCAGGGCATCGGTGCCCCAGCTTACTAGGCGTTTGTCGAGCAGCTGCGCGCGGAAACTGTCGCCAGTTTCAAAGGCCTCGCCGGGGGTGAGCTCCTCGAGACCTTCGGCTGCTTTCCAATGCTCCACGGCCTTTTCAAAGCTGTTGTTGATGCGGTCGGCCACCAATTGCACATCGCGCACCCACACCACAATGTCGGCAGGCACAAAATCGAGCATGCTCTGCCGGCTTTCTTTGAGGAGATGGGTTTGTACGTTGGGTATAAGACTAAGGTGGTGGATGGTTTTTACGCTGAGCTGGCTCTCGGGGTCGAAGGTGCGGATGCTTTCTACCTCGTCGCCAAATAGCTCGATGCGGTAAGGCAAGTCGTGGGCGAAGCTAAAAACGTCGATGATGCCGCCGCGGATGCTGAATTGGCCAGGCTCGTACACAAAATCTTCGCGCTCAAAGCCGTATTCGACCAACATCTCGGTTAAAAAATCGAGCTTGAGCACGTCTTTTACCCGTATGTCAATGGTGTTTTTGGTGATGGTAAATTTGTTGACCACCTTTTCGGCCAAGGCTTCGGGGTAAGTAACAATGAGCTCTCCCCTGCTTTTGGCGTGGTTGAGCTGGTTGAGCACCTCGGCGCGTTGCAGCACATTGCCGCTGTCGAGGCCCTCGGGGTCGTAATATTTGCGGTAGCTGGCCGGAAAAAAGAGAATGTCTTTGTCGGGCAGCAAATTGCTTAAATCGTTGTAAAAATAGGCTGCTTCCTCTCGCTCGTTAAACACCAGCAGCAAATGACCGTGGTCATGTTGCCAGCAGGCCGCTGCCAAAACCGCAGGCAACGAGCCGCTCAAGCCACTGAGCATTACGCGGCTGCGTTCGGGCTTGATGCTTTCGCGCAGTTGCTGGTGCAGGGGATGGGCGGCATACAGTTGCAAAAGCTGTCCTACCGAGGTCTCCGGCCTTTCGGCGGGTTGTTGTGCGGGTGCTAAGGGCTGCAGACCGGTCATTATTCGGCGAGCAGACTTTCGATTGTGGCGGTGAACTCGGCTACGTAGGCATTGTAGGCAGCGCCGGTGGCTGGACCGTCAAAGCCCGTATGCACTTTGCGCACGCGACCCGTCTTATCGAGAATAAGCGTAGTTGGGAAAGCCACCAATTTGCTCATCACCGGCAAAGCAGCCATCACATCTTCGTTTTCGGGCTTACCTGCTAACACCATGGCGTACTCGGCACCAAAACGCTGCTGCAAGCGGCGCAGGTTATCGAAGGCTTTTTCAGGCATTTTGGTGCGCTCAAAGCCCATGCCGATCACTTCAAAGCCACGGTCGCGGTTCTTTTTATGAAAATCGGCCAAGAAGGCGGTCTCGTCTAAGCAATTTGGACACCAAGTGCCCAGCACCTGCAACACTACCACTTTGCCGGCGTAGGCTGGCGATTGCGGACCAATTTCTTGGCCATCTGGCGTTGGAAAACTGAAAGTCACCACCTCATCGCGGTTGCGTAGACTGGTTAAGCTATTGGGATCGGGCAGGGCAAAGCCGGGGTTGCGTACCGACTTAAAAGTGCGGATGCGGCTGAAGCCTGCGTACAAATCGCCCGTAATGCTGCCATCTTCATTCAAATTCGCCTTCACCAAATATGCGCCTGAGCCATCAAAGCCACTCAAGTAGAGGCTGTCGCCATCCAAAATGCCCGTGAGGTAGCGGTAGTCGCCATAAGGAGTGCGGAAAGTGCCGCTGATTTCGTTGCCGCGCTGACTAAACACGCCCAAGGCGGGGGTGGTATCGCCAGTCGGCTTGTACAAAGTGGTTTGCCATTCGCCCGAAATATCCTCGGGAAGGCGGGTTACCTGGGCAGCAAATTTGTACTTGCCTCCACGGGTAGCTATAAAATCTAAGGTGCTCTCTTCGTCGTATTTCACGCGGATGAGGCGGCCATGCAAACTATCTCCCAAAGAAGTAATGCCAGCAATGAGGGTGCTTTCGAATACGGGGAAACGGGCAATTAAACTGTCTCCTATCACTTCTACCTCGCTGGTTTCAATGAGCTGGTCGCCATCTTGTAGTACCAAGCTAAAGGTGCTGTCGGTGAGCCGGGTGAGGCTAAACAAAAAGGGCAGTTCGCCGCCTTCGGTAGTGAGGGCGCCGCGCCAGTCGCCTTCTTGCAGGCGGTATTTTCCTTCGATGTTGATGCCCCATTTGCAGGCGCTAAACACAAAAAGGCCCATCAGGAGGCCGAGCAGTTTTACTTTCATTTTACAAAGTTAGTGAAGCTTTTGGATTGGCATCTCGTTTGGAACAAATCGGGGGGAAAATGGTTCGTTGGTGGCACCGGTCGCTGCCCTTCGATAAACTCTGGAACCGCAACGTCGAAGCGCAGGTATGCTCTAATTATTTTGAAAGCCAGGCAGACTAACCAAACACCAAACTGACCTTTTTCCCTAGTCCAAATTCAAAAATTCTATATAAGGTCGAAAGCTGGATGTCACATTTCCCGTTCTCCAATCTTGAAATGTAACTTTTTTTGGTTCCTACTTTTTCGGCGAGCTGCTCTTGTGTCAAGTTGGCTTCTTTGCGAGCCGCCTTTAAAACCTCGCTGATCACAAAGTATTGGGCCTTTTCTTCAAAATCATCTCGACTTTCAGTGCCAACTTTCCCGTACTTAAGCTCCAATAACTCATCAAAGCTTTTCGCATTTTTGATATGCTCCATGTTCATGATTTTTTGTTTTTAGCAGCGAAATGCGCTTGTTTCAGTTTTAACGCCAATTCAATTTCTTGCTTCGGCGTTTTTTGTGATTTCTTTTGAAAGCCATTAAATAAGATCACCAGATTCCCCTGATCAAAGCAGCAAAATATCCGGTAGATATTGCTCCCTTGCTCAATTCGTATTTCATATAGCCCATCTGTTCCTGTCATGTGCTCTAGGAATTTTTTGGGTACATTTTGAACAGTTCGAATAATCGTAAAGACATAGTCTATTTTCTCCTGCACTTTATCGCTTTGCTTCAAATAGAAGTCCATAAAGTAATGCTCGTAGAAAATGATGTGTCTATGAGAATTCATCCTACAAAGTTAACTTAAAAGTTATCAAAATGCAAATGCTAGCCAATCTATTTTGGCGCTGCGCAGAGGCATCCTCGCCAGCAACTAAACTATCTGAAAAGGAAGCGCAGCGACCGCTCTGATGTCTGAAAAGCGAAGCGGTCTGTAAATCGCGCGTCGACTGCTGCTATCACAGCGCTCAGCGACCGCAGTTCACAGAAGGTCGATGTTTCCATGCTATCATTTGGCTATCTTTGCGCCATGACCGAAAATTTGTTCAGCGACAACCTCAAGCTCACCCCCATCAGTGACATTGGCGAGCAGGGACTCATCAATTTGTTGACACAAAACATCCGTTTTCACCAGCAAAGCACCCTCCTCGGCGCCGGCGACGATGCCGCCCTCATCCAACTCCCCGAAGGCGAGCAACTCGTGGTAAGCACCGACAGCGTGGTGGAAGGCGTGCATTTCGACATCAGCTATACCCCGCTCAAGCACCTCGGCTACAAATCGGTGGTGCTGGCCATCAGCGACATCCTCGCCATGAACGCCACGCCGCGCCAATTGGTGGTGGCCCTCGCCATCTCTGCCAAATATACTGTGGAAGCCATGGAAGAGCTGTACCGCGGCATTTTAGCGGCTTGCGAACAATATGAAGTGGATTTGGTTGGTGGCGATGTAACGGCTTCGTCGGCAGGACTCATGATCAACCTCACCGCCCTCGGCAGTGCCCCAGCCGCCAAGCTAGTAAAACGCAGCGGCGCCCAAGTGGGCGATTTGGTGTGTGTAAGCGGCGACCTCGGCGGTGCCTTCATGGGCCTCAATTTGTTGGAAAGAGAAAAGCGTATTTTCAGGGAAAGCCCCGAAATTCAGCCCGACTTTGGCGATAACGACTACCTCTTGCAGCGCCAACTGCGGCCGGAAGCGCGCAAAGACCTGCTCGATATTTTCACCAACCTCAACCTGCAACCCACCTCCATGATTGATGTGAGCGACGGCCTCGGCAAAGACCTCGAGCGCCTGTGCCAAGCCTCGGGCGTAGGTGCTAAATTGTATGAAGACAAGCTGCCACTCGATCCCAAGACCCTTTCGCTGGCCCTAGAGTTCAGCATCGACCCGACCCTGTGCGTGCTCAGCGGTGGCGAAGACTTTGAGCTCTTATTTACCGTGCCACAGACTGCCTTCGACAAGGTGAAAAGTCACCCCGACATCTCCATCGTAGGTCACATCACCGACGCCTCCGAAGGCCTTTACCTCATCTCCAAAACTGGTACCGCCATGGAGTTGAAAGACCGGATGTATGTGCAATAGGGAGCACGTCCCAAAAGGCATGGGCTTTTACTTGTAAATAAGGCTTTCAATCATGTAATAAGCTCGGTTTTCACCCAGCTCATCTTGCCATCACTGTTGGCAATCTTCCCGGTGCATGTCATCTGCTAAACCGAATTTGGTGCTAACTTTATAAAAATTTGTTGCATGGGTTCCGAGCTAATCATTTACAACACCGCAGCTGGCAAGACCAGCGTGGCTTTGTATGCCCGAGATGGCGACGTATGGATGAACCAAGGCCAACTTGCCGAACTTTTTGACGCCTCTATCCCTAACATCAGTATGCACATATCAAACATACTAAAAGAGAAAGAGTTAAATAAAAATTCAGTTTTAAAGAATTACTTAACAACTACAGCTGATGGCAAGCAATATGAAGTAACTTTTTATTCATTGGTCATGATTTTGGCCATGGCGTTCATCGCGGCTGGTGCTTATCTTCAACCCCTGTTCAAGTCCAACCGAACCTTCAGTAAAGTGTATTTCAAGGTTAAGCCCAAACAGAGCAATTTAGAGCGTTTTACAACGCAACCCATGGCAATGCTCGATAATAGCAATGACGTCAAAAGCAGGAAGTTTCACAAAAAACCTGTGTTCGACTTTTTGAAGCCAGCATGGCAAGCTTGACCCAAAACTAAAACTTACAGCTTTGTAAAACACCATGGAAAATTTTGATGAATACTTACGACAGGGTGAGCCAAATAAGGCCGAGAAGGCCAAGGTTTGGAAAACGGCTATCGGCTTACAACAGGTCGACGGCTTAACACCATCGGCTTATCTCATTGAAACGGCACGGCAGAACATTGAGGGCGATATTACCTTCGAGGAGGTTAAGGCGCGTATTGAACAGTACTACCAACAACATGCCGCCCTCGCAGCCGATGACCGCACTGAAGAAGCTGACAAGGTATCGGCACGCATCGCCGAAATATTGAGTGAGCAAACCTTCACCTTTTCGCCAGCGGCTTATTTGAACATTCACAAGCGTTTATTCGCCGATATTTATCCATTTGCTGGCATGGTGCGCGATTACAACATTACCAAAAAAGAATGGGTGCTAAATGGAGAAACCGTGCTTTATGCCAGCGCCGGTCTTTTGCAAGAAATCCTTGCCTTTGAAATTGAGCAAGAAAAAAAATTCAGCTACAAAAGATTAAGCGAGCAGGAAATTATCGCGCACTTGGCAAGTTTTGTGTCGAACCTATGGCAAATACACCTTTTTGGCGAGGGTAATACCCGAACCACCGCCATTTTTTTGATCCAATACCTACGCAAACTGGGTTTCAAAAACGCTAACAACAATTTGTTCGCCAACCACTCCTGGTATTTCCGCAATGCCTTGGTGAGGGCCAATTATGAAGATTTGTCGCGCGGCATTTACCGCACCGAGCAGTTTTTGATTCGTTTTCTGTCGAACCTCTTGCTCGAAACCAACTATCCGCTCCAAAACCGCGAAATGCACATAGAGGCAGCAAACCAAAGGACTGACCCTGTAAATAAACCGCCTGACACTGTAAATGCGCTCGGTGACACTGTAAATGACACTGTATCTACCCCTTTACTTGCCTTAATCCAGCAAAACAACCGCGTCACGGCCCTCGAAATGAGTGCTCGCTTGGGCTGGAGTTTGAGCACAGTAAAACGTAAAATCAAAGAGCTCAAAAGCAGCGGCAAACTGGAGCGATTGGGTAGCGATAAGAACGGGTATTGGAGCGTTAAATAAAAAAAGAAACGCCAAGCCAGCTGAATCGCAATCATAGCCATCCAAATACAGGGTCGATTATGCGATAAGACTCGCTGCTTGGGACGAGGTACCGGAGAAATAATAGCTCTCCATCGTAGACGTGATTGAAATACGCACTTGAGCAGATCGTCCAAGAAAGTATTGGTTCGACATCAAAGCAAAGCAAAGAGGGAGGGAAGTGCGTTGTCCCATAATTTCGGACAACTGAAAATGCAGTCAGAAGCTCAACATGCCAGTGCACGTATTTATTTTACTCTATCCTAAACCAAATAGTATATTTATTTATTGATTTTTTTGTAATGAAATCACTAGAGTAAAGACCATCAGTAGTAATCAGTTCAACATTGCCGATTTTAATTGACTCGTACAAAAGACTTCGAAAATTCAAACTCTGCTCAAGAAATACAGTACTGTTAGGAGGAATTTTAAATTCATACATATTGGCTTCTATTTTTCGAGCCTTTATACTCTTTTGTAATTCGTCTATCAAATCATAGTAAGGCGCTTGCTTTGAGTCTGAAATATACAATTGAACTTCCTTATTGGGCAAATCAATATAACGCACAATTATAGTTTGCTGAACAGAAGTCGTGTTCCAAATATATGAGCGTACCGGAACAGAACAACCCATACAGAATAAGCAAAGTAAAACAGGCAATAAAACTGTTAATAGAAACTTTTTAGTAACCATAACCCAAAAGATATTTCGCATAAAGATCTGCTTTATACTCTAACGTACCAGGAGTATGATACACCTTTGAAAAGCCCGGATTTATAAAGTATTGGTACATTGTTTTTGCATAGAAATTCCCAAAACCCAGTTGAGCTTGCTGTTGATAATGACCTGTTTCATGTGCCCTTAAAAAATGATTGAATTTCACAGGGTCGACCACCCCTCTATAGGCATTATTTTCATTCATCTGATGGGTAACCAAATTTCTACCTATAGCGATACCAGAGCCTTCTCCTGCCAATGCTTTAGTTAAAAATGTACCACGCCTATATACAGGACTATTCGTGCCAAAATCTCCATAACTACGGCTTGGCATATAGGCCGCTCCCATAGATATGACATTTAGTCCTGCAAGCGTGCTTCCAGCTATTGCTCCGTATTTTGCCCCCTGCACAAACGCTTGGCCCATGTTGCTTCCGTCTATAGCTGCTCCAATAGCTCCACCAAAACCACCTGTTACTGCACCTTTTACTGCACCAAATGCGAGCTCCGCGACAATGTTTTTTAAAGCCCCACCAGATATACCACTAAAATTGCCCATCCCCGCACCTATAAAGCCACCTGCAACCATCCCCACTAAACCGCCTGCTGTCACATCGCTTCCAAATGCAAATGCGGCGGCAGAGTTACTCGCTACATTTGAAAGAACATTGTAACCAAGGCTTTGCCCAAATGTACCAAGTTGCGCTCCTAAAGTGCCTAATCCCCCACCTAATGCACCACCAACCGCTCCAAATGCTGTGGCTCGTCCAAAAGCTCCCCAATCCCATTTTTGCCCTGATATTGCCGTACTTGTAGAATAAATGGCAGCAGATACACCCGCTCCAATTAATGCTCCATAAGCCATACCGATTAAAACAGGAGCTAATACAACAACATTCCCATCCGGATCAACATACTTCAACGGGTTATTAAGGCAGTAACTATAGCGGTTGTACGCCTGGGTAGCATCGGGGTCAACCACATAATTGTCGGGCGAAAGCATACGGCTCACCAGCGGGTCATACAGCCGCGCATTCATGTGGATGAGGTTGAACACATCCAAATGCTCGTGCCCTGTAAACCCACGAATCAACCAGTCGGGCCGGGTGCCTACATTGCCATACGTCCAATTAGTTGGGTTACGGCGGCGGCCCCAGGCGTCGAAGTTTTGTTCGGAGGAGATAGCGCCGTGTGGCAAAACCGTTCGAACGATGCTGCCTAAATGGTCAGTAAATACGTAGTGCAATTGGCTGGTTCCATTACTATTAATCAGCATAGCCACCAATCCATCCACACCCGAAATATACTGAATGTGCCAAGTTTGGCCGTTTTTGGTTACCCGTTCGTATTCACCTGCGTATAACCTTGTTTCAATTACTGTGCCTTGATAACTTAATACACTTTTACATCTTTCACCATTTGCTCCATACGTAAACACCATTTGAAACCCATTTTCAGTGATGGTTGCGGGTCTAGAAAGGGCATCGTACGTTATGTCTTGCTGATGTGGCGGTATGGCTTGTGTGCTTCCTTGCTGACCAACAGGTGACGAACGAACCAATGCGTGTATTTTTGGAGATTCGTAGCTAAAATTGCCAACACCTTGCTTATAGGTGATGTTACC
The DNA here is from genome assembly GCA_030682795.1 of Sphingobacteriaceae bacterium. Lineage (GTDB taxonomy): Bacteria > Bacteroidota > Bacteroidia > UBA7662 > UBA7662 > PNNG01. Next base: position 19,729 of record JAUXNJ010000016.1, read on the forward strand.
TTGTGTATTGTAGGCTGTGCCAAGCGGAACATTGTTGACAGTGCTTTGCGTTAGTCGGTCTAGTGCGTCATAAGCAAATAGCTCTACAGATAAACTAGATCGCAAATCAGCACGAGAAGTTAGATTTCCAGTCGTTTGGTTCCAACCATACTGAAAATTAAAAATGGAAACGCCAAATCGTGTTGCCTGCTGTGCAGTTAAATATCCATTTGAATACTGGCTTACACAACTTATAGTAGTATTTGACCGTAGAGACGTAAGCTCCCTACCCAATGCATTTACCTTAGTTGAGCGGTAAATAATAGCCAATCCTTGTCTAACATCCCTGAGCTCACCAATTGGGCTATATGTATAGGTTAAAGTTGAGCTCATACTACTGAGGGCTTTGGAGGCGATTAAATCGTTTTGATAAGTATAACTGGTGTATATGGCAGTCTCAGCTGGCAATTTAGTGGATTTTAAGGTCATTCTACCAAATTGGTCGTAGTTATACTCTTCATAATTGTCGGGCCCTAGTGAAACTTTCTTAAGTTTTGAGGCGCGGCCAATACCATCTGATGGTGAGAAATATTCATAATTGGTAGTAATTCCCCCAGCCGTTTTACTGATCAGACGACCAGCGATGTCATATACACTCGTTTCAATTTGATTTCTGGCATCCTTTAAAGTTAAAAGCTCACCGAACGAGTTATAGGTATACTCAATGATGCCAGCATTTATTTCCGTATGTTTAGTTTTTAAACCATTGATACTGTATTCGAAAGTGCTAACAACGGTACCATTATGGCTTATTTGATGTTGCAATAATTGATTATTGTAAGTGTATGATATACTGCCGCCATTGTCAGTTGACTTAACTAATCTGCCACTAAAATCATACTCAGAAAAACTGATTCTATTTCCTGGGAGTGTTTCTTGAATCCTATAAACACTGCCAACTATTTGATAACCATAAGTAACTACACCTATATCTGGATGTGATTTTGACGTTACTCGATCAAATACATCATAAACATACGTGGTGAACTTCGGGGTTTCTTCGTTTAACAGAAAAGGGTCACTTACTGTGGCTACTCTGCCAAGATTATCGTATGTGGTGATCACATTTCTATTCTGGCAACTTGATATAGATTGGCAATTAATTTGTTCTGACCTGCGTATTTCATTGCCAGAATAATCGTACCATATAATTTCAGTAGGCCTTGCTGTTTCTATAATCTCTTCTCTGTATAGGGAGCCACTTAAATTTAATTCCCAAAACTTATTAGCAACTGATTCACGCCCTGATGCATTAATTACTTTCAGTAGGTCACCTATGGCGCTATATTCAATTGATTGAGTGGTATTGTCTGGCTCAGTTTTGGAAATAAGGCGTCCACTTGGTTCATCATACGTATTTTGAGCCACATAACCCAAAGGATCAACAGCACTTACCAAAAACCTCCCATTACGATCGTAATTGTAAGTCGTTGTTCTAGTTTGCCCCGACGCCACAACACTCTCTGCGCTCAGTAAACCAAATCCATTATACGTCATATTTTTTATAACTTGACTCGCTGTACCGCTAAAACTTATTTGTTGAATTAGCCTTCCTAAAACGTCATAGTTATACTGCTCCGTGGTATTAAAAAAAACACTCGACCCTCTTTTCGTTCGCGTTAACCTATTGGTAGGTAGATGAGGGTGCACCAGATTACTATATTGCAATTGCTCCTCAACAGTTTCTAGTCCATTACCTTTGACGGCTTCTATCAACGTTGGCACACCTGCTGAATTATAACCTGAATAGGTCGTCTGAACGGAGACGTTGGTGAGATTATCAACTGAGTTTGAACTTTGCACCTGCACCACTCTAGCACCAGTCCATCGAGACGCTAGATGGTAAACAACCTCATTGGACCGTAAAACTTGATTATTAACTAAATATTGCTCCAAAACAGGCAAAAGAATAGCATGATTCGTGAATAGGGCACCTATGGTTTTGGTTCTTTTGCTTGAAGGAACATGAAAACTTGAAACAGATTTAAAACCTAAAATGCCTTTACCTTCCTTGTTGATTATTAAATCTTCATAAAAATATTTCGTCATTTGCATTTGCCCATCATGTGATCTTTTGTGGAGTTCATTCGCCACTAGCATAGATGTGAAAAGCGCAGTATAATTCCCATTGTACAGGCTTGGGTTACAAGTGTACATTTTATCTATAATTAAGCTATTTGTAAGAGCTTTATATCTAAATTGATGTGTAAGCCCAGAATTATCAGCAATGGCCACTAATTTACCCCGAGCAAAGCGATCATCATTCGGTGAGAAATTTTGTCTTTTATATGTCCGTACTACTTCGGTATTATCACTGGAGTTCACAGCAGCTATATACAATTCCGCGGCATTATCCCCATCCAAATCGGCAATTGACCTTATAACCACATCATTACCCCAGATTGTATGATTATAAAAAAGCTCATAATGAACTTTAGAATCGTTGTTTATTGTATTATTTACAAACCACGGTGTAATTTCTGTAACACGATAAATATTAAGCTTTTTACTCCCGTTTATGAGGTTACGTAAGACAATAATTTCAGATTTACCGTCACCATCAAAATCCGCCATTCTTATGGTAAATAACTTGTTAAAGTCTGATGGATTATGTAATTGAACCGGGTAAAATCCAGTACCACTCCCCAAAAAGAGCTGGCTGTTGGCTGCTGAATTCCACAAACTTGAGCTAACAAAAAAGTCTTGCAAACCATCTCCATTTATATCGCCAAAACTTACCTGATCCACAGAAGAATTCGCTGAACCAATTTTAATTAAAGTGTTGCTATACATCAAAATAGCTAAAACTTCGTTGCTACTTGAGTTATAAATTAATTCATAAACTCTTAACCCCATATTATTCCCGAACAATAATAACTCGGTTTTTCCATCGCCATTGACATCCAACATATAGTGCTGAAAAGCATCATGCACATGCCTAACCTCTATGTATGATGAATTAACAACTTGCTGAAATACTAAAGGCACAGGATTAAGTATACCATTTAAATAAACAGCAGGTCTTATCGCCTGCCAATTATTTACATCTGTGTGAGGAATAGCACTTTCGTAAAAAAAAGTCATCAAATCACTTTGACCATTACCATCTACATCTCCAGTAAGAATATAGTCTTTCTCGGGGAACAAAACTCTACGGGCATTAGCTGGAACTAAAAACATCGGCCCATCATAAATGCCGTTATTTATAACGTCTGTCGACAAGAGTGAATTTATATGAAAAGAAACTGGGGACTGGGGACTAACGACTGGGAAGATAATTCGAATTCTTCCTTCATCAAAATAGTCTCCTTGGTTTTGTTGAGGTATCTTCATCATAATTTGAGCACTTGGGCCTGAATTCGAGAAAAAACCAGGACCAATGCCCCAAAAAAATAAGTTTAGCATAGGCTGAACTGGATCAACTGTTGGTTGATCATAAAAAGATCCATCAACGATAGAACTAAAAACGGTTCTATTCAATGTCAATGATGTTCCTAAAACATTCCCGTTAAAAGTGGCCCTTATTGGTAATCCATCACTTTTAAATCTGTTACTAATTTCCGCCAATGGGATTTGTCTTGATTGATCGACTGATTCAACGAGCCATGGTTCATTCTGAATGAATTGAAACTTCAACCGGCCTACTAAATTTTCATTTTCGAAGCTTTCAACTTCCGCAATGAAATAGTCTGAATGGTCTCTTGAGTATTTTAGCGTGTATGTACGCTTAAAACTTTCTTCATGCACCGACCTTAACTCAAATCCTGTGATTAAATATTCATCATAAATAACATTTATTCCAGGAATGGCCTTTTCATTTTGAAACAACTTTTTTCCATACTTGAGTTGAAAAACATATGGATGGTCAACATTCTCAGCAATATTACCTCCGTAATATATTCTGTTCACCAAAGGTGTTGAATACACGTGCGCAAGCTTGGTGTATTCAATGCTGTAGTAGTTCCCATTTTTGTCTTCCACTTGAGATAAATAGTAGCCAAAGTAATCACCGTTGACATTCCGGAAAAAATCCCATTTGCCAGTAGATTCATTATTTTTAATACCATATCTATAGGTTGTACCATCCCGATTTATTACGCGAAAACTTTTGGGATTATTCCAATTTGGAACGCCATTTACAACATTTAATTCTCCCTCAATTTTGCTATAATCATACATTTCAAGTTCATACAATCCCCATGTCTTACCATTTTCAACTCTTGTAACATTTGTAGATAATAAGCGTTTGCCGTCGAGATAAAATGCGCCAGGCTCAGCATTCATGGGATTTGCTTGACCATCGTGAAACAACGTCCTATTTCCTCGAGTGATCATGGACAAACCTGAAAGAGCCCAACCTACTCCCAATACCCCATCTGGCCCATGTGAATCATAACTCAATGATAAGTTTGGACCAAAACCACCGGCCCCAGCGGGGAGTTGAAATGGAATATTGATAGATGTAGATCCCATTGGAGTAACGGAGACATCGTGAGGGATATTTGCCACTGGCAGACTTCCATCTCGTGACGCCAAATCACTGAGCTGGTTAAAATCTACTTCTTCTATTAATGGAACCTCGGTATTTGGTTCAGGTTCAGGAGCTACAGCTTCTGGTGCATGCTGCCCAATTACAGCTTGTACATAAGTACAAAGACACACAATCAAGCCAAAAAATATCTTTTTTATCATGGTTGAATTTTTACAAGCTTTCTAAATTCTTTAGTACCATCCGGCTTTATAATAAATACATGATACACGCCCTCTGCCAAATTATCTACATTAATACTTTTGTAGTTGCCATCCATAACGGTTTCATTAATAAGTTGGCCAGCTCCGCTATAAAGCCTCACTCTTACAGCAATATCACCCGTTACTTCAATTTGTATTTGATCATTGAACGGATTAGGGTAAACGAAAACCTTATTAGCCTTGAGTCCATTCTGATATTCAAACTCATCTAAATCCTTTTGAGATTCATTTTGAGGTTGGGGTCCAGAATTCGCTCTCCGATAAGACTCTTCTTCTCCAGTCGACAGCAGCTGGCGTTTTATTCTATTACCAGCATTATCATAAGTAAAAAGCCACTCAAACGAAAAAATTTCATCACCTGGCTCTCCAACTTGACCTATAACATTATTGCTATTTAATAGAATGATTAGTACTGCAAATGTTAATATCGTATATTGCTTCATGATTTTTCATTATGACTGTTAATATAACTTTAATATGGTATTACAATAATAGCAATCAGATTGTGTTCGCCAAAAAAAAATAATTTTTTTTGCCTCCAGCTGTAAGTAACCGTAATCCCTATTATGAGGTCTAATCCAAAAGATGGCTTTCTGCACTAGATTCGCTACTTTCACTTGAAGAATATCAAGTTTGCATTATTTTCCCACCAAAGCTGTCTCAAAACGCACACCTTATATCTGAAAAAAGCTATTTTGTGTGATGCGCCTCATTCGTCGGTTTTTCGCAGAACTAAAAATGGTTTGGCTGTACCTGCCGGCCATTTTGTCGCTATTGGTAGTGGGCTTGCTCACGCTGCGCATCGTAGAGGGGCGCGACATGATGCTCTACACCGCAGAAACGCCGCAACGGGTACTCATTGCTTTGTTTTCGATTACCAGCTGGGCTTTGGTGCTGTGGTACAGCTCGCGTATTGTGGCGCGGGCAGTGCATAAAGAACAGCTGAGCCGCTGGGTGAATCAAATGTCGCTGGGCTACACGGGTATTCTTATTTTCCACCTCTCCGTGCTCAACGTAATGGTGGCGCGCTTCGGCTGGTCGCCATATATTTTACTCGGCCTTCCCCTTGGCTGGTACAGCTACAACAGCACCCCCGTGCTTTGGGAAGCCCTGCTTAGCTGGCGCAAGCCGCCTTGGTGGTCGTGGTTTGCCCTGCCACTGGTGCTGGTTTTTAGCGCGGGCCCCTATTGGCTGTTTCAGAAAGATCCCGATTTGCTGGCCGCGAGTCCGTACATCGCCCACTTTGCCCTTGCCATTTATTGGCTGGGCATATTTTACACCCTCTACACCCGCGAGCTGTTTTTGAAGAAGTTTTTGACCGAAAAAGTGGAGGATGCCGTTGACAACGTGGCGGGCAAGGCCTGGACCAAAACCCTCGACCAAGCCAATCGCCGTTTTCCGGCTGTGTACGAAGCCCTTGAAAAAACCCGCGAAAACTGGGGGCACTTTGTGGCCTTTAACTTAGTGGCCGCGCAGATTCTTTTTGTACTCATTTGGGCGTCGAACGACTACGATTTTGCCGTATTTATTGGCCCGGTTTCGGGCTTGCTACTCGGACTCACGGTCTGCCTGGGTGCCCTCAACCTCATCACCTTTATCTCCGTAAAATTCGCCGGCATCAATTTGCATGTGCTGCTGATTGTTTGGATGGTGTTCATGGGCCTCTTGCACGATCCCTACCAAGCCCGTACCCTCGAGGCCCGCAGCGACAGCTTTAGCAAGCGCCCCAACCTCGAAACAGCACTCGTCAACCATTTTTACGATCCACTCGGCCGGCCCTTACGTGATTTCAACAAGACCGAACTCCCCCTCTACTTTGTGCTGAGCGATGGTGGCGCCTTTCGCTCGGGCTATTGGGTAGCCCAGGTACTCGATACCCTCCAACAGCACAGTCAAGGGGCTTTTTTTCAAGAATTGTTTTGTCTCTCGGGCAGCTCCGGCGGAAGCGTAGGCAATATGCTTTTTTATGCGGGGATGCTCAATGAATATCAAAATCCCGCCAAAGCCAGCGCTGGGGTAGATGCCTTTTTCAGCCGCGACCTCCTCTCCTTTTCGTTTGTACAGATGTTGAGCACCGATGTGGTGCAGCACATCCTGCCCCTCGATTGGCTGAAGGGTGCAAAGCGTAAAAAGAGCAGCGACCGCGCCGTGGCCCTCGAAATTGGCCTCGAAAAAGGTGGCAACGGCTGGGTAGATCAGCAACTTTTGCGCGAACCCCTGCTGCATACGGCCAACAACTATACCCACATGCCGATTCTCATTTTTAATGCTACCGAACTGCAACGTGGACAACCCGCCATCCTCACCAATTTGCAAACGCACAACATCAGCGAGCGGCCCAACATGGCCGATTTGCTCGAAACCCACCTCGACGGCTCCGACCTGCGTCTCAGCACAGCCGCCATTTTAGGAGCCAGGTTCCCTTACCTGAACCCCGCCGGCGGCATCGGCGACAGCTATTTTGTGGATGGCGGCTACATCGAAAACTCGGGCGCTGGCATCGTACACGAAATCATCATGGCTTGCAAAGCACTGCTCGACACCACCCAGAACCCACGCCTTTTGCCACTTAAAAACAAAATCAGCTATCGTGTCATTCACCTTGCCAACAGCACGCCACGCAAATTTGTGAACCGGCGCATTCATCCGCTGGTAAACGACTTAGGTGCGCCCATACTTACCTTGGTAGCGTCGCGCGGCGGACACACCAACGTAAACAACGACCGCCTGCACAAATACCTGCAAGCCATCCAGCCAAACGATTCACTCGCCTATCGCAAACTTTCGCTGTATGGCAATCAAGAAGAAGTAAAAGAAGAATATCCCATGAACTGGGTCATTTCGGCCTACAACCGCAAGCGAATGCAGGCGCAAAAGTCTGAAAGCGAAGCCTTGCAAGCGGTGCTCCGCAGTTTCGATCAGCAGCCTTAGGTCGACTGAATAGGATATACCAACACCGGCACTTCGACCTTGTACACCAAATCGTCGATGACATCGGAGCCAAACAGGGTGTCGAGTATGCCGCGGTGCTCGCGCGAGAGGATGATCAATCCCGCATTGATGGCTTTGATAGCCGACTCTATGCCGCTATCCACGTCACTGTTGTAAAACTGCTGGAATCGGATGTCTTTATAAACCACTTTCTCCCGCGCCAAAGCTTCAAAGCCCGCAGCACGTAACTTCTCTTCAAAACCTTTCTTCTTACTAATGTGCACCACGCTGAGGGTACTCTTGAGGTCGTTGGCCAAGGCACACACCTTGCTCAGAATGCTCAAGTCGCCTTCGCGATAATCAGTACCAAACAGCATGCTGCTCAGCTGTATGCTTGGATGTTTGGAAGTGGTAGCTAAAACGGGACAATTGGCCAGATCGATTACCCCGCTAGTGGTATTATCGAACACCAAGCGCCGCAGACCCGTAGTTATGCGGTTGCCCATACAAATGAGGTCGTAGCCGCCTGCACTGGCCTCTTGTACAATGCCATGAACGGGATTGCCCACTACCATTTGCTCTTTGATATCGATTTTAAGGCGCGACAACAAACTCTTGGCCTTTTTTACCGTCTCTTTTAAAGCCGGCTTAGCCGATTTTTCGAGCTCTTGCTTGAGTTTCGCCTTGCGCAGCTCGGTGCTGTAGGGGAGCTCAATCACATGCAAAATGGTGAGCGAGCAGCGGGTAACGCGCGCCAGTTCACAAGCGATTTCTAAGGCGCGGTCGGCTTTTTCGCTAAAGTCAGTAGGAACAAGAATTTTTTTGAGGGATGCGCTTTTCTGTGCCATATTAATGGGTAATGTAGGCGAGTAAATTGCCTGATTTTAAAATGTGATCGGCGGTGCTGCCACTGAAAAATCGAGCGATGCCGCTGCCACCATAAGCCCCTAGTACCACCAGCATATTGCCTTTTTGGGTGGAGAAATAGGGGATTTCGTCTTTTGGCTTGCCAATCAGATCCACCACTTTGAAGTCGTTAAACCGCAATTGCATGATCTCCAACAAGCCATCTGGCATAGGCTCTATGTGCTCCTGTTTGTCGAACACCCGCACAAAATAGGTAGGCCAAGACTTGCATTTAGGCCTGAAATTGTGGTAAAAAGCCTCAATGGCTTTCAAACTGCTGTCGGAGCCGTCGTAGCAAAGCACTACGCCGTCGGGATTGTAGCCTTGCTCGGGCAGCAACACCATCGGACAAAAAGCCTTGCTCAACATGTCCTTCACCAATTGCTGGTCGCCATCCATGCTCAAGGTATTGTAAGCGTGGTAGCCCATCAGCATGAGGTCGGCATACCGACTCTCTTCTACCAATTCGGCCACTGGATCGCCTTTTTGAAAGTGAACACGGAAACGAATGCCTGCCGCTTTGCACTGCTCCACAAAATAGTTGATGTTTTGGACAGTCTTCTTTTCGCTTTCGTTTAAACTCTCTTTGATGATCTCAAAAGTATGCTCGTAATACACGGGCTCTCCGCCCAGTACGGTATAATAATCTACCAAGGTAAGGTCCTGCACAAATACGCCAGTTAATACGGCATTGTGCTCGCGCGCCATGCGGAAGGCCTGTTCTAATTGGTCCCCAGCATTGATGCTTTGGTCAACAACTAATAAAATCTTATCCATGAGGCTTGCTTTAGGTGCCCTATAAAGTTAGGCATAATTCTAATCCCCTAAAAGCATGCAGAAAGATATAATATTTCGGTAACAAAGCATTTTTGCGCTGATTTGTGTTAATTGAGGGCAAAATTCACGCTCATGCCTTTCTCAACAGCTCCTTTTTTAGATCAAAGCAATGCTAGCTACCCCAGTGAGTATTAATGCTTTCAAAATGCTATTCACCCGTGCGAAATGACTGGGCTTGCTGCTACGATAAATCAACACAGTAGCATAGGCCAGCATCAGGGCACAAAAGCCAAAATACCACAGCAACATTTGCATGGGCAACAGCCAGTAAAGCCATAAAAAGGGCAAAAACGTAAGCAACATCAACCCATACAACAAGCGCTTGGTGGCCTTGATACCGTTCGCCACTGGGAAGGTTTCGTAACCAAATACCAAATCGCCTTTCATCGCTTCAAGATCTTTCACCACTTCCCTAATCAGCGTAATAAGCACAATAAAGGTGGCGTAAATCAGAATCACCTGGTTCAAAAAGCCATAATACACGCAAACGGCAAAAAATGCCGCCACGGTAAGCACCGCAGCCGCAATGTTTCCCAGCAACGGCTTCTTTTTGAGTTTGTGTGAATAAAACCAGAGTCCAAAGGCAAAGAGACCGTTGAAAACAAACAGCTCCCATTTGAGGGTGGCACTCAGCAGCATCCCCACAAAATTAATAAGCATCCAAGCACGAATCGACTCAGCTTTGCCAATGATGCGACCCATGATTACTTCCTCGGGTCGATTGGCCAGGTCCTTTTCGATGTCGTAAAAGGCGTTGATGATGTAGCCGCCGGCAATTACCAAGCCCGTGCTGGCTACCACGCCCAACAGCTTAAAGTCGAGCAAAACCGCCGAAAGCGGGGGATTGTCGTGCAAAATGAAATACGCCGCCATGTACTGGGCCACGGCCACCACCAATAGGTTGTACCAGCGGATGAGCGACAAAAAAGCCAGGAAGCGAATCACTCGAATGCGCTGTGCCTGGCTGAATATTTGGGTGCGGGAAGCCACTAGAAGCGGTAAATCACTTCAAGTTTGTGATCTTTTAGAAGTTTACTGGCCTTTTCGTAGTCTTGTGTGAAGCCCAAAATGTAACCTCCACCACCTGAACCACATAATTTGAGGTAGTAAGCGCGCGAATCGATGCCCTGCTTCCACAATTGGTGGAACAAATCGGGGATCATGGGCTTAAAGTTGTCGAGGGCCAGCTGTGAGAGCTTGCGTAAGCTCTTGAACAAGGGCTTTACGTCGCCTTGCAAGAAAGAATGAATACACTCGTCGTTGTATTTTTTGAACTCGGTGCGGATCATATTGCGGAAACCTTCTTGCTTTAAACGCTCCAAAAAGAGGTTTACCAAGGGTTGGGTTTCGCCCGGTTCGCCGGTATTGAGCAAGAAAATGGCACCTGCACCTGCTTTTTCGGCGGGCAAAATCACAGTACCAAGGTCTTTTTTATTGTCTATAAGAATCGGAATCTTCAAATAACAAATCAGCGGATCCATGCCCGAAGAACGACCGTGGAAATACGCTTCTAACTTGCCTAAAATGCCTTTTAACTCTGCAATTTGATCACCAGTAAGTTGGTCATTGGCATTGATTTTTACCTGCGCATAACGGTCGTAAACGGCCGCTACCAAAGCACCTGAACTGCCTACGCCAAAGCCTTGGGGAATGCTGGAGTCGAAATACATGCCCTCAGCTACTTCTGCCGCAAACTGCTCCAAATTGAGCCCTACAGGAAGTTCTTGCTTTTGAGCCAAGTCTTGCAAATAGACTAAATACTTTTGCAAATGGCCGTTGCTTTTGATTGCAGCCTCACTTTGCTTGTCCTCAAACGAAAACTGAGCTTGGTACTGACTGTAAGGAATGCTCAAGCCCATGGCATCTTCAATGATGCCATACTCCCCAAAAAGGAGGATTTTTGCGTAATAAAGCGATTCTTTGATCATAAGTCGGCTTCTAAAAGCACTGGTCCTTGCCCAACGGCGTCACAAATATACGCTTTTTGTTCGCAATAAGCGGCCAACTCACTGTCGATGAACTGTTTGACCACATTTTGGTGACTAGCAGGGTATAAAAGGTGCACATTAGCGCCAGCGTCAAGTGTAAAATGCACAGGGACAGCGTTTTGTTTTCTAAAATCCCATATTTTTTCAATGATCGCCACAGTGCCTGGTTTCATGAGCAAAAAATAGGGCTCCGACGCCATCATCAAAGCATGCAACATAAGGGCCTCCGCCTCTACCAAGGCACCAAAAGCCTCTAAATCGCCGCTGGCTAAGATGGCTTGCATGCGTAACATGCGGCTTTGGGCCTCTGCAAAACGCTGTGTGGCAAAAGGATGGCCGTGCATGAGTCCGTGCCCCACGCTGCTGCTCACCGATTTTTGACCGGCATGCACCAGCAAAATAGTGTCTTGGTAGCTGTTAAAAACCGGGTTCACTGCACTTGACCAGCGGGTGCCGTAATCCTGACTCGAGCCCGGGAGCTCCGGATGCGCGCCCCACATCACCAAACCACCATACAACGAACGGCAGGCTGATCCAGAGCCAATGCGGGCGAAATAGCTGGCCGCCTGGTAAAAATCGTCGTCGGGCTGCACCCGCGTGCCATTGGCCAAGAGCTGGTCGATGCTCAGCAGATTTAGTGCCATGGCACTCATGCCCGAAGCCGAAGAGGCAATGCCGCTGCTGTGCGGAAAGGTGTTGTGAGTATCAATACGCAAGAAAAAGTCTTGCAACCAAGGGAAATCTGCCCCTATTTTTTGAAAAAAAGACTGGATTTTAGGCTCAAAAGCCTCGTTCCGTTGTCCGTCTAAATAAACCTCCAAACCACCTCCTACCCGCGGCTCAAACTGTACCCTGGTATCGGTTTTGCAGGCATCCAAGGTAAAACTCACCGAAGCATTGGCGGGTTGCTGGAGACCGGTTTTGCCCCAGTATTTAATAAGGGCGATGTTCGAAGGACTGGTCCAGCGCACGCTGCCACTGGCGGCTTCCCAGCTTTTGAGGGGGGTAAAAAAGGGCGTCATATCATTTGGTCGTAGGGCACTACGGTTTTAAAAGCGTTGTTTTGGAGCCAAGCGAGGGCTTCGGCAGGATCGGGAGCAGTGGCCAGCACAAAGTCGCCGCCCCACGCACCCAAGCTCTTTACCTGACCAGGATAGCTGGCAAAAAGCTGCTGCTGCACGGTTGGGCGCCGCAATTCGGCACTAAGTAAGGCTTCGTGGGCCTCGAGCAGTCCAGCAAATTCATCTAAACTACTGGCCTGCACCAAAGAACGAGTAAGGTCACTCACCTCTTGCAGCAAGGCCGCATCTGGTTGGCCATGGCCGAGGTAAGCCTTCACTTCGCGGTCAGAAAATTGCTTTTGACCGAGATATACAAAGTACAACTGCGACTGAAAATCGGGATGAAACCGCACAGGTATAATATGTGCCTGCCCCTGTTGCAGCTGGTATAAAATGGGCCCTTCGGCCGTTGCACAGGCCAAATCGTAGCCGCTGCCGGTTTGGGTGCGGTTAAAAAGGTCGTAGGGTGGAATGTCGAACCATTGCGACAACAACGACACCAAGGTGGAGCTGCTGCCCAGGCCCCAATGCCGGTCGAATTCGAGTTTCGTTTGAACTAAAAGTCCTTGCAGGGCCTCTCGCATGCTAGGCTGCAGCGCCAAAGCAGCTTGCAACATCTGACTAAGCTTGTTGGCCACCACAGCATCGGTGCTGCGGGTGCAATGCAAATCTGGCAACCTAAAATGCGCCTCAAACCATTTCTGTCCTGCCGCATCCCAAGCCTGCCACCACAAATCTTGGCCATCGTTGGGGTGCAACTCTAACCATTGTCCCGCTCGGGTAGGCACCGCCAAAGCCGTAGCTCCGTGCAGCACCACATATTCGGCGGTCAACAGCAGTTTGCCGTGGGCATAATAGCGGGCTGTTTGCACGCTTATCCTTGTTTTTTACCTGGTAAAATCTGCACAGCCGGTTCGCCGCGCAGCTTCTTTAAAAATTCAGCCACAGCCTGAAAGCTCACCACTTTATCGCTGAAATAGGTCTTGGCACGCTCCTTTTCCATCTCCCCAGCTTCCAGCTGGTTGAGGATGTTGAGCAGGTGCATTTTCATATGCCCCTTCTGAATACCAGTGGTAACGAGCGACTTTACCGCTGCAAAATTCTGCGCCAAACCCACTGCAGCAGTAATCATCATGAGCTCCTCGGCATTGGGTTGGCCGAGCAATTCATGCGAAAACTTGACCATGGGGTGCAAGGTGGTTAAGCCACCCACGGTGCCCAAAGCCAGTGGCACTTCTATCCAAAAACGGAAAATACCGTCTTTCACTTCTACATTGGTCAGGCTGCGGTACTGTCCGTCGCGGGCGGCATAGGTATGCGCGCAAGCTTCTACTGCTCTAAAATCGTTGCCCGTGGCCAATACCACCGAATCGATGCCGTTCATAATGCCCTTGTTGTGGGTAGTTGCCCGGTATGGCTCAATGTTGGCAATGCGGATGGCCCGCGTAAACTTCTCTACAAATTCTTCGTTGGTGTAATCGTCGCCATCGGCCAGTTGATCGACCGGACAACTCACTTCGCAATGCACCAAACACTCTGGCGTATAATTGCTCAAGATGCACATTACGATGGTCACCTCCTGCTCCTCAGGGGTAAACCGCGCATCTTGCTCGAGTGAACGACGTAAAATGCGCGCAAACTCTTCGAGGTTGGAGTTAATGAAGTTGGCACCCATGGCATCCCGCGTTTCGAAGGTGGCATGCAGCTGGTAGTAGCCAGGCTCTTGATCGGTTTTGTTAACGAGTTGGATGTCAACAATGCCACCGCCCCGCTTGCGCATATTGGCGGTAATTTCTTCGGTGCCTGCAAGCAGCAAGGCACGCAACTCGGGCATATAGGCATGCAATTTTTCAGCATCGCCATGCCAAATGAAATGCACCTGACCAATTTTTTTGGTCGATACTACATGGGCCTTGAATCCCCCTCTTCCCAACCAAAAAGCCGCGCTTTTGGAGGCTGCTGCCACCACCGAACTTTCTTCTATCACCATCGGGATGGTGTATAGCCGGTCGTTCAGCAAAAAGTTGGGCGACACGCCATAGGGCATGTAAAAATTGGTGACGGTATTTTCTATAAACTCGTCGTGCAGCTTTTGCACTTGCTCGTCGCTATGCCAATAGTGGCTCAACAGCTCGTAAGCAGCTTCTGGATCCTTGAAAAACTGATTGGTAATCCACTCAATCTTACCAGCTTTAGATAATTTCGAAAAACCTTTGATGGGTTGCATAGGCAAAAAACTTGGTGCAAAGTTAGTCAATACCAACGGATTGCCCGCAGCAAGAACTCCCTACATTAACTCATCACATTAAAAAATGTTTTATGGATGGGGTAAAATTCTTCTCCATATCAAACCTCTGCGGCCCAAATGACTTAGTAATGTCGCAACCGCCAACTATCTAAGGGAAGCCATCCCTAATCAGTCCTATTTTACCCCTCATTTCCACACCTCCTTTTTATTCCCCATTTTTGCTCCACCAAATCCAAAATCGCCAATCTCAAATCAAAACTGCAACTCCAAATCATAAATCATAAATCAAACTCTGAAATCATAAATCACAAATCCCATGAGCAGCCACCACATCATCCGCGACAAGCAAGAACCCGCCCTGGTAGTAGCCAACGGCGCGGCCTGTAGCGAAGCTTTGTTGGGCGAGTTGCTTGAATGGAGTCCTTACATTTTGGCCCTCGACGGCGCCCTGCCCCGACTCACAGCCTTGGGCATCAAAGTAGATGCGGTACTCGGCGATTTCGACAGCATGCCGCTTTGGGAGCAAGAAACAGCCTTGCAGCAGCCCATCCGGGTGGTGCATGCACCTAATCAAGACAAAACCGACCTAGAAAAAGGCCTCGATTTTTTACTGGAAGAAGGCCACCAAGCCGCCAACATTGTTTGGGCAACGGGCAGGCGCGCCGACCACCATTTTGCCAACCTCAGCAATATGGTGAAGTACACTGGTCGCCTCAACCTCAACATGCTCGATGATTTTTCGCGCATCTACCCCCTACCGCGGCATTTTCGCAAATGGTACCCCAAAGGCACAGTCATTTCGCTTTTGCCCATGGGTCGTGTTGAGGGCATCCATACTCAAAACCTGCTGTATCCACTGCACAACGAAGCCCTCGAGCTCGGCATCCGCATCGGCACGAGCAACGAAGTACTGGAAGAAGGCTGGGTGGAGATTACGCACAGCAGTGGCCAATTGCTGCTAATGGAGTGTTACGATGCGCGTTAGGCTCTACTCCTTTTGATAGCCTTTAATAGTAATGCGCTTCCCTTGTTCAAAAAACTGTTCCAATTGCAGCGACAAGGCCAACATCATTTCTTCCCTGCTGATGTCTCTTCCATATAGGTCTTCCACGCTTTTTTCGAGATGCGCTAACTTATCCAAAACCTCCCGATGACTTAAATAAGTAGCTCGCATCCGTTGAAAAGCCCGCATGATGAAAATGTGAATGTCGATGGCCACATCGCTGTTTAATACTCCCGAAAGCATACCGATTCCCAATTCGGTGAACACCAAAGGCGCCTTTCGCCAGCCCATGACATCTGAATTGGAAATCACAGTTTGTGATTTCCAATCGGCAAATTCCTCCGGACTCAGCTGGAACATAAAATCATCCGGGAATCGCCTGATGTGCCTGCGCACCGACTGATTCAACACCCTTGTTTCTACGCCATACAATTTGGCTAAATCGCGGTCGAGCATCACATGCCGACCCCGTATGAGGTAAATTTGCCTTGCAATTTCACCTTCGCTGTAAATGCCTGGTAACATCTCCTTTTTAAGAGGCAAATTACAAGGTGTTTTTATTAAAAATTCAGCGACTTCTTTCGAAAACACAACAAAAAAGCCATCCTTTTTGGGGACGGCTCTCTGTTTAGATGCTCTTGAATTATTTCAACACCTCGCGGGCAATTACAATTTTTTGCACCTCTGAAGTGCCTTCGTAAATCTGGGTGATTTTGGCATCACGCATCATGCGCTCCACATGGTACTCTTTCACAAAGCCGTATCCACCGTGCACTTGCACTGCTTCAGTAGTAATGCGCATGGCAGCGGTAGATGCGAACAACTTGGCTTGAGCGCTGGCCATGATGTAATCTTCATGCTGGTCTTTTAACCAGGCAGCCTTCAAGCACAACAAACGCGCAGCTTCAATTTCGGTAGCCATGTCGGCCAACTTAAACTGAATGGCCTGGTGGTTCATGATTTCAGTACCAAAGGCTTTGCGCTCTTTTGAATATTTTACAGAAAGCTCAAAAGCACCACTGGCAATACCGAGGGCTTGGGCCGCAATACCGATGCGACCGCCGGCCAACACCTTCATGGCGAACTTAAAGCCAAAACCATCTTCCCCAATGCGGTTGGCCTTAGGCACCTTTACATTGGTGAACATGATGCTGTGGGTATCGCTACCGCGGATGCCCATTTTATCTTCTTTTTTACCAACCTGGAAGCCTTCCCACTCTTTTTCAACGATGAAGGCATTGATACCACGGTGACCTTTTTCTACGTCGGTTTGTGCAATCACAATGTAGGTAGAAGCACTGTTGCCGTTGGTGATCCAGTTTTTAGTACCGTTTAATTCGTAATAATCGCCCTTATCGATGGCGGTGGTGCGCTGTGAAGTGGCATCTGAACCAGCTTCGGGCTCAGACAAGCAGAAAGCTCCGATTTTGCGACCGGCCGCCAAATCTGGCAAATACTTGCGCTTGAGCTCTTCAGAAGCATAGGTTTCAATACCCCAGCATACCAGGGAGTTGTTTACCGACATACATACAGAAGCCGAAGCATCAACCTTAGAAATTTCTTCCATGGCGAGCACGTAAGAAATGGTATCCATGCCACCGCCGCCGTACTCCGGACTCACCATCATGCCCATGAAGCCCAATTCGCCCATTTTGCGGACTTGTTCGGCTGGGAATTTTTGTTCGTTGTCGCGCTCAATAACGCCTGGCAATAACTCGGTTTGTGCGAAATCGCGCGCAGCTTGACGGATCATCAAGTGCTCTTCTGATAAATTGAATTCCATTTGGTACGTTTTTGCATACATCAACAGCTTGATGCATGGCTGGTTTTACAAAACGCACAAATATACGGCGAACGACTGAAAATTCAGCCTAAAAAGCTTAAAACCAATTGGCCACAGCAGCAAAAACTTCCTTGCGAATGTTGCTATTTACCGAGATGGCCAAAATCATAGAAACCACCAAGCCCATGGTCACATACAACACATCCTTACCAATGAGGCGCATGGTCTTTTTGAGCTTCACAGGACCTTGACGGTAACCTGATACCTTCATACCAATTTCACGCCCTGCCAGCAGGCCGATAAATACCCAAGTGGTGCTCATAGGTATGGTATTGAGGTTTTGAAACCAAAGCAAAATGAAGGCATACACCAAGTCAATCAAGGTAGCTGAACGCACATCAGTTACATCCGACTTTTCGTTTACGATGCCTTGAATTTTATCGCCTTTGAGATAAAAGAGTAGGCCCAATCCTGCAAAAATATAGGCACAGAAAAATAAAACTTGGTTCAACGAGAGTGAGCGGGGCAAGTACACAGCAATGTTCGCCGCATCTTGAGCAATCCATAAAAACCACAAAGCACCGCTTGTAATCCACTGAAAAACCGTCCATGCCGGATGTGCCTTGCCTTTCACGAGCTTCTTGATAGGACCTGCAAGTAAAAACCAGATGGCAATAGAAACGGTAAAGGCGATAAAATAACCCGACAAGCTTTTCTGGAACATGCCCGTGATGGTGCCCAAGCTTCCCGAAAAAGAAGTTAGCAACATAAAAGTGGTGCTTACCGGAATGCGAAGTCGCGTTAGAATGAGCAAAATCACCGGTGCCGCCACCTGCAAATAGCCAAATTCTACCGGGTCTGCGTCTAAGCCCTTGCTTTTTAAACGCTGAAAGGATACATCGCCATCGTATAAATTCCAGCTGGTGAAAATGGCCGCTAAGAAAATAACTCCTATAAACAACCACAACCAATACCATTTACGCGATTGGTTCGAAGCTATAAAAGTGCCGATGGTTTGAATGCTGTCGTTGGCAATGGCCGAATAGCCAGCAAACATAAAACCCAGCCACATGGCTATGTTGGGATAGGGATAAGCAACCGCAGTTACCAAAAGCGCAACCGCTACCAGCAAGAAAAATTTCCGCTCACGACGAGCAAAAACAAGAAAATACTTGATATTCTTTGAACCAGCGACACCGGGAGCTACTTTCATTTTGGTTTTGCTCATCTGACAATTAGTTGCAAAAATCAACTTTAATTCGGACCGAGCCCGAAATCGAAGGTTATCTTATTGTTAACAATTCCGTAATATGTAATCATGACAGCAACTGCGGCAAAATCATCGTGAACAAAGGTACTTGAATTTCAAACATATAACCATCGCTGGTGCGTTGTGCGAAAAAAATGCCCTGCATACTTCCAAAATGGTGGGTAAGATTGCAAAACGACACATAGGCATGTTGCTCACCGGGCGCCAGCACCGGCTGTTCGCCCACAATACCCTCGCCTTTCACCTCTCGTTTGCGAACTGGCCCATCCGCTATGAACCAATGGCGGCCCAAAATCTGTATTTCCTGATTGCTGTTGTTAACGATATTGATGTGGTATGCAAACAAAAATTCCGCACTGTGGGGCACGGAATATTGTGGTTGATATTGAATGTCAACTGATACGGTGATATCGTCGGTGGTAGCATAAACCATATGCTACAAAAATGCTAAATTGGTTTGAATTGTTCAAACGCTTGCAGACAATCGTAGCAATAATGCATCGAACGGCACAAGGTTGGACCAAATGGCGTTTTTAAAGTGGTGTTTTCGCTGTTGCAATACGGACAAGCGGTATGCGCCAGCAGCGACATATCGGGCTGCCCCTTGTATTTCGGTGGCGGTGCCAGGCCAAAGTTTTTAATGATTTCCCGACCTTTATCACTGATCATATTGCTGTTCCAGGTCACGTCGAAATTAGTTTCAACGGTCACCTGCGCATAGCCCACGCCTTCCACTGCCTCTTTCACCTGCTTTTCCATGAGGCGGATGGCAGGACAACCCGAAAAAGTAGGCGTCATGAGCACCTTCACGGCATTTTGGCCGTCGATTTGAACATCTGTAATGATGCCCAAATCGACAACCGACAACACCGGAATTTCGGGATCCATTACCTGCGCAATGGCTTCCCAAATGTGATCTGTAGCACTTATAACGGTTGTTGACATGGTGTTTTCTTAAAGATTAATGCAATTAATATGGACTTCCTCACCATTCTGCGGCAGGGTCCACACGAAATACTTCGGTCATTTCATCGAGCAAAGGCTGTAAATACTCAGTATGAAAGCCTTTGCGACCACCCAACACAGGCTCTACCTTACTGGCGTCTGGCATTTTTAGCCCAGCTTCCAACAAAACGGCTTGTACTTCGCCTAACCAAGCCTCACGAATAGCGGCCTCACCCTTGTAAATGCCTTGGTCGATAAGCAACTGTTCACCTTCAAACGACTCAAACATCCCCAAAGCCAAACCAAAATTTTGGTTGATGGCCGACTGCAAACGGGCTTTGCTCTCTTCGCTGCCGTGACCTAGCTGTTTGATGAAGGTATTGGCATGAAAAACGTGGTATTTGATTTCGCCCTTCACCTTGCGAGCGAGTTTAGCTACCGGATCAAAAGCTGAAGTAGCCAAATCTTCGAAGCGGATGTGTGCCGCGAGGTCGAAAAAGAGGTGGCGCACCAAGCTAAAATCGTACTCACCAATGGGCAATTCTACCAAGTGGGAAGAGGTAAAGTCGGTTTCATTGCGCATGAAAGCCAAGGTATCGGGATCAGCTTCGCCCAAATTTTCGTTCAAAATGCTGTACAAACCGAGCGCATGCCCAATTTTATCCTGCGCGATTGACGAGAAGGCTATGTCTTCTTCCAAAATAGGCCCCAAACCGGTCCATTCGGAGTTGCGGTGACCAATTATCAGGTGGTCATCGGCCTGAAATAGCAGCAGTAAGCGTACTGCATCGAGGGTTTCTTTGTTAAACATGCAGGTTTGACTTTTTGAATTCGGCAATTTTATCATTCACCTTGTAGCCAGCTGGGTCGCGGTACATTTTGTCGGGTGTGGTGGCAAATACGTCGTAATCGTCGTAGTCCATGGCCAGCACATCGCGGGTGTTTACAATCCACATGTTCACTGTTTCGCCGCGGCGACCATACTGTTCTTTGGCAAACACCAAAGCCATTTCGGCGCTCGGTGCGTGCACGATGCCTACCGAGCTGTGCTTCTCACCCCGCTTGCGCTGGTGAAAAACCTGGTAGGTTTCCCAATGTTCTTCGGGCTTTAACACCGCATCGGGCTGTTTGTCAACCGCGTCGAGCTCCAATCGGCTCACGCGCGGATCGAGTGATTTAATTTTCATAAGACTTAAGCGAGGGGTGTAACGTAATGTTGATCGGCTTTGCGCAAGGCAGCCCGTACCCAGGCGCCATTGTCTTCTGCAGCGCGGCGCACAGCCAAACGCTCGGCATTGCAAGGACCGTTGCCCTTGATAACCTCGTAAAACTCATTCCAATCGGGCTCTGTAAACTCCCACATATTGGTTTCAGGGTTTTTGCGGAGGTTTGGATCTGGAATCACAATGCCCACTTCGCGAATTTTTGGCACATACATATTCAAAAACTGCTGGCGCATATCGTCGTTCGAAGCCATTTTCACCTTCCAGCGCATGAGGGTTTCGGTATGCTGACTCATTTTGTCGCTCGGACCAAAGAAGTGCATGATCGGCTGCCACCAACGGTTGAGGGCATCTTGCACCATGGCGCGTTGTGTGGGCGTGCCGGTAGCCAAGTACACAAAAATGCTGTGCCCTTGCTTGAGGTGGAAGCTTTCTTCGTAACAAATCCGCTCCAAGGCACGGCAATACGGACCATAAGAGCCCTTGCTGTTCGCTACCTGATTTACTATGGCGGCCGCATCAATCAAAAAGCCAATCACGGCCACATCCGCCCAGGTTTTGGAAGGATAATTAAACACATTCGAGTACTTCGACTTGCCATTGATCAGGTCGTTGATCATGTCTTCGCGACTCTTGCCCAAAGTTTCGGCAGCGCTGTAGAGCAATTGGGCGTGGCCCACTTCGTCTTGCACCTTCGCCATCAAGGCCAATTTGCGGCGGAAGCCAGGGGCACGGGTAATCCAAGTGCCTTCGGGCAAAGCGCCAATAATTTCAGAATGCGCGTGCTGCTCAATCATGCGAATGAGCTGGCGGCGGTACTCGGCGGGCATCCAATCGCGGGGCTCAATCTTTTCACCGCGGGCAATGCGTGCCTCAAACTCGGCCAACAAAGCCGGATCTTCGGCTGTGATGTCGGTTTTTTTCTTCTGGTCGTCGTGGATATATCCTCCTCCGTACATGGTGTGTAGTTTATTTGTTCGTGATTAAACCGTTAATTACCTGATCGGCCAATTGCTTGGCTATTTCGTGCGGCTGCAAACTGCCATCGGGTCGGTACCAGTCGTACAGCCAGTTGAGCGACGATAGCAGGGTGAGCACTGTGAGTTTTTCGTTGGGGATGTTGAATTGGCCTGTCGCCTTGCCTTCCTGCAAAATGGCCATGAGGTATTCTTCATACTCGCGGCGCATGCTTTTGAAGATGCTGAGCTCAGGCTCGCTTAAATGCCGCCATTCGTGCAAAAACACCGCCGATGCATTTACATCGTTGGTAACCACCTCCACATGCTTTTCGATGGCGAGGCGGAGTTTGATGGGGGCGGACAACTGCAAACTGTTTACCTGGTCGCGGGCAGTGAAAAAAGCCTCGGCCATGCCAAAACATATGCGCTGCAGCAGTTCCTCCTTAGAGCGCAAATGGCTGTACAATGAAGCAGCTTCAATGCCGATGGCGGCTGCCAAATCGCGCATAGACGTAGCTGCATAGCCGCGCTCCTTAAAAAGCAGGGTGGCTTTTTCAGCTATTTGTGTTTTGCGCTCAGAGAGAATTTCAGCCATATACTAACTAACAGTCGTTAGCAAAGATAGTTTTTGGAGCCGAATAAAAAAAATCTCTCCTGCATTTACCATTCTCTGTAAATATCTCATCAATAATACGTTTGACCTTAGTAATTTCGTTGGCCCTAAGGATGAGGTCATTTTACACGCTTGCGTTACTAGCTATTTTGCTTCTGCCAGCCGTTTTTGGTTGTCGGCAAGACCGCTTTACCCCCAACGCCAACATTGAGCTGCGGTTCGAAACCGACAGCCTGCTGTTCGATACCGTCTTTGTAACGGCCGGTTCCATCACCAAGCGCTTTAAGGTGTTCAATCCCACCAACACCAATGTACAAATCGACGAGGTGTATTTGGGAGGCCGCCGCCTCACGGGCAATTCCGCCTACCGCATCAACATCAACGGCATCCCGAGCAACGACCTCAAAGGCGTAGAGCTGAGGGCCAACGACAGTCTGTATATTTTTGTAGAAGTCACCATTGACCCCACCTCTGTAAATACGCCTTTCATCGTTGCAGATTCGGTAGTATTTCGATCGGGCAACAAAACTGGCAAGGTGCAATTGGCGGCGTACGGACAAAATGCCGTGTTTTACAATGGCGAAGTTTTGCCGTGTAATACCGTTTGGACTGCCGAAAAACCGATTGTGATTTACAATTCGGTGCTGGTAGATAGCCTGTGCAACCTCACCATCGAAGCCGGGGCACGGATCTTTTTCAATAAAAACTCTACCATTTTTACGCTAGGCAGTTTGCAGGTAAACGGCACTCCTGAAAACCCCGTGATTTTTAGAGGCGACCGGCTTGACCCTTTTTACCGCGACCTCGCTGGTGCCTGGAACGGACTGCATTTTTTGTTGGGCAGCACCAACAACCGCATCAGCAATGCCGAGCTGCACAATGGCAACATCGCCATTCGGGTTGATTCGCTGCCGGTGAGCGGCACAGCACCCAATTTGGTGCTCGACAAAGTACTGATTGATAATTTTGCCATTGTAGGCCTGTTGGGATTCACCGCCCACATCCAAGCCACCAACCTGCTCATCAGCAATTGCGGCTTGTATAATTTTTTGGGAGATTTAGGAGGCACTTACCATTTCCGCCACGCCACTTTCGCTAATATTGGATCGGGCTTTTCACGTAGCTTTCCGCTTTTTGTGCTTAGCAATCGCAACAACAACGGCCGGCCCAATGCCGCCAACCTCATCCTCCAAAACAGCATTGTATTTGGCACTCGAGAAGTTGAATTTGTGCTCGATACAGCTGGTACTGGTGGGTTTAGTGCCCAACTCAGCCACACCATCTTGCGCACCAATCGCACCCCACCGCCTGGCAATGCTTTGCAGTTTGTGAACCCGCGCTTCAAGAGTCCTGAAGATAAAAACTTCAGCATCGATACCCTGTCACCGGCCTTTCAAGCTGGCCTCAACCTCATCCCGCAATTCCCGGTTTTGGCCAACGACTTGTTCGGACAGCCACGCAGCAGCACGCCTACATTGGGTGCTATCGAAAGAATTGAATAATTTAGCCTCCTATCAACCTTACCATATGCAAACGAGCGAAGAAAATCTCATTCTGGTCCCTTACGACTTCACCCCACCCTCCGACTGTGCCTTGCAGCATGCGATTGCCATTGCCAAAGTGGCTTCCGACCGGGTGATGGTCCTCCATGTACTCAACAGCGAGAGCAAATCGATGATGAAAAAGGAAAAGCTCTCGATCAAGGACCTCAACGATAAATTACAGATTTTAGTCACCGACATCACTAAAAAATCGGGTGTTACAGCTACTTATGAGATGGAAGAGGGTAGCATTTTCACCACCATTCCCGAATACGTAGCCAGCAGCAAAGCACGTTTGGTGGTGATGGGCACCAGCGGCAAAGTAGGCATGCAGCACATTACTGGAGCGCATGTTTTGAAGATTTCGGAAAGCAGCAAAGCCCCCGACATCATTGTACAAACCCGTCCCATTAAGGCACACGGTTACAAAACCATTGTAATGCCTGTAGATTCGACCAAAGAAAGCAAGCAAAAAACCACTCAAACAGCCGCATTGGCTCAGCTTTTTGGAGGCGAGGTACATTTATTTGTAGCCACTGAAAGTGATGAGTTTTTGGCTAAAAGTGTGGCTGCCAATGTAGCCTATGCCGAAAAGATGTTCAAGAACCACAACATCAAGCATAAAAGCGCTAAAGAAAATCCCAAAGGCAAAAGTTATGTAAAACAAATTTTAGCCTATGCTGAAAGTGTGGATGCCGATTTGTTGGTGATCATGACCGGTGAAGACCGCGGTTTGCTGGATATTATTACGGGCGGTTCCGACGAGGAAAACATCGTGAACAACAAGGCGCAAATTCCTGTTTTGTGCGTCGACGCCATGAACGCACAGTACGGCAGTGTGTTTACCTGGTAAAAGCCGAAGAAATGCCTAATTTTGCAGCCGCACAAGCTTTTTAGTATTGATACATTATAAAAGTCTCGAAGAAATTGAGTTGATGCGTGCCGCCGCGCAAGTGGTGAGTCGCACGCTGGGCATTGTTGCCGCTGAAATTAAGCCGGGGGTAACGCCGCTGCAGCTCGACAAACTAGCGGAGACCTACATCCGGGACCAAGGCGCCGAGCCTGCCTTTTTGGGCTTGTACGGCTTCCCCAACACCCTCTGCATGTCGAAAAACGAGCAGGTAGTGCACGGCATCCCCGACAACCGGCCGCTGGTAGATGGCGACATCATCAGCGTGGACTGCGGGGCGAAGCTTCACGGCTTTTACGGCGACCATGCCTACACCTTTGCCGTGGGCGAAGTGAGCGCCGAAGTGCGCAAATTGCTTCAGGTAACGCTTGAATCGCTGTATTTAGGCATCGAGCAAGCCGTGGTGGGCAACCGCATTGGCGACATCAGCTTTGCCGTTCAGCAGCATGCCGAAAAAAATGGCTATGGCGTGGTGCGCGAGTTGGTGGGCCACGGTCTCGGCCGCAAACTGCACGAAAAGCCCGAGGTACCGAACTACGGCAAGCGCGGCAGCGGTCCGCGCATCCAAAACGGCCTCGTGATTGCCATCGAACCCATGATTAACATGGGCGTTAAAAACATCAAGCAGCTGGAAGACGGCTGGACGATCATTACCGCCGACAAAAAACCATCGGCCCATTTTGAACACGATGTGGCCATTGTAGACGGGAAGCCCGAAATTCTCTCTACCTTTAAATACGTGGAAGAAGCATTAGTAAAAACATTAGCATAACCTATGGGACGCGCATTCGAATATAGAAAAGCCAGAAAATTTGCCCGCTGGGACAAAATGGCGCGGATTTTTCCGCGAATTGGTAAGGAAATCACCATGGCTGCCAAGGCTGGCGGTCCGAACCCCGAAACCAACCCCCGCCTGCGGGTGGCCATGCAAAACGCCAAGGGCGCTAACATGCCCAAAGACCGTGTGGAAGCCGCCATCAAGCGGGCTACCGACAAGGACGAGAAGGACTACGAAGAGGTGATCTATGAGGGCTACGGTCCACATGGCGTAGCCATTGTAGTGGAAACCGCCACCAACAATCCCACCCGCACCGTGGCCAATGTGCGCCATTTATTCAATAAATACGGCGGCTCGCTGGGCACATCGGGTTCGTTGAGCTTCCTTTTTGAGCGCAAGGGCATTTTCCGCATCAATGGCGAGGGTCTCGACATCGAAGAACTCGAACTTGAGCTCATCGACCATGGCGCCGACGACATCCAGCAAGAAGAGGGCGAAATTATTGTAACTGCCGCATTTGCCGACTTTGGCAGCATGCAGAAAGCCCTCGAAAAAATGAACATCAACGTAATCAGCTCCGAGCTGCAGCGCCTGCCGGTGAGTTTTGCTGAGGTAAACGAAGCCCAGGAAGAAGAAGTGATGAAGCTCATCGAGTTTTTTGAAGAAGACGACGACGTACAGAACGTATTTCACAACCTGCCTTAGTGCTGGATAAAGCTAAAAAAGCCGCATTTCGTTGGAGAGGCGGCTTTTTTGTTTTTAACCAATGGTGAAGTTACTGAATTTTGTACCTAATACCCTTCCGTTTACGAGCTCCTGATTCACCCGTTGCAGCTAAACAGATGAGATATGTAGCCAGATTTAGTCTTTCAACCTGGCCTCTATGTCCATTTGTTGATGTAGAACTCTGATAATTTCCAGCTTGTTTTCTGCCCGGTTTATTCTGTAAAAAATAAAATGAGATTTTACTTTCGCTTGGTAATACCCTTTTCTTAAATGCTGAATATCTTTTCCTGAAGTCGGGTTTTGTGTTAGATACTCAATTTCGTCAAGAATCAAATTGACATATCTATCAGCTTGTTCTAATGACCAAGTTTCAAAAGTGTACAGCCAAATATTTTCAATATCGATTTGGGCTTCGATACTAATTTTATAAGTCATTATTTTGAAACATGTTTTTGATGAAGACCTTCTAAAAAGGAGTCTCTATTGAATCCTTCTATAAATCCAGATGCTTCACCTTTTCTAAGTTCTTTAATGAGCACTGTTTTTTTGGTCTCCTCGTGTTCAAACATTCTCAAAGCTGCTCTCACGACTTCACTTGCAGAAGAAAATTTCCCGGTTTGAACTTGTTCGTTTATGAACTTGTCAAAGTAGTCACCAAGTAGGATGGAAGTGTTTTTTGCCATGATTTTGATCTTTTACGAAGATACCAATTGTTGGTATTTTTAACAAATTCAGCTATACAATTTATGACGCGCTATTTCCAATTGGTTACAACTCACCACTATGGCCCAAGCGCTGGTGGAGGTGGCTGGTCAATGCCTAACCCAAATATGATTCGTGGAAGGTGTACGTTGTGCATTTGTAGCATTATTCTCTTTTGAGGTAAATGGCCAAGCGGCGGGGAGGCAAATCGCGGAACACCAGCTCGGCAATGTAGTTGCCGGCAGGGAGGCCCTCGCCGCCCCAATTGTTGCTGTAGTTTTCGGTGAAATAAACTTGCTGGCCCCAGCGGTTGTAAATAGCCACAGCCGTG
>JAUXNJ010000017.1 GCA_030682795.1 Sphingobacteriaceae bacterium
CCCAGCGGTTGTAAATAGCCACAGCCGTGCCCGGAGGGAGGTTTTCGACGACCCAAAAATCGTTGATGCCATCGCCATTGGGGGTGAGTACATTGGGCACCACCGGCTCAGGCGTGGGTTCAGGTGTGGTATCGTCGGGGACTTCGGTGAGCACGAAGTCGTCGTAGAGGTAGTATATTCCATTCATTAGTGGTGTATCAACCCCAGGTCCAACCAATACCCCAATGTTTTCAGGCCGCAACCATTTAAAACAGCCTACGGTAAAGTAGCATTCATTGCCTTGAGCTATAAATGTTACTTCCAATTTGTGCCAAATGCCCCGTTCAACAACAGGGCCATTCACAGGCATACGAAGGGCTTCTGAGGCAACTTCATAGAACCGGTTAGATACCCCTAAATTTTGGCCATCGAGTGGAAATTCATTAGGATGGAAATATACCTCAAAACAATCGTAGCCA
Source organism: Sphingobacteriaceae bacterium (assembly GCA_030682795.1). Taxonomy (GTDB): domain Bacteria; phylum Bacteroidota; class Bacteroidia; order UBA7662; family UBA7662; genus PNNG01. The sequence continues at coordinate 459 of JAUXNJ010000017.1, forward strand.
CGTCGAGCTTGGAAGAGAATAGCAGGGGTACTGACAGAAAAAGAAAGTTGGTACCTCCTACCCGCTTCTAAGCAAATTTTAAGTTTTCCGCTAGCAAATTCCCTGCCTCCAGGAGCTGTAGAGTCTAAATTTCCCAAACCATTTCCAGCCCCAAAATAGGCTTCACCATCAGCTGCATATTGCGTCCAATTTGAGCCGAAGGTTGGCACTATTCCTGCACAGGCATGGTAATAATCTGTTGATGAATTTCCACCAGGGATACCAGCAGTCCAATGTTTTGCATTTAAAATTGATCTGCCAGGGCAGTCAATGTATTCTTCTAATGAACCATTATAAATCAAATTTTCCTGTTGCCCATTAGTGATAAGAGGCAACAAGAAAAATAAAGAGTTCAATATGAGTACAAAACTTTTCATTAGGGTTTAAGCACTATCAGTTTGCTTTGATGGTGTTCACTACCATTTATTAATTGTAACACATAAACGCCATTATTCAAGCCATTTAGTTGAATATGACCGTAGCCATCTAACACACCAACATCTCCTTTTGCCACTAATTTACCTTGTAAATCAGTAATGCTGTAACGATAATTTAGTTGGCTCATCCCATCCATACTAATTTTAACATCGTTTTGAGCTGGATTTGGGAATACGTTGATGCTACTTTCAGCAACAAAACGCAGTTCATCTGAAAACTGCTGTCTGAGTGCCATTTGGGGTTGCGGGTCAATGCCGAGGATGACTCGGGCATGAGGAATAAATGCATAATATGTAGCTAAGCCTTCCATTCTCAACGTTTGAGGTAAATGGCTAAGCGGCGGGGAGGCAAATCGCGGAACACCAGCTCGGCAATGTAGTTGCCGGCAGGGAGGCCCTCGCCGCCCCAATTGTTGCTGTAGTTTTCGGTGAAATAAACTTGCTGGCCCCAGCGGTTGTAAATAGCCACAGCCGTG